>NZ_JBNDLF010000002.1:0-565021 GCF_050435945.1 Variovorax sp. PvP013
GTGGGCGCGCTCATGCCCACCAGCCACAACCTGATCATCTACTCGCTGGCCGCCGGCGGGAAGGTCTCCATCGCCGCGCTGATCCTCGCGGCGCTCCTGCCCGCGGCCATCCTCACCATCAGCAACCTCGCCGCGGCCTACCTGGTGGCGGTCAAGCGCGGCTACCCCGCGGGCACCTTCCCCGGCTGGGCGATCGTCGCGCGCTCCTTCGCCGCGGCGCTGCCGGGCCTGTTCATCGTCGTGCTGATCCTGGGGGGCATCCTCTCGGGCATCTTCACGGCCACCGAGTCGGCCGCCGTGGCCGTGCTCTACGCGCTGGCGCTCACGGTGTTCGTCTACCGCAGCATCAAGTGGGAGCACTTCATCAAGGCGGCCTCCAAGGCCGTGCGCACCACCGGCGTCATCCTGCTGCTCATCGGCATCTCCAGCACCTTCGGCTACTTGATCAGCCTCTACGGCGTGGCCGAGCTCACCGGGCAGATGCTCTCGCAGATCACCACCACCCCGTGGCTGATCTTCCTGATGATCAACGTCATCCTGTTCGTGCTGGGCACCTTCCTGGACATGGCCGCCACCATCCTGCTGTGCACGCCCATCTTCCTGCCCATCGCCCAGCAGTACGGCATGACCTCCGTGCAGTTCGGCATCGTGCTCCTGATCAACTGCGCCCTCGGGCTGAACACCCCCCCGGTGGGCACCACGCAGTTCGTGGGCTGCGCCATCGGCGGCGTCTCCGTGGGCACCGTCATGCGCACCATCTGGCCCTTCTACGGCGCCCTCATCTTCGCCCTCGGCCTCGTCACCTTCGTCCCCGCCTTCTCCACCTGGCTGCCAAGCATGTTCATGGTGGTGCGGTAGGCGCGACGGTGGCGGGCGCCGCGGGCGCCCGCCACCGGACTGTACGACCGCAAAAGACATCGCCCCGACGGCCTTCCGATGCCGTCGGGGCGATGTGCCTTGCGGGGGGCGGATCCTCAGTCCGCCCGGCGGTGCCTCGACGGTCGCCGCCAGCCGAACCAGGCCCCCGCGACGACCGGAATGCCCAGCGCCACCCAGGCCACCACGTCCCCCGCCCCGCCGTCGCTGAACAGCGCCGAGACCAGGCCCAGCGTGGTCAGCACGCCCAGGACGATGGGCCAGCCCCACAGCCGCCAGAACGACGACGCGGTGTGCCGGAACGGATGCGCTGCCGCCGGGGACGGCGCGGACGATGGCCGCCGCTTCACGTGCGCACCTTCAGGGCCGGCGCCGGCTGCGCCGAGGGGGACGTCGATGCGTCGCCGGGCGATGTCGATGTGGCTGCCGACGCGCGTCCGGCCCGCGCCGCCGGCACGCCGCTGCCGCGCTTGAGCCACAGGTACAGCCCGCTGCCCAGCACGACGATGGTGGCGATGTCGAGCAGCGCCCACAGGATCTGCATCGGCATCCCGCCGTAGTCGCCGAAGTGCAGCGGCTGCGACACCAGCAGCGCCGTCAGGTACCACGGCAGCGCCGGCGAGGCCGTCACCTCGGCCGTGCGGGCGTCGACCAGCACCGGCTGCAGCAGCTTCGACGTGAACGGCTCGTCGCCGCGCAGGAAGAAGGTGTTGTGGTGCGGGCTGGAGAAGGACGTGCCGGGGAAGGCGATGAACGACAGCTTGGTGCCCGGCGCGCGCGCCTGGGCCGCTTCGAGCGAGCGTTGCAGCGAGCCGCGCTCGGCCACCGGCACCGGCGTCTGGCCCTGGTAGGGCGCCAGCAATGCGGTGAGCTGGTCGTGCTGCCAGTACTTGATCACCAGGTCGGCCCAGGTGTTGATCATGCCGGTGCCGCCCACCACGAAGGCCCACACCAGCGTGACGATGCCCAGCAGGTTGTGCAGGTCGAGCCACTTCAGGCGCGGCCGCTTCTCGCGCCGCACCGTGCCGAAGTCGAGCTTGCGCATGAAGGGCGCGTAGAGCACCACGCCCGAGACGATCGCCACCAGCAGCAGCAGGCCCATGAAGCCGAGGAACAGCTTGCCCGGCAGGCCGGCGAACAGGTCGACGTGCAGCTTGAACATCACGTACATGAAGCCCTCGTCGAACTTCGGCTGCGCCAGCACCTCGGCCGTGCGCGCATCGACCACCACCGACTTGAAGTCGTCGGTGGGCGCCGGCGTGGGCGTGAGGGTGACGAACCACAGGTTGTCGTCGTCCTCCGAGTGGGAGGCGAACTGCACCACGCGGTCGGGGTGCCGGGCCTTGGCCACCTCCAGGACGCGGTCGAGGCTCGCGCGCGGCGTGTCCGCGGGCATCTCCGGCGATTCGACCTCGGTGCCCAGCAGATGGCCGATCTCGTGGTGGAAGATCAGTGGCAGGCCGGTCAGGCACAGCAGCAGCATGAACACGGTGCACACCAGGCTGCTCCACTTGTGGACCCAGGCCCAGGTCTTGATCGTCTTGCTGTTCATCGGGGTCATGGCTTTTTCTTGTCGAGGGGGCGTCGGGGGAAGGATCAGAAGCGGTAGGTCGCGCTGGCCACCACGTTGCGGCGGGCGCCGAACCAGCAGTCGCCGCGCGACAGGCAGGTGCTGAAGTAGTCCTTGTCGGTCGCGTTGTTGACGTTGAGCGCATAGCGCCACTTGGCGGTGTCGTAGGCCAGGACCAGGTCGAGCAGCGCCACGCCGGGGATGCGCGGTCCGATGCCGGCCGAGACGTCGGTGAACGACCCCATCCAGCGCACCCCGGCACCGGCGGAAAAGCCGGTGACGCCGGCGATGGCGAAGCGGTACCGGGCCCAGACGCTGGCCTGGTTCTTCGGCAGGCCCTCGAGCTGGTCGTCGAGGTCGATGTGGTTGTAGTGCGCGATGACGTCGAGGTCGCGGCCGATCGTGCCGCGCGCCTCCAGCTCCAGGCCCTTGTTGCGCGTCTCGCCGAGCTGGTCGAAGGTGATAGGCGTCAGGGTCTTGATGCGGTTCTTCTCGCGCAGGTCGTAGACGGCCGCGTTGAACGCCAGCGCGCGGCCCGTGGGTTCGTACTTGACGCCCGCCTCCCACTGTTCGCCGCGCAGCGGCCTGAACGACTGGCCCAGGCGCGCGGCCTGCGGCGTGAACGACTCGGCATAGCTCACGTAGGGCGACCAGCCCGAGGACAGCCGGTACATCGCGCCCAGGCGCTTGGTGGTGGCGCTGTCGTCCTGGTCGGCAGCGCCCTCGATGCCGGCGGTGGTGCGATCGTGGCGCAGGCCGGCGACGAAGTTCCAGGCGCCCCACTTGATCTGGTCCTGCAGGTAGAGACCGGCGTTGCGCTGCGTGGTGCGCGGCAGCGCCGTGCGTTCGACGTCCTCCAGGTTGCCGTAGACGGGGGCGTAGGCATCGATGGCGCCCACGCCGAAGCCGCTGGCCACGTCCTGACGCTGGCGCGAGAAATCGGCGCCGGCGAGCAGCGTGTGCTGCAGCGCACCGGTCGCGAAGTGGCCCTCGGCATGATTGTCGACGGCGGCGAGGGTGGTCCGGGTCAGCGAGCTGTCGAGGTAACGGCCCAGCAGCCGCTTGCCCACCGGGTCCGCGATCCAGCCGCCGGGGACGGAAAACGCGTCGCCGTAGTGGTAGCGGCCGTCGTTCTGGTTGCGCGCGACGCGGAAGTTCTGCCGCACCGTCCAGGTGTCGTCGAACCTGTGCTCGAACAGCCAGCCGACGCTCTTGCGCTCGCTGTCGTAGTAGTCGCCCGGCTCGCCGATGAAGCGGCTGACCGGCAGGCGGCCGTTGGGATTCGGCAAGATGGTGCCTTCCCAGGGCAGGAATTGCGAGCTGGTGCCGCTCTTGTCCTTCTGCCACAGCGCCTGCAGGGTCAGTGAGGTCGCGGCGCTCGGCCGCCACGTCAGCGAGGGCGCGATCAGGCTGCGGTCGTCGGGCACGAAATCGACCTGCGTGTCGGACTTGCGCTGCAGCGCGACGAGCCGGTAGGACCACTCGCCATCGGCCGTCAGCGCGCCGGTCAGGTCGGTCTGGATCTGCTTGCGGCCGAAGCTGCCGAGCTGCACGCCGACCTCGCGCTGCGTCTCGGTCTGCGGCCGCTTGCTCACCATGTTGACGATGCCGCCCACCGTGCCGGAACCGAACAGCATGCCCGCCGGGCCGCGCAGCACCTCCAGGCGCTCGAGGGTGTAGGGCTCGGTGCGGGTGGTGCTGGTGTAGTAGCCGTAGGCCTGGCGCAGACCGTCGAGGTAGACGTCGACGTCGCTGCCGCGCACCCGGACCGAGTCGGTGCGCGCATCGAAGCCGTAGGCGTCGGAGCGCACGCCGGCGGCGTAGCCCAGCGCGTCCTGGATGCTGATGGCGCCCTGGTCGACCATCTGGTCGCGCGTCACGATGGTCACGGACTGCGGCGTCTCCGCCAGCGGCGTGTCGGTCTTGGTGGCGGTGGCGGCGTTCTTCGCGCGATAGCCGATCACCGGGGAAATGGCGCTCTCACGCTCCGACGACGCATCGACCCGCACTTCCGGCAGGGTCGCGTTCGTGCCCTGCGCGAGGGCCTGGAACGACAGGAAGGCCAGGGCGGCCGGCAAGGCGGCGCGACGGTGCGAACGCGGGCTCGTGCGAATCATCATCGATCAAGGTAATGAGAAAGATTCGCATTCTATTGGCAAGTCGTTCAGAAAGCGTTCATGAACCGCCATCGCACCCGGTCGAGACGGCACCGATCCGCATCCGGGCCCTGCCCGGAACCGGAACGGCGCGTCCCGCGTGGCGACCGTCTCAGTTCGTCGCGCGCGGCACCGGCGCGGTCTCGGCGTCCGGATGGGCCAGCACGCGGTCGATGCGGCGGCCGTCGAGCGCCACGACCTCGAAGGTCCAGCCGGCGCATTCGACGCGCTCGCCCACCACCGGGAGCTCGCCCGAGACCGACATCAGCAGGCCGGCCAGGGTGTTGTAGCGCCCGCGTTCCTCCTCCGGCAGCTCGCGGATCGCCAGGCGTGCGCGCAGCTCGGACACCGGCATCAGGCCGTCGAGCTCCCAGGCGCCGTCCTCGCGCTGGCGCGCCCAGGCGTCGGCGACGGTGTGGGGCTGGAGTTCGCCGGTGATGGCCTCGAGCAGGTCGCGCGGCGCCATCAGGCCCTGCACGACGCCGTACTCGTCGACCACGAACACCAGCCGCCCGGCGCGCGTGCGGAACTGCTCGAGCAGTTCCATGCCGGTCAGCGTTTCCGGCACGAAGAACGCCGGTTCGGCGGCGGCCTCGATGCTGCCCGCGTGCTGCGGCCCCAGGCGCAGCAGGTGCGCGACGCTGATCACGCCGACGACGTCGTCGAGCGAGCCGCGGCACACCGGATACCACGAGTGCACCAGGTCGAGCGCGCCGGCATCGGCCACCCGCTGCAGGCTCTGGGCCACCGTGCCGGAGGCGTCGAGCCACTCGATGTCGGCGCGCGGCACCATCAGCGAGCTCAGCCGCCGGTCGTCGAGGTGGAACACGTTGCGCACCATCTGGTGCTCGTGCATCTCGATGACGCCGGCGTCCACGCCCTCCTCCAGGCTGGCCGAGATCTCCTCCTCGGTCACGGTGCGCGCCGCGTTGGCGTCGATGCGCAGCAGCTTGAGGATGGCGGCGGTGGCGCCCGAGAGCAGCAGCACGAAGGGCTTGGCGCCGGTGGCCAGCCCGCGCATCGGGCGCGAGACGAAGCGCGCCACCGGCTCGGGGTAGAGCTGGCCGATGCGCTTGGGCACCAGCTCGCCGAAGATGATCGTGAAGAAGGTGATGCAGGTCACTACCACGGCCGTGGACGCCACGCTGGCCGTGCCGGCGCCCAGGCCGGCGCTCTGCTCCATCCAGACCGCCAGCGGCGTCGCGAAGGCGGCCTCGCCGACGATGCCGCTGAGCATGCCGATGGAGGTGATGCCGATCTGCACGGTGGAGAGGAACTGCGTCGGGTCCTCCATCAGGCGCAGCGCCGCGGCGGCGCCCGTGTCCCCGGTCTCGGCCAGCGCCGCGAGCCGCGCGCGCCGGCTGGTCGACAGGGCCATTTCGGACATCGCGAACAACGCATTGAGCGTCGTCAGCAACGCCAGCAGAAAGACATCCATGTACGGGGGAGAGAATGGGGACATGGCACTTTACTTGATCGGCGACGTGCAGGGCTGCGACGCCGCCCTGGGCCGCCTCCTCGACCACATCGATTTCTCCCCCAGCCGCGACACCCTGGTGCTGCTCGGCGACCTCGTCAACCGGGGGCCGGCGTCGGCCGCCGTGCTGCGCCGCGTGCAGCGCCTGGGCGCCTCGGCGCGCAGCCTGCTGGGCAACCACGACCTGCACCTGCTGGGCGTGGCCCACGGCGCGCGCCGCTCCGGCCGCAAGGACACCATCGACGACATCCTCGACGCGCCCGACCGCGCGGCACTGCTCGACTGGCTGCGCCAGCAGCACATGGCACTGCACGAGGTCGTCGGCGGTCGCGACCTGCTGATGGTTCACGCGGGCGTGCTGCCGCAGTGGGACGTCGCGCGGACCCTGGCGCTGGCGGCGGAGGTCGAGGCCGTGCTGCGCGGCCCGGACCTGGCCGCCTTCGTGCGCGGCATGTACGGCAACGAGCCCGACCACTGGAACGACGACCTCGCCGGCGATGCGCGGCTGCGCGCCATCGTCAACGGCCTCACGCGGCTGCGCTTCTGCACCGCCGACGGGCGCATGGATTTCGACACCAAGGACGGCGCCGCCGCGCCGCCGGCGGGCTTCATGCCGTGGTTCGACGTGCCGGGTCGCCGCACGGCCGGCGCCACCGTCGCCTTCGGTCACTGGTCGACGCTGGGCTGGATCTCGCGGCCGGACCTGCTGTCCACCGACACCGGCTGCGTCTGGGGCGGCTGCCTCAGCGCCGCGCGCATCGGCGCGACGCTCGACGCGCGCGAGCACGTCGAGGTGGCGTGCGAGCAGGCGCAGGCACCGGGCACCTGAGGCGCCGGTCGACCCGGCTACCGGCCGGGCGTCCGGTTCGTCGCGCGGTCAGTTCGGCTGGCCGTCCGGTTCGACGGCGCGGGGTTCGGCGGGTCGTGGCTCGACCGCCTGGGGCTCGGCCGGCCGTGGCGCCGCGGCCTTGAACAGCGCGGCGACCTTGCGGCGCGGCTTGATGTTGGCGGAGATGCCGCGCGCGGCCGGCGCGGCCTTGGCCGAGGCCTCCCAGGCCGGTTCGGCCTCGCGCTGCGGCGGCTCGTAGGGCTTTTCGAAGAACGGGTCGCGCGATGCCTGCGAGCCGCGCGACGGACGCATGCCGCCGGAGCGCGCGCCGCCGCCGTTGCCGCCACCGCCCCCGAAGCCGCCGCGCTCACGCTCGCGCTGCGGCGGCGCTTCGGCCAGGGTGTCGAGCACGTCGCGCACGTCGCCGGTCTCGCCTTCCTCGCGCCAGTGGCGGCGACCGTCGTTGATGCGGCCGCGCGGGCGGTCCTCTTCGTACTCCATCGCCTCGAGCTCGATCGGCTTCTTGATCAGCTTCTCGATGTCGGCCACCAGGCGCGCGTCGTTGCCGCCGCTCGCGAAGCTCACCGCCAGGCCCGACGCGCCGGCGCGGCCGGTGCGGCCGATGCGGTGGACGTAGTCCTCGGCATTGAAGGGGATGTCGAAGTTGAAGACCGCCGGCACGTCCTTGATGTCCAGGCCGCGCGCGGCGACGTCGGTGCACACCAGCAGGTCGACCTCGCCCTTCTTGAAGGCGTCGAGCGCCTTCAGGCGCTCGTCCTGGCTCTTGTCGCCGTGCAGGGCGGTGGTCTTGAGGCCCTCGCGCTCCAGCGAACGCGCGAGGCGCGCGCAGCCGAGCTTGCTGTTGACGAAGACGAAGGCCTGGGTGATGCCGCGCTGGCGCACGATCTGCTTCAGCGCGCGGCGCTTGTCGTCGTCGCCGACGCTGAAGAAGCGCTGCTCGACGGTCGAGGCCGTCTCGTTGGGCCGCGCCACCTCGATGGTGACGGGGTTCTGCAGGTAGCTGCCGGCCAGGCGCTTGATCTCGGGCGAGAAGGTGGCCGAAAACAGCAGGGTCGTGCGCTGCTTGGGCAGGTAGCTCAGGATGCGCTGGAGGTCGGGCAGGAAGCCGATGTCGAGCATGCGGTCGGCCTCGTCGAGCACCACGTACTCGACCTGGTTGAGCACCGCGTTCTTGGCCTCGATGTGGTCGAGCAGCCGGCCCGGCGTGGCGACCAGCACCTCGACGCCCTTCTTCAGCTCCAGGGTCTGCGGCTTCATGTCCATGCCGCCGAACACCACCGCGCTGCGCAGGTTGGTGTACTTGGCGTAGAGCTTGACCTGCTGCGCGACCTGGTCGGCCAGCTCGCGCGTGGGCAGGAGCACCAGGGCCCGCACGGGATGGCGGGCCGGGGACATCGAGGCGTTCTCGTGCTTGAGCATCCGCTGGAGCAGCGGCAGCGAGAACGCCGCCGTCTTGCCGGTGCCGGTCTGCGCGGCGCCCATCACGTCCTGCCCGGAGAGCACCACCGGAATGGCCTGCTCCTGGATGGGCGTCATGGTTTCGTAACCCATTTCGGCCACGGCGCGCGCCAGCGGTTCGGCCAGCGAAAGATTGGAAAAAGAGCTTGTCATGAAGCTCTCTATTGTGGCATCCGTCGATGCCGACCCTGATCGCAACGCTGTTTCAGAGACTCTGGGTCGAGAACGTGTCGCAGGATTTGACGTCGCCGCTCTGGTAGCCGTTGCCGAACCAGCGCTGGCGCTGGGCGCTGGAGCCGTGCGTGAAGCTGTCGGGCACCACGGCCCGGCCGGCCGAGCGTTGCAGGGCGTCGTCGCCGATCTTGCGGGCCGCGTTCATGGCGGCCTCGATGTCGCCCGGGTCGAGCCACTGCTTGGACTGCTGGGAGTGGTGCGCCCACACGCCGGCGAAGCAGTCGGCCTGCAGTTCGACGCGCACGCTCATCGCGTTGTTCTGGGTCTGGCTCATGCGCCCGCGCGCGGCGTCGACCTTGGCGGTGATGCCCAGCTCGTCCTGCACGTGGTGACCGACCTCGTGCGCGATCACGTAGGCCTGCGCGAACTCGCCCGGCGCGCCGAGCTGGTTCTTCAGCGTGTCGTAGAAGCCGAGGTCGATGTAGACCTTCTTGTCGCCCGGGCAGTAGAACGGCCCCATCGCCGCCTCGCCGGTGCCGCAGGCGGTGGGCGTCACGCCGCGGAACAGCACCAAGCGCGGCGCCTGGTAGGTGCCGCCGCTGCGCTGGAAGATGTCGCTCCAGACCACCTCGGTGTTCTTCAGCACGGTCGAGACGAAGGCCGCCTCGCGGTCGTTGGCCGGGGGCTTGGGCGCCGGACCCTGTTGCTGAACCTGGGCCTGCTCGCCGCCGCCGCTCAGGAGCCCCAGCACGGTCAGCGGATTGATGCCGAACACCCAGCCGGCGACGAGCGCCACCGCCACGGTGCCGATGCCCACGCTGCGCCCGCCGATCGGAAACCCGCCGCCCCCGCCACCGCCGCTGCGGCGGTCCTCGACGTTGTCCGACTGCTCGTTGCCTTCCCACTTCATGCTCGAATCTCCTTGGCGCTCGTCAGGAGCGCGGCGACACATGATGCGCCAGAACGCGAGGCGAAATGGCTTCCCGCAGCGTCAGCGTCTGTAGGAAGTCGTCGATCGCCAGGGAGCTCGTTCCGGGTCTGGCAGGGACCGGATCGAGCCTGAATCGGCTCGCTTCATGGGACGACGCTCAGGCATGTCGGCGACCCGTTCACCCGAGCACCCTGCAGTCAAAATAGTGATTAAACCCAAAGTACTACATAAACCGGTAAAATGCGCATTTTTAACGCATGAACATGAGCGATTTGACCCATCGACTGACCGCCCTTCTCGCCAGCCTCAGTTGCATGGCGCTCGTCGCCGCATGCGGCGGGGGCGATGGCGGTTCCAGCGCAACCGCGACATCCGGCACGACGGCCGCGCCCGCCAGCCCTTCGACGCCGACACCGGTGACGCCGGTGACACCGAGCGTCGTCGCCACGGTGCAGCCCACCACGCCGACGACCGGAGCCACCGTGCCGGCCGTGACGCCCCTCTCGCTGGCCAAGGCAGCGGCGGCCGCCGCGCCGACCACCGTCGCGTCGATCCCCACGCGCACGGACCCGGCGGCGACGCTGCTTCCGTCGGGCTTCACGCCCGCCTGGCCGTACCAACGGTACTGGATCTCCGGTGGCGGCACGAACAACGGCAACAGCACCGCCGCCGACAACCCGCGCCTGAACACCGTCGCCTTCATCTACAACTTTGCCAACTGGACGAAGCTCTCGGCGGAAATCACCAACAGCTTCAACGACGGCAGCAAGGCCGACTACTGGAGCGCGGGCGGGGCCTATGCCACGGGCGGATCCTACGGAGGCTCGCAGGCCTACATCGGCATCCGCACCAATTCGCGCTATGTCGCCATGCCTTCCCAGATCTTCTGCAGCATGTCGCTGATCGTGGACGGAAAGCTCGTCGCCCCCGGCATCCACTACACGGCGAACAACCAGTACGCGGTATGGGATCTGGGCACGGCCGAGGAGCGCAATCTCGTCTTCGTCGGCAGCTCGAGCACATGGATTTCCGAGATCGTCATCGAGAACGGGGCCAAGATCGCGCCCTACGACTTCACCGCGAACCAGCCGGTCACGATCTCGTTCACGGGCGACAGCTACATGGGCTACCAGGCCATGGAACAGAAGGGCCTGACCTTCATCGACATGCAGGCCAGGCTGCTGGGCGCCGTCGCGACCACGTCGACGTACGTCGGCGGCACCGGCTACCGCGCGGAGATCAACGACGACTTCCAGACGCGGGCTTCGTCGCCTCAGCGCATGGCCCGTTTCACCGAAGCCAAGCCGACGATCATGATCGTGGAGCTGGGAATCAACGACCCGTGGCCCGGAACCGGGCCCACGACGGTGGAAGCCATGAAGACGGTGCTGCAAGGTGCCCGTGCCGCCAACCCGGACAGCGTCCTGGTGGCCGTCGGACCGTGGGAACCGAACGAGTCCGACACGACCAACCCGGACGGCCAGGACATCGCCGTCATGAACGCCATATCGTCGATCGTCGAAGCCCTTCCGGGACCCTGGATCGTGCTGGACAACATCCGTGGCAACTGGAAGACCAGCAAGGGCACCGCCCGTGGCTCCCTGCGCGGGCCATGGCAGACAGGCGACGGCCGGACAGGCGCGCCCACCGGCCAGGGCAACGGAGACACATGGGTGTCGACCGATGGCGTCCACCCCTCGGAACCGATCGGCATCATCGGCTTGGCGGAAGTGCTGACGGCCGAATTGCGCGCCGCCCTGGCATCGATGTGAGCCACGCCCCGGCCTCGGGCTGGGGCCGAGGCCGCCGGCAGCCGCGCGGTGGAGTGACGCCCCCGCTGCCGCGCGCCCGGACCGCCTGGGTCAGGCCCTGGGCAGCGTGACGCCGCGCTGGCCCTGGTACTTGCCGCCGCGGTCCTTGTAGCTGACCTCGCAGACATCGTCCTTGTCGCTCTCGAAGAACAGCACCTGGGCGCAGCCCTCGCCGGCGTAGATCTTGGCCGGCAACGGCGTCGTGTTGCTGAACTCCAGTGTCACGTAGCCTTCCCATTCGGGCTCGAACGGGGTCACGTTGACGATGATGCCGCACCGCGCGTACGTGCTCTTGCCCAGGCAGATGGTCAGCACGTTGCGCGGGATGCGGAAGTACTCGACCGTGCGCGCCAGCGCGAAGCTGTTGGGCGGAATGATGCAGCTGTCGCCGTGGAAGTCGACGAAGCTCTTCTCGTCGAAGTTCTTCGGGTCCACCACCGTGCTGTGGATGTTGGTGAAGACCTTGAATTCGGGGGCGCAGCGGATGTCGTAGCCATAGCTCGACGTGCCGTAGCTGATGATCTTGTGGCCGTCCTGCTCGCGGATCTGGCCGGGCTCGAAGGGCTCGATCATCCCGGTCTGCTCGGCCATGCGCCGGATCCATTTGTCGCTCTTGATACTCATCTCGCCCCCAGTCTTCGCGCACTGCGTGTCGCTTCGCCAACCCCCTTCCGGGGGCAACACCAGCGGCCCGGCGGAGCCGGTTCCGCGGTGTTTCCCGAAGGAAATCACCGCGTTCGCTGGGGCGGGGATTGTTGCATGAGCACTTGGCGATCCGGCCCCGGGCCGGGACTCAGCCGGCCTGCGAGATCACGGTGCGTTCGATCAGGCGGTCGTCGCCCAGGACGATCATGGAGAACAGCAGTTCCTCCAGGTTCTGGGCCAGTCCGGTCTTGCGCGCGAGCAGCGGCGTGGCCCGGGGGTCGATGACCACGAAGTCGGCCTCGCAGCCGGGCTGCAGGTTGCCGATGACGCCCTCAAGGCCCAGCGCCCGCGCCGCGCCGCCGGTGTGGCGCCACCAGAGCTGCGACGGCGCGATGCTCACGCCGGGCTTGGTTTGCCCCTCGCGGCCGACGTAGTAGGCGGCCATCATGGTCGCGAAGGGGCTGAAGCTGGTGCCGCCGCCGACGTCGCTGGCCAGACCGTAGCGCATGCCGATGCGCTCGGCGCCTTCGACGTCGAAGAAGCCGCTGCCCAGGAACAGGTTGCTCGTCGGACTGACGGCGGCCGCCGTCTTCGTCTCCTGCATCAGGCGGCGGTCGTCGTCGTCGAAGTGGATGCAGTGGGCATACACCGCGCGCTCGCGCATCAGGCCGAAACCGCGGTAGACGTCGAGGTAGGAGCGCGCATGCGGGAACAGCTCGCGCGCCCACTTCACCTCGTCCTTGTTCTCGGCGACGTGGGAGTGGATCCAGGTGTCCGGGTACTTCGCGGCCAGCGCGCCGGCGCCCTCGAGCTGCGCCTCGGTGCTGGTGGGCGCGAAGCGCGGCGTGATGGCGTAGCCCAGGCGGTCGACGTCGTGCCAGCGGCGGATCAGGGCCTCGGTGTCGGCGATGCTCCGCGCGGTCTCGTCGCGCACGCCGTCGGGCGAATGGCGGTCCTGCAGCACCTTGCCGCTGATCATGCGCAGGCCGCGGCGCTGCGCGGAGGCGAAGAAGGCATCGACCGAGGCCACGTGCGAGGTCGCGAAGGTCAGCGCGGTGGTGACGCCGTTCCGCATCAATTCGTCGAAGAACACCTCGGCCACCTCGGCGGCGTGCACCGGGTCGGCGAAGCGGCTCTCGGCCGGGAAGGTGTAGTTCTCCAGCCAGGGCAGCAGGCCCTCGGCGGGCGCGCCGATGATGTCGGTCTGCGGGAAGTGGATGTGCATGTCGACGAATCCGGGCGCCAGGATGCGGCCCGGCCAGTGCGTGACGTGGGCGCCGGCATGGCGCGGCGCGACGTCGGCGTGGGCGCCGGCGTCGACCACGCGCCAGCGGCCCCGGTCATCGGGCGCGACGACCAGCAGGCCGTCCTCGTCGTACAGGGCACGGCCGTCGCCGTCGAAGCGCAGGAGGGAGGCGCGGTAGGCTTTTTTCATCGTGCGGGGAGCCTAGCGCAAGGCGTGCCAGGGGCGATGCGCGAAACCTTATGAGGGTCATGGCGGTGGAAAGACGTGCCTGGCCCGGCGAACCCGGGCCGGCGGCACGCCGTCCGACGCTCCGGGTCGGCAGGGATCGGCAGGCCGTCGGCGGGACCCGTCGGATCAGGACGCCGCCGGGCCGCCCTCGTCCGCCAGCCGCCCCGTCACCAACCGCAGCACCCGATCGCACCGCCGCGCCAGCATCTCGTCGTGCGTCACCATGACGAACGCGGTGCCGTCCCGGCGGGCCAGGTCGATCATGAGGGCGAAGACGCCGTCGGCGGTCTTGCGGTCGAGGTTGCCGGTGGGTTCGTCGGCCAGCACGCAGTCGGGCCGGGTGACCAGCGCGCGCGCGATGGCCACGCGCTGGCGCTCGCCGCCCGACAGCTCCGCCGGCCGGTGGTGCAGGCGCTCGCCCAGGCCGACGGCCGCGAGCATGCGGGTGGCGGTGTCCTGGGCCTCGGCCGGCGGGGCGCGGCGGATCTTCAGCGGCATGGCGACGTTGTCCAGCGCGCTGAACTCGGGCAGCAGGTGGTGGAACTGGTAGACGAAGCCCAGGTGTTTGTTGCGCAGCCGGCCCTGCTCGGCCGCGTCGGCGCGCGCGATGTTGCGGCCGTGCAGCTCGACGCTGCCGGCGCTCGGCGCATCCAGGCCGCCCATCAGGTGCAGCAGCGTGCTCTTGCCCGAACCCGACGAGCCGACGATGGCCAGCGTCTCGCCCGCGCGCACGTCGAGGTCGACGCCGTGCAGCACCGTGAGGTCGATGCGGCCCTCGCTGAAGCGCTTGGTCAGGCCGCGCACCTGCAGGACGACCTTGGCGGGAACGCCCGAGGGCGACGCGGACACGCCGGCGCCGAGCGTGGAGGCCGTGTCCTGGTCATTCATAGCGCAGGGCCTCCGCCGGATTCACGCGGCTGGCGCGCCAGCTCGGGTACAGCGTGGCGGCGAAGGCCAGCGCGAGCGAGATCAGGGTGATGGGCATGATGTCCGAGCGCTGCGGATCGCTCGGCATGCGGCTGATGAGGTAGATGTCCTTGGGCAGGAAGTTGGCCTGGAACAGGCGCTCCAGCGCCGGCACGATGACGTCGATGTTGGTGGCGATGCCCAGTCCCAGCAGCAGGCCGCCGAGGGTGCCGATGACGCCCACCATGGCGCCCTGGACGACGAAGATGCCCATGATGCTCTTCGGGCTGGCGCCGAGCGTGCGCAGGATGGCGATGTCGGCGCGCTTGTCGGTCACGGTCATGACCAGCGTCGAGACCAGGTTGAAGGCCGCCACCGCCACGATCAGCGTCAGGATGATGAACATCATGCGTTTCTCGACCTGCACGGCCGCGAACCAGGTCTTGTTCTGGCGCGTCCAGTCGCGGATCAAGAAGGAGCCGGGCAGCGTGCGGGCCAGCTCGTCGGCCACCTCGCGGGCGCGGTTGAGATCCTTGAGCTTGATGCGGATGCCGCTCGGCCCGTCGAAACGGAAGACGCGCGCGGCGTCCTGCACGTGCACCATCGCCAGGGCCGAGTCGTACTCGTAGTGGCCCGAGTCGAAGGTGCCCACCACCGTGAACTGCTTCAGGCGCGGCACCACGCCCGCCGGCGTGACCTGTCCGCCCGGCGCCACCAGGGTGACCTGGTCGCCGGTGCGCACGAACAGCGAGCGCGCCAGCTCGCCGCCCAGCACGACGCCGAACTCGCCCGGCACCAGCTTCGCCAGCACGCCCTGCTGCGCGGTGGTGGCGAAGTCGGTCACCTGGGGCTCCAGCGCCGGGTCGATGCCGCGCACCAGCGTGCCCTTCATGTCCTCGCCGCGCGCGATCAGGGCCTGGGTGGCGATGAAGGGCGCGACGCCGACCACCTCCGGGTTGCGGCGCGCGGCCGCCATGATGGGATCGAGCTCGGCCAGCGACTGGCCGTCGCGCGAGAAGATCTCGATGTGCGAGACCACGCCCAGCATGCGGTCGCGCACCTCCTTCTGGAAGCCGTTCATGACGCTCAGGACGATGATCAGCGCGGCCACGCCCAGGCCGATGCCCAGCATGGAGACGCCCGAGATGAAGGAGATGAAGCCGTTGCGCCGCGTGGCCCGGCCCGCCCGCGTGTAGCGCCAGCCGAGCTGCAGTTCGTAGGGAAGGGGCATAGGGGGCGAATTGTGGCATCGCGCCCGTCGGCCCCGGCCGCGCAACGACAATGCCCCGATGGCCGAACCCTCCCCCTCCCGACACCTCCTGATCCCCTTCGCGGGCCGCTCCTCGCCGGCCTGCCTCGCCGCCGTCGCCGGACTGCGACTGCCCCACCTCGACGCCCTGCTCGCCCGCCTGTCGCTCGCCTACGACGACACGCAGGCCGCGACCACGCTGTCGCCGCCGCACGAGCGCGCCCTGGCCCGCTCGCTGGGCATCGAGGCCCACGACGGCCTCGTCCCCTGGGCCGCCGCCGAGGCGCAGAGGAACGGCCTGACCCGCGCCGGCGCCGCCGAGCCCTGGGGCCTGGTCACGCTGTGCCACTGGGAAGTGGCGATCGACGAGGTGCTGCTGGAGGACCCCGCCGACATCGGGATCGACGAGGCCGAGTCGCAGGCGCTGCTGGAGGCGGCGCGGCCGCTGTTCCAGAGCGAGGGCATCGCCCTGCGCGGCTCGGCCGTGCCGGGGCGCTGGCTGGCGCGCGGCGAGCTCTTCCGCACCCTGCCCACCGCCTCGCTCGACCGCGTCGCCGGCCGGCCGATCTCCGAGTGGGCGCCGCTGTCGGACGCGCTGCGCCCGGTGCGCAAGCTCCAGAACGAGATGCAGATGCTGCTCTACACCCAGCGCGTGAACGACGAGCGCGCCCTGCGCGGCGCGCGCGCGGTCAACGCCTTCTGGCTCAGCGGCACCGGCGCCCTGCCCAAGTCGGCGCTGGTGACCGAGGTGCCGGCGCCGAACGTGATCGACACGCTGCGCGCCCCCGCGCTGGCCGACGACGCCGCCGGCTGGGCCGCGGCCTGGCAGGCGCTGGACGCCGGGCCGATCGCCGCCCTGCGCGCCGAGGAGGCGCGCGGCGCGGCGGTCGCGCTGACCCTGTGCGGCGACCGCGCCGCGCGGCGCTTCGTGCCGCAGCGCCGCGGCGCCACCACCTTCCTGCGCGGCCTGCTGCGCCGGCCGCAGGCCGCCACCGTGCTGCGGGACCTGTGACGTGAAGATCGTCGAACGCGACGCGCCGCCGCGCAGCGTCTGGGCGCTGGAGCAGGCCGGCGTGCATCCGCTGCTCGCGCGCCTGTACGCGGCGCGCGGCGTCTGCGGCAAGGACGAGCTCGACGACGGCCTGGCGCGCCTGCTGCCGCCCGCCTCGCTCCTGGGCACCGGCGCGGCCGCCGTGCTGCTGGCCGACGCCATCGCCGCCGACCGGCGCCTGTGCGTGGTGGCCGACTACGACTGCGACGGCGCCACCGCCTGCGCCGTCGCCGTGCGCGGGCTGCGCCTGCTGGGCGCCAGGCACGTGACCTACCTGGTGCCCGACCGCGTGGTCGACGGCTACGGCCTGACGCCGCCGATCTCCGAGCGCGTGGCCGACGGCGGCGCCGACATGCTGGTCACGGTGGACAACGGCATCGCCAGCGTCGAGGGCGTGGCCGCCGCCCGCGCGCGCGGCCTGCAGGTGCTGGTGACCGACCATCACCTGCCCGGCGCGACGCTGCCCGAGGCCGACGTGCTGGTGAACCCCAACCAGCCCGGCTGCGACTTCCCGAGCAAGAGCATCGCCGGCGTGGGCGTCATGTTCTACGTGCTGCTGGCCCTGCGCTCCGAGCTGCGCGCGCGCGGCGTCTTCGACACCGCCAGCCAGCCCCGGCTCGACGCCCTGCTGCCCCTGGTGGCGCTGGGCACCGTCGCCGACGTGGTCCGGCTCGACGTCAACAACCGCCGGCTGGTCGCGCAGGGACTGCGCCGCATCCGCGCCGGGGCGCTGCCCGTCGGGCTCTCGGCGCTGTTCCGCGTGGCCGGGCGCCAGGCGGCGACGGCCACCACCTTCGATTTCGGCTTCGCGCTCGGTCCGCGCATCAACGCCGCCGGGCGGCTGGCCGACATGACGCTGGGCATCGAGTGCCTGCTGACCGACGACCCGGTGCGCGCCGACGAACTCGCGCGGCTGCTCGACGGCATCAACCGCGAGCGCCGCAGCATCGAGGGCGGCATGCGCGAGCAGGCCCTGCTGCTGGCCGAGTCGCTGTTCGCGCCGGCCGATGCCGACGCCGGTCCGGATGCCGAAGCCGGCGGCGCCGTCGTCGCGGCCGACGCCGATCCGCACGGCGGCACGCCGGCGGCCATCAGCGTCTTCGGCCCCGACTTCCACGAGGGCGTGGTCGGCATCGTGGCCTCGCGCATCAAGGAACGCTTCCACCGGCCGACCTTCGTCTTCGCGGCCAGCGCGGCGCCGGGCAAGTCGCACGAGATCAAGGGCTCGGGCCGCTCGATCCCGGGCTTCCACCTGCGCGACGCGCTCGACCTGGTGGCCAAGCGCCATCCGGGCGTGCTGCTGCGCTTCGGCGGCCACGCGATGGCGGCGGGCTGCACGGTCGCGCGCGAGCACTTCGGGACCTTCGAGCGCGCGCTGGCGCAGGTCGCGCGCGAATGGCTCGACGCCGCGACGCTCACGCGCCGGCTCGACACCGACGGCCCGATCGCGCCGGAGTACATGCGCGTCGATCTGGTCGACACCCTGCACCGCGAGGTCTGGGGCCAGGGCTTCGCGCCGCCGACCTTCAGCGACGAGGTCGAGGTGATCTCGCAGCGGCTGGTCGGCGAGAAGCACCTGGCGGTCAAGCTGCGCCATCGCGGCCGGCCGGTCGACGGCATCTGGTTCGGCCACACCGAGCCCCTGCCGCCGCGCGCGACGCTGGCCTTCCGGCTCGACGCCGACGAATGGCAGGGCGTGCGCAAGGTGCGTTTCCTCATCGAGGGCATGCAGTCCGCCGACTGACAGGCCGTCGGACGGACACCGACACGCCGGGGGGTCGCAACTGAGGGCGCCGGGTCAGCCGAATGGACTACGCGACCGGGATGGGAGGAAGCCTAGAAACCTTCCATCCATCCCAACTACGGAGTTTTTCCCATGGCTACCCAAGGTTCGAACAAAGACACCAAGAAGACGAACGACGGTCTCACCGCAGGCGACGCGAACGCCGTCAAGCCCGACATGGACCAGCCCAGTCACGAGACGCAGAAGTACGGCGAGATCGTCAAGCTGCCCAACGGCCTGTCCGAGGACGCCTGCAAGACCAGCGTGGCGCTGCTCAACCAGTGCCTGGCCGACACGATCACGCTGCGCGACATGTACAAGAAGCACCACTGGCAGGTCGTCGGCCCGACGTTCAACCAGCTGCACCTGATGTACGACCAGCATTTCGAAGGGCAGGTCCTGCTGGTCGACATCCTGGCCGAACGCATCCAGTTGCTGGGCGGCATCGCGCTGGCCATGGCCGCCGACATCGCCGAGACCACCCGCATCCCGCGCCCGCCGCGCGGCCGCGAACCCGCCGCCGTGCAGATCCGCCGCCTGGCCGAAGCCCACGAGCTGATCATCAAGCAGGCCCGCGAAGCCGCCGACAAGGTCGACGAGGTGGGCGATCCGGGCAGCAACGACGTGTTCGTGAGCAACGTGCTGCGCACCAACGAACTGCAGGTCTGGTTCCTGACCGAGCACCTGGTCGCCGCCTCGCCCGTCACCGCCTGAGCGTCTTCCCCGGCCCGGATCGGCCCCGATCCGGCCGGGTGGTTTCCATCACGACGCCCCGCTCGCGGGGCGTCGTCGTTCGTGGCCCGCGCGAAACATGTCGCCGGCCGGTCCGCCTCCCTTCAGAATCGAGAAAGATCCTGGCATCCTGACGAGCGACCCCGGCATGGGGTCGCCCCGCAACGCGTCATCCTTGGAGCCCCATGCGCATCGAATCCACCGCCGTCGACGAAGAGGAACGCCTGGACGCCCTGGGTGATTACCGGCTGACCGAGGAGGAGGAGAACCCGGGTCTCGACGAGATCGTGAACGTCACGTCGCAACTGCTGTGCGCGCCGATCGCCCTGGTTTCGCTGGTCGAGCGGACGCGGCTGTTCTTCAAGTCCAGGGTGGGCGTCGACGTGTGCGAGATCACGCGCGAGGGATCGTTCTGCTCGCACGCGCTGCACATGCCCGACGACGAGATGCTGGTCGTGCCGGACGCCCGGCTCGATCCGCGCTTCGCGGACATCCCGCTGGTGCGCGGCGCGCCCTTCGTCCGTTTCTACGCCGGCGTGCCGCTGCGCTCGCCGCTGGGCCACGTGCTGGGCACGCTGTGCGTCGCCGACACCGCGCCCCGCGCGCGGCTGACCGACCGCGAACGCACCAACCTCCGGGCGATGGCGCTGATGGTGCTCGACCGGCTGGAGCTGCGCCGGCTGGCGGTGGCCGGCTCGGTGGGCCAGTCCCGCTTCGAGAACATCGCCGCCACGTCGGCCGACGGCATCGTCTGCTCCGACGCCCGGGGGATCATCACGTTCTGGAACGGTGCCTGCGAACGTCTCTTCGGCATCCCGGCGGAACGGGCCCTCGGCGCCAACATCGACATCATCATCCCGCCGCGCATGCGTGGCGGCCACGAGGGCGGCATGCGGCGCGTCGCCGAGGGCGGCGAGCCCAGGCTGGTGGGCCGCACCATCGAGCTCGACGCCATCCATGCGAATGGCACGGAGTTCCCGGTGGAGCTGTCGCTGTCGATGTGGCAGGAGGCGGGTCGCACCACCTTCGGCGCCATCATCCGCGACATCAGCGCGCGCCGCGCCGACGAGGCCCGGCTGTTCGACCTGGCGCACCTCGACAGCCTGTCGGGCCTGCCCAACCGGGGCGTGCTGCTCGCGCGGATCGCCGATCACGTCGCCAAGGCGCGGCCCTTCGCGCTGCTGATGCTCGACCTCGACGGCTTCAAGGACGTCAACGACACCCTGGGCCACAGCGCCGGCGACGCGGTGCTGCGGCAGGCGGCGCGCCGCCTGCGGGACTGCGTCGGCCCGGCCGACACGGTCGCGCGCCTGGGCGGCGACGAGTTCTCGATCCTCATGACCGACGACGCGGCGCGCGTCGACGACTGCGCACGGCGCATCCTGGACGCCGTGGCCGCGCCGATGGCGGTCGACGGCCAGACCGTTCACGTCACAGCGAGCATCGGCATCGCGCGCTGCCCCGCCGACGGCCGGCAGGTCGGCGACCTGCTCTCGGCGGCCGACCTGGCCATGTACCACGCCAAGGCCGAGGGCCGGAACTGCCTGCGCTCCTTCACCCACGGCCTGCGCGACGCCGTGCTCACACGCCGCGCCTTCGAGGGCGAGATCCGGCGCGCCATCGAGCACGAGGAGTTCGAGCTGTTCTACCAGCCGCAGGTGCGCATCGCCGACGGCGCGCTGCTCGGTCTGGAGGCGCTGCTGCGCTGGCGCCACCCGGTCGAGGGACTGCTCGCGCCCTACCGCTTCCTCTCGACCATCGAGTCCGGCCCGTTCGCGGCCGACGTCGGGCACTGGGTGCTGGCCGCCGCCTGCGCCCATGCCGTGCGCCTGCGCGAGCGCGTGCCGCACCTGCGCATGGGCGTGAACCTCTTCGGCGCGCAGTTCCGCACCGGCCGGCTCGCGCGCGAGGTCATGGAGGTGCTGGAGCGGACCCGCCTGCCGCCCGACGCGCTGGAGCTGGAGATCACCGAGAACATCATCCTGCAGCACGACGAACTGATGCTCGAGCCGTTGCGCGTGCTGCGCACGCTGGGCGTGGGCATCGCCTTCGACGACTACGGCACGGGCTTCGCGTCGCTCAGCCTGCTCAAGCGCTACCCGATCACGCGCCTGAAGATCGACCGCAGCTTCGTCAAGGAGATCTGCACCGACCACACCGACGCGGCGATCGTCGAGATGGTCATCGACCTGACGGAGAAGATCGGCATCGAGGTCATCGCCGAGGGCGTCGAGGAGATCGAGCAGCGCGACGCCCTGCAGGCGCTGGGCTGCGAGGTCGTGCAGGGCTACCTCTACGGCAAGCCGATGTCGGTGCCCGACCTCGACGCCTTCATCGCGGCGCGCACGTCCGTCGCCTGATCGGCCGCTAGCGCGACTGCAGCGCCCGGATGCGCTGCATCGCCACGCTGGCGGCGGCGGTGCGCGTCTCCACGCCGAGCTTGACGTAGACGCGCTCCAGGTGCTTCTTCACCGTCGCCGGGCTGCTGCCGACGATCTCGCCGATGTCGCGGTTGGTCTTGCCCTTGACGACCCAGTAGAGCACCTCGGCCTCGCGCGCCGTCAGCTTCAGGGTCAGGCCGATGGCCTCGACGACGCCGGTGTCGGAGGTCTCGCGCATGATGACCAGCCAGTCGTCGCCGGCGTCGTCGTGGCCGGTCTGCTGGTGCAGGCGCAGCGTCAGAGTGCGCGCGCCCAGCGCGACGTCGAGCGCGGGCGGCTCGATCCGGCGCTCCTGCGCGTCGGCCACGTGGCGCCGCAGCCAGTCGAGCAGCGCCTGCGGCGCCTGCGGCGCCTGGGTGCCGAAGTAGCGCAGCAGCAGGTCGCGCGCCAGGGCGGTCTGCCAGATGATGCGGCCCTCGGGCAGGCGCACCGTGGCGCTGGCGTAGCCGAAGGCGTCGAGCGCGTTGCGCGCCTGCCCGGCCTGCTGCGCCTCCTGGCGCGCGCGGCGCGCGCCCTGCAGGTGGACGTTCATGCGCGCGAGCACCTCCTTGGGCTTGATCGGCTTGGTGACGTAGTCGACGCCACCGGCCTCCAGCGCGGCGACCAGGTGCTCGGTCTCGGTCAGGCCGGTCATGAAGACGATCGGGATGTGCGCGGTGGCGGCGTCGGCCTTCAGGCGGCGCGCGACCTCGAAGCCGTCCATGCCGGGCATCATGGCGTCGAGCAGCACGATGTCCGGCCGCGCCTGCGCCGCGCGCGCGAGCGCCGCCGCGCCATTGGTGGCCACCAGCACCGTGTAGCCCGACTCGTCGAGCGCGTCGTGCAGCACGGCGAGGTTGTCGGGCACGTCGTCGACGATCAGCACCAGGTCGCCCTGGGCGGCGAGCGGGCGGGCGGGCACGGGCGCGGCGGCGGGATCGCTCATGCGTCCATCGCCTCGAAGCGGAACTGGCGCGCCAGCGCGCGCTGGGCGGCGGTCCACGCGGCGCAGGCGGGTTCGGCGAGGTCGATGGCGTCGAGCTGGTTCATCACGCCCCGAAAGTAACCCAGTCCGACGGCCTCCCGCAACGCGGCGAGGTTCGCCTCCGACGGCCGCACGAGCGCCGTCGCCGCCGCGACCGGCGCGTCGGCGCCGTCCGACGCCACCGGCGTCTCGCTCCACCGCAGCGCGAGCCGGCGGCCCAGCCAGTCGATCAGCTCGCTGTGGCGCACCGGCTTGACGAAGAAGTCCTCCGGCGCGATGCCGGCGTCGTTGTCCAGCCGCTTGTCGAAGGCGTTGGCCGAGACGACGGCGACGTGTCCCGGCGCCAAGCCGGGCGCGAAGCGGCGCGCGCGACGCAAGGTCTCCCAGCCGTCGATGCCAGGCATGGCGAGATCGACGAACATGGCGTCCGGCCGGAAGCCGGCGGCGATCAGGTCGAGCGCGTCGTGCCCGCTGGCGGCGGTGCGCAGCTCGAAGCCCAGCGGCTCCAGCACGCGCACCAGCAGCTCGCGGTCGGCCTCCTCGTTGTCCACCACCAGCACGCGGCGGCGCGTGCCCGCGTAGCCGCGCCGGGGCCGGCGCGCCGCGATGGGTGCCGCCACGGGCGACGCGACGGCGCCGGCGTCGTGGATGCGCGGCAGGAACAGCCGCACGCGGAACACCGAGCCCGCGCCCGGCGTGCTGCGCACCGACATCTCGCCGCCCATCAGGTCGGTCAGCATCTTGGCGATGGTCAGGCCCAGGCCGGCGCCCGGCGCGCGCGGGCCGCCGCCACCGCCACTGCCGCCGCCGGGCGCGTCGCCGCGCGCGAAGGGTTCGAAGATGCGCTCGATCTCGCGCGCCGACATGCCCGGTCCGGTGTCCTCGATCTCCAGCACCGCGAACTCGCGCGCGTAGCGCAGCCGCAGCACGACGCGGCCGGCGGCCGTGAACTTGATGGCGTTGCCCAGCAGGTTGATCAGGATCTGGCGCACGCGCCGCTCGTCGGCGCGCACCGCCTCGGGCAGCGCGCCGGCGGGCTCGTAGCGGAAGGCCAGGCCCTTCTCCGAGGCCTCCAGCTCGAACATGTCGGCCAGCTCGCGCATCGTCTCGGCGAAGCGCATCGGCTTCGCCTGCAGGGTCAGTTTGCCGGCCTCGATGTGGGCGATGTCGAGCGTGCCCTCGATGAGCGAGAGCAGATGCTCGCCGCCGCGCTGGATGACGGCGACGGCCTGGCGGCGGTGCGGCGGCACGGCGGCGTCCTCGCCCATGAGCTGCGCGTAGCCCAGGATGCTGTTGAGCGGCGTGCGCAGCTCGTGGCTGATGGCGCTGATGTAGCGGCTCTTGGCCTGGTTGGCGTGGTCGGCGGCGCGGCGCGCCACGTCGGCGGCGTGCTTGGCCTGCTCGGCGATCTCGCGGGCCTCGTCGGCGCGCTGCTTGGCCGCCTGCAGGGCCAGGTCGGTGGCGTGGTGCAGCTCGATCTCGCGCTGCAGCAGGCGGGTCTGGCGGTTCGATTCCTCCTGCGCCACCCGGCGGCTCTGGTGCGCCAGCACCAGCCACCAGGCCACGATGCCGGCGATCAGCAGCAGCGCCATGTACGACTTCAGGAAGCCCGAGCGCAGCGACGCCACCTGCGCGCGCCGCACCGCCTCGGCGACCTCGCCCGAGGGCATCGGGCCGAGCGCGCCGTCGGCCAGCGCGCGCAGCTCCTGCTGGTAGAGCACGCCGAAGACCGCCGCCAGCAGCGGCACCACGACCCCCGTGATGAGCAGGAAGTGGCCCAGGCCGGTGTCGAGGTAGGGCCACACGCGCCGCGGCAGCAGCCAGCGCAGCGTGCCCGACCACTGGCGCGACAGGCTCGCCTGCGGCTTGCACAGGTCGCCGCAGCGGGCGTCGAGCGTGCAGCACAGCGAACAGATCGCGCCCTGGTAGGCCGGGCAGTGCGCCATGTCGGGCGCCTCGTAGTCGCGCTCGCAGATGACGCAGCGCTGTACCTGCAGACGCGCCGACGCCAGGGCCCGCGCGGTGGCCGGGTCGCGCGCCACGCGGGCCCAGCGCACGGGCCGGCCGACCGTGCCGGGTGCCGTCGCCGGGGGCGCGCCGGCATCGCGCGCCTCGGCGCCGTTGCCGGCCCGCGCCGCGTGTTCCGGACCGCGCGCGAGGTAGTAGCGCCCGCCCGTGGCCCAGGCGATCAGCGGCGCCGCCGCCAGCGCCGCGCCCAGCGCGATGAGCGCCGAGAAGGCCTGCGCCAGCGGCCCGAAGGCCCCCAGGTGCGCCGTGATCGACAGCACCGAGGCCAGCGCCATCGCGCCCACGCCCACCGGATTGACGTCCCACAGGTGCGCGCGCTTGAACTCGATGCCCGGGGGCGAGAGGCCCAACGGCTTGTTGATCACCAGGTCGGCCACGACCGCCGTCATCCAGGCGATGGCGATGTTGGCGTAGACGCCCAGCACGTCGCCCAGCGCCTCGAAGACGTTCATCTCCATCAGCATGAAGGCGATCAGCGCGTTGAAGACGACCCACACCACGCGCCCCGGATGGCTGTGGGTGATGCGCGAGAAGAAGTTGCTCCAGGCCAGCGAGCCGGCATAGGCGTTGGTGACGTTGATCTTGAGCTGCGAGACGACCACGAACAGCGCCGTCGCGGCCACCGCCCAGCCGTAGTCGTCGAAGACGTACTCGTAGGCCGCGAGGTACATCTGGTTGGGATCGACCGCGCGCTCGGGCGGCACCATGTGCGTGATGGCCAGGTAGGCCAGCGCCGCCCCGCCCAGCATCTTGAGCACGCCCAGCACCACCCAGCCCGGACCGCCCGCCAGCACCCCGGCCCACCAGCGCGCGCGGTTGGCCGGCGTGCGCGCCGGCATGAAGCGCAGGTAGTCGGCCTGCTCGCCCATCTGCGTGATGAGCGCGATGCCGACCGTGAGGGCGGCACCGAAGAGGTGCGTATCGAAGCCCGAGGACGCCCCCCTCACCCCACCGTAGTGCGTGATGCCCGAGAACGCACCGGGATTGCGCGCGAGCACGTAGCAGAACGGCACCACCAGCATCACCAGCCAGATCGGCTGCGTCCAGACCTGCAGCCGGCTGATGGCCGAGACCCCGTGCGTCACCAGCGGGATGACCACCAGCGCGCAGACCAGGTAGCCCCAGGCCGGCGGCACGCCCAGCGCCAGTTCCAGCGCATAGGCCATCACCGCCGCCTCCAGCGCGAAGAAGATGAAGGTGAAGGAGGCGTAGATGAGGGAGGTCAGCGTCGAGCCGATGTAGCCGAAGCCCGCGCCGCGCGTGAGCAGGTCCATGTCGATGCCGAAGCGCGCGGCGTAGATGCTGATGGGTAGGCCGGCCAGGAAGATGATCAGCCCGGTCGCCAGGATGGCCCAGAAGGCGTTGGAGAAGCCGTACTGCACCAGCAGCGTCGCGCCCACGGCCTCCAGGATCAGGAACGAGGCCGCGCCGCCGAAGGCCGTGCTGGCCACGCGCCACTCGGACATCCGGCGGAAGCGCTGCGGCGTGTAGCGCAGGGCGTAGTCCTCCAGTGTCTCGCTCGCCACCCAGCTGTTGTAGTCGCGCCGGACCTTGACGATGCGCTGCGGCGCTTCCTGCGAAGCCGCCACCGGCGCGGGATCGGCGACGGGATCGGGCACGGCGGCGGTCGCGCGGGTCGTGGGAGGGATGGGATGCGGCACGGCTGCGCCGGCTGCAGCATCCATGCCAAGCGTCCGCCGGCCTCGCATCGCGGCCCCGGCCGCAGCGCGAATCTCCCGCCGTCCTACAAGGACGTGTCCACGTCTTCCAAGGGTTAACCCTTTTGGCTCATGCACAATCTTTCGCCTATGCGTTCGGCGTTCGTGTGCTTCCTCTTCCTGCTGATGACCTCCCTGTCGATGGGACTGGTCGCCACGAAGCCGTGCACGTCGTCCGCCGATCCGCAGCGCCTGTCGGCGGTGGCCACGGTGCTGGTCCAGGACGTCGTCGATTCCGTCGAGGAACTCTGGGACGACATCGCCAGCGCGCCGGTGTGCAGCGCGCTGGTCGACGCCGGCCACGCGCTCGACGACCACGGCGAGACGATGCCGGCGGTCGCCGCGCTGGCCCTCGCGCCGCTGCCGCGCCCGGGCCGACCGACCTTTCCCGCCACCGGCGCCCTGCCCGAGCGGCACGAGCGCCTGCTGCGCCCCCCGGCCCGCGCCTGACAGCCGCGCGCGCGACGTCTCCGGCCTGCCCGGGGCGTCGCCTGTCCCGCGCCGTCCGCACCGGTCGGCGCCCCTCCTCGTCTCCTTCCCTCACCGATCACTGCCCCCAGAAGGCAGCGACAACCATGCACTTTCCCTCGAACAAGGCCGCGCGTCGGGCGCTGGCGGCCGTCTTCCTCACCACCGGCGCGGCGCTGTGCCCCGCCCTGGCGCAGACGCCGGCCGGCGAACGCGCGCCCCGCGCGGCGGGCGGCGACCCGCGCCCACCGTCGCTGGACTCGCGATCGCCCTCGCTGGCCACCGGCGAGGTCGCGCCGACGCGGGTCGGCGGCCAGCTGGCGCCCGTGCTCGGCCTGGACGAACTGGTCCAGACCATCCTGACCTACAACCCCGCCCTGCTCTCGGCCGAGCAGGCCCGCGTGACCGCCGCCGCCGCCGTGATCTCCGCCGGCGCGATCCCCAATCCCCGGCTCGAATACGGCACCGGGCGCCAGCGCGCCATCCTGCCGACCACCGCCAGCGGCAACACCCAGACCTGGGGCGTCTCGCAGCTGATCGAGAACCCGGCGCTGCGCCGCGCTCGCGTCGAGGCGGCCCGTTTCGCCGTGCAGGGCACGGGCGCGTCGGCGGCGTCGGTACGCAACACGCTGATCGGCGAGATCCGGCTGCGCGCCTACGAGTACCTGCTGCGCCAGGCCGAGGCCGCCGCCGCCGCCGACTCGCTGGCGCTGCTGGAGCAGGTGCAGACGCGCGTCAACGCCCGCGTCGGCAGCGGCGAGGCACCGCGCTACGAGCTCATCAAGGCCGAGGCCGAGATCATCAACGCGCGCCAGGTGCGCGACACCACGGCGCTGATGGTCGAGCAGTCGCTCTTCACGCTCAACCGCCTGGCCGCCGGCCACCTGCCCGCGCGCTGGACGCTCAACGAGACCCTGGCCGACGTGTCGCCGCTGCCGCCGCGCGACCTGCTGGTGGACGAGGGCCTGGCGCGCAATCCCGACCTGCTGGCCCTGCGCGCGGAGATCGACCGCTCGCAGGCGCTGGTCTCCGGTGCCCGCGCCAACCGCTGGCCCGGCCTGGAGGTGCGCTACGACCAGGGACGCGACCCCGAGGTACGCACCGGCCGCATCAGCGTGGGCGTGCAGATCCCGCTGTTCGACCAGCGCACCGGCCCGATCGCCGAGGCGTCCTCCGAGCTGGTGCGCGCGCGGGGCCGCTACGAGGGCCTGCAGCTGGAACTGCGCCAGCAGATCCTGCAGGCCGCGCAGATGCAGGAGATCGCCCAGCTGAAGGTGCAGGCGCTGAGCACCGGCGCCGTGCGCGACGCCGAGGCCGCCGTGCGCGTGGCCGAGGCAGCCTACCGCTACGGCGAGCGCGGCATCCTGGACGTGCTGGACGCCCAGCGCGTGCTGCGCACCGTGCGCGCCGACCTGCTGGCCGCGCGCTTCCAGGTGCAGGCCGCGCGCATCGACATCGAACTCCTCGCCGGCCGCTTCGCCGGCGCCCCCCTGCAGCCCTGAAGGCGGACCTTTCCATGCCCCACACACGCAAACTCCTCTCCGGCGCCGTCCTCCTGGCGTCCCTCCTGTTCCTGCAGGGCTGCGGCAAGCCGGCCGAGCCCGAGGCCGCGCCGGCGCCGCCGGCCGACCCGATGGTGGTCGTCGTCAAGCCCGAGATGGCGTCCAACTTTGAGGTCCGGCCGCTGGCCATGGCCGAGATCGCGACGACGCAGAGCGTGCCCGGCCGCGTCTCCGCCAACGAACGCCTGGTCACGCGCATCGGCGCCTCCGTCAGCGGCCGGATCATCGACGTGCTGGTCGAGGTCGGCGACACCGTGCGCCAGGGCCAGGTGCTGGCCCACGTGACCAGCCCCGAACTCACCACCGCCCAGCTCGCCGTGATGCGCGCCAACTCCAACCTGCGCCTGGCCGCCAGCGCCGTCGAGCGCGCGCGCCAGCTGATCCAGGCCGACGTCATCGGCTCGGCCGAGGTCCAGCGCCGCGAGGCCGAACTGGCCATCGCCCAGGCCGAACTGCGCGCGGCCACCGACCAGCTGCGCCTGATGGGCATCTCCGGCGACGCGCTTCAGAAGCTGCAGCGCCAGGGGACGATCGCCTCGTCCGCCGCCATCGTCGCCACGCAGAGCGGCGTGGTGCTCGAACGCACGCTCAGCCAGGGCCAGGTGGCCCAGCCGGGCGACGCGCTCTTCACCGTGGCCGACCTGCGCAACGTCTGGGTCGTGGGCGCCCTGCCCGAGCAGGCCGCGCGCACCGTCGAGGCCGGCCAGTCGGTCGAGATCGAGGTGCCGGCGCTGGGCAACGACCTCATCGCCGGCAAGATCATCCAGGTCGGCGACACCGTGGCCGCCGACACCCGCACGGTGGCCATCCGCACCCAGGTCGACAACCCGCACCGCGCGCTCAAGCCGCAGATGCTCGCGACCATGCGCATCACCGGCCGCACCCAGCGCGTGCTGGCCGTGCCCGACGCCGCCGTGGTGCGCGACAACGACCGCGACCACCTCTACACGCGCACCGCCGACAACACCTACCGCCTGGTGCCCGTCGAGCTCGGCGCGCCGAGCGACGGCATGCGCCCGGTGCTCAAGGGTCTCGAGGAAGGCAAGCCCGTCGTGACCGGCGGCGCCTTCCATCTCAACAACGAGCGCAAGCGCGCCGAACTGGAGTGAGCGCCGAATGATCGCTTCCCTGATCCGGGCCGTCCTCACCCAGCGGCTCGTGGTGATCGTGCTCGCGCTGGTGGTCTGCGGCTTCGGCGTGCGCGCCGCGCTGAACCTGTCGGTCGACGCCTTCCCCGACGTGACCAACGTGCAGGTGCAGGTCGCCACCGAGGCCCCCGGCCGCTCGCCCGAGGAGATCGAGCGCTTCGTCACCGTGCCGCTGGAGATCGCCGTCACCGGCCTGCCGGGGCTGGTGGAGATGCGCTCGCTCAACAAGAGCGGGCTGTCGATCATCACGCTGGTGTTCACCGACGAGACCGACGTCTACTTCGCGCGCCAGCTCGTGACCGAGCGGCTCATCGAGGTCACGCCGCGCATGCCCGCGGGCATCGTGCCGGTGATGGGGCCGGTCTCCACCGGCCTGGGCGAGGTCTACCAGTACACCCTCGACCATCCCGACGACGGCCAGCGCGCCCTCACGCCCGAGGAGCTGGCCGAGCGCCGCACCGTGCAGGACTGGGTGGTGCGGCCGATGCTGCGTTCGATCCCCGGCGTGGCCGAGATCAACTCGCAGGGCGGCTACGTGCGCCAGTACCAGGCGCTGGTCGACCCCGGTCGCCTGCGCCACTACGGGCTGTCGGTGCAGCAGGTGGTGCAGTCGATCGCGCAGAACAACGCCAACGCCAGCGGCGGCGTGCTGCCCCTGGCCAGCGAGCAGTACCTGATCCAGGGCGTGGGCATCATCCGCACGCTCGACGACATCGGCAACATCGTGCTGAAGGAACAGGCCGGCGTGCCGGTGTTCGTGCGCGACGTGGCCGAGGTGCAGATCGGCAGCGAGGTGCGCCAGGGCGCCATCATCAAGGGCGGCTACACCGAAGGGGTCTCGGGCATCGTGCTGATGATGCGCGGGGGCAACGCCAAGGAGGTGGTCGGCCGCGTGAAGGAGCGCGTCGCCGAGATCAACGCCCAGGGCCAGCTGCCCGGCGGCCTGCAGATCACGCCCTTCTACGACCGCACCGAGCTGGTCGACGCCGCGCTGTGGACCGTCGGCAAGGTGCTGCTCGAGGGCATCGCGCTGGTGGTGGTGGTGCTGTTCATCTTCCTGGGCGACGTGCGCTCCAGCCTGATCGTGGTGGCCACGCTGATCATCACGCCGCTGACCACCTTCATCGTCATGAACCGCTACGGCATCTCGGCCAACCTGATGTCGCTGGGAGGGCTGGCGATCGCCATCGGCCTGATGGTGGACGCCACGGTGGTGGTGGTGGAGAACGTCTATCACCGCCTGGGCCACGCCGAGCCCGGCAAGGGATCGCGCATCCGCACCATCCTGCAGGCCACCAGCGAGGTGGCCACGCCCACCATCTTCGGCATCCTGATCATCATCCTGGTGTTCCTGCCGCTGATGACGCTGGAGGGCCAGGAGGGCAAGATGTTCGGCCCGCTGGCCATGACCATCGCCATCTCGCTGTTCGTCTCGCTGGTGGTGTCGCTGCTGCTCTCGCCGGTGCTGTGCTCGTTCTTCCTCAAGGGCGGCACGGGCGAGGACACGCGCGTCATCGCCTTCATGAAGCGCCACTACCTGAACCTGCTGGACAACGCCACGCGGCGCAACCGCGTGACGCTGGCCGTCTCGGTGGGACTGCTGCTGGGATCGATGGCGCTGTTCCCGCTGCTGGGCAAGTCCTTCATGCCGACGATGCGCGAAGGCGCCCTCACCCCGCAGATCAACCGCGTGCCGAGCATCTCGCTGGACGAGTCGATCCGCATGGAGATGGCGGCCATGAAGAGCATCGCCGAGGTCAAGGGCGTGCGCTCGGTGGTCTCCAAGCTGGGCCGCGGCGAGTCGCCGGCCGACCCGGCCGGGCCGAACGAGTCCGACCCGATCGTGCTGCTCGACCCGGACAGCGGCCGCTCGCAGGACGAGATCGACGAGGAGATCCGCCAGCGCCTCTCCAGCATCCCGGGCGTGCAGATCGTGCTGTCGCAGCCGATCTCCGAGCGGGTCGACGAGATGGTCACGGGCGTGCGCTCGCAGGTGGCCATCAAGGTCTTCGGCGACGACCTGACCCAGCTCAAGGAGATCTCCGAGGGCGTGGCGCGCGTGCTCAAGGACGTTTCGGGCAGCCGCGACATCCGCATCGAGCGCCTGTCGGGCCAGCAGGCCTTGATGGTGGAGATCGACCGCGCGGTCATCGCGCGCTACGGCATCAACGTGTCGGACGTGCAGGACATCATCGAGACGGCCATCGGCGGCAAGGAAGTGACCACGCTCTACGAGGGCGAGCGGCGCTTCGCGGTGGCGGTGCGCTTCCCCGAGGACGAGCGCGCCACGCCGGAGGCCATCGGCAACACCTTGCTGACGGCCGCCGGCGGCGCGCAGGTGACGCTGTCGACGGTGGCCAAGATCCGGCTGCTCGACGGCCCGGCGCAGATCAGCCGCGAGGCCGGCAAGCGCCGCGTGGTGGTCGGCGCCAACGTCGAGGGCCGCGACCTGGGCGGCTTCGTGCAGGAGGTGCAGGACCGCATCGCCAAGGAAGTGAACGTGCCCCCGGGCTACTCGTTCGTCTACGGCGGCCAGTTCGAGAACATGGAGCGCGCCATGAGCACGCTGGCGGTGATCGTGCCGCTGACCATCGCGGCGATCTTCTTCCTGCTGTTCATGCTGTTCAACTCGGTGCGCCTGGCCGGGCTGATCATCCTGGTGCTGCCCTTCGCCTCGATCGGCGGGCTGGTGGCGCTGTTCGTGACGCGGGAGTACCTGAGCGTGCCGGCCTCGGTCGGCTTCATCGCGCTGTGGGGCATCGCGGTGCTCAACGGCGTGGTGCTGGTCAGCGCCATCCGGCGCCTGCGCGAGGACGGCCTGGACGTGGCCGAGGCCGTGCGCGAGGGCTGCGTGCAGCGTTTCCGCCCGGTGATGATGACCGCCACCGTGGCGCTGCTGGGCCTGGTGCCCTTCCTGTTCGCGACCGGACCGGGCTCGGAAGTGCAGCGGCCGCTGGCCATCGTGGTGATCGGCGGGCTGATCTCGTCGACGCTGCTGACGCTGGTGGTGCTGCCCACGCTCTACCGCTGGTTCGACGAGAAGCCCGTCGAAGCCTAGGACTTGGCCATCCCCCAGGCTGCGCGCACCGCGTGCCGCTTCGCCGACCCCCTTCGCAGGGGGGCGACACCCGCGGACCGGCGGAGCGGTTGCGCGGTGTCCCGGCAGGCGGATCGGCGTGGCGGCGCCGCCTCTTCGTTCCCATTGAACCCAAGGAGATCTCATGAAGGAAATCCGAGCCATCGTGCGGCCCAGCCGCGTGGAAAAGCTGCGCGCCGCGCTGCGCGCGATCCCCAACTTCCCCGGTGTCACGCTGCTCAAGGCCGAGGGCTTCACGGCGCCGGCGGCGTTGCGCACGCGCACCGTGCGCGAGGAACTGACCGACTTCTCCGGCAAGGTGATGGTCTGCCTGCTGGCCGACGACGCCATGGTGCCGACGATCCGCCAGGCCATCGTGGACGCCTGCAGCACCGGCCAGATCGGCGACGGGCTGGTGTGGGTGGTGGAGATCGAGGAGATCCACCGCATCCGCGACGGCAGCGCGTACGAGGCCTGAGGGAGCCGGGGGCCGGCGAACCCGGCACGACTGTTGCATCGGTGCGGGCCTGCCCATAATGGCCGCCTCCCTCCGCCATCCGCTGCCGATCCCATGGAACTCACCCCCCGCGAAAAAGACAAGCTGCTGATCTTCACGGCGGCGCTGCTGGCCGAGCGCCGCCGCGCCCGCGGCCTGAAGCTCAACTACCCCGAGGCCGTGGCGCTGATCTCGGCCGCCGTCATGGAGGGCGCGCGCGACGGCAAGAGCGTCGCCGTCCTCATGAGCGAGGGCCGCGCCGTGCTCACGCGCGACGACGTCATGGACGGCATCGCCGAGATGATTCCCGACATCCAGGTCGAAGCCACCTTCCCCGACGGCACCAAGCTGGTCACGGTGCACCAGCCGATCGTCTGAGCGGCCGCGCCGGTCATCGCGCACGCCATCTCCCTTTACTTCCCTCCCTGTCCTTCCTTCTCTTCGAGCGGAGCTTCCCCATGCGCTGGATTCGTTCTTCCCTTGCCACCGCCCTGCCCCTGCTGACCCTGCTGACCCTGCTGCCCCTGGCGGCGTCGGCGCACGTCGGCGCCGACGGCGCGTCGGCCCATCAGCACGTCGGCTTCCTGCAGGGCCTGGCGCATCCCTTCACCGGGCTGGACCACCTGGCCGCGATGGTCGGAGTGGGCCTGTGGAGCGCCTCGGCGGCACGCAGCGGGCGCGACGCGCTGTGGGCGCCGCTCGGCTTCGCGGCCATGCTGCTGGCGGGCGCGCTGGCCGGCCTCGCGGGACTGGGCGTCCCGGCGATCGAGCCGATGATCGCGGCCTCGCTGCTGGTGATCGGCCTGCTGGCGGCCGCGCGGCTGCGGCTGCCGGGGCCGGTGGCGGCGGCGCTGGTCGGCGCGTTCGCCGTCTTCCACGGCGCGGCGCACGGCATCGAACTCGCCGGTGACGGCAACGCCGCGCCGGCGCTCGCCGGCATGGTGCTGGCCACCGCGCTGCTGCATGCCGCCGGCCTGGGCCTCGGCTGGATCTTGCGCCGTCACGGCGCCTGGCTGCCGCGCGCCGTCGGCGCGGCCGTGGCGCTGTTCGGCGCCACGCTGCTGGCCCAGCTGGCCTGACGCGGGCCTCGAAGGAAGACCGACATGATCCCCGGCGAACTCCTCACCGACGACGGCGACCACGTGCTCAACCCCGGCCGCCGCACCCTGACGATGGTGGTGCGCAACACCGCCGACCGGCCGATCCAGGTCGGCTCGCACTACCACTTCGCCGAGACCAACGGCGCGCTCGGCTTCGACCGCGCCGCCGCGCACGGCATGCGGCTGAACATCGCCTCCGGCACCGCCGTGCGCTTCGAGCCCGGCCAGCAGCGCACGGTCGAGCTGTGCGACTTCGCCGGCGACCGGATCGTGTACGGCTTTCGCGGCCTCGTCCAAGGGAAATTGGCATGACCCCCAGTCTTCGCGCACTTCGTGTCGCTGCGCCAACCCCCTTCCAGGGGGCGATGCCGACGGCCCGGCAAAGCCGGTTCCACCGCATCCCACGAAAAGACAGGAGCTGAAATGGCGAGCATTGGACGGCGTGCGTACGCCGAGATCTTCGGCCCCACCGTGGGCGATCGCGTGCGGCTTGCCGACACCGACCTGGTGATCGAGGTCGAGGCCGACCACACCCTGCGCGCCGGCGGCTACGGCGAGGAGGTGAAGTTCGGCGGCGGAAAGACCATCCGCGACGGCATGGCGCAATCCCAGAGGACGCGCGCCGAGGGCGCCGTCGACACGGTGATGACCAACGCGCTGATCCTAGACCACTGGGGCATCGTCAAGGCCGACATCGGCCTCGCGGGCGGACGCATCGTGGCCATCGGCAAGGCCGGCAACCCGGACGTGCAGCCGGGCGTGGACATCGTCATCGGCCCGGGCACCGAGGTCATCAGCTGCGAGGGCAACATCGTCACGGCCGGCGGCATCGACAGCCACATCCACTTCATCTGCCCGCAGCAGATCGAGGAGGCGCTGGCCTCGGGCGTGACCACCATGCTCGGCGGCGGCACCGGGCCGGCCACCGGCACCTTCGCCACCACCTCCACGCCCGGCCCCTGGCACATCGAGCGCATGCTGCAGGCGGCCGACGCGTTCCCGATGAACCTGGGATTCCTCGGCAAGGGCAACGCCAGCCTGCCGGCCGCGCTGCACGAGCAGATCGACGCCGGCGTGATCGGCCTGAAGCTGCACGAGGACTGGGGCACCACGCCCGCGGCGATCAGCAACTGCCTGGACGTGGCCGACGCCACCGACACGCAGGTCGCGATCCACTCGGACACGCTCAACGAATCGGGCTTCGTCGAGAACACCGTCGCGGCGGTCAAGGGCCGCGGCATCTGCGCCTTCCACACCGAGGGCGCCGGCGGCGGCCACGCGCCGGACATCCTGCGCGTGGTGGGCGAGGACAACTTCCTGCCCTCGTCGACCAACCCGACGATGCCCTACACCGTGAACACGCTCGACGAGCACGTCGACATGCTCATGGTCTGCCACCACCTGGACGCCGGCATCGCCGAGGACCTGGCCTTCGCCGAGTCGCGCATCCGCAAGGAGACCATCGCGGCGGAAGACATCCTGCACGACCTGGGCGCGATCAGCATGTTCAGCTCCGACTCGCAGGCCATGGGCCGCGTCGGCGAGGTCGTCATGCGCTGCTGGCAGACGGCGCACAAGATGAAGGGCCAGCGCGGCAAGCTGCCCGGCGACACCGAGCGCCACGACAACTTCCGCGCCAAGCGCTATGTCGCCAAGTACACGATCAACCCGGCCATCGCGCACGGCATCGCGCACGAGGTGGGCAGCATCGAGGTCGGCAAGTGGGCCGACCTGGTGGTGTGGAAGCCGGCCTTCTTCGGCGTCAAGCCCTTCACCGTCATCAAGGGCGGCACCATCGCCATGGCCGCGATGGGCGACCCCAACGCCTCGATCCCGACGCCGCAGCCGGTGCACTACCGGCCGATGTTCGGCGCCTACGGCGGCTCGCTCGCGCGCGGCTCGCTCACCTTCGTCTCGCAGGCCGCGCTGGCCGCCGGCATCGGCGAGCGCTACGGCCTGCGCAAGACCCTGAGCGCGGTGAAGGACATCCGTGGCGTGCGCAAGCAGCACATGGTCCACAACGCCTACACGCCCAGGATGGAGATCGACGCCCAGACCTACGCCGTGCGCGCCGACGGCCACCTGCTCACCTGCGAGCCGGCGACCTCGCTGCCGATGACGCAGCGGTATTTCCTGTTCTGATCCGATGGCGGCAGACCTGCGCATTCGACTGGACGACCTGCAAGACCCGCGCATCGCCGCGTTCCTCGAGGAACACCTGGCGGACATGCGTCGCGTCTCGCCCCCCGAGAGCGTCCATGCGCTGGATCTGGACGGTTTGCGCCACCCGGACATCCGCTTCTGGACCGGCTGGATCGATGCGCCGACGGGCGAGTCGCTGGTGGCGACGGCCGCGTTGAAGCGCCTCGACGACGGACACGCCGAACTCAAGTCGATGCGCACGTCGGCTGCGATGCGCGGGCAAGGCATCGCAGGCAAGATGCTGGCGCACGTGCTCGCGCAGGCGCGCTTGCTGGGCCATGCACGCCTGAGCCTGGAGACGGGCAGCCAGTCCTTCTTCGAGCCGGCCCATGCGCTGTACGAGAAGCACGGCTTCCAGGCGTGCGCGCCGTTCGACACCTACACCGACGATCCGAACAGCTTCTTCATGACGCGCTGGCTCTGACGTCATTTTCTGAATTCCTCCATGCTCAACGTCAACAAACTCATGCCCCGGGGCGGCGGTCTCGCCGCCGTGCTGCTCAAGCGCGCCGCCACGGTCGAACTCGACTGGGACGTGCGCCAGAAGAGCCGCTTCGACGCCACCGACTCGCAGGGCCGGCACCTCGGCGTGTTCCTGCCGCGCGGCACCGCCGTGCGCGGCGGCGACGTGCTGGTGGTGGAGGACGGCTCGCTCGTCAAGGTGATCGCCGCGCCGCAGCCGGTGCTCGTCGTCACGCACTGCCAGGCGCACGGCACGCCCTTCGACCTGACGCGCGCGGCCTACCACCTGGGCAACCGTCACGTGCCGATCGAACTCACGCCGACGCACCTGAAGATCGAACCCGACCACGTGCTCGCGGCCATGCTGCGCGCGATGCACCTGATCGTGCGCGAGGCCGAGGAGCCCTTCGAGCCGGAGAACGGCGCCTACGGCGCGCACGGCGCGGGCGGGCACGGGCATTCGCACGGCGGCCACGACCAAGGTCACGGCCACTCGCACGCATCCGCGTCCGCGACCGGCAGGACACCGGTCGGTCCGGTGCTGCATGCCGACGCCTACGGCGGCGCGCCGCACGGCCACGACGAGCACGATCACGACCATTCGCACTGAGCCGATGACCGACCCGAGCGCCGAGCACCCTCGCGATGCCCTGTCCGCCGCCAGCCTCCTGCAGCTGATCTGGCTCGCCTCCCCGGCGCTGCCCATCGGCGGCTTCTCGTACTCCGAAGGCCTGGAGGCCGGCGTCGAATGGGCCGGCCTCGACTCGGAGGCGCGCGCCGCCGACTGGATCGCCGACCAGCTGCACCTGGGTCTCGCGCGCGGCGACCTGCCGGTGGTGGCCCGGGCCATCGCCGCCTGGCGCGCCGGCGACGCGGCACGCGTGAGCGCACTCAACGACTGGGTGCTGCGGACGCGCGAGTCGGCCGAGTTCCTGCTGCAGACCGAACAGATGGGCCGCTCCTTCGTCGAATGGCTGAAGCTGCGTCACGACGACGTGGCCGCGTCCTTCGGCGACCTCGCCGCCCGCATCACCTACCCGGTGGCCTTCGCCTTCGCCGCCAGCCGCACGCAGGCGAGCGTGCGCGACGGCTGCCTGGCCTTCGCCTTCGGCTGGGCGGAGAACATGACCGGCGCGGCCGTCAAGTCCGTGCCGCTCGGCCAGAGCGCGGGCCAGCGCATGCTCGGCCGGCTGGCGCTGGAGATTCCCGATGCGGTCGATCGCGCGATCGCGCTGCCCGACGACGAGCGCCAGGCCTTCGCACCGATGCTCGCGGTGCTCTCGGCACGGCACGAGACACAATATTCACGGCTGTTCCGCAGCTGAAGATCGCGCGGCGCTCTTCGCCTCGCCGGACGCTCCGGACGCAGCCCCTCCCCCTACCGACTCTCAGGAAGCGACGCACGAGACCATGGCCTCCGCCCTCCATCACATCCCCCATCGCACCAAGCACCTGCCGCCCCTGCGCGTGGGCATCGGCGGGCCGGTCGGCTCCGGCAAGACCACCCTGCTGGAGATGCTGTGCAAGGCGATGCGCGAGAAGTACGACCTCATCGCCATCACCAACGACATCTACACCAAGGAGGACCAGCGCCTCCTGACCGTCTCGGGCGCGCTGCCGGCCGAGCGCATCATGGGCGTGGAGACCGGCGGCTGCCCGCACACCGCCATCCGCGAGGATGCCTCCATCAACCTCGAGGCCATCGACCGCATGCTCGGCGAGTTCCCCGACGCCGACATCGTGTTCATCGAGAGCGGTGGCGACAACCTCGCGGCCACCTTCAGCCCCGAGCTGAGCGACCTCACCATCTACGTCATCGACGTCGCCGCCGGCGAGAAGATCCCGCGCAAGGGCGGCCCCGGCATCACCAAGAGCGACCTCTTCGTCATCAACAAGACCGACCTCGCGCCCCACGTGGGCGCCAACCTGGACGTCATGGAAGCCGACACCCGGCGCATGCGCAAGCAGCGTCCCTACGTCATGACCAACCTCAAGACCCTCGCCGGCCTGGCCGACGTCGTCGCCTTCATCGAGAAGCGCGGCCTGCTCGTCGACGCCTGAGCATCACTCCGCGCATCGACGCGTCAGCCCAGAAACACCGCGGAACCGGCTCCGCCGGGCCGCCGGTGTTGCCCCCTGCAAGGGGGTTGGCGCAGCGACACGCAGTGCGCGAAGACTGGAGGTGGGCCTATTTCTTGAATTGTTCCCGCGCCGCCTGCGTGATCGCCACCACGCACGGATGGCGAACGCGCCGTTCGACCGAGACGCCGAAGAACTCCTCCACCAGTTCCGCCGCGCGTCCCAGCACCTCGACGCCGTACTGCGCGCAGGTCTCGTCCTCCAGCACGGTGGGCGACATGAAGACGCCGCGGCCCTCGGCGCCGAAGGCCTTCAGGAGCGCCGCGTCGTCGAACTCGCCGATCAGGCGTGGCCGCAACCCGTGCTCGGCCAGCCAGAGGTCCAGCCGCTGGCGCATCACCGACGACGCGCCCTGGATCAGCATCGGCGCGCCGTCGAGGCAGTACGGGAACGGCTTGTCGTCCAGCGTCGCGCACAGCGCCGGGGCGGCGAAGAACGTCATGCCCGTGACGCCGAGCGTGTGGTTGAAGGCCTTGACGCTGGTCTGGCGACCCATCGGCTCGTTGGCGATGACCAGGTCCAGCCGATGCACCGACAGCTGCGCCAGCAGGTCGCGGAAGTTGCCCTCGTGGCAGATCAGCCGGACCTGCTCGCGCGTGGCGAGCGCCGGCTCCAGCAGGCGGTAGGCGATCGCCTTGGGCACGGCGTCGGCGATGCCGACACGGAAATTCAGCGTCTGCGCCCCGGTGGCGCGGTTGCCGACCGCCGCTTCCAGTTCGGTGCCCAGCGTGAAGATCTGGTCGGCGTAGCCCAGGGCGATGCGGCCGTCGGGCGTGAGCTCGACGCCGCGCCCGCTCTTCTGCAGCAGGTGGCAGCCCAGCGCCTCCTCCAGCAGCTTGATCTGCGCCGACAGCGTCTGGGGCGTGATGTGCAGCTGCTCGCCCGCGCGCACCACGCCGCCGGCCTTGGCGGCGGCCCAAAAGTAGTAGAGGTGCTTGTAATTCATCGGCCTTCTCCTACAGGACATGCATCGTTCAGCCAAAAGCGAATGAACGATGCTGAAAATACGATTTTTATCGAAGGCTCACTGCCCCTACATTGAATGGGTCAACAACCCTTTCGGATTCCGATTCCTTCGTCCCAGAGGTTCACCCAAGGAACACACCATGAACGACAACACCCAGGTCTACGGCCATGCCGGGACGCTCTCCACCCCGACGCAACGCAACCAGGTCCTGCGCAACACCTACTGGCTGCTCGCCCTGTCGATGCTGCCGACGGTGCTGGGCGCCTGGGTCGGCGTCGAGACCGGCATCGCCCGCGCGATGTCGCCCGGCATCGGGATGATCGTGTTCCTGGCCGGTGCCTTCGGCTTCATGTTCGCCATCGAGAAGACCAAGAACTCGGCCGCCGGCGTGCCGGTGCTGCTGGCCTTCACCTTCTTCATGGGCCTGATGCTCTCGCGCCTGGTGGGTACCGTGCTGGGCATGGCCAACGGCGCCGGGCTGGTGATGACGGCCTTCGCCGGCACCGGCGCGATCTTCTTCGGCATGGCCTCGCTGTCCTCGATCATCAAGCGCGACCTGTCCTCGATGGGCAAGTGGCTCTTCATCGGCGTGATCATGCTGCTGGTGGCGGGCATCGCGAACTTCTTCATCCAGTCGAGCGCGCTGATGATCACGCTGTCGGTCCTGGCCATCGGCATCTTCTCGGCCTTCATCCTGCACGACCTCAAGCGCGTGCAGGACGGCCACGAGACCAACTACATCACGGCGACGCTCGGCGTCTACCTGAGCCTCTACAACGTCTTCCAGTCGATCCTGATGCTGCTGGGCATCGGTGGCGGCCGGGACGAGTGAGGACGCAGAGACCGACCACCCGCCCATCCACCGTCCAGGTCAGGAGAACAACACCATGAGACTCACCACCAAGGGCCGTCTGGCCGTCGTCGCGATGATCGATGTCGCGCTCCACCACAAGGCCGGTCCGATCGCGCTGGGCGTGATCAGCCGCCGCCAGGGCATCTCCATCTCCTACCTGGAGCAGATGTTCTCCGACCTGCGCCGCCACGACCTCGTCGCGTCGACGCGCGGACCCGGCGGCGGCTACACGCTCGGCCGCGCGAGCGAGGAGATCACGGTCGCCGACATCCTGTTCGCGGTCAACGGCCCGCCGGCTGAGGTGCGCCGCTCGGGCACGATCAGGAAGGCCGCGGCGACGCAGGCCGAGCGCTGCACCACGCCCGAACTCTGGGACTCGCTCAACCGCAACGTGGTCGAGTTCCTGGACTCCATCACGCTGCGCAAGCTGGCCGACGACCAGATCGCCCAGGGCGTCTCGCTGCTCGACCGGGAGCCGGCACGCAAGCTGGAGCCGCTGCGCCGGCCGGTGAAGCCGACGCGACCCAACGCGCCGAATTCGGTCTTCGAGCTGGGCAAGTTCGGCCGCCTCGCCTGATCGGGGCCCCGCGGGAACGCCGGAGTTCCCGTTCCGCCGGTCCATCCGACCGCGCAGGAAAACACCCCGGCCGGGCAACTCCAAAGGCCGATAGAGTGCGCGCAAACTTCCTTGCCGAGGACCATGCGCACGTACTCTTTCCCGGGCCCGAACGACGCCCGCCAGACGACCAGGACGCAGAGCTACCTGCTGGCGGCGGCCACGAACGTGCTGGCCCTCCTGCTGATGCTGGCCTGGTACTGGCTGGGCATGCTGCGGGACCGGGTGTTCGGCCTGATCCTGGTGACGACGCTGCTCCTGCTGGCCTTCATCGCCTGGCTCTTCCACGCTGGGCGCGACCAGCGCCGCAACGATGCCGGCCTCACCCTGGCGCAGATGGTGGCGGCCTCGGCGGCCTTGCTGGGCGCGGCCTATGCCGCGGACGCTGGTCGCGCGGTCTTCCTGGTCCTGCTCGTGATGGTGTGCCTGTTCGGCGCCCTGTGCCTGCGCATCCGCACGCTCATGATCCATGCGCTGTGCATCGTGGCCGGCTATGCGGCCGTCATCGGGCTCCTGCACCGCTTCCGGCCCCAGGCCCTCGACCTCCGGCTGGAACTCGTCAACCTGTTCGTCTTCGGCGTCAGCATGCCGTGGTTCGCCTTGATGGCGGGCTACGTGAGCGAGCTTCGCGAACGCCTGAGGAAAGCCTTCCGCACCGTGGCCGAGAGCGAGCGCACGCTGGCCGAGGCCCAGCGCCTGGCGCAGCTCGGCAGCTGGACATTCGATCCCGAGCGCCGCGAGACCGTCTGGTCGGCGGAGACCTGCCGCATCCTCGGACTCGACCCGGAAGAGCGCGCGATCCAGGACGCCGACTTCCATGCGCTGTTGCACGAGGAGGACCGCGAGCGCTACCTGCGGCTGATCGACGAGACGCTGGTCGAAGGCCGGGAGTTCGACACCGAATACCGCGTCTCGCTGCCGTCGGGCGAAGTGCGCTGGATGCATGCGCTGGCCCGCCCGATCGTGCGCGTCCCCGGCGAGGGCAGGATGCTCCGAGGCATGGTGATGGACATCACCCGGCGCAAGAACCACGAGGACCAGATCCGCCGGCTGGCGCATTTCGACGCTCTCACGGGCCTGCCCAATCGCAACCTGCTGATGCAGCTGCTGCGCCACGCCGTCGACCGGGCACGGCACGGCGCGCCGCTGGCGCTGCTGTTCATCGACCTCGACGGCTTCAAGGCCGTCAACGACTCGCTCGGCCACGAGGTCGGGGACGCGCTGCTCGCCGCGTTCGCGCAGCGCCTGGGCGGCTCGCTGCGCCTGTCGGACACCGCGGCCCGGCTGGGGGGCGACGAGTTCGTGGTCGTCGTCGAGGATGTCGAGCTGCACGCGGACATCGACGCCCTGGCCGAGCGCATCCTGATCTCGGCCACGACGCCCTTCCGGGTGAACGGCCACGACTGCCGGGTGTCGGCCAGCATCGGCATCGCCCGCTACGGCCCGGCGTGCGCCGACGCCGACCTGCTCGTCAAGGCCGCCGACACCGCGATGTACGCGGCCAAGCGGGGCGGCAAGAACGGCTTCCGCTTCCACGAGCCGGTCGCTCCGGCCTGAGCGCGCCGGTCGTCGACCTCCTTCCATCGCACGTGGAAAAGCCCCTCGAAAGGGGCTTTCGCATGTGACCGTCGCGCCGGCTCAGGCGAGGTCGAAGCGGTCCAGGTTCATGACCTTGGTCCAGGCGGCGACGAAGTCGTCGACGAACTTCTGCTGGCCGTCGGCGCTGGCGTAGACCTCGGCGACGGCACGCAGGACCGCGTTCGAGCCGAAGACCAGGTCGGCACGGGTACCGGTCCAGCGGGCTTCGCCGGTCTTGCGGTCGCGGCCCTCGTACTGCTGGTGCTGGCCCGCGATCGCCTTCCACTCCGTGCCCATGTCGAGCAGGTTGACGAAGAAGTCGTTGGTCAGCGTGCCGGGCTTTTGCGTGAGGACGCCGTGCGGCGTCTGGCCGGCGTTGGCGCCGAGCACGCGCAGGCCGCCCACGAGCACCGTCATCTCGGGCGCGGTCAGCGTCAGCAGCTGCGCCTTGTCGACCAGCAGCACCTCGGCGGGCACGCTGAAGTTCGCCCGGGTGTAGTTGCGGAAGCCGTCGGCGGCCGGCTCTAGCGGTTCGAAGGACTCGACGTCGGTCTGTTCCTGCGAAGCATCCGCGCGGCCGGGCGCGAACGGCACCTCGACCTCGCGGCCGGCGTCGCGCGCCGCTTTCTCGACGCCGGCGTTGCCCGCCAGCACGATCAGATCGGCCAGCGACACCTGCTTGCCGCCCGACGACGCGCCGTTGAACTCGCCGCGGATGCCTTCGAGGACCTGCAGCACCTTGGACAGCTGCGCCGGCTGGTTGACGGCCCAGTCCTTCTGAGGCGCGAGGCGGATGCGCGCGCCGTTGGCGCCGCCTCGCTTGTCGGAACCGCGGAAGGTGGAGGCCGACGCCCAGGCGGTCGACACCAGCTCGGCGACGCTCAGGCCCGAGGCCAGGACCTTGTCCTTGAGCGCCTGGACGTCCTGCGCGTCGATCAGCGGGTGGTCGACGGCGGGGATCGGGTCCTGCCAGATGAGTTCCTCGGCCGGCACTTCCGGGCCCAGGTAGCGCACGCGCGGACCCATGTCGCGGTGGGTGAGCTTGAACCAGGCGCGGGCGAAGGCGTCGGCGAACTGGTCGGGGTTCTCCAGGAAGCGGCGCGAGATCTTCTCGTAGACCGGATCGGCACGCAGCGCGATGTCGGAGGTCAGCATGGTGGGCCTGAGCTTCTTCGACGGGTCGTGCGCGTGCGGGATGATCTCCTGCGAGTCCTTGGCCACCCACTGGTGGGCGCCGGCCGGGCTCTTGGTCAGCTCCCATTCGTTGCCGAACAGGATCTCGAGGTACTCGTTGGTCCACTGCGTCGGCTTGGTGGTCCAGGTGACTTCCAAGCCGCTGGTGATGGTGTCGGCGCCCTTGCCGGTGCCGAAGCTGTTGTGCCAGCCGAAGCCCTGCGCCTCAATGCCGGCGGCTTCGGGTTCGTGCGCCACGTTCTCGGACGGGCCCGCGCCGTGAGTCTTGCCGAAGGTGTGGCCGCCGGCGATCAGTGCCACGGTCTCCTCGTCGCCCATCGCCATGCGGCCGAAGGTGTCGCGGATGTCGCGGGCCGAGGCGACCGGGTCGGGTTTGCCGTCCGGGCCTTCGGGGTTGACGTAGATCAGGCCCATCTGCACGGCGGCCAGCGGGTTCTCCAGGTCGCGCGAGTGGGTGACCTCGCTGTCGTCGTCCTTGTCGATCACGCCGTGGCCCTCGACGCCCGGCGAGCCGCGCGAATAGCGCTTGTCGCCGCCGAGCCACTTGTCCTCGCGGCCCCAGTACACGTCCTGGTCGGGTTCCCACACGTCGGCGCGGCCGCCGGCGAAGCCGAAGGTCTTGAAGCCCATGGTCTCGAGCGCGACGTTGCCCGTCAGGACCAGCAGGTCGGCCCAGGAGATCTTGTTGCCGTACTTCTGCTTGATCGGCCAGAGCAGGCGGCGGGCCTTGTCCAGGCTCACGTTGTCGGGCCAGCTGTTGAGCGGCGCGAAACGCTGCTGACCACGGCCGGCGCCGCCCCGGCCGTCGCCGATGCGGTAGGTGCCGGCACTGTGCCAGGCCATGCGGATGAACAGCGGGCCGTAATGGCCGAAGTCGGCCGGCCACCAGTCCTGCGAGTCGGTCATGAGGGCCGCGAGGTCGGCCTTGACGGCGGCCAGGTCGAGGCTCTTGAAGGCTTCCGCGTAGTCGAAATCCCCGTCCATCGGGTTCGACTTCGACGAATGCTGATGCAGCAGGTCCAGACGCAGTTGCTGAGGCCACCAGTCGCGGTTGCTCGTGCCGGCGCCCGCCGCCTGATTGAATGGGCACTTCGCTTCGGTCTTGTCTTTGTCCATGTGGGGAGCTCCGTCATGCAGGGAATGGGATTCAAATTCTGTCCCATAAGCATGGCGGAAGCGAATAGGCACGCTGCATGCCGGCCATAGAAGCGGCGTCGGCTGACAAGGCCGGCGCCGTCCTCACCGGGTCGACGCGCCGGGCGAACGCTTTCGCATTCGCCCCCGGGCATCCGCACGGCGTCGAACGGGCCCGGAGTCTCTGGCCCGGTCGATGCGGACTCAGGCGCCGCGCAGCGGCTGTCCGAGCGCGCTGCGCCAGCGGCGGATGAAGTCCCGATAGGCATCCGGCCGCAGGTCGTGCGTGAGGTCCGCGCCGGGCACGATCGGCCTGAGCGTCGCGCCGAGCTGTCGCGACAGCTGCGCCGCCGTGGCCTCGCCCTTGACGTCCGCACGGACGGCGTAGATGCCCTGGCGCTCGATCAATGCCTGGCCGCGCTGCGACAGCGTGTAGTCCAGCCACAGCCGCGCCGCGTTGGGCCGGGCGGCGCGCCGCGCGATCAGCTGCAGCCGCGACAGCACCAGCGTGTGGTCGCTCGGGAACACCACGCCGATCTCCGGATTGCGCCGCGCCTGGGCCAGCGCATAGGCGCCCAGCACGTTGTAGGCGATGGCTTCGCGGCCGCTGGCCACCCGGCCGAGCATCGTCGAGGTGGTGGCGGCGAAACGCACGTCGGCGCGGCCCAGGGCGCGCGCCACGTCCCAGAACGCCGGCGTCGCGCGCGCGTCCTGCGCCGCCAGCAGGAAGCCCAGGCCGGACTTCTCGACGTCGTACGTGATCACCTTGCCCTTGAGCGCCGGCGTGCGCTCCAGCAGCTCGGCGAACTCGGCGTGCGTGCGCGGCGGCCGGGGCACCAGCTTCTTGTTGTAGGCCATGACGATCGGCTCGAAGGTCGTGGCCCAGGCCTGGTCGCGCAGGCGGGCCCAGTCCGGCAGGGCGGCGCCCTCGGGCGAGGCGTAGGTCAGTGCGTAGTCCTGCTCGACCAGGCTGACCTGCAGGTCCATGGCCGAGCTCCACAGCACGTCGGCGGTGTCGCGGCCGAGCTGGGTCTCCGCGACGAAGCGGTGGTGCAGCTCGGTGCTGGTGAGGTCCTCGTACTCCACGGCGATGCGCGGGTACAGCGTCTGGAAGTCGCGCAGCAGCGGCTGGGCGACGCTCGCGTCGGTGGTCGAGTAGATGACCAGCCGGCCTTCGTCCTCGGCGGCGCGCACGATGGCGGCGTAGGCCGGCGCGTAGCCCGCGGGCGGCCGGGCGCGCGGCGAGAAGTCGAGCAGTTCGTCGGTGTTCTGGGCAACGGCGAGCGGGCTCGCGCCGAGGGCGATCAGCCCCCGCAGCGCGGCGCGGCGCGTGGCGACCCCGCGCGGATCCTGAAAGGTGTGCTTGGTCATCTCGACTCCCGGCTCAGCCGAAACGCACCAGCGGGATCACCCCCAGCAGCAGCGTCGCGACCAGCATGACCACCGCCGCCGACATCGCCCACAGCAGCGTGAAGCGCTGGTGGTCGCCGAACTCCACCTTGGCCAGCCCGACCAGCAGGTAGGTCGAGGCGACCAGCGGACTCAGCAGGTGCACCTGCTGGCCGATGAGCGAGGCGCGGCCGATCTCGGCGGCCGTGAAGCCGTGCACCGCCCCGGCCTTGGCCAGGATCGGCAGGATGCCGAAGTAGAACGCGTCGTTGGAGATGAAGAAGGTGAAGGGCACGCTCAGGACCGCCGTGACCACCGCCAGGTAGGGCTCCAGCCAGTTGGGCAGGCCGGCGATCACGCTGGCCGCGATGGCGTCGACCATCTTGGTGCCCGAGAGGATGCCCACGAAGATGCCGGCCGCGAAGATCAGCGCCACCACCGGCACGATGTTGGCGGCGTGCGCCTCCAGCCGGTCCTTCTGCTGCTCCAGGCGCGGGTAGTTGATCATCAGCGCGATCGCCGCGGCCACCATGAACAGCACCTGCAGCGGGAAGACGCCCATGATCAGCAGCACCATCAGGCCGATCGTCAGGGCCAGGTTGACCCAGATCAGGCCGGGACGCGCCACCGAGGACACGGCGATGCCGTCGTCGCCCGTGGTGTCGTGCATCGCGGAAAAGTCGATGGCGCCCAGGCGGCGCTTCTCGCGCCGGCCGAGCCAGAAGGCCACCATCAACCCCCAGGCGCCGGTGATGACCATCGGCAGGATCATCGGCACGAACAGCTGGCCGACGTCCACGCCCAGGGCGCTGGCCGCGCGCGCGGTCGGACCGCCCCAGGGCAGGATGTTCATGTTGCCGCCGGCCATCATGATCACGCAGGTCAGCACCAGCCGGCTGATGCCCAGCCGGCGGTACAGCGGCAGCATGGCCGCGCAGGTGATCATGTAGGTGGTGGAGCCGTCGCCGTCGAGCGAGACGCAGGTCGCCAGCACGAAGGTGCCCATGACGATCTTGGTCGGGTCGTTGCCCACCAGCTTGAGGATCCAGCGCACCGCCGGATCGAACAGCCCGGCGTCGATCATGATGCCGAAGTACAGGATCGCGAACATCAGCATCACGCCGGTGGGCGCGAGCTTCTTGATGCCGTCGAGCATCATCGGCCCGAGCCCCATGCCGAACCCGCCGATCAGGCCGAAGACGATGGGAACCATGATCAGCGCCACCATCGCCGACAGGCGCTTGGTCATGATCAGCGCCATGAACACGAGGATCATGGCGTAGGCGAGTGCAGTCAGCATGTTGTACTTCTTCTATCGATGGTTGGAGCCGCGGACCAGGGAGCGGGGACCGCGGCGCGAATGGCCTTGTCCCGGCCACTGCGATGCAAGGAAATCGTCGATCTCGATCACGCGCAGCCCGACCTGCGCGAACAGGCGAGGATCGTAAACGCAGCCGGAGACGGTCGCGACGATCCATGCGACCTTTCGGTCTACAAACCACGCATCATTTGTCGGTTGCTGCCTTGCTGAAGGATGGATCGGGCTTCGATCGTGCTGAAGGCGGATGCCCGTTGCGGACATGGAGCGGCGATCGATGGCGGAGAGTGTGAGATTCGAACTCACGGACGGTCGCCCGTCGGCAGTTTTCAAGACTGCTGGTTTAAACCACTCACCCAACTCTCCGGAGCCCCCCGGGTGGCGGAGGCAGCCGGCGATTCTAGCGGGACCGGGAACGCGCAGGCGGCGGGACGATTGCGGCGGCGCTCAGCCCGCGTCCGACAGGAACAGCGCCTGCAGGTCGTTGAGGAAGTCGAGCCCGCGCTCGGTCGGCCAGGCGTGCCACAGGTCGCGCGCGAGCAGGCCCTTGCGCTCGGCCTCCTCCAGCGGGCGCTGGATGGACGCGATCGACAGGCCCGTGCGCTCACCGAACTGCGCCAGCGTGAAGCCGTCCTTCAGGCGCAATGCGTTGAGCATGAATTCGAACGGCAGGTCGGCCAGGGCGACGTCGTCGCTGCGCGCGACGGCCGCGCCCGCGAGCGCGCCCTCCATGTAGCGCACGGGATCGCGCAGACGCACCTGCCGCAGCACGCGGTGCGCGAAGCTGAGCTTGCTGTGCGCGCCGGCACCGATGCCCAGGTAGTCGCCGAACTGCCAGTAGTTCAGGTTGTGCGCGCAGCGGTGGCCGTCGCGCGCATAGGCCGACACCTCGTAGCGCGACAGGCCCTGCGCGCCGGTGCGCTCGGTGATGCGGTCGAGCATGTCGTAGGCGGTGTCGTCCTCCGGCACGATCGGCGGGAACTTGGCGAAATAGGTATTGGGCTCGATGGTCAGGTGATAGACCGACAGGTGCGGCGGCGCCAGCGCCAGGGCCTGGTCGAGGTCGGCCTCGAGCTGCGCGGATGTCTGGCCCGGCAGCGCGTACATGAGGTCGAGGTTGAAGGTGTCGAAGGCGCTGGCCGCCTCCTCGACCGCGGCGATCGCCTGCGCGCCGTCGTGCACGCGGCCGAGCGCCTTCAGGTGCTCGTCGTTGAAGCTCTGCACCCCCACCGACAGCCGCGTCACGCCGGCGGCGCGGTAGGCGCGGAAGCGGTCGCGCTCGAAGGTGCCGGGATTGGCCTCCAGCGTGATCTCGCAGTCGGGCGCGAGCTTCAGGCGTGCGCGCAGGTCGCCCAGCAGGCGGTCGATGGCCGCCGGCGAGAACAGGCTGGGCGTGCCGCCGCCGATGAAGATCGTGTGCACCGTGCGGCCCCAGACGAGCGGCAATGCCGCGTCGAGATCGGCCACCAGGGCGTCGAGGTAGCGCGACTCGGGGATCGACAGCGTGTCGCCGCCGCCGCGCCATTCGTGCGAATTGAAGTCGCAGTACGGGCATTTGCGCAGGCACCAGGGCAGGTGCACGTAGAGCGACAGCGACGGCAGCGCGGCGAGCTGCAGCGGCCCGGGCCGCATGTGGTGCAGCACGTCGTTGGCGCGCGCCGCGCCGCCGGCCGCGTCGGCGCCGGTTTCGGCGGCGTCCAGGCGCTGGATCGGGATGCTCACGATGCGGGCTCGATGCGGCGGCTCATCGCGTGCGCCACGCGTTGCGCATGAGCTCGACCATGGCGCGCGCGGCCTGGCCGCGGTGGCTGTTGGCGTTCTTGACCTCCGGCGACAGCTGCGCGAAGGTGCGGCCGAACTGCGGCAGGAACATCACCGGATCGAAGCCGAAGCCGTTCTCGCCGACCGGCTCGCGCGCGATCTCGCCGGGCGCCCGGCCGACGGCCACCAATGGCTCCGGATCGTCGGCGCGGCGCAGCGCGACCAGCGTGCTGACGAGCGCGGCACGGCGGTTGTCGATGCCGGCCATCTGCTCGAGCAGGGCGCGCACGTTGTTGGCGTCGCCCTTGGCATAGCCGAAGCGGGTCGCGTAGTAGGCGGTGTCGACGCCGGGCAGGCCGCCGAAGGCCTCGACGCACAAGCCCGCGTCGTCGGCGATGGCCGGCAGGCCGGTCGCGGCCGAGGCGTGGCGCGCCTTGGCCAGCGCGTTCTCGACGAAGGTGCGGAACGGCTCGGCCGCCTCGCCCACGCCCAGGTCGGACTGGCGCACCAGCTCGAAGCCGAGCGGCGCCAGCAGGGGCTGCAGTTCGGCGAGCTTGCCGGCGTTGTTGGAGGCGAGGACGAGCTTCATGGGCGGTACTGGACGATCGATCGCCGTGCCTCAGGCCGCCAGCGCCCGGCGCTGCAGTTCGACGAGTTCGCCGATGCCCTTGGCGGCCAGGTCGAGCAGCGCATTCATCTCGGCACGCGTGAACGCCGCGCCCTCGGCCGTGCCCTGCACCTCGACGAAATCGCCGGCGCCGGTCATGACGACGTTCATGTCGGTGTCGCAGGCCGAGTCCTCGACGTATTCGAGGTCGAGCAGCGGCGTGCCGTCCACGATGCCCACGGAGATGGCCGCCACGCTCTCCCGGATGGGCGACGCGGCGATCAGGCCGGCGGCCAGCAGCTTGGCGACGGCGTCCTGCGCCGCGACGAAGGCGCCGGTGATCGCGGCGGTGCGGGTGCCGCCATCGGCCTGCAGCACGTCGCAGTCGAGGTGGATGGTGCGCTCGCCCAGCGCCGCCAGGTCGAACACGGCGCGCATGGAACGGCCGATGAGGCGCTGGATCTCCTGCGTGCGGCCGCTCTGCTTGCCCTTGGCGGCCTCGCGGCTGCCGCGCGTGTGGGTGGCGCGCGGCAGCATGCCGTACTCGGCGGTCACCCAGCCCTCGCCGCTGCCCTTCTTGTGCGGCGGCACCTTCTCCTCGACCGAGGCGGTGCACAGCACGCGCGTCTGGCCGAACTCGATAAGCACCGAGCCCTCGGCGTGGATGGTGAAGCCCCGGGTGATGCGCACCGGGCGCAGCTGGTCGGCGGCGCGCTGGCCGCTGCGGATGAAATCGGTCATGTCGAGAAGAGAAGAAAGAAAGGAAGAAGGAGCGGCGCGCGGCTCAGGCCTTGCGTGCCGCCGAGCGCCGGATGGCCTCGTTGATCTCCGCGATCGAGCGCTCGATCGTGTCCTCGTCGAGGTCGTCGAGTTCGTGATCGGCGGGGATGCCGGCCTGGATGGTGGAGGCGAAGACGCCGTCGTTGATGCTGTCGGTGGACACGCCCCGCGCCGCAGGGGCGCCACCGACCGAGCCGGACGTCTCCCACTCGATGGCCACGAGCGTGACGTTGTCGCTGTGCGCGCCGCCCCGGCGCAACGCCAGTTCCGCCAGGTCCGGCGCGGCGTCCGAGACCGGCTTGCCCGAGGACAGCGTGTGCACGATGAGCGCGTCGTCGAGCACGCCCCAGACGCCGTCGGAGCACAGCATGAGGCGGTCGCCGTGCAGCAGCGGCATCGGCGCCGAGATGTCGAACACCGGCGGCGTGGGCGAGCCCAGGCAGGTCAGCAGCAGGTTGCGGTTGATCTGCTCGGGCGAACTGCCCGGGCGCGGCCGCTCGGCATGCGAATGGTCGCGCGTGCGCTTGATCATCACGCCGTCGCGCACCAGGTAGAGTCGCGAGTCGCCGCAATGCAGCCACGTCGCGTGGCCGCCCTGGATGACGGCCGCCACGAGCGTGGTGCGCGGGGTGTCGAGCATGCCCCGGTTGCCCGCGTACCGCATGATCTGCTGGTGCGCCGTCATGGTGGCCGACGCCAGGAAGGACGTCACGTCCTTGAGCACAGGCCGCGCCTCGCGCTGGAACAGGGCCGCGATGGTCTGCAGCGCCATCTGCGCGGCCACCTCCCCCTCGGGATGCCCGCCCATGCCGTCGGCCAGCAGGAACAGGCCCGATTCGCGCGTGTAGCAGTAGCCCATGCGGTCCTCGTTCTTGACGCGGCCCCCGCGACGGGTGACCTGGAAGACGGAGAACTTCATGGCGGTTGCGTCGTGGGTGCGGGTGTCTTGGGCAGGCTCTTCTTGTCGAGCGAACGCATGTTGTCGATCGACAGGCGCATCTTCTCGCCGACGGTGAGCTTGCTGTAGCGGCGCTCGCCGTCGCGGCTGAGCTCCTTCTGCAGCGCGAAGACCGACTGCGGCCGCGACAGCGGATCGAGCGACATGCACCACTCGACGACCTCGATCAGGTTGTCCGAGTAGATGCCGCGCAGCCGCGAGAGCGACAGGCCGAGACGGTCCTTCTCGATGCGCTGGGGCGCGTCGTTGGGCGGATAGCCCTGCATGCAGGCGTACATGCAGGCGCCGATCGCGTAGATGTCGGTCCAGGGCCCCATCGACGAGTCGCGGCGGTACATCTCCGGCGCGGCGAAGCCGGGCGTGTACATCGGACGGATGAAGTTGCCCTCTTTGGACAGCACCTCCCGGGCGGCGCCGAAGTCGATCATCACGGCGCGGTCGTCGTCGGTCACGAACACATTCGCCGGCTTGATGTCCAAGTGCAGCATCTTGTGCTGATGCACGATGCGCAGGCCGCGCAGGATCTCGTCGAACAGCGATCGGATGGTCGATTCGCGGAACACCTTCTGCTTGCGCAGGTCGCGCGCGGTGACGATGAAGTCCTGCAGGGTCGCGCCCTCCAGGTAGTTCATGACCATGTAGACGGTCTCGTTCTCGCGGAAGAAGTTGAGCACGCTCACGACCGAGGCATGGGAGATCTGCGCCAGCGAGCGGCCTTCCTCGAAGAAGCTCTTGAGGCCGAGCCGGTAGAGCGAGAGCTTTTCCGGCGGCACCTGGGGCGCCAGTTCGCCAATGCCGCGGGTGGCCAGCGACGACGGCAGATACTCCTTGATCGCCACCTGCTGCCCTTCGCGGTCCACGGCCAGGTAGACGACACCGAATCCTCCTGCCGACAGCCGGCGCACGATGCGGTAATCGCCGATGGCCGTGTCCGGCAACAGGGGCGAAGGTTTGACCTTTGACATAATCCGGGAGTTTCGCCGAAGGGCAATCCGAGGGCAGTGGTGCCGCCGCCCCGGCGCAGGCTACAAATCACAGTGAGGCGAGATGCCAGTTTACAGCATGACCGGCTATGCCAACGGCCAGAACGGACCCGTTGCCACCCAGCCAGAAACCGAATCCCGGCCCCCGAACATCGGCCGTCTGGGCGTCGAGATCCGATCGGTCAACAGCCGCTTCCTCGACCTGACATTCAAGCTTCCGGAGGAGTTGCGCCAGCACGAAGGCGCCCTGCGCGAGCTGCTTTCCTCGCGCCTCAAGCGCGGCAAGGTCGAGTTGCGTGCCGCGCTCGAGAGCCTCGCGCCAGCCGGCGTCGCCGAACCCTCCACCCGCCTCCTGCAGCGCCTCAACGGCGTGCAGGACAACATCCGCGCCTGGCTGCCCGCCGCACGCGAACTGAGCGTGGCCGACGTGCTGCGCCTGGCCGCGAACGGCGATGCGTCGACCCGGGCCGACGCGGGCGTCGACCTGCTCGACGTGACCCGCCAGGCTCTGGAGAGCCTGCTGGCCGCGCGCGAACGCGAAGGCGCGCGTCTGGCCGACATGCTGCGCGGCCATCTGAAGCAACTCCGCGAACTGACCGCCCAGGCCGCCCCGCTCGTCCCGAAGCTGGTCGAACAGCAGCGCACCCGTTTCCTGGAGCGTTGGCAGGAGGCCATGGGCCTGACCGGCGGCACGCTGCCCGAAGCCGCGCAGGACCGCGCCCTGACCGAGGCCACGGCCTTCGCGATCCGCATCGACGTCGCCGAGGAATTGGCGCGCCTGGGCTCGCACCTCGACGAGATCGAGCGTCTGCTGCACAAGGGCGGCGAGGTCGGCAAGCGCCTGGACTTCCTGATCCAGGAGTTGCATCGCGAAGCCAACACGCTGGGCTCCAAGTCCGCGGCCCTGGAACTGACGCACATCGGCGTCGACATGAAGGTGTCGATCGAACAGATGCGCGAACAGGTCCAGAACATCGAATGAAGGCGCGCATGGACTACCCCGGCAACCTCTTCGTGGTCGCGGCGCCCAGCGGCGCGGGCAAATCGAGCCTGGTCAAGGCCCTGATGGAACTCGACTCGGCGGTGCAGCCGTCGGTCTCGCACACCACGCGCGCGCCGCGCGGCCAGGAAAAGCACGGCCGCGAATACTTCTTCGTCTCGCAGCCCGAGTTCGACGCGATGGTCGAGTCCGACGTGTTCCTGGAATGGGCGCACGTCCACGGCCAGCGCTACGGCACCTCCAAGAAGGCCATCGAGGAACGCGTGGCCCTCGGTGCCGACGTCATCCTGGAGATCGACTTCCAGGGCGCCATCCAGATCCGCAAGACCTTCTCGAACGCCGTCCTCATCTTCATCCTGCCGCCGAGCTGGGAAGAACTGCGGTCGCGCCTGGAGCGCCGCGGCGAGGACAGCGCGGACGTCATCCAGCTGCGCCTGGGCAACGCGGCCGACGAGATGGCGCGCGCGGCGGAATTCGACTTCGTTATAATCAACGAGCTATTCGAGCGTGCGCTTTTCGACCTGAAAGCCATCGTCCACGCGCAACGCCTCCGGTACTCCGCCCAGCGCCGCGCGCGTGCCGACACCTTCTCGGCATTGAACATTCCCTGAACGTCCTCGCTCCCCGACCCTTTTCGAAAGAAGACCCCATGGCCCGCATCACCGTCGAAGACTGCCTCGAGCAGATCCCCAACCGCTTCCAGCTCGTGCTGGCCGCGACCTATCGCGCCCGGATGCTCAGCCAGGGTCACGCGCCCAAGATCGAGAGCAAGAACAAGCCCGCGGTCACCGCCCTGCGCGAGATCGCCGAAGGCAAGATCGGCATCGAGATGCTCAAGAAGGTCCCCGGCTGAACCCGATGGCTTCCCTCACGAATAAGCACCGCCTGGCGGTGCTTTTTTTACGCCCGGACGCGGCGTCGTGCGGCCCACGCTAAAGTGCAAGGCATGAGCGCGGTTGTGAAGTCCCTGTCAGAAGCGTCCGATGGCGCACCCCGGCCGAGCCCCGCGGCGTTGAATGCCGCCGCGGCCAGCTTCGCCGCGCTGACGGCCCGGCTCGACTACCTGAGCCCGGCCGACACGGACATGGTGCGCCGCGCCTACCGTTTCGCCGACGAGGCCCACCTGGGCCAGCTGCGCAACAGCGGCGAGCCCTACATCACGCACCCGATCGCGGTCGCGGCCCAGTGCGCCGAATGGAAGCTCGACGCCCAAGCGCTCATGGCGGCCCTGCTGCACGACGCGATCGAAGACTGCGGCGTCACCAAGTCCGAACTCATCGAGCGCTTCGGTGCCCCGGTCGCCGAACTCGTGGACGGCTTGACCAAGCTCGACAAGCTCCAGTTCGACACCCGCGAGGAGAACCAGGCCGAGTCGTTCCGCAAGATGCTGCTGGCCATGGCGCGCGACGTGCGCGTCATCCTGATCAAGCTGGCCGACCGCACCCACAACATGCGCACCCTGGCCGATGCGCCGCGCGAGAAGTGGACCCGCATCTCCAGCGAGACCCTGGACATCTACGCGCCCATCGCCTATCGCCTGGGACTCAACCAGACCTATCGCGAACTCCAGGAACTCTCGTTCCGCCACCTGCGGCCCTGGCGCCACTCCGTCCTGGCCAAGGCCGTGGCCAAGGCGCGCAGCCGACGCCGCGACCTGATCCAGAAAGTGCAGCGCGAAGTCGAAGCCGCTTTCGGCGAAGCCCAACTGAGCGTGCGCATCGCCGGACGCGAGAAGACGCTCTATTCGATCTATCGCAAGATGGAAGACAAGCACCTGAGCTTCGCGCAGGTGACCGACATCTACGGCTTCCGGCTGATCGTGCCCAACGTCATCAGCTGCTACACCGGGCTCGGCATCCTCCACCAGATGTACAAGCCCCTGCCGGGCAAGTTCAAGGACCACATCGCGATCGCCAAGCTCAACGGCTACCAGTCGCTGCACACGACGCTCGTGGGCCCGGCCAGCGTGAACGTCGAGTTCCAGCTGCGCACCGAGGCCATGCACGTCGTGGCGGAGTCGGGCGTGGCGGCGCACTGGCTCTACAAGGCGGCCGATCCGAGTTCCGCCGGCAACGACCGCCTGGGCACCAAGTGGCTGCAGTCGCTGCTCGACATCCAGGACGAGACGCGCGACGCCACCGAATTCTGGGATCACGTCAAGGTCGATCTCTTTCCGGACGCGGTCTACGTCTTCACGCCCAAGAGCCAGATCATGGCGCTGCCGCGAGGCGCGACGGTGGTCGACTTTGCCTACGCGATCCACAGCAACATCGGCGACCACACCTCGGCCGCGCGCATCAACGGCGACCAGGTGCCGCTGCGCACGGAACTGAAGAACGGCGACGTGGTGGAGGTCATCACCGCGCCCGTGTCGACCCCCAATCCGGCCTGGCTCGGCTTCGTGCGCACGGGCCGCGCGCGCTCCAAGATCCGTCACTACCTCAAGACCCTGGCGCATGCCGAGTCCGAGGGCCTGGGCGAGAAGCTGCTGGCGCAGGCCCTGCGTGCCGAGGGCCTAGGGCGGCTGCCGGCCGACGATGGCGAGCATCAGCCCATCTGGGACAAGCTGCTGCGCTTCACCGGCAGCCGCACGCGGTCCGAACTGTTGATCGACATCGGCCTGGGCAAGCGCGTGGCCAGCATCGTCGCGAAGCGGTTGATGGCCCTGCTGGCCGAGCGCGGCGAGAAGCCCGATGCGCTGATGCTCAGCCGCGAGCGCTTCACGGCCCACGAGACGGTCTCGCAGGGCGCCGTGACGCTCGACGGCAGCGAGAACTCGTCGGTACGGTTCGCGCTGTGCTGCCGCCCCATTCCGGACGATCCGATCGTCGGCTACCTGGGTCATGGCGAAGGCCTGGTCGTGCATACCGAAGCCTGCGGCGTCGGCCAGCGGTTGCGCTACAAGGACAGCGAACGCTTCTTCGCGGTGGAATGGAGCGACGAGCCGGTACGCACCTTCGAGACGCGCATCCTGGTCACGGTGCGCAACGACAAGGGCATGCTCGCGCGCGTGGCCTCGACGCTCACCGCGGCCGAGGCCGACATCACGCACGTCGAGATGGCGGACGAGACACCCCAGGAGCTGCTGGACCTGCGTTTCGTCGTCGCGGTCCGTGACCATGCCCACCTCGAGGCCGTGCTGCGCGCGGTTCGGCGGACCACGTCGGTGCTCTCGGCCACACGCGTCGTGCCGGCGAACTGAACGGCTGTGTCGTCGGCGGCGCTGGATCGATCGGCAACCGTGACTCAATCGTCCGCGCCCGCGTTGGCGGGTGCCGGATAGCTCACCGACAGGATCTCGATCTCGTGCGTTCCGCCCGGCGTCGCGAGCTTCACGACGTCTCCTTCGCGCGACTTGAGCAGCGAACGGGCGATCGGCGAGATCCAACTGACCTGGGCCTGGGTGCTGTCGGCCTCGTCGACGCCCAGGATCGTCACGCTACGTTCCTCGCCGGTCTCGTCGGCATAGCGCACGGTGGCGCCGAAGAAGACCTGATCGCTGCCGTGATGCACCGAGGGGTCCGTGACCTCGGCGATCTCGAGGCGCTTGCCCAGGAAGCGGATGCGTCGATCGATCTCGCGCAGGCGTTTCTTGCCATACAGGTAGTCGCCGTTCTCCGAGCGGTCACCGTTCTTGGCCGCCCAATGCACCGCTTCGACCACCTGAGGTCGCTCCACGTCCATCAGAGCGATCCATTCGTCGCGCAAGCGTGCGAAGCCCTGGGGCGTGACGTAGTTCTTGGCGCCGCCGGGCAATGGCGAAACCGCGGCCTCGGGACCGTCGTCCTCGACATCGGCGTCGGTTTCCTTGGTGAAGGCCTTGTTCATCGCGATCCACCCTCGCGCGTCGAGGTCCTCATGTCCCGACGACGAATTCGGACCGGTGGTCCGAACGCCACCCTCGGATGACACATCGCCGGACTCGTTCGAATCGATGCGACCAGTCTGTGTCGTCGATGTTCAGACGCCGCGTCCACGGGATGAAAGTGTTTCCAAACATACTTGTCTCAGATTCGTGCATTCCGGAAGTTCGATCGTTGCTCGGATCACCAAAGAACTTTTCGATATGAGTTTCTACGAGGAGCATGTTGCTGCATTGCAACATTTTTTCAAATGATTCGATATTTGCGGAACTCTTTGGCACGTGGGCAATCATGGGCCACTTCGTTACTTCGTCGATCGCTTATTACGTTGTCGGACAAAAACGAGTTGAACGTAGGACAGAGCCCGCGTAAAAACTCCTTTTCTGTCTAACAAGAGGACGCTTAAGTGTCGAAAGTATTAAAGTGTGTGCATCTGAGTGCCGCGACCCTCACCCTCGCCGTGATGTCCCTGTCGGCCCAGGCACAAAGCACGCTGTTGAGCAATCAGAACGGAACCTTCAGGCTCACCACCACCACGACCGTGCTGTACGGCGCGAACGGAACCTTCACCCAGAAGAGCCTTGCGGCTGGCACCTACGCCTGCAATGACAACCTCTTCGGCGACCCGCTCTGGGGCGTCCTCAAGGCCTGCTACACGGCAGCATCCACCACCGCGTCGGGAAATCCGGGAACGTTGCTGGCCACGCAACCCAGCACGTTCCAGCTCACGGCGACGACCGTGGTGAGCTACGGTGCCAACGGCGTCTTCACCAAGAAGACCCTCCAACCCGGTCTCCAGTACTGCAACGACGCCTTCTTCGGCGATCCGATCCCGGGCGTCACCAAGGCCTGCTACGGCGCCGCCCCCACGACGACCACGACGACGACCACGACCACGACGCCGAGCAGCACCACCACCACGGGCAGCACCGGCAGCACGACCTCGACGCCCGTCGCCACCAACGGCACGGTCACGGCCGTGTCGGGCGACGTGGTCGTCAACGGTTCGGTCTCCAATGCCGAATACCAGGCGATGGCCCAGAAGATGGGCACCGACGCCGCCATCGCCTACCGCTACGGCCCCTCCTCGGCCGACTACGGCACCGCCAGCCAGGGCGGCCTGCCGACCTACGCCAAGCGCCAGAGCCAGTCGATGAACATGGTCTCGATCCAGAACCCCAACGGCCAAGGCAACCGCGGCTGTGGCTGGACGAGCTGGTGCGGCACCTGGCAGATCGGCGGCCCGCTGGAGTACTACTGGGGCGACTACAGCTCCAACATCTTGAACTTCGCCTACATCGCCGACGACAACCCGGATTCGAGCTTCTACAGGAAGTCCTACGCGCCGGCCGTGGGTTCGCTGCAGGTCCTGAACGTCGGCCACAACGTCAACGCCGTCGAGCCCGAGCCGAGCTGGACGACCTATGGCGGCGCGGCCAACGACGGCGGCGCCATCGATGCCAACATCGACAAGTACAAGAACTCGTTCACGCTGGAGAAGCCCGTCGCCCTGGCCAAGTGCTATGGCCGCGGCGGCTGGTGCACCAACTCGCTGGCGGTCTACGCCGACGGGCGCATCGTCGGCGTGGGCAGCAACACCTCGCACAACCTGTTCAATACCAAGTTGCCCGCGGGCAAGGTGCCCACCGCACTGACCATCACCAACAGCGGCGAGTTCGCTCTGGTCACGGTGTGGGACACGGCGGCCATGCGCGGCCAGATCGCCGTGCTGGCGCTTGGCGACGGCTGCCAGGGTTGCTCGATGAGCAACGAGGGCGGCAGCTGGTTCGCGAACTGGGGCAACTGGAAGCGCGTCTACCCGGGCGCCCCGGGCCTGGGCAACTACAACTACGCCAAGCTCATCGGCTTCGTCGACCTGCCGGACACCCTGAAGGCCCCGACCGAGATCTCGGCCTCGACCGGCCTGTCGCGCTGGGACTACGAAGCCGTCCGCAGCTTCTGGAACACCGACCTGGACAACCAGAACGTGCGTGCCCGCTACGCCAGCGGCGACCTCTCCAACACCTATGCCCGCGCCGGCATGGCGGTGGTGATCTCCAAGTCCGAGAAGCGTGCCGCCTTCGTCGATCTGCGCCCGCTGTTCGCCTACTACAAGCAGCAGTACTTCACCCAGTCGCAGTCGGGCTTCAGCTCGATGATCGCCAACCGTGGTGAAGGTGCCGGCCAGTGGCCCTACACCTTCGACGCCGCGCCGGCCCAGAAGCCCAGCGTGGTCAAGGTCGTGGACCTGGCCAACCGCCCCACCGCCGTCAAGGTGAGCCTGGAAGCGCCGCACCGCGCCTTCATCGCCACCCAGGAAGGCAAGCTGCGGGTCTTCGACCTGGGCAACGGCTACCTGAACCAGGCCGGTGGCGGATCGCCGTCCGACATCGCCGAGAAGTTCTCGGTCGACGTGGGCCGCAACCCCACCAACATCGGCTACGTGAAGGATCACGCGTCGGGCACCAACTCGCCGATCAAGAGCCTGTATCCCAACACCCCGCAGAAGGAACTCATCGTCACCTCGCGCGGCGACCGCAAGATCCAGTGGGTGCGCTTCGACAGCGGCTTCAATTCCGGTTCGGTGGCCCGCACGTTCCAGGAAAGCCGCGTGATCGACCCGATCGCCACGGAAGACAACGAGAACCACGGCACCGAAAGCTACATCGTGAGCATCGCCGACTATGCCGGCAAGGGCATCCACAACTTCCTCTACGGCCCGATCCTCTGGCACACCAACGATTCGTCGAAGGCCTGCGCTCCGTCCAAGGGCGGCTGCCAGCTCCTCAACGGCGCGCCTTACGAGTACGGCGGCACCTACAAGGTCCCGGGCAAGCCCTTCCACGCCGGACTGGCCAACATCAACTGATGCATGAAGTCGGCCTTCGAGGCCGACACACCATCGCTTCGCGCGGTGACATCGAGCGGGGATGAACGCTCTTGACCGAAACAACGGCACCTTCGAAAGAAGGAGCCGTTTTTTCTTTGGCGCCGGCCATTGGAAAGAGCGGGCCGGCATGCATGGCGAAGGACGGGAATCCTCGGCACAAAGGAAAAAGCCCCGGAACATTGCTGTTCCGGGGCTATCCGTATGGTGCGGCTGGCAGGAATTGAACCCACGACCCCTTGGTTCGTAGCCAAGTACTCTATCCAACTGAGCTACAGCCGCTGAGCTTCAAATTATAGCACGTGAATTTCGCTCTTCTCAAGAAAAATCGAATTTCATTGCATTCGTCGTCTGGTAGGCCGTGTTGGACTTGAACCAACGACCAAAGGATTATGAGTCCTCTGCTCTGACCAGCTGAGCTAACGGCCCCGACGCGCCGCCGATTCTAGTGGCCCGCCAGCCGGTTACTTGCGATGCGTCAGCGCGTTGGTCACCAGGCGCGAGGTGATGTCGACGATCTGGATCATCCGCTCGTAGGGCATGCGCGTCGGACCGATCACGCCCAGCCGGCCGACCACCTCGCCATCGACCTCGTAATTGGCGCTGACGATCGACAGTTCCTCGAACGGCACGACCTGGCTCTCGCCGCCGATGAAGATGCGCACGCCTTCGGCCTTGCTCGACACGTCCAGCAGGCGCACCAGCTGCGCCTTCTGCTCGAAGAGATCGAAGGCACGGCGCAGCTGGCCCATGTCGCTGGAGAAGTCGCTCACGGCCAGCAGGTTGCGCTCACCCGAGATGACGACCTCCCCCTGCGACTCGGTCATCGCATCGGTGCTCGCCTGCACGGCCGCCTGCATGAGCGAGGCGATCTCGCCGCGCAGCTTCTCGACCTCGGACTGCAGCCGGTCGCGCACCTGCTCGATCGACAGGCCCGCGTAATGCATGTTGATGTAGTTAGCCGCCTCCACGAGCTGCGACTGCGTGTGGTTGGTGTCGGGGAAGATGACGCGGTTCTGCACGTCGCCGTCGGGCGCGACGATGATCACCAGCAGCCGCCGGTCGGACAAGCGCACGAACTCGATCTGCTTGAACACCGACGTGCGGCGCGGCGACATCACGACGCCGACGAACTGCGACAGGCTCGACAGCAGGTGCGCCGCGTTGGCGATGACCTTCTGCGGCTGGTCGGCCGCGAGGCGCGGCGTGGCGAGCTGCTCGCGCTGCGCGGTGAGCATGGTGTCGACGAACAGCCGGTAGCCGCGGGCCGTCGGGATGCGTCCGGCGGAGGTGTGCGGGCTGGTGATGAGGCCCAGGCCCTCGAGGTCGGACATCACGTTGCGGATGGTGGCCGGCGAGAGTTCCAGGCCCGAGGCGCGCGAGAGCGTGCGCGAACCCACGGGTTGGCCCTCGGCGATGTAGCGCTCGACGAGTGTCTTGAGAAGCAACTTGGCCCGGTCGTCCAGCATCGCCAGATTTTAGTGTTGTAATTTGACGCATGACCTCGCGTTTCCGGCATGTCGCACTCATCGGCAAATACCAGGCATCGGGCCAGCGGGCCCAGGCGGGCGCCGAGGACGGCGTCATGGAAGGCATCGGCGCCTTCCTCGAATCCCAGGGCTGCGAGGTGGTGGTCGAGCGTTCGACCGCCGAGCACGTCGAGGCCAGCCGCTATGCCTCCCTCACCGCCGAGGAGATCGGCGAACGCTGCGACCTCGGACTGGTGGTGGGCGGCGACGGCACGATGCTGGGCATCGGGCGCCAGCTCGCACCCTACGGCGTGCCGTTGATCGGAATCAACCGCGGCCGGCTCGGCTTCATCACCGACATCGCCCTGGACAGCTACCAGTCGCGTCTCGTGCCCATGCTCGCGGGCGAGTACGAGGAGGATCACCGCAGCCTGATGCACGCCCGCGTCATGCGCGAGGGCGAATGCGTGTTCGACGCGCTGGCCATGAACGACGTGGTGGTCAATCGCGGCGCGACCTCGGGCATGGTCGAACTCCGGGTGTCGGTGGGACGGCATTTCGTCGCCAACCAGCGCGCCGACGGCCTGATCATCGCCTCGCCCACCGGCTCGACCGCCTATGCGCTGTCGGCCGGCGGACCGCTGATGCACCCGTCGATTCCCGGCTGGGTGCTGGTGCCGATCGCGCCGCACACGCTCTCCAACCGGCCGATCCTGCTGCCCGACGCCGACGAGATCACGGTCGAGCTGGTGTCCGGCCGCGGCGCCAGCGCGAACTTCGACATGCAGTCGCTCGCCTCGGTCGAGATCGGCGACCGCGTGGTGGTGCGACGCTCCGACTACCGCGTGCGCTTCCTCCACCCCCGCGGCTGGAGCTACTTCGACACGCTGCGCAAGAAGCTGCACTGGAACGAGGGCGGTTCGTGACAGTGCGCGTCCCCGACCCCGTCCAGTCCTCGACGACCCCCCCGCATTTCCAGGAACGCTGATGGCATTGCGACGCATCGCCCTGCGCGATTTCGTGATCGTGCGCGCGCTCGACATCGACCTGTCCGCCGGCTTCACCGTGCTGACAGGGGAGACCGGCGCGGGCAAGTCGATCCTCATCGACGCCCTGCAGCTCGCCCTGGGCAACCGGGCCGACGCGGGCGCCGTGCGCGAAGGCGCCGGGCGCCTGGACGTGAGCGCCGAGTTCGACGCCGACGCCCGCTTCGCCGAGTGGCTCGACGCCGGCGGCTTCGAGGCCGGCGACGCCCTCCTCCTGCGCCGCACGGTCGACCTCCAGGGCCGCAGCCGCGGCTGGATCAACGGCAGCCCGGCCACGGCCACGCAACTGCGCGAGATCGGCGACCGGCTGCTCGACATCCACGGCCAGCACGCCTGGCAGAGCCTCACGCGGCCCGACGCCGTGCGCGGCCTGCTCGACGCCTACGCCGGTCTGCGCGGCGACGCGCTCGACCTCGTCTGGCAGCGCTGGCGACAGGCACTGGCCGCGCTCGAATCCGCGCGCGGCGCGCAGGACTCGCTGCAGCGCGAGCGCGAGCGGCTGCAGTGGCAGATCGGCGAGGTCGCCAAGCTGGCGCCGGGCGCGGACGAGTGGGAGGAGCTGTCGACGAGCCACACCCGCATCGCCAACGCGCAGTCGCTGATCGACGCCGCCGAGGGTGCGCGCACCGCGCTCGAGGACGACGACGGCGGCGCGCTGGCGGCATTGCACCGCGCGCTGTCGCTGCTGCAGGACTGCGAGCACATCGAGCCCGAATTCAAGGCGCTGACCGAGGTGCTGGCCTCGAGCGTCGCCCAGGCCTCCGACGCCGCGCATTCGCTGCACGGCTATCTGCGCCATGCCGACCCTGATCCGCAGCGCCTGGCCGAACTCGACGAGCGCATGGGCCTGTGGATGTCGCTGGCGCGCCGCTACAAGCGCTCGCCCGAGGACCTGCCGGCGCTCTACGCCGGCTGGCAGGACGAGCTGCGCGCGCTCGACGCCCAGGGCGACCTGGACGCCCTCGAACGCGCCGAGCAGGTCGCGCAGCAGGCCTACCTCAAGGAGGCGCGCGCGCTGGGCAAGGCCCGCGCGCAGGCCGCGCCCCGGCTGTCGAAGGCCGTGACGCAGGCCATGCAGGGCCTGGGCATGCAGGGCGGCCGCTTCGAGGTCGCCCTGCAGCCGCTCGCCCAGCCCGGCCGCGCCGGCCTTGAGGAGGTGGCGTTCCTGGTCAGCGGACATCCGGGCAGCACGCCGCGGCCGATCGGCAAGGTGGCCTCGGGCGGCGAGCTCTCGCGCGTGGCGCTGGCCATCGCGGTGACCACCAGCGAACTCGGCGCGGCCCAGACGCTGATCTTCGACGAGGTCGACGCCGGCGTCGGCGGCGCGGTGGCCGAGACGGTCGGCCGCCTGATGCAGCAGCTCGGCCGCGACCGGCAGGTGCTCGCCGTCACCCACCTGCCGCAGGTGGCCGCCTGCGCCGACCACCACCTGCTCGTGGCCAAGCGCCAGGTCCGCGTGGCCGGGGGTGCGGACGCGCGCACCGAGAGCGGGGTCGCCGCCCTCGCGGACGACCACCGCGTGCACGAGATTGCCCGCATGCTCGGCGGCGAGCGAGTGTCGCCGACCTCGCTGGCGCACGCGCGCGAGATGCTCGGATCACAGGATGCGAAGACCCCATGAACGACGACCTGCCGCCCTCCCCCACCAACGGCGCCTTTGCCAACGATCCTCCGCCGGCCACCGCTGACGCCGCGCTGGAACTGGTGCTGATCACCGGCATGTCCGGCTCGGGCAAGTCGGTCGCGCTCAACGCCCTGGAGGACGCGGGCTACTATTGCGTCGACAACCTGCCGCCGGAACTGCTGGCCCCGTTCGTCGCGCTGCAGCGGCAGCAGGACGCCCGGCAGGTGGCCGTGGCCATGGACGTGCGCAGCGGCGTCTCGCTGCCACTGGTGCCGCAGCAACTCGACGTCCTGCGGCGCGAGGGACTGGTGCTGCGTTCCCTGTTTCTGGAAGCCACCACCGAGGCGCTGGTGCGGCGCTACTCCGAGTCCCGCCGGCGCCATCCGCTCTCGCGCGAGGACCGCCGCACCGAAGGCGCCGACCAGCAGCGACTCCTGATCCACGCCATCGACCTGGAACGCGAACTGCTCGCCGATCTGCGCGACGGCGCCGACGTGATCGACACCAGCATCATCCGGCCGGCGCAGCTTCAGAGCTACGTGAAGGCACTGATCTCGGCGCCGCAGAGCGCGTTGACGCTGGTCTTTGAGTCCTTCGCCTTCAAGCGCGGCGTGCCGCTCGACGCCGACTACGTCTTCGACGTGCGCATGCTGCCCAATCCGCACTACGTGCCCGGCCTGCGTGCGCTCACCGGGCGCGATGGTCCGGTGATCGACTGGCTGCGCGAGCACGCCGACGTGGCGCGCATGTACGACGACATCGCGCAGTTCCTGGAACGCTGGCTCGACGCGCTGGCGAGCGATCACCGCAGCTACGTGACGGTGGCGATCGGCTGCACCGGCGGGCAGCATCGCTCGGTGTTCCTGGTCGAGCAGCTGGCGCGCAGCTTCGGCGAGCGCTGGGCCACGCTCAAGCGGCATCGCGAACTGGATGGAAATTAACCCCCCAGTCTTCGCGCACTTCGTGTCGCTTCGCCAACCCCCCTGCAGGGGGCGACACCGGTGGCCCGGCGAAGCCGGTTCCACGGTGTCCTTGGCCCGCCCCCGGGCTTGCTCGCTGCGCGTCGCAACGCCCTCCCTTTGACGGAGCGACACCGATGGTCCATGCAGCCGGTTCCACGGTGTTTCCAGCCTTGACCCGCTGGCGTCAGATGCCTTCGAGGCGCTTGCGGATGGTCGCGGGCAGGCCTAGCACCGTCCATTCGCCAAGCGACAGCCATCGGCCGTCCCGGGCGGCGAGGCTCGCCGTGCCATCGAGCGCGACGGCGACGGGATGGATGTGCAGGTCCTTGTGCGTCATCACGGCGACGAAGGCCGGCTCGTCGATCACCGTGGCACGGGCGGCGCTCGGCAATGCGTCGAGCAGCGCGTCGCGGCTGTCGAACATGGGCGGTGCGTGGAGGCCGGCCCAGACGCCGCTCGCCGGGCGCTTCTCCAGCCAGACGCGGCCGGCGGCGTCGCGCGCCTCCAGCATCCACAGCGACTGGGCGCTGCGCTTGAGCTTGCGCGTCTTGACCGGGTAGCGCTCGGGATCGCCCTCCAGGCGCGCCGCGCAGACGTCGTCGACCGGGCAGATGATGCAGGCCGGCTTGCGCGGCAGGCAGACCGTCGCGCCCAGGTCCATCACGCCCTGCGTGTAGCGCGAGATGGCGGCGCGCTCGCCTTCGGGCGGCAGCAACTGTCCGGCGATGTCCCACAGCGCGCGCTCCTGGGCCGCCGAGGACATGTCGCCGGCGAAGCCCAGCACCCGCGTCAGCACGCGCTTGACGTTGCCGTCGAGGATCGCCACGCGCTCGCCGAAGCAGAAGGCGGCGATGGCCGCCGCGGTGGAGCGGCCGATGCCGGGCAGCGTGGCCAGCTCCACGGCGGTGCGCGGGAAGGTGCCGCCGAAGCGCGCCACCACCTCCTGCGCGCAGCGGTGCATGTTGCGCGCGCGGCTGTAGTAGCCCAGGCCGCTCCACAGGCCCAGCACCTCGTCCTCGCTGCCCGCCGCAAGCGCGGCGACATCGGGAAATCGTTCCAGGAAGCGGGCGAAATAGCCCAGCACGGTGGCGACCTGCGTCTGCTGCAGCATCACCTCGGACAGCCACACGCGATACGGATCGCGCGTGTTCTGCCACGGCAGTTCGCTGCGCCCGTGGGTCGCCTGCCAGGCGACGACGCGGGTGGCGAAGTCCGGCAGCGGCGACGGGATCGAGGACGGTGGCAAGGAAGGCCGGGGCGGTGCGATCGCGCGCTCAGCGTCGGCCGACGACGGCATCTTCGCTCTTGAAACGCTCGTCCGACACCACCGGCGCGTCGTCGTCGATCTGGCTGGTGAGCTCCACCAGCCGCGCATGCATCCCGACCAATGCCCTTTCCTGCGCGGCGATCTCGGCGAGCCGTTCCTCGAGGTTGCCGGCCGCGCCCTGGATGCGCTCGACCGACTCGATGCGCTTGCCGAAGTTGCGGCGCTGCTCCTTGAGCTGCTGGTCGAGCTGCGCGCCGGCGCCCTTGGTCCAGCGCTCCACCTCGGTCATGGCCGCCTCGTTGACCACGCGCAGCCGGCTGGCGAGCGCGCGCACGAGCTTGTCGCAGAAATCGGCCTGCGAGAGCTTGAAGAGGTTGCCCACGCCCAGGTAGTGGATGTGGCTCTGCTCGATCTGGTCGAGCTGGTGCTCGAAGCCCAGCAGGTCCGGCTCGGCCGGCGCCTGCAGCGTGAAGCCGTGTTCCGCGTTGAGCTGGCGGAAGGTCGCGTGCAGCATCGACTGGATCTCGCCGGTGGTGGACTGCACCTCGCGCAGGTTGTTGCGCAGCGCGTCGAAGGTCTCGCCGTAGATCTTGCGCACGCTGAACTTGATGCCCGGGCGCTTGAGCGCGTCGGACAGCTTACTCATGTCGGCGCGCAACGCCGAGGTGCCCAGCACCGAGTAGACCTCGCGCAGCAGCTTGCCCTGGACCGAACGCAGCGCCAGGATGCGCGAATTGCTGCCCTCGAACTCGTCCTGTTCCTGCTCGATGCGCGCGCGCATCTGGCGGATCACGGCCGAGTTCTTGCCGCGCAGGCCTTCGAGTTCGATCGTCTGCTCGGCCAGGTTGCGCTCGCGCACGCCCAGGATGCGCACGCCCTCGACCCGCAGCGACGCGATGCCCGAGCGCACCGCGGCCTGCAGCATCTTCTCGCGGTTGCCCAGCAGGCCCTCGCCGAGCACGGCCTCCAGCGCCGGCAGACGGCTCGCCTCGAGCAACGGCGTGTCGTGGCGGATCTTGGCCTGCAGTCCCTTCTGCGCCGACACCGGCAGCACCTGGGCCAGCGGCACGCCCAGCAGCTCGGCGGCGCCACGGCACTGGCGCTCGACCTGGGCGTCGACGTGCTCGGGCGTGTTGAGGCTGTCCCACAGGGTGTCGATCTTGTTGAGCACCACCACGCGGGTGTCGCGGCCGCCGACGTCGGTCACCAGGTGCTCGCGCCAGATCGCCAGGTCGGAGCGCGTCACGCCCGTGTCGGCGCCCAGGATGAAGATCACGGCATGGGCCTGCGGAATCAGGCTCACGGTCAGCTCGGGCTCGGCGCCGATGGCGTTGAGGCCGGGCGTGTCCAGGATCACGAGCCCCTGCTCCAGCAGCGGGTGCGGCATGTTGAGCACCGCGTGACGCCAGCGCGGGATCTCCACCAGGCCCCGGCCGTCGCGGCGCGGGTTGTCGTCGGGGGTGTTGTCGTTCCAGAAGCCCAGCCGGCGCGCCTCGTCGAGCGGCACCCACAGCACCTCCGCCACCTTCGACATCGACTCCACCAGCCGGTCGGCGTCGTCGACGTCGATGGGCACGTCGGTCCAGCGCGACGGCTCCTCGCGCCAGTGCATCAGGGAGAACGACTCCAGGCGCGTCTCGATCGGCAGCAATCGCAGGCTCGGCGGCTGGTCGGCGTCGTAGCCCAGCTCGGTCGGGCACATCGTCGTGCGGCCGGCGCTCGCGGGCATGATCCGGCGGCCGTAGCCGGCGAAGAAGATCGCGTTGATGAGTTCGGACTTGCCGCGCGAGAACTCGGCGACGAAGGCGACCATCACCTTGCTCGTGCGCAATTGCGTCTCGAGCTCGCGCAGTCGTTCGGCGACCGACAGGTCGAGCAGGTCGTGTTCGCCCAGCCAGCCGGAGAGCTCTTCGAGCCGTCGGGCGACGTTGCGGCGCCAGACGCCGTGCTGGTCGAGTTGCTGGTTGAAAGATCGGCTCAATTTGAAATGTAAAAGTTTCTTACAAAAGAATAGCATCGGGTTCGACGAGCCGATGGCCGAAGACGCAGTATTTATCAGTACTTTTGACAATTAGGACAGAAAAACGTCGATCTTTGGCCCTGCCTCATCTGACGGATGGCCGTGCCGCAGACGCGGCACGGCTCGCCCTGCCGGCCGTACACGGTGGTGTCGAGCTGGAAGTGGCCCTGCTGGCCGTCGATGTCGGAGAAGTCGCGCAGGGTCGTGCCACCGCGCTCGACGGCACGCGCGAGCAGGTCCTGGATCACGGCGTGCAGGCGCAGGGCCCGGGGACGGCTGATGCGCGAGGCCGCCACCGTCGGCCGGATGCCCGCGAGGAACAACGCCTCCGACGCATAGATGTTGCCCACCCCCACCACCACGTCGCCCGCCAGCAGCACCTGCTTGATCGGCGCGCGACGCTTCCGCAGGCCGGCGTGGAAGGCCTCGAAATCGAATCCGCCGTCCAGCGGCTCCATGCCGAGCCCGCCGAGCAGCTTGACCGCCAGGGGCGAGGCCTCGTCCTCGACGTGCACCACCGCGCCGAACCGTCGGGGATCGTTGAGGCGCAGCGTGCCACGGCTGGTCACCAGGTCGAAATGGTCGTGCGCGCCCGCCTCGGGCAACACGGCGTCGAAGCGCAGGCTGCCGGACATGCCCAGATGCAGCAGCAGCAGGCCGGCGTCGAGATCGATCAGCATGTACTTGCCGCGCCGGCGCACGGTTCGCACGGTGCGGCCGACCAGCACGCCGGGCTCGATGCCCAGCGCCCAGCGCAGGGGCTTGCCCATGCGCACCGCGTCGATGCGGGCGCCGGCGATGCGGTCGACGAAGCCGCGGCGGGCGACTTCGACTTCGGGGAGTTCGGGCATGTGAAAGGGATGTGGACGGACAGCGAAGGCGCGCTGGAGCGCGGATGAAGGAGATGGTGCCGGGAACCCGATGTCCTCTCGGCGCTCACACGAAAACCCTTGGATTATTATGAGTTCGATGACCCCATCGCCCCGACGATTCCGCCTTGCGGCCGCCATCTCCCTCACGCTGGTCGCTCTCGCGGTGCAGGCGCAGACCGGGCCCGCGGCGCCCGATCCGAGCGGCCTGCCGGCCCCGGCCCGCCCCACCAGCCCGGCGCCCATCGTCAACCCCGCGCCGGTCGCGGCGACGCCGAAGGAGGTCAAGCCCACGCCCGAGAAGTCGGCCCTGACGGCCGAGCTGTTCTACGAAGTGCTCATGGGCGAGATCACCCTGCGGTCGGGCGATCCGGGCGCCGGCTACGCGCTGGTGCTCGACGCGGCGCGTCGCACGCGCGACGAGGCCCTGTTCCAGCGCGCCGTCGAGATCGCCCTGCAGGCCCGTTCGGGCGATGCCGCACTGGCCGCGGCGCGTGCCTGGCAGCAGACCCTGCCCGAGACGCGCGAAGGCCGTCGCTACGAACTCCAGATCCTGATCGCGCTCAACCGGCTCGACGAGACCGCGCCGCTGCTGCGCGCCGAGGTCGCCGCCACGCCGCTGCCCGAGCGTCCGGTGCTGATGGCCGTGATCGCCCGCAACTACAGCCGCGCCGCCGACAAGCAGGCCGCCGCCCGGGTGGTCGAAGCCGCACTGGTCGACGAGGTGAAGAACCCGGCCACCGCGGGCGTCGCGTGGGCCACCATCGGACGCCTGCGCGTCGTCGCCGGTGATGCGCCGGGCGCGCTCCAGGCCGCGATCGCCGGGCAGGCGGCCGATGCCGCGTCTGACGCTCCGGCGGTGCTGGCGCTCGACCTGATGGTCCTTGGCCAACCGGAGGCCGAGGCCGTCGTCCAGCGCTACCTCGCCGGCGGCAAGGCCTCCCCGGACATCCGCATCGCCTACGCGCAGGCCCTGATCGAGTTGCGCCGCTATGCCGACGCGACGACCGTGCTCTCCCGCCTCACCGCCGATCAGCCCGAGCTGCCGGTGCCGTGGGTCCTGCTGGCCAGCCTGCAGGGCCAGGCCCGCCAGGACGCGGCGGCCGAGAAGTCGGCCCTGCGCTACGTGGCGTTGGCGACCGCGGCCGATGCCAAGGAGGAGAGCAAGCGCGGCCTGACCCAGGCCTACCTGCTGCTGTCGCAACTGGCCGAGCGCCGCAAGGACTACACGGGCGCCGCGCGCTGGCTCGCGCGCATCGACGGGTCCGAGGACCGGACGGCCGTCCAGCTGCGCAGCGCCCTGCTCCTGGCCCGCCAGGGCAAGGTGCAGCAGGCACGCGAGATGATCCGCGCGCTGCCCGCCGGCACCGCCGAGGAGAAGGCCCGGCAGCAGCAGGCCGAACTCCAGGTCCTGCGCGAAGCCAAGCAGTACCAGCTGGCCTACGATTTCCTGGCCGAGGCCCTGGTCGCCAGGCCCGACGATCCCGACCTGCTCTACGACCAGGCCATGACGGCCGAGAAGCTCCAGCGCCTCGACGAGATGGAGCGTCTGCTGCGGCGCCTGATCGAACTCAAGCCCGACAACCACAACGCCTACAACGCGCTCGGCTATTCGCTGGCCGATCGCAAGCTGCGGCTCGACGAGGCGCGCACGCTGATCCGCAAGGCGGTCGACCTGTCGCCGCAGGATCCCTTCATCGCGGACAGCCTGGGCTGGGTCGAGTTCCGCCTCGGCAACACGGCCAATGCGCGCACCATCCTCGAAGCCGCCTACCAGCGCCGGCCGGACCCCGAGATCGGCGCGCACCTCGGCGAAGTGCTGTGGTCGGCCGGCGAGCGCGACGCGGCGCTCAAGGTATGGCGCGAGGCCGCGCTCGCCGATGCGGAGAACGAGACGCTGCAGGAGACGCTCAAGCGCCTGCGGGTCAAGCTGTAGATGGGTGCGTCGCTTCCTCACCGGCGTGCCGTCGGCATGGCGCTCGGCGGCTGGGGCCTGTCGCTGCTGCTGGCCGGATGCGCGGCGCCCGCTGCCCGCACCGAGGCGGCAGCCGCCGTGGCCGCCGGACGCACCGAAGTCTGGAGTGGCCGGCTGTCGCTCCAGGTCGATGGCGACCAGGCGCAGAGCTTCGCTGCCCTGTTCGACCTGCGCGGCGCGCCCGAACGCGGCAGTCTGACGCTCACCAGCCCCATCGGCAGCACGCTGGCCGAACTGACCTGGTCGCCGGACGAAGCCGTGCTCCGGAACGGCACCGAGACACGGCGCTACGAATCCGTCGACGCCCTGCTGATCGCGGCCACGGGCGCGGCGATCCCGGTGCGCGCGCTGTTCGGCTGGCTCGACGGCCGCGACGAACGCGTGGCCGGGTGGCAGCCCGACCTGCAGCAGATCGCCCAGGGCCGCCTGCGCGCCGTGCGCACGTCGCCGCAGCCGCGCGCCGACCTGCGCATCGTGTTCGAACGCTCCTGAACGGAAGCCGGCCCTCTCCTCCGCTCGTCGCATCGCGCCGCGATGCCTCCTCGCCATGAAAACGCTCTACGACCTGCCGGCACCCGCCAAGCTCAACCTCTTTCTGCACATCACCGGGCGGCGCGACGACGGCTACCACCTCCTGCAGTCGGTGTTCATGCTGATCGACTGGTGCGACACGCTGCACGTCGAGTTACGCGGCGATGGCGGCCTGAGCCGGGAGGACCTCACCGTGCCGCTGCCCGAGGACGACCTGATCCTGCGCGCCGCGCGCGCGCTGCAGCCCTTCGCACGGCCCGGCCAGGGCGCGCACATCGCCGTCGACAAGCAGGTGCCCGCCCAGGCCGGCATGGGCGGCGGCTCGTCGGACGCGGCCACCTGCCTGCTCGCGCTCAACCGCCTGTGGGACCTGCGGCTGCCGCGCTCGACGCTCGCCGCGATCGGGCTGTCGCTGGGAGCGGACGTGCCCTTCTTCCTCGGCGGACACCACGCCTGGGTCGAAGGCATCGGCGAACGCATGACGCCGATCGCATTGCCCGCGGCACGCTTCGTCGTCGTCAAACCGACTGCGGGCATCGACACCCGCCGTATTTTTTTGGCGCCGGACCTTGAACGCGCCACACCTGCTGCTATACTCTCTGGCTTTGCTGCAGATCGCATCGATCAAGCCTTCGGGTTTGGACACAACGACCTGCAGCCGGTTGCCCAAAGGCTCTGCCCCGAAGTCTCCGAAGCCATCGAATGGCTCGGTCGCCAGGGGTTCGATGCCCGGATGACCGGTTCGGGCAGTGCGGTGTTCGCTCCGATGAGCACCGCCGACGGATCGGCCAACGGCGACGCGTCGCAGGAAGCGGAATTCGCCACACTCCCCGCGGGGTGGCAGATTCGCCAGTGCGGCAACCTGGAGGTCCATCCCCTGGCGGGTTGGGCGGACTGAAGAAAAAGGCCGGAGCGCTGCAAGCGTTTCGGCGCGACGTATATCGGTTGGTGGTGCGAACCATCGACCCGTGTAGGGGAGTCGCCAAGCTGGTTAAGGCACTGGATTTTGATTCCAGCATGCAAAGGTTCGAATCCTTTCTCCCCTGCCAAAACATGGAAACCGCGGCCTCCGGGCCGCGGCGCCGGAAACTCCGGTGCTGGCTCCGAGGCACTGCGCTGCGAAGGCTCCAGAACACTGGCCGCCCTGGTCGTTCTTCTCGATAAGCTTTTGCATTGCTGGACGCGCTCATGCAGGTTCAACCCCCTGACTTCATGCTTTTCACCGGCAATGCCAATCCCGGCCTGGCCGCGGACATCGCAAAGCATCTCGGCACGGAACTCGGCGCCGCCCGCGTCGGCCGCTTCTCCGACGGCGAAGTCACCGTGGAGATCAACCAGAACGTGCGCGCGCGCGACGTCTTCGTCATCCAGTCGACCTGCGCCCCGACGAACGAGAACCTGATGGAACTGCTGATCATGGTCGACGCGCTCAAGCGCGCCTCGGCCGAGCGGATCAGCGCCGTCATCCCCTACTACGGCTACGCCCGCCAGGACCGCCGCCCGCGCTCCAGCCGGGTGCCGATCTCGGCACGCGTCGTGGCCAACCTGCTGGAGACCGTCGGCGTCGAGCGCGTGCTCACGATGGACCTCCACGCCGACCAGATCCAGGGCTTCTTCGACATCCCGGTCGACAACATCTACGCCTCGCCGGTGCTGCTGGGCGACCTGCGCCAGAAGAAATACGACGACCTGATCGTGGTCTCGCCCGACGTGGGCGGCGTGGTACGGGCCCGTGCCCTGGCCAAGCAGCTCAACACCGACCTCGCCATCATCGACAAGCGCCGCCCGAAGGCGAACGTGAGCGAGGTCATGAACGTCATCGGCGAGATCGACGGCCGCAACTGCGTGATCATGGACGACATGATCGACACCGCCGGCACGCTGGTGAAGGCGGCCGAGGTGCTCAAGGAGCGCGGCGCCAAGAAGGTGTACGCCTACATCACGCATCCGATCTTCTCGGGTCCGGCGATCGAGCGCATCCAGGGCTCGGCCCTCGATGAGATCGTCGTCACCAACACCATCCCGCTGTCCGACAGTGCCCTGGCGTGCTCGAAGATCCGCCAGGTCTCGGTCGCGCCGCTGATCGGCGAAACGATCCAGCGCATCGCCAAGGGCGAGTCGGTGATGAGTTTGTTCTCGGACCAGGATTCCCTGTTCTGAGCCATTGGCCGGCTTCCCTCCACGGGAAGCCAATCTGAAACCGACGTTGCACTGGTCGCGGTGGACGTCGATACGAAGCGGATGGCGATCCCGCCGCCGCTCCAAGGAGTTTGATCATGAAATTCGTCGCTTTTGAGCGCGCCAAGCAGGGCACGGGTGCGAGCCGCCGTCTCCGCATCTCGGGCAAGACGCCCGGCATCGTCTACGGTGGCGAAGCCGCCCCGCAGCTCATCGAGATCGACCACAACGCGCTGTGGCACGCCCTCAAGAAGGAAGCGTTCCACGCATCCGTCCTCGAGATGGACCTCGGCGGCACCGTGAGCAAGGTGCTCCTGCGCGACGTGCAGTACCACCCGTTCCGCCAGCTGGTGCAGCACATCGACTTCCAGCGCGTCGATGCCCGCACCCGCATGACCATGAAGGTGCCGCTGCACTTCAAGGGCGAGGAAGAGTCCGACGCCGTCAAGCTCGAGCACAACCTGGTCAGCCACGTGACGACCGAACTCGAAGTGAACTGCCTGCCGTCCGAGCTGCCCGAGTTCATCGAGGTCGACCTCTCCGGCCTGAAGAAGAACGGCACCGTGACGCTCAAGGACATCAAGCTGCCGCGCGGCGTCCGTTGGGTCAGCCACGGCAAGGCCAACCCGGTGCTGGCCTCGGCCACGCCGCCGGCCGCCGAGGAAGTCGATCCCGTGGTCGAAGGCGCCGAAGCCGCTGCCGCACCCGCGGCGCCCGCCGGCAAGGGCGGCAAGGCCGCTCCGGCCAAGTCTGCCAAGAAGTAATTCTTCGCGCTCCTCCCGCAGCCCCGGACCTCCGGGTGCCTGCGGATCGACGGCCCGCCTCGCGCGGGCCGTTTGCTTTTGGCGCGTCCGCGACCGCCTCGGAGCGCGCCTCGATAATCCCGCTCCATGATCAAACTGTTCGTCGGCCTCGGCAATCCGGGCCCGGAATACGAGGCCACCCGGCACAACGCCGGTTTCTGGTGGATCGACGCCCTGGCACGCGATCTCAAGCTTCACCTGGCGCCCGAGCGCGCTTACCACGCGCTGGTCGCCCGCACGCAGATCGCCGGCCGGCCGGTCTGGCTGCTGGAGCCGCAGACCTTCATGAACCTGTCGGGCAAGTCGGTGGCGGCATTGGCGCGCTTCTTCAAGATCGAGCCGGCCGAGATCCTGGTGGTGCACGACGAACTCGACGTCGTGCCGGGCGAGGCCAAGCTCAAGTTCGGCGGCAGCCATGCCGGACACAACGGCCTGCGCGACATCCATGCGCAGCTCGGCACCGGCGACTACTGGCGGCTGCGCCTGGGCATCGGTCATCCGGGCGCGAAGTCGGAGGTCGTCGGCTGGGTGCTGAAGAAGCCGCTGAAGGAGCAGCGCGACGCCATCGACGACGCCGTGACGCGCTCGCTGCACGCCGTGCCCGCGCTGCTCGCGGGCGACATGACCAAGGCCATGCAGCAGATCCACACCACCAAGCCGCCCCGGCCGAAGCCGCCCCGGCGCGATCCCGTCGACGGCACGCCGCCGACGGGCACCGCTTCACCGGCGGGAGGCGAGCCACCGGCCGCCTGAAGCGCCAGGCGGCGGTGTCGGACCGCGATCCATTCGACAACGAAGACAGGGAGAAAAAATGAGAAACGACCATCGTTCCAACCCCCATGCCGGACGCCGGCGCCCATCCAAGTCGGCTGTTCTGGCGAGCGTCGGCGTCGCCTTGGCGGCGATGCTGGCGCTGCCGTCGCCCGCCGACGCCGCCGGCCCCGCATGGCGCTGCGGCAATGCCTATGCCGACACGCCCTGCCCCGGCGGCCGGCGCATCGACGCCGTGGCCGGCCCCGACAACACGGCCCGCCGTGCCGCCGACGACGCCACGCGCCGCATCGAGCAGCGCGCCGACACCCTGGAGCGCAATCGCCTGCAGGCCGAACGCGCCACCCTGGCGCGCGACGACCGCATCGCCCTCGCCAACATGCGCCTGGCCGAAGCGCAGCGGCGCGATGCGGCGCGGCAGGCGACACAGCAGAACGCGCGGAACAAGCGCGACAGCGGCTCGCGCTCCGGTGCAAAACGCGGCGGCAGGCACGCGGCCGCGGACGGCTTCGTCGCCCAGGGCACCGGCGGCGCGCGACGCTAGCGTCGGGTCTCTCCGCTCAGTCGGCCTTCGCCGACTGCAGCCGCAGGTAACGTTCGAACAGCGTCTCGCGCGTCTCGACGTGGTCGGGGCTGACGGGGATGCACGCCACCGGGCAGATCTGCACGCACTGCGGCTCGTCGAAGTGGCCGACGCACTCGGTGCATTTGCGCGGGTCGATCTCGTAGATCTGCTCGCCCATGGAGATGGCGTCGTTCGGGCACTCGGGCTCGCACACGTCGCAGTTGATGCATTCGTCGGTGATCATGAGGGCCATGGCGCGATTATCCGGCCCGGGCATGGTCATTGCGACGGTCCGGTTATGCTGCGGCCCGCCCCATGAGTCTCTTCCTCCTCAAACGCTTCGCGACGTTGCTCGGCACGCTGGTCGGCGCGTCGGTCATCGTGTTCCTGGTGCTGGAGATCCTGCCGGGCAACGCTGCGCAGATCCTCATGGGTCCGGACGCTTCGCCCGACGCGGTGGCTGCCCTGGCCACCAAGCTGGGCCTGGACCAGCCGGCCTGGACGCGCTACGTGCACTGGGTCGGCGGCCTGCTCACGGGCGACCTGGGCGACAGCTACACCTACGGCTCGCCGGTGCTCGACCTGATCCTCGAACGCCTCGCGCTGACCGTGCCGCTGGCGCTGCTGGCGATGACCTTAACGACCGTGCTGGCGCTGGTGGTGGGCGTGACGGCCGCCGCGCGCCACAACCGGCTCGGCGACGTCGGCCTGATGGGCCTCGCGCAGGTCGGCGTGGCCATTCCCAACTTCTGGTTCGCGATCCTGCTGATCCTGGTGTTCTCGGTGAAGCTGCAGTGGTTCTCGGCCGGCGGCTTCGAGGGCTGGGGCGAAGGCGTCGGCGCGGGGCTGAAGTCGCTGCTGCTGCCGGCGCTGTCGCTGGCGGTGGTGCAGGCGGCGATACTGGCTCGCATCACGCGCTCGGCCGTGCTGGAGGTGCTGCGCGAGGACTTCGTGCGCACCGCGCGCGCCAAGGGCGTGTCGCAGCGCGCGGTGCTGTGGCTGCACGTGCTGCGCAACGCATTGATCCCGGTGGTCACGGTCATGGGCATGCAGTTCTCCGAACTTCTCGCCGGCACCATCGTGGTGGAGAACGTGTTCTACCTGCCCGGCCTTGGCCGCCTGATCTTCCAAGCCATCAGCAACCGCGATCTGGTCGTGGTGCGCAACTGCGTGATGCTGCTCGCGGCGATGGTGGTGATCGTCAACTTCGTGGTCGACGTGCTCTACGCCGTGATCGACCCGCGCATCAAGGCTTCCGACATATGAGCGCCGTCCCGTCGCCTCTCGCCACCGCCGGCACGGCGGCGGCGGCGTCGGCCGAGCTGCCCGGGTTCTGGCACCGCGCCTGGCGCCACCGCAGCTTCGCGATCGGCTTCGTGCTGACGCTGGCGCTGGTGGCCGCGGCGCTGGTCTCGCTGGTCTGGACGCCGTGGTCGCCCTACGAGATGGACATGCCCTCGAAGATGCAGCCGCCCACCTGGGCACACTGGCTGGGCACGGACCCCTTCGGGCGCGACATCGCCTCGCTGCTGCTGGTGGGCGCGCGCGCCTCCATCCTGGTGGGCGTGATCGCGGTGGGCATCGGCCTGGTCGTGGGCACCGCGCTCGGGCTGCTGGCCGCGGCGCGGCGCGGCTGGGTGGAGGAGGCGGTGATGCGCGTGTGCGACTTCTCGATGGCGTTCCCGGCCATCCTGTCGGCGATCATGATGACGGCCGTCTTCGGCCCCGGCATCGTCAACGCCATCGTCGCCATCGGCATCTACAACATCCCGACCTTCGCGCGCATCACGCGCGCCTCGGCCAACGCGGTGTGGTCGCGCGAGTACGTGGCCGCCGCGCGCGCCTGCGGCAAGGGCGCCGTCGCCATCACGTTCCAGCACGTGCTGCCCAACATCTCGGCGGTGCTGATCGTGCAGATCACGATCCGCTTCGCCATCGCCATCCTGGCCGAGGCGGCGCTGTCGTACCTGGGCCTGGGCACGCAGCCGCCGCAGCCCTCCTGGGGCCGCATGCTCAGCGAGGCGCAGACCCTGATGTTCCAGCAGCCGCTGCTGGCCGTGTGGCCGGGCCTGGCGATCGCGCTGGCGGTGCTGGGCCTCAACCTGCTGGGCGACGGCCTGCGCGACCTGCTCGACCCGCGCCTGGCCAGATCCCGATGACGGATCACTGACCATGCCCCTGCTCGACGTCGAAGACCTCCACATCCGCCTGCAGACGCAGCGCGGCCCGGCCGACGCGGTGCGCGGCATCGGCTTCACGCTGGAGCGCGGCCAGACGCTGGGCATCGTGGGCGAGTCGGGCTGCGGCAAGTCGATCACGGTGCAGTCGCTCATGGGCCTGCTGCCGGCCACGGCCAAGGTGTCGGGGCGCATCCGCTTCGACGGGGAGGACCTGGTGGGCCTGTCCGACCGGGCGATGTGCCGCATCCGGGGCAACCGCATCGGCATGATCTTCCAGGAGCCGATGACCGCGCTCAACCCGCTGCACACCATCGCGCGCCAGGTGGCCGAGCCGCTGCGGCTGCATCGCGGCCTGGGCGCCGCCGCCGCGCGCGGGGAAGCGCTGGCCTTGCTCGATCGCGTCGGCATCCCGGACGCGGCCCGGCGGCTCGATGCCTACCCGCACCAGTTCTCCGGCGGCCAGCGCCAGCGCATCGGCATCGCCATGGCGCTGGCCTGCGGGCCCGACCTGCTGATCGCCGACGAGCCGACCACCGCGCTCGACGTCACGGTGCAGAAGCAGATCCTCGACCTGATCGCCGAGCTGGTGGCCGAGCGCGGCATGGCGCTGATACTGATCTCGCACGACCTGGGCGTGATCGCCAGCACGGTCGAGCGGATGCTGGTGATGTACGGCGGCAGCGTGGTGGAGAGCGGGCCGACGAAGGCGCTGTTCGCGCGCCGCGCGCATCCCTACACGCAGGGCCTGTTCGCCGCCCGGCCGGTGCTGGGCGCGCCGCGCGGGGGCCGGCTGGCGACCATCCGCGGCAGCGTGCCCGAACTCGTCGACCTGCCCCCGGGCTGCCCTTTCGCCGGACGCTGCGCCTTCACCGTCGAGGCCTGCCACACCACCCGGCCGCCGGCCGTCGAGCTGCCCGACGGCCACCGCGTGCGCTGCCTGCGGCTCGACGAGGTCGCCGCGGCCACCGCCCTCGCCGCCCGGGAGCTGGCCGCATGAGCGCCGTGGACGCCATGGACACCGCGGCGGCGTCCGCCGTCGCCGGGGCGCCTCTGCTCGAGGTCGTCGACCTCGTGCGCCAATACGCCTTGCCGCGCGAATCGCTCTTCGCGCCGGCGCCGGTGGTGCGGGCGCTCGACGGCGTGAGCTTCCGCGTCGAGGCCGGACGCAGCCTGGGCATCGTGGGCGAATCGGGCTCGGGCAAGTCGACGCTGGCGCGCCTGGTGATGGCACTGGACAGGCCCACGGCGGGCCGCGTGCGGATGCAGGGCCGCGACCTGAACGCCCTGAGCGTGCGCGAACTGCGCGACGCGCGGCGCGACTTCCAGATGGTGTTCCAGGACCCCTACGGCTCGCTCGACCCGCGCCAGCGCATCGCGCGCATCGTCGCCGAGCCGATCGAGGCCCTGGGACTGGCCGGCCGCGCCGAGCGGCGCGAGCGCGCGGGCGAGGCGCTCGCCGCCGTCGGCCTGCGCGCCACCGACCTCGACAAGTACCCGCACGAGTTCTCGGGCGGCCAGCGCCAGCGCATCGCCATCGCGCGCGCGCTCATCACGCGGCCCAAGCTCATCGTCGCCGACGAGCCGGTAAGCGCGCTCGACGTCTCGGTGCAGGCGCAGGTGCTCAACCTGATGCAGGACCTGCAGCAGCGCGAGGGCATCAGCTTCCTGCTCATCAGCCACGACCTCGCGGTGGTCAACCACCTGTGCGACGACGTGGTCGTGCTGCTCAAGGGCAAGATCGTCGAGGCCGGGCCGCCCGAGCGCCTGTTCCGCGACGCGCAGCATCCCTACACCCGCCGCCTGCTCGACGCCGTGCCGCACGGCCCGGTTCCGATCCCGTCGTAGCGGCCCCTTCCTCGCAACCACCCGGAGTCCCATCGAATGCTCAACCGCCGCACCCTCCTCGCCACCGGAAGCGCCTCGCTCGCCCTCGGCGCCCTCGCCGCCCCGGCCGCCGCGCTGGCCCAGGGCCGCAAGGACGCCATCGTGCTGGGCATGACGCTGGAGCCGACCGGCCTGGACCCGACGGCCAGCGCCGCCGCCTCCATCGCCGAGGTCACGCTCTACAACATCTACGAGACGCTCACCAAGGTCAACGAGAACGGCAGCGTGAGCCCGCTGCTGGCCGAGAGCTGGGACGTCTCGCCCGACCTGAAGACCTACACCTTCCGCCTGAAGCGCGGCGTGAAGTTCCAGAACGGCGAGCCCTTCAACGCCCAGGCCGTGAAGTACAGCTTCGAGCGCGCCGGCGGCGAGAAGAGCACTAACAAGGACAAGCGCACCTTCGCCGGCATGAGCGTGCAGGCGGTCGACGAGTTCACGGTCGTGATCCTGAACAAGGAGATCGACCCCGACCTGCCCTTCGCGCTCGGCCAGGCCACGGCCGTCATCGTCGAGCCCAAGAGCGCCGACACCAACACGGCCAAGCCGGTGGGCACCGGCCCGTACCGGCTGGAGGCCTACAACAAGGGCGCCTCCCTGGTCCTGACCGCATGGGACGGGTACCGCAACCCCGGCCAGGCCAAGATCAAGCGCGTCACCTTCCGCTTCATCTCCGACAGCGCCGCGCAGGCCGCCGCGCTGATGGCCGGCGACGTCGACGCCTTCCCGCGCGCGGGCACGCGCATCGTGGCGCAGTTCAAGGGCAACCCGCAGTTCCAGGTCATCCTGGCGGGCTCGCGCGCCAAGACCATCCTGGCCATCAACAACGCCAGGAAGCCGCTCGACGACGTGCGCGTGCGCCGCGCCATCTCGGCGGCCATCGACCGCAAGGCCATCATCGAAGGCGCCGCCGACGGCTTCGGCGTGCCCATCGGCAGCCACTACGTGCCGGGCGCGCCGGGCTATGTCGACACCACGGGCGTCAACCCGTTCGACATCGAGCGCGCCAAGAAGCTGCTGGCCGAGGCCGGCGTGAAGACGCCGCTCGAACTCACCCTGACCCTGCCGCCGCCGCCCTACGCGCGCCAGGGCGGCGAGATGATCGTGGCGCAGCTCGCCAAGATCGGCATCGTGGCCAAGGTGCAGAACGTGGAGTGGGCGCAGTGGCTGAGCGGCACCTACGGCAACAGGAACTACGACCTGTCGATCGTCTCGCACGTCGAGCCCTTCGACCTCGTCAACTACACCAAGACGGACTACTACTGGGGCTACCAGTCGAAGGCCTTCAACACGCTCTACGACAAGATCCAGAACACCACCGCCCCCGCCGAGCGCGCGAAGCTGCTGGGCGACGCGCAGCGGATGCTCGCCACCGACGCCGCCAACGCCTACCTCTACCAGCCCCAGTTCCCGACCATCGCGAAGAAGAACGTCAAGGGCCTGTGGAAGGAGCTGCCGATCTTCGCCAACGACCTTTCCGCACTGTCGTGGGGATGAGCCGTTTGCACGAACTGTCGGCGCGCGAGCTCGGCGCGGCCTACCGCGACGGCTCGCTCTCGCCGGTCGAGGCGACGCGCGACGTGCTCGCGCACATCGAGCGCTGGGAGCCGCACCTGCGCGCGACCTGGCTGCTGCGGCCGGAGGCGGCGCTGGACCAGGCCCGCGCCGCCGAGGCGCGCTGGCGGCGCGGCGAGGCGCTCGGCCCGCTCGACGGCGTGCCCGTCACCATCAAGGAGAACATCGCCACGCGCGGCGACCCGCTGCCCGCGGGCACCGCCGCCGTCGCGCTGGTGCCGGCCCGGCACGACGCGCCGCCGGCCGCCCGCCTGAAGGAGGCCGGCGCCGTGATCCTGGCCAAGACGACCATGCCCGACTACGGGATGCTGTCGTCGGGCCTCTCCAGCTTCCACGCGCTGGCGCGCAACCCGTGGGATCTCTCGAAGACGCCGGGCGGCTCCAGCGCCGGGGCCGGGGCCGCCGCCGCGGCCGGCTACGGGCCGCTGCACATCGGCACCGACATCGGCGGCTCGCTGCGCCTGCCGGCCGCCTGGTGCGGCATCTTCACGCTCAAGCCCAGCCTCGGCCGCGTGCCGATCGACCCGCCCTACATGGGCCGCGCCGCCGGCCCGATGACGCGCACGGTCGGCGACGCCGCCCTGATGCTCGCCGCGCTCGCGCGCCCCGACGCGCGCGACAGCATGAACCTGCCGCCGCAGGACATCGCCTGGGACGACTTCGACGTCCACGCCGACCACCTGCGGGGCCTGCGCATCGGCCTGCTGCTCGACGCCGGCTGCGGACTGCCGGTGGAGCCGGCGATCCGCGCGGCGGTCGAGCGCACGGCGGCCCGGTTCGAAGCCGCCGGTGCCGTCGTCGAGCCGATGCGCCCGTTCATGACGCAGACCATGCTCGACGGCATGGACCACCTCTGGCGCATGCGCTCGCACGTCGACCTGCAGGCCCTGGCGCCGGCGCAGCGCGACAAGGTGCTGCCCTACATCCGCCGCTGGGCCGAGAGCGCGGCCGACTTCGGCGGCGAACACGTCTTCCGCGCCTTCAGCCAGTTCCACGCCACGCGCGTGGCGGCGGTGGCCGCCTGCGCGAATTTCGACTACGTGATCTCGCCGACCGCGCCCAACTCGCCGGCCCCGGCCGAGTGGCCCTCGCCGACCAACGACCCGCTGCGGCCGCTGGAGCACATCGGCTTCACGGTGCCGTTCAACATGTCGGAGCAGCCGGCCGCGTCGATCAACTGCGGCTACACCGACGCGGGCCTGCCCATCGGCCTGCAGATCGCCGGACGCCGCTTCGACGACCTGGGCGTGCTGCAGGTCGCGCGCGCCTTCGAGCAGATCCGCGAGGCGCAGCGGCCCTGGCCGGTGCCGCCGGACGCCTGATCCCGCCGCCATGACGACGACCGCCACCGACTGCCTGGGCAACCCCGTCACGCTCGACGATCCCGGCGCGGCCGCGGCCATCGACGCCTTCGTCGACGGCTTCATCGCCTGCGAGTCGACGGCGGCCGACGTGCTGGCCGCCGCCGAGGACACCACGCCGCTGGTGCAGGCCTACTGCGCCGCGCTGCACATGTTCTCCGAGTCGAAGGACGGCGTGCCCGGCGCCCGGCCCTTCGTCGAACGCGCGCGCGCCGGCGCGGCGCGCGCCACGCCGCGCGAGCGGCGCTTCATCGACGCCGTCGGTGCCTGGGTCGACGGCGACGTCGACCGTGCCATCGCGCTGCACCACGAGCAGGCGCGCGAGCATCCGCGCGACCTGGCCTCGGTCAAGCTCGGCCAGTACCACTGCTTCAACACCGGCGACTTCCCCGGCCTGCTGCGCCTGGCGCAGACCGCCCTGCCGGCCACGGCCGATGTCGCCCAGGCGCACGGCATGGTTGCCTTCGGCCACGAGCAGTGCCACCGCATGCGCGAGGCCGAGACCGCCGCGCGCCGCGCCATCGCCCTGCGGCGCAAGGAGCCGTGGGCGCACCACGCGCTCGGGCACGTCATGCTCACCGAGGGCCGGCTGGCCGAGGGGCTGGCATTCATGCAGGGCGTGAGCGACACCTGGGTCGGTCTCAACTCCTTCATGATCACGCACAACTGGTGGCACGTGGCGCTGTTCTTGATCGACCTGGGCCGCGACGACGAGGCGCTCGCCGTCTACGACGATCATGTCTGGGGGGTGGCCGAGGACTACACGCAGGACCAGATCGGCGCCGTGTCGCTGCTGGCGCGCTTCGAGCTGTCGGGCATCGACGTCGGCGCGCGCTGGGACGAGGTCGCGCCGCACCTCGCGAGCCGGCTCGACGACCACGTGCTGCCCTTCCTCGACCTGCAGTACCTCTACGGCCTGGCGCGCGCCGGGCGCGCCGAGGCGGACGTCCTGCTGCGCAACATCGAGGCCTTCGCCGAGCAGGCGCCGGCGCAGACCCGCGCCGCCTGGCGGCAGGTGTGCGTGCCGGCCGCGTACGGCCTGCTGGCGCACGCGCGCGGCGACTTCCCGCGCGCCATCGAGGGGCTGGGCACGGCCCTGCCGCGCATGATCGAGATCGGCGGCAGCCATGCGCAGCGCGACCTGTTCGAGCAGGTGCTGCTCGACGCCCGCGTGCGCGCCGGCACACCGCGCTCGCTGGCGGCGGCGCAGGACGTGCTGCAGCGCCAGCTCAACGGCCAGCCGGAGTCGCTGCGGCTGCGGCGGCAGGTGGGCGTGGTGGACGCCGCGCTCGGATTGGCATAGGGACGCCCTCGCCTCGCGCGTCGCGGAGAACCGCGCCGGCCACGTCGATCGATCGACGCCGCTGTGCTTCCGACCCGGTCGCCGCAGCGCCAGCGCGTCTACTTCGCCAGATGCCGCCGCTGGTCGTACGTCGGCTGCGCCGGCAGGTCGTCCAGGTGGCGGGTGTCGGCCCAGTCGAGGATCTCGATGCGATCGGGTCGTGCCGGGTCGGAAAGGCGGATGCGGCTGACGCCGGCATTGGGGATGTCGCTCTGGCGCGGGCCGTTGAGGCCCAGGCCGTGGGCGGTGCGCCAGACCATGTCGAGCACGCCGCCGTGCGTCACCACCAGCAACGTGCGGCCGGCGTGCGCGGCGGCGATGGCACCCAGCGTCTCGATCACGCGGGCGTGGAAGCGCCGCGGCGATTCGCCCTCGGGCATGGCGTGGTCCTCGCGGAACTCCAGCCACTCCTCCCAGGCGCGCGGATGCAGTTCGCGGATCTCGTCGCCGCGCAGGCCCTCGACGACGCCGAAGTGCTGCTCGCGCAGGCCCGCCAGCGTCACCACCGGCAGGCCCAGCAGCTGGGCGGCCGGCGCGGCGGTCTGCTGGGCGCGCAGCAGGTCGCTGCAGAACAGGTGATCCACCGCCTCGGTCGCCAGCCGCAGCCCGACGCGGCGCGCCTGCTCGTGGCCCATGTCGTTGAGCGGGATGTCGGCGTGGCCCTGGAAGCGCAGCTCGCGGTTCCAGGCGGTCTCGCCGTGGCGCACCAGGATGAGGTCGGTGGCGCGGGCGGGGTCGGCGGTGGGGGTGGCGGTCGGTTCGGTCATGGCGTCCATCATTGTCCGCGTCCGGCGTGACACGGGTCGGTCGGCGCCGTGACGCCCGTGCGCCGTCGCCGAGAATCGGACCATGACCCGACTCGTCTTCCTGCCCGGCCTCGCCTGCGACGCCCGCCTCTGGCACGCCCAGCGCGCCGCCGTCCCGAGCGCCTTCGATGCCGTCGTCAGCGACGTCCACATGCACCACGACCGCATCGAGGCCATGGCCGGCGCCCTGCTCGCCGAGCACGACGGCATGCTCGTCCTGTGCGGCGCCTCGATGGGCGGGATGATCGCCATGGAAGCCGCGCGCCAGGCACCCGGGCGCATCGCGGGACTCGCCCTGCTGGGCACCAGCCCGCGGCCGGAGACGCCGGAGATGTTCCGCCTGCGCGAATCGGCCATCGGCCTGTTCGAGCGCGGCGAGGCGCGCGAGCTGATCGAGTTCAACGCCAACTTCGCCTTCCACCCGGCGCAGGCGGCCGACAAGGCGCTGGTGCGGCGCTACGTGGAGATGGTGCTCGACGCCGGCGTGGCGCAGCTCGTCCGCCAGAACCGCACCGTGATGCAGCGCCCCGACGCGCGTCCGCACCTGGGCGCATTGCGCTGTCCGGTGCTGGTGCTGTGCGGCGACACCGACCGCCTGACGCCGCCCGAATGCTCGCGCGAGATCGCCGAGCGCGTCGCGCACGCCGAGCTGCACTGGATCCCGTCGTGCGGCCACATGCTGACGATGGAGAAGCCGGCGCTGGTGAACACGGCGCTGTCGGACTGGCTGGCACGCCTGGGGACGGCCTGAGCGATCCTCAGGCGCCCGCGGCCATCACCGCGATGCCTTCCTGCTCCAGCGCCTCGCGGATGCGCCGGGCGAATGCCAGCGCGTGCGCGCCGTCGCCGTGCAGGCACACGGTCTGGGCGTTGACGGCGACGACGCTGCCGTCGACGGCCGTCACGCGGTGGTCGCGCACCAGCGACAGCGTCTGCGCCAGCGACTGCGCCTCGTCCTCGATCAGCGCGCCGGCCCGGCTGCGCGGCACCAGGCTGCCGTCGGGCATGTAGCCGCGGTCGGCGAAGACCTCCTCCACCGGCTTCAGGCCGGCGCGCTCGGCGGCGGCGATCATGCCGCTGCCCGCCAGCCCGAAGAAGCGCAGGCCGGGGTCGAAGCGCCGCACGGCCTCGCAGATGGCGGCGGCCAGTTCGGGCTCCTTGACCGCCTGGTTGTAGAGCATGCCGTGCGGCTTGACGTGCGCCAGCGTGCCGCCCTCGGCCTTGACGATGGCCGCCAGCGCGCCGATCTGGTAGAGCATGCCGTCGACGATCTCCTGCGGCGGCAGGTGCATGGGGCTGCGGCCGAAGTTGGCGCGATCGGGAAAGCTCGGGTGCGCGCCGATCGCCACGTGGTGGTCGATGGCCCAGCGCACGCACTGGCGCATGGTGGAGGCGTCGCCCGCGTGCCAGCCGCAGGCGATGTTGGCCGAGCTCACCAGCGCGAGCAGCGCCTCGTCGCTGCCGGCGCCTTCGCCGAGGTCGGCGTTGAGGTCAATCTGCATGGGGTGGTCCTTGGACGGTGGTATCGGGGTTCGCGGGCGATGCCGGCGACGAGGATGTGGACGGCGCGATCGGCCAGCCCGCCGCGCTCAGGCCCTGCAAGGCCAGTGCCAGGTAGCGCCGCTGCGCCTCCCAGGCGAGCCGGGCCTGCGCGGCATCGACCTCCACCAGGCGCAGCAGGCCGCCCAGCGGCGCCTGCGCCAGCTTCCACAGGTCGGCGCGGATCACGCCGCCGATGCGCGGGTAGCCGCCGGTGGTCTGGGCGTCGCCCATCAGGATGATCGGCTGGCCCGCCGGCGGCACCTGGATCGTGCCGGGCACGACGCCCGAGGACAGCATGTCGCCGGCGCGGGCGCGCTGCAGGGCCGGGCCGTCGAGCCGGCTGCCCATGCGGTTGCTCTGCGGCGTGACGCGCCAGGCCGCGCGCCACAGCGTGGCCTGCGAAGCGCGCGTGAACTGGTCGAACTCGGGGCCGGGCATGACGCGCAGGACGGTCGCGCCATCGTCGTCGTCCTCGCGCTCGTCGTCGTGCTGGCGGCCGAAGAGGCTGTGCGCGCGCTCGGCGGCGGCATCAGCATCGGCCGCGCGATGGCGGTCGCGCTCGTCGATGCCGCCCTCGGGGCCGCGCAGGCCGAGCGCGCGGCGCTCGCGCTGCGCGGCGTCGAGCGGCGACGGGCCCGTCGCCAGCCGGTCGCCTTTCTTCAGCGCCCGGCCGCGATGGCCGCCGAAGCCGGCCTTGAGGTCGGTGCTGCGCGAACCGAGCACCACCGGCACGTCGATGCCGCCGGCCACCGCCAGCCAGGCCCGCAGGCCGGCGCCGGCGCCCAGCACCAGCGACTGCCCGGCGCGCACGGCCACGCTCCAGTACGGCGCCAGCGGCACGCCGTCGAGCCGGGCGCCGAAGTCGCCGCCGGCCAGCGCGATGCGCGTGTCGGCCTCGAAGCGCAGTTCGCAGCGGCCCATGGTCAGCTCGATGCCGGCCGCGCCGGGCGCGTTGCCCACCAGCCGGTTGGCCAGGGTGAGCGCCAGCGCGTCGAGAGCGCCGCCGGGGCAGATCCCCAGATCGCGGTGGCCGTGGCGGCCCAGGTCCTGCACCGAGGCCAGCAGTCCCGGCTTGACGACGACGATCATGGTTCGAAACGCTCCACGACGAAGCGCACGCGGTCGCCCGGGCGCAGCAGGGTCGGCTCGGCCGCCTGCGGATCGAACAGCTCCAGCGCGGTCCGTCCGATGAGCTGCCAGCCGCCGGGCGACGCGAGCGGATAGATGCCCGTCTGCGCGCCGCCGATGCCCACCGAGCGCGCCGGCACGGCCAGGCGCGGCTCGGCGCGGCGCGGGGTGGCGAGCTCGGGCGCGAGGCCGCCCATGAAGGCGAAGCCGGGCAGGAAGCCCAGCAGGTAGACCACGTACTCGCCACCGGCGTGGCGGCGCACCACGTCGGCCGGCGCGAGGCCGGTGTGCGCGGCGACATCGGCCAGGTCGGGACCGTGCGCGCCGCCGTAGGCCACCGGGATCTCGACGGTGCGCCCGGGCGCTTCCAGGTCCTCGCGGCCGGACGCCACCAGCTGCGGCCAGGCGGCCAGCACCTGGATCTCCAGCTCGGCCGCGTCGATCAGGGCCGGGTCGAACAGCAGCGTCAGGTTGTTCATGCCCGGCAGCGCCTCGCTCACCGCCGGCCATCGCAGGGCCTCCTCGCGCAGGGCCCAGATGCGTCGCTGCTGGGCCAGGGTGGCGGGCGCGGCCAGGGTGCACACCAGCGCGGCGTCGCCGAGCGCGTGGAGGCGCGGCGGGTGGCTCGCGGACGACGCCATGGCCTAGCCGCGCGCGAGTCCGCGCACCTTGGCCTCGAGCCGCTCCTGCACGAAGGGCGAGACGAACTTGTCGATCTCCCCGCCGAGGGTGGCGATCTCGCGCACGAAGGTGCTGGAGATGAACTGGTACTTGTCGCCCGGCGTGAGGAACACCGTCTCGACGCCGGGCATGAGCGAGCGGTTCATGCCGGCGAGCTGGAACTCGTAGTCGAAGTCGGTGACGGCGCGCAGGCCACGCACCATCGCCTTGCCGCCGCGCGCGACGACGAAGTCGCGCAGCAGGCCCGAGAAGCTCTCGATGGTGACGCGGTCGCTGTAGGGCCGCACGGCCTCCTCGGCCATGGCGATGCGCTCGGGCAGCGAGAACATCGCCTTCTTGTGGTGGCCGGCGGCGACGGCGACGATGACGTGGGAGAACAGCTGCGCGGCGCGCCGGATGACGTCCTCGTGGCCGAGCGTCATGGGGTCGAAGGTGCCGGGGTAGACCGCGATCACGCTGGACATCGGGGGAGTCTCCTCTGGGGGCCGTCGGGGACGGCGTCTGCTGGAATCGGGGTCGTCGACGGGTCCGGCTTCGGACCCGTCCGAGTCCGGCCGATTATGCCGACGGACCGGTCCCGGAAACGGCTTCCGACGCGGGTCCGGACGCGGCCTCGTCGGCGGCGCGCAGCAGGTGCGCATGCACGGCGCCGGCCTTGAGATGGCGGAAGACCTGGAGCCCGAAGCCCGCGAGTTCGTCGTCGTTCCACGCGCGCGCCGCCTCCAGGTAGACCGCGCCGTCCGGCCGCAGCGCGCGCGCGGCCGCGCGCAGGGCCGGTTCGTACAGCGCCGGCGTCTCGAAGGGCGGGTCGAGCAGCACCAGGTGCAGGCTGCCCGGCACCGCGCGCTCCAGCGCCGTCACGCCGTTGCCGCGTTCGATGCGCACCGCCTCGGCCGCCAGCTTGGCCTTGATCTTCTGCAGCCGCTCGACGAGTTCGGCGTCCTGCTCGCACACCAGCACTTGCGCCGCGCCGCGCGAGGCCGCCTCGAAACCCAGCGCGCCGGTGCCGGCGAAGGCGTCGACGCAGTGCCATCCCGGCAGCTCGCCGCCGCCCGCGCCGGCCAGGCTGGCGAGCCAGTTGAAGAGCGTCTCGCGCACGCGGTCGGGCGTCGGGCGCAGGCCGGGCTTGTCGGCCACGGCCAAGCGCGTGCGCTTCCACTGGCCGCCGACGATGCGGACCTCGTGGGGGCGCTTGTCGTGCTGCGGCGCGCTCGGCTTGCCGGCCTTGCCGGCCTTGGCGGTCGGCCCGACGCGGGGACCCGGCCGCTTCACGGCTGGCCTCCCACGACGACGGCGGCCATGCGATCGGGCTGCAGCTTGCGCGCGAAGGCGGCCTTGATGTCGGAGACGGTGACGGCGTTCATGCGGGTGGTCCAGGTGTCGAGGTAGTCGAGCGGCAGGTCGTTCCAGGCGATGTTGGCGACGTTGCCGAGCAGTTTGGCGTTGCTGTCGAGCAGCAGCGGAAAGCCGCCGACGACATTGTCCTTGGCCGCCTTGAGTTCGGCCTGGGTCGGGCCGTCGGCGACGAACTTCGCCACCACCTCGCGCGATACCTTCAGTGCCTGCGCGGCCTGGTCGGGCCGGGTCTGGAAGGCGACGCGGAAGGCGCCGGCGTGCAGCCCCGGCGAGAAGCCGCTGTAGACGCTGTAGGCCAGACCGCGCTTCTCGCGCACCTCGTTGGTCAGGCGCGAGACGAAGCCACCGCCGCCCAGGACGTAGTTGCCCAGCGTGAGCGCGAAGTGGTCCGGGTCGCGCCGTTGGTAGCCCGGCTGGCCGAGCATCACGTGCGCCTGGGCCGAGGCGAAGGGCACGTCGGTCACGCTCGATGCCGCGAGCGGCGCGATCTCGGCGACCGGCGGCAGCGGCGCGCAGCCGCCCTCGGCGGGCTGAGGCAGGCGCGAGAGCAGCCGCGTGGCGATGGCGTCGGCCTGCGCGCGCGTCACCGCACCGACGATGCTCAGCTTGGCGCGGCAGGGCTGGATCAGGCGCTCGTAGCGCGTGCGCATGGCCGCCGTGTCGATGGCCGCGAGCGTGGTCTCGGTGGTTTCCTCGCCGTAGGGATGGCTGCCGTAGACCTTCTGCGCGAAGGTGCGGGCGACCACCGTGCCCGGGCGGGTGTTGGCTTCCTTGATGGCGGCGCCGAGCTGCTCGCGCTCGCGCCGCCAGACGTCGTCCGGGAACGCCGGCTCGCCGATCTCGCGCGCGGCCAGGGCCACGGCGCGGTCGAGCAGCGCCGGGTCGGCCAGGCTGCGCAGCGTGAAGCTGGTGCGCTCCGGGCCGGCGCCGGCATCGAAGGACGCGCCGAGGTCGGCCCAGGCTTCGCCCAGGGCGTTCTCGTCGAGCGCGGGCTCGGCGCCGGCGGCGCGCACGCCCTTCTCGACCATCAGGGCGCTGGTGCTGGCCAGGCCGGCCTGCGCCGGCGGGTCGCGCCGGCTGCCGGCGTCGAAGTCGACCTGCACGTCGACGATGGGCAGCGCGTCGGTCGCGGCCAGGTAGACGCGGGCGCCGTTGGCGAGCGTCCAGTGCTGGATCGGCGGCGCGGCCTGCGCGGGCAGGGCCGCGAGGGCGGTGACGCCGGCCAGCACGAGGCCGGCGGCGAGGGATCGGAGATTCTTCTTCTGCAGCATGGAAACGGTGTCCTTCAACGCAGTTCGCCGGCGGGTGCGGCGCGCGGGCGGCGGTTCTTCTCGGGCGGCAGGGGACGCAGCGTGGCGACGGTGAGCTGGTCGTCGCCGAAGTAGCGCCCGGCCACGGCCTGCACCTGCTCGGCGGTCACGGCCTGGAGCCGCGCGATGATGCGTTCGCCGGCGTCCAGCGGCAGGCCCTGGATCCACTGGCTGCCCAGTTCGCGCGCCTGCGCCATGACGGAATCGAGCTTGTAGGTCTCGCTGGCCACCCACTGCGTCTTGACGCGGGCGAGTTCGGCCGCGCCCACGCCGTCCTTCGCCACGCGGGCGATCTCGGCGCGCAGGGCGGCCTCCACGGCCTCGGTCGTCTTGCCCGGCGCCGGCACGCCGTCAAGCTCGAAGAGCTGCGGGCCGCGACCGATGAAGCCGGCACTGCTGCCGGCGGAGTCGGCCACGCGGTCCGGCCCCTGCGTCAGGGCACGGTCGAGCCGCGCGCCGGGGTAGCCGTCGAGCAATGCCGACAGCACCACCAGCGCCCAGGCGTCGCTCTCGCCGTCGAGGCTCTCCAGCCTGGGCGTGCGGAAGGCCAGCGCCACGTAGGCCTGTTCGGCCGGCGCCTTGAATTCGAGGCGCCGGATGCCGCGCTGCTCGGGCTCGACGCGGGGCTTGCGCACCGGCACCGCGCGCGCCGGGATGCGGCCGTAGTAGCGTTCGGCCAGGGCCCGCACCTTGGCGACGTCGACGTCGCCCGCCACCACGATCGCGGCATTGGCGGGCACGTACCACTTGGCGTGGAAGTCGCGCACGTCGTCCGGCGTCATGGCGTCGAGGTCGCTCATCCAGCCGATGATCGGCCGGTGGTAGGGCGAAGCCATGAAGACGGCGGCGTTCTGCTGCTCGCCGAGCAGCGCGCGCGGCTGGTCTTCGGTGCGCAGGCGGCGCTCCTCCTTGACGACCTCGATCTCGCGCTTGAACTCGATATCGGGCCATTGGTTGTTGGCGAAGCGGTCGGCCTCGATCTTCATCACGTCCTCGAGCTTGCCGGCCGGGATCTGCTGGTAGTAGCCGGTGAGGTCGCGCGAGGTGAAGGCGTTCTCCTGCCCGCCCAGCGCGGCCACCTGACGCGAGAACTCGCCCGGGGGAATGCGCTTGGTGCCTTTGAACATCATGTGCTCGAGCACGTGCGCGACGCCGGAGGTGCCGTCCACCTCGTCGATGGAACCCACGCGCACCCACACCATGTGCACCGCCGTGGGCGAGCGGCGATCGGGCTTGACGATCAGCGTCATGCCGTTGGACAGCGTGAACTGCTGGGCGCGCACGCCGCCGACCGAAGGCACGGACGAGGAAGCGGGAGCGGGAGACGGGGGAGAAGTCTGGGCGGAAGCCGGCAGGATCCAGGACGCCGCGAGCGCCAGGACCAGCACCGCGCCCGACGCCGAACGGCGTGGCAAGGGGTGTTTCATAGAATGGCTCGGATTGTAAAAAAGCACCGATGTTCAGTTTCTTCAAGAAAAAGCCGCAGCCCGACACCGTCGCACCGCCCGCTCCCGCGTCGGAACCCGCCGCGGTCGTGCCGCCGGCGGTTCCGGCCGCGAAGTCCGTGTTCTCGCCGTCGAGCTGGTTCGGCGGCAAGCCCGAAGCCGTGCCCGGGTCGGCGCCCGAGACACCGGCCATCACGCCGATCGTGCCACGTCCGCCGCAGGCACCGGCACCGGCGCCAGTCCTGCCTCCCCTCTCACCCGCCTTTCCCAGGTCGTTCCCGACGCCGACCGCCCGCCCCGCCCCATCGACCGAACCCACGCGCCAGGGCTGGATCGACAAGCTCAAGACCGGCCTGCGCAAGACCGGCACCGGCATCCAGGCCGTCTTCGTCAACGCGCAGATCGACGAGGAGCTCTACGAGGAACTGGAGACCGCGCTGTTGCTGGCCGACACCGGCGTCAAGGCCACCGAGTACCTGCTCGACGACCTGCGCCGCCGCGTCAAGAGCCAGATCGCCACCAACGCCCAGCAGGTGCGCGTGCTGCTCGCCGAGGCCATCGCCGACCTGCTGCGCCCGCTGGAGAAGCCGCTGGAGATCGGTCGCCACGTGCCGACGGTGATCATGGTCGCCGGCGTCAACGGCGCGGGCAAGACGACCTCCATCGGCAAGCTGACGAAGCACCTGTCCAGCGAAGGCGCCTCGGTGCTGCTGGCGGCGGCCGACACCTTCCGCGCCGCGGCGCGCGAGCAACTGCTGGTCTGGGCCGACCGCAACACGGTCGAAATCGTGAGCAACGCCGGCGGCGACCCCTCCGCCGTCAGCTTCGACGCCGTGAACGCCGGACGGGCGCGCGGCAAGGACGTGGTGCTCGTGGACACCGCCGGCCGCCTGCCCACGCAGTTGCACCTGATGGACGAGCTGCGCAAGATCAAGCGCGTGGTCGCCAAGGCGGACGCCACGGCGCCGCACGAGCTGCTGCTGGTCATCGACGGCAACACCGGTCAGAACGCCCTGGCGCAGGTCAAGGCCTTCGACGAGGCGTTGGGCCTGACCGGCCTGATCGTCACCAAGCTCGACGGCACGGCCAAGGGCGGCGTGCTGTGCGCCATCGCGCGCGAACGGCCGATCCCGGTCTACTTCATCGGCGTCGGCGAGAAGCTCGAGGATCTGGAAACCTTCGACGCGCGCGAGTTCGCCCAGGCGTTGGTCGGAACCGACTGAAAAGAGGCCGGCTGTCGGACGGCATCCGGCCGCGCTGCGGGCTGGACGGCGTCGGCCATCGCGAGGGGCATCGACCGGCGTCGGCCGACATGGCGGCGGTCCGTGCGGGCGCATCGTCCATCGCTCAAGTGGTTGCTCTGGCCCGGCTCCAAATGCTCCCAGAGCCGTCGTGCCACACATTGCTTTGTTCTCGGATTCGAAACAATGCATTCCGAAAACCGTTTGATTGATGCAGTTAGGCTCGGAACTACTGCTTTGGCACTCTCTCTAACCGAGTGCTAATATGACGAATCACAAAGGAGTTTCCCTGATGACATCGCTGTCTGGAGCCTCTATCGCGACCCACCAGCTCGCCGTTGCCAACCCGTGGTCGGTGGTGCCGCCGCTCGGCAACCTCGACGCCTACATCTCGACCGCCAACCGCCTGCCGTTGCTCACCCTCGAGGAAGAGCAGGGTTTCGCGCGCAAGCTGCGCGACCACAACGACCTCGAAGCCGCCGGCGCGCTGGTCCTGTCGCACCTGCGCCTGGTCGTCTCCATCTCGCGCCAGTACCTCGGCTACGGCCTGCCCCACGGCGACCTGATCCAGGAAGGCAACATCGGCCTGATGAAGGCCGTGAAGCGCTTCGACCCGGACCAGGGCGTCCGGCTCGTGAGCTACGCCATGCACTGGATCAAGGCCGAGATCCACGAATACATCCTGAAGAACTGGCGCATGGTCAAGGTCGCGACGACCAAGGCCCAGCGCAAGCTGTTCTTCAATCTGCGTTCCATGAAGCAGAACTTCAAGGCCGATGCCGCCGCGTCCGACAACGACACGCATCGCGACACCCTGAGCCCCGCCGAAGTCAGCGCCATGGCGACCAAGCTGAACGTCAAGCGCGAGGAAGTCCTGGAGATGGAGACGCGCCTGTCGGGCGGCGACGTGATGCTCGACCCCGGCCCGGCCGACGACGGCGACGAAGGCTTCGGTCCGATCGCCTACCTGGCCGACGCGACGCAGGAACCGACCGCGCAGTTGGAATCGCAGCAGCGCGACCGTCTGTCGAGCGAGGGCATTACGACCGCGCTCGAAACCTTGGACGACCGCAGCCGCCGCATCGTCGAGGAACGCTGGCTGAAGGTGAACGACGACGGCTCGGGCGGCATGACGCTGCACGATCTGGCGGCGGTCTACGGGGTCTCGGCCGAGCGCATCCGCCAGATCGAGGTAGCGGCGATGAAGAAGATGAAGAAGGCGCTGGTCGAGTACGCCTAAGCTCTCCCCCAGTCTTCGCGCACTGCGTGTCGCTTCGCCAACCCCCTTGCGGGGGCGATACCGGCGGCCCGGCGAAGCCGGTTCCGCGGTATCCCTGGCTTGGAGGGTGCGACGGTTTCGGGTTTCGCGCGTTGCGCAGTGGACTTGGTCAAGTCGATCGTCGCCTTGCCCCTCACTCGGTCTCGTTCAGGCTGAGCCGGTTCAGCCTTGGACCAACAACGCCTTCACGTCCGCCACCATTGGCGCGACGCCGGACCCGTAGCGGGCGTACAGGCGCAGCCGTCCTGCCGGGTCGTAGACGTAACTCGCGGCGGAGTGGTCCATGGAATAGCTCGTCGGCGTCGAGCCCTCGACCTTCTTGTAGTAGAACTTGAAGTCCTTCGACAGGGCGACGAGTTCCTCGGGCGTCGGGATCAGGGCGACGATGCCCGGGTCGAAGGCCTGGGTGTAGGCCTTCATGACCGGCGCCGTGTCGCGCTCGGGGTCGACCGTGACGAACACGACCTGCAGGCGATCGCCGTCCTTGCCCAGCTGCTGCCTGACCTGCGCCATCTCGGTCATGGTGGTCGGGCACACGTCCGGGCACTGCGCATAACCGAAGAACAGCACCACGACCTTGCCCTTGAAGTCGGCCATCGTGCGGCGACGGCCGTCGGCATCGGTCAAGGAGAAGTCCTTGGCGTAATCGGCACCGGTCAGGTCGACGGCATTGAAGCTCTGTTTCGGCGTCGATTCGGAGCACGCCGCGAGGCCGCCGCCGAGCAGCGCGAGCGCGCCGCCCCGGGCCACCGTCGAGGCGGCGATGCAATGGAGGAAACGACGCTTGTCCATGGAGGCCTTCGTGGATGTCGGGCCCACCGGGGCCGAAAGGATGATGCGGATCAGAAGACGTAGTGATCGACCAGCAATGCCGCGAACAGCACGCTCAGGTGGATCAGCGAGAAGCGGAAGGTCCGGCGCGCGAGGGCATCCGAGTACGCGCGCCACAGCGCGAAGGCGTAGCCGCAGAAACCCAGGCTGACCGCCACGGCCACCGCGAGGTAGAGCCAGCCGCTCATGCCGTAGATGAAGGGCAGCAGACAGGCGGCCAGCAGGATGAAGGTGTAGAGCAGCACCTGCAGCCGCGTGAATTCGTTGCCGTGCGTGACCGGCAGCATCGGCAGGCCCGACTTGCGGTAGTCCTCGACGCGGTAGAGCGCCAGGGCCCAGAAGTGCGGCGGCGTCCACAGGAAGATGATGAGGAACAGGATCATCGCCTCGGGACCGACGTCGCCGGTCATGGCGGCCCAGCCGAGCACCGGCGGCATCGCACCTGACGCTCCGCCGATCACGATGTTCTGGGGCGTCAGCGGCTTGAGGATGACGGTGTAGACCACGGCGTAGCCGACGAAGGTGGCGAAGGTCAGCCACATGGTCAGCGGATTGACCGTGAACCATAGCAACGCCGAGCCGGCCGTGCACAGCAGCGCGGAGAACACCAGCGCCTGGGTGTCGCTCAACTCGCCGCGCGCGGTGGGGCGCCACGCGGTGCGCTTCATGCGCGAGTCGATGCCCTTCTCCACCAGGCAGTTGAACGCCGCCGCCGCGCCCGCCACCAGCCAGATGCCGATGCAGGCGAGCAGGCCGCGCTGCAGGTCGGCGCCGGTGGGCACGCCCGGCACGGCCAGGACCATGCCGATGAGGGCGCAGAAGACGATCAGCTGCACCACGCGCGGCTTGGTGAGCGCATAGAACTGGCGCATCACGTTCGCGAGCGAGGCGCTCTGCGGCGCGGGGGTCGGCACGGGACGGCTCATGGGGTCGCGGCGCCCGTCGTCGAACCCGCGCGATCGCCATGCGGACGGGACGCCGCACCCGCCGTGCGGGGAGCGACCGCAACCGACGTGCGCCGGCTCTCGCACAGGGTCCAGGTCAGCACCACGGCCAGCGCCGCGGCGCCGCCGGTGTGCAGCACGGCCGCCACCAGCGGCCAGCCCAGCAGCACGTTGCCCAGGCCGGTGGCCAGTTGCAGCAGCGCCAGTCCGGCAAGCCACTTCGCCTGACCGCGCAGGGCCGGAACGTCGCGATGCAGCCGCCAGGCGAGCACGCCGATGGCGACGAACACCGCATAGGCCATCAGCCGGTGCACGTAATGGATCGCCGTCAGCGCCGAGAAGTCGATCGGCGCGCCCTCCGCGTCCACGCCGAGTTCGCGCCAGACCTGGAAACCCTGGGCGAAGTTCATCGGCGGCCACCAGCTGCCCTGGCAGGTCGGGAACTGGGTGCAGGCCAGCACCGCGTAGTTGGTGCTGACCCAGCCACCCAGGGCGATCTGCAGCGCGACCAGCGCGGTGGTGCCGACGAGCAGCGCACGCAGCGGCGCCGCGAGCGCCACGGGCGCGCGCCCGACCGCCGCCTGCTGGTAGCGCACGGCCTGGATGCACAGCAGGGCCAGCAGCACGACGGCGCCCAGCAGGTGCAACGTGACGATGGCGGGAAACAGCTTGAGCGTGACGGTCAGCGCGCCGAAGGCGCCCTGCAGGCAGACCCAGGCCAGCGTCGCCGCCGGCCACCAGGCGCTGAGCACGGCCGCCGCCGGAGCGTCGTCGGCCCGCCCCGCGCGCAGCGCGAGACGGCGCTGGCGGCGGCGCACGATCCAGGTGGCGACGGCCAGGGTCAGGATCAGCACGCCGACGCCGGTCGCGAGGTAGCGATGCACCATCTCGACCCACGCCTTGCCGTGCGTGACGGGGCCGGTCGGCTGCGCCGACTGCGCCATGGCGATCTCGTGGCGCGCGCCCACCGGGCTGGCGTTGCCGTAGCAGCCCGGCCAGTCGGGGCAACCCAGGCCGGAATCGGTCAGGCGCGTGAAGGCGCCGAAGAGCGTCAGGTCGAAGGTGAGGAACAGCGTGAGCACGGTCAGCGCGTGCAGCCGGCGCGCCGCCCCGGCGCCGGCATGGCGCCGCCAGACCCACAGGAGCGGCCCGAGCGCGAGCAGGATGCCCACGGCCATCAGCCACGCGATGGGCGTGAGGTCGTAGAGGGAGGTGGGGTCCATGGGCGGGGTGTCGATCGGTCGGGGCGTGGATTGTCGGCTGCGCCGGATCAGCGGCCGGGTTCGTCCCACGAGGACGAGGCGCGCAGCAGGCGTTCGAGGTCGCGCTTGGCGCGGCCGGCGCCCTCGGCGTCCATGCGGGCGGGAAACCGCATCATCCAGTTGCCCTGCGGATCGACGACGAAGAAATGCTCGGCCAGCGCGTGGCCTGCCACCGGCGCGAGCCATGCGGCCAGACGTTCGGCCGGCACGCGCAGCACGGTCGCGCCGCGCAGGCCGTTGTCCAGGCGCGCGGGGATCGGGGCGTCGTCGCTCACGAGCCAGACGCGGTCCAGGCGGTCCTTCTCGCGGCCCAGGCTCTCGCGCAGCTGGCGCTGCAGGTAGAGCTGGCGTTCGCACAGGGCGTCGCACGCGGCATCGGCGACCGTCACCAGCAGCCACTGGCCGTGGAGCGAACGCAGCGGCACGGCGCGGCCGTCCGGCGCCGTCGCACTCAGGTCGGGCAATGGGCGCTGCGGATCGATCAGTTCGCCGTAGACGCGCCGGCCTTCCGGGCGGATCACGTAGTAGGTGAAGTACGACGCGATCACCGGCGCCGCGCAGCACAGCAACACGACGACCATCTTCCAGCGCCCCAGCCGCGTGCGACGGACCTCGCCGTCGTCGAGCGCGTGCTGCGGCGACGGCAGCGAATGCACCGTCAGGCCGAGCGGCTCGTCGGCTTCAGCCACGGCGCTGCCGGCGCGACCGGCGCCAGGGGGCGATGAGTTGGAACCAGACATAGAGGAGTGCGACGAGTGCGGTCAGGCCGAACCACTGGAATGCGTAGCCTTGGTGCTTCTCGACACCGAGGGCCGGTGCCGGCCAGTCGCGCAGCAGGCCTTCGGAAGCCGCACCGGCCTGCTGCAGCGTGAGGTCGGTGCGCAACGGCAACCGGGTCTCGGTGCGGAATGCGGCGAGGTCCAGATTCTGCCGGATGGGCGAAGACCCCACGGCGCGGTCCCGGGCGGCGGTGATGGCGGCCGCCGCGGCGGCGTTGCGGGCGGCGGCGGACGCAGGGCGCGTGCCGGTGACGGCACCGGAGCTTGCGTCGGCGCCGGTCGATGCATCGGCGGCACCCGCGGTCGTGCCGCCCGCATCGGCATTCGGCGTCGGCGAGGACGCGCCTGGCGTCGCGGGCGCAGCCGGATCGACAGGGTCGGCGACGCCGGTGGACGTGGACGCGATCGTCGCCGCCACAGTCGCGACCGCGTCGGAGGCCGCGCTGGCGGCGGCCGCGGCCCAGGCCTCGGGCGTCGATGCGTCCGAAGCCGCCGGCAGCGGTGCCTCGGCCTTGCCCAGATCAAGCAGGCGGCCCGGCGGGGGCGCCACGAGCGCGGTGATCTCGACCAGTCCGCTGGGCGTCTCGATCGGTGCGAGCTGCGCGCGGTCGGTGAAGTTGCGCGGGATCCAGCCGCGCTGCACCAGCACGGTCCGCTCGCTGCCTTCGAGGGCGAACGGGGTCAGCACGTAGAAGCCGGTCAGGCCGTGCATCTGGCGGTTGTCGAGGTAGACGGTCTGCGGTGCCAGCCACAGCCCGCGCAGGCGCACCGGCCGATGCAGGACCGGCGCCGGATCGCCCAGCGCCAGGAACTCGTCCTGGCCGAGCGGCGGCCGCAGCTTCTGCGCTTCGATGTCGGCCTGCAGGGCGATCTTCTGCGCCGCCCGCGAGAGCTGCCAGCGGCCCAGCGACGCGGTGGCGGCCAGGGTCAGCAGCGTCGCCAGCGTGACCAGGGCGAAGCGCCATGGATTCCATCGCTTCGGCAGCCGCACGGCGCGATCCGGTCGTGAAGCCACGGGCGGTGCCGATGGCGTCGTCGCCGATCCCGGCTGCGGCGCCGCCGGCTCGACCGCCTGGGCCTGCGGCGGTGGCGAGGACGAGGAGAGCGACGGCATCATCGCGGGCTCCGGCCGGTCGGCGGCCGCTTCCGGCCTGAGATGGAGCGGCGGCGGGGCGAGCGGCTGCGATGGTGCTGGTGCCGATGCCTGTCGTGCCGACGGCGCTGGCGACGGCGACGGCCGTGCCTGCGCCGACGACGGCATCCGGGGCCTCAGCCGAGGCTGTACTTGGCGCTGCGGCTGCGGCCACGCCTGCAGCGACGGCTGCGACCACGACACGGTCTTCACCTGCGCGGGAGAAGCCCCAGGCCGATAATCCGACCCATGAAATACCTCATCGTGGCGGCCTTCGTCGGCATCCTGGGCAGCCTGGGCTGGGCGCTCGTCTCGATGCTGCGAGGCGGCGGGCGCGACGGACGCGCCAGGAGCGGCAGCATGGCGCGCGCGCTCACGGTGCGCATCGGCCTGTCGGTGCTGCTGTTCGTCTGCCTGTTGACGGCGTGGAAGCTGGGCTACATCCAGCCGGGCGGACTCCCGGTCGGCAAGTAGGTCGTGCTCGTTCCAGGTCCAGAACGACGCCGCCGCGCCCCGCCCTCTTCCTGGAAGCCATGAAAAAAGCGCCTTGCGGCGCTTGGTGTTCGTGCCGGGGTGGTCGTTCAAAGCCAGTACACCATCACGTAGAGGCCCAGCCACACGACGTCGACGAAGTGCCAGTACCAGGCCGCGCCCTCGAATCCGAAGTGACGCTCGGGCGTGAAATGGCCGCGCTGCAGGCGCAGCGTGATGAACAGCAGCATCAGCATGCCGATGAACACGTGCAGGCCGTGGAAGCCAGTCAGCATGAAGAAGGTCGAGCCGTAGGTGCCGGAAGTCAGCTTCAGGTTGAGTTCGGTGTAGAGGTGGTAGTACTCGTAGCCCTGCACGCCCAGGAAGACGATGCCCAGCAGCACGGTGAGCCACATGAAGCGCACGCACTGGGCGCGGTGGTCGGCGCGCAACGCGTGATGGGCGATGGTCAACGTCACGCCGGAGCTCAGCAGCAGGGCCGTGTTGATGGTGGGTAGCCAGAACGGGCCGACGGTCTGGAAGGGCTCGACGATGTCGGCCGGCGAACCGGTCACGCCGGCCGCCATGCTCGGCCACACGGCCTTGAAGTCGGGCCACAGCAGCGCGTTGTCCAGGCTGCCGAGCGCCGGCAACGCGTGGATGCGCGCCCACCACAGCGCCGTGAAGAAGGCGCCGAAGAACATCACCTCGGAGAAGATGAACCAGCTCATGCTCCAGCGGTAGGACAGGTCGATGCGGTGGCTGTACTGGCCGCCCTCGCTCTCGCCGATCGCGTCGCGGAACCACTGGTAGAGCACGCCCCACCACCACAGCAAGCCGAACGCGAGCGAGTACGCCCCCCACTGGTGGCCGTTGATCCACTGGCCCGCGCCCAGGATCACGAAGAACAGGCCGATCGACGCCATGAGCGGGTGGCGCGACGGCCCGGGCACGAAATAGTAGGGCGTCGCGCCGTGCGTGGTTGAACTCATATCAGCTCCTGCTTTCTTCTCTCGATTCGGTTGTTCTCTTGATCCGACCCTGGCGCTTGCATGCGGTGCCGCCGGTGCCTCAGGCCGCCACCACGTGTCGGACCAGCACGATCAGCGCCACGACGAACACGATCACCGCCACCAGGCCCACCACCACGATGTGCAGCGGGGTGAGCCGGGCGATGTCTTCCTGGTAGGCGCTGTTCTTGCGCACGCCGAAGAAACCCCAGGCCACCGCCTTGACGGTGCGCCAGATGCTGCCACGGCCACCGCGTGCCTTCTCGTCGCCACCGCCGCGGGCCGGGCTCACGAGCGTGGCTCCGTGACGGGCACGAGCGGGGCGGCCGATGCGGTCGGCGCGGCGGGCGTCTTGCCGCCGACTTCGAAGAAGGTGTAGGACAGGGTGATGGTCTTCACGTCTTTCGAAATCTTCGGATCGATCACGAAGGCCACCGGCCATTCCTTCTTCTCGCCGGCCTCCAAGGTGTATTGGCTGAAGCAGAAGCATTCGAGCTTGTTGAAGTACGGCGCGGCCTGCGCGGGGGCGTAGCTCGGGATCGCCTGCGCCGCCATGCGCCGGTTCTGCACGTTCTGGAATTCGTACATCACCGACTTCAGCTCGCCCGGATGCACTTCGATGGAACGCTGGGCCGGCTTGAAATCCCATGGCCCGCGCACGTTGGCGTCGAACTCGACCGTGATGGTGCGGCTCATGTCGACCTGCGAGTTCTCCGGCACGCGCACCTGCGCGCCAGCACTGCCGTTGCCCGGCACCTGCCGCTCGGTCAGCGAGAGGATGTTGATGCCCGTCATCTCGCAGATGTGGCGGTAGACCGGAATGAGCACGTAGCCGAAGGCGAACATGCCGCAGGCCACCACGGCGAGCTTGCCCACCATGCGGAGGTTCTCGCGACGCAGCCGTTGGCCGATGGTCATGGGGTTCCTCGGACTCAGCGGCCGAACACGACCATGCGCACGAGGAAGCCGACGAAGAACAGGATGGCGATGGAGGCCAGCGTCAGCCCCATGCGGCGGTTGTTCTTCTTCTGTTCGGGCGTCATGGCCATGGTCGTGCGTCGGCTCGTCGGCGGGTCAGCCGATGATCTTGGAAGCCGTGGCGTCCAGGCGCGGCGGCGTCTCGAAGGTGTGGAACGGCGCCGGCGACGGCACTTCCCACTCCAGCCCCTCGGCGGCCTCCCACGGCTTCTGCGGGGCCTTCTCGCCCTTGCCCATCATGGCGGGCAGCACGACGAACAGAAAGAAGTAGACCTGCGCCAGACCGAAGGCGAAGGCGCCGACGCTGGCGACCGCGTTGAAGTCGGCGAACTGCATCGGGTAGTCGGCATAGCGGCGCGGCATGCCGGCCAGGCCCAGGAAGTGCATCGGGAAGAAGGTGACGTTGAAGGAGATCAGCGACCACCAGAAGTGCAGCTTGCCGCGCGCCTCGCTGTACATGACGCCGGTCCACTTGGGCAGCCAGTAGTAGACGCCGGCGAACATGGCGTAGAGCGAGCCGGCCACCAGCACGTAGTGGAAGTGCGCCACCACGTAGTAGGTGTCCTGCAGCTGGATGTCGATCGGCGCCACGGCCAGGATCAGGCCGGTGAAACCGCCCATCGTGAACACGAAGATGAAGCCGACGGCGAACAGCATCGGCGTCTCGAAGGTCATCGAGCCCTGCCACATCGTGGCGATCCAATTGAAGATCTTCACGGCGGTGGGCACGGCGATCAGCATGGTCGCGTACATGAAGAAGAGCTGGCCCGTGACCGGCATGCCGGTCGTGAACATGTGGTGCGCCCAGACGATGAACGACAGGATGGCGATCGACGAGGTCGCGTACACCATCGAGGCATAGCCGAAGAGCTTCTTGCGCGCGAACGCCGGCACGATCTGGCTGATGATGCCGAAGGCCGGGAGGATCATGATGTAGACCTCCGGGTGGCCGAAGAACCAGAAGATGTGCTGGTACATCACCGGGTCGCCGCCGCCGGCGGGGTTGAAGAAGCTGGTGCCGAAGTGGCGGTCGGTCAGCGTCATGGTGATGGCGCCGGCGAGCACCGGCATCACGGCGATCAGCAGGTAGGCGGTGATGAGCCAGGTCCAGCAGAACATCGGCATCTTCATGAGCGTCATGCCGGGGGCGCGCATGTTGAGGATGGTGACGATGATGTTGATCGACCCCATGATCGACGAGGCACCCAGCAGGTGCATCGCGAAGATGCCGGCGTCCATCGACGGGCCCATCTGCAGCGTGAGCGGCGCGTAGAGCGTCCAGCCGGCCGCCGGCGCGCCGCCGGGCATGAAGAAGCTCGACACCAGCATGAGCGCGGCCGGGATCATCAGCCAGAAGCTGAAGTTGTTCATGCGCGCGAACGCCATGTCGGAGGCGCCGATCTGCAGCGGGATCATCCAGTTCGCGAAACCGACGAAGGCCGGCATGATCGCGCCGAACACCATGATCAGCCCGTGCATGGTGGTGAACTGGTTGAAGAGTTCGGGGTTGACCAGCTGCAGACCAGGCTGGAACAGCTCGGCGCGGATCAGCAGCGCCAGCACGCCGCCCACCATCAGCATGGTGAAGCTGAACAGCAGGTAGAGCGTGCCGATGTCCTTGTGGTTGGTCGCGAACAGCCAGCGGCGCCAGCCGGTGGGCGCGTCGTGGTGCTCGTCGTGGGCGTGGTCGCCGTGGGCGTGGCCGTGGGGGTCGAGGACTGCGCTCATGTCTTGTTTCCTTGGATGTCGGGGCGTCGCGGGCGTCGGGCGCCGCTCAGAGCTTGGCCCGTTCGGCCTTGACCTCGGCCGGCTGCACCAGCTGGCCGGTCTTGTTCGACCAGCTGTTCTTGGTGAAGCTGATCACGGCGGCGAGATCGGTGTCGCTCAGCTGCTTCCAGGCCGGCATGGCGCCGTTGTTCTGGCCGCGCAGCAGCACGTTGATCTGGTCGGTGTGGTCGGGGTCGAGCACCTTGGCCGAGCCGTCGAGCGGCTTGATCGGGCCGGCGCCCTTGCCGTTGGCCTGGTGGCAGGCCGCGCAGTTGGCGGCGTAGACCTTCTCGCCGCGCGCCATGATCTCGGGCAGCGCCCAGACCTTGTTCGGATCGTCCTGCTTGGCGGCGGCCTCCTTGCGCTTGCCGTCGACCCAGGCGCTGTAGTCGGCCGCCGAGACCACCTTCACGTGGATCGGCATGTAGGCGTGCTCCTTGCCACAGAGCTCCTGGCACTGGCCGTAGTAGTCGCCGACCTTCTCGGCGCGGAACCACGTGTCGCGCACGAAGCCGGGGATCGCGTCCTGCTTGATGCCGAACTGCGGCACGGCGAACGCGTGGATCACGTCGTTGGCGGTGGTGATCACGCGGATCTTCTTGTCGACCGGCACCACGAGCGGGTTGTCGACCTTGAAGAGATAGTCCACCGGGATCTGGCCCTTGGCACCGGCGTCGGACAGGGCGCGGTGCGAGCTGTCGAGCGTGGAGATGAAGCCCAGACCCTCGCCCTCGCCCTTGATGTAGTCGTAGCCCCACTTCCACTGGTAGCCGGTGACCTTGACGGTGAGGTCGGCGTTGGTGGTGTCCTTCTGGGCCACCAGCACCTTGGTCGCGGGCAATGCCATCAGGATCACGATGACGAAGGGCACGATGGTCCAGATCACCTCGACCACCACCGACTCGTGGAAGTTCGCGGCCTTGTGGCCCACCGACTTGCGGTGCTTCCAGATGGAATAGAACATCACCGCGAACACGGCGACGAAGATGAGCGTGCACAGGACCATCATCCCCGTGTGCAGCAGGTGCTGTTCCTGCGCGATCTTGGTGACGCCCACGGGCATGTTGAGCTGACGCACCATGGGACCACCGGGCAGGTCCTCGACCGCATGGGCCAAGCCGCCGAACGCCGTGCCGGCGGCCAGCAGGAGATGTGCGGGCCTGAACTTGTCGCGCCAAATGCTCTTCATCGTGTTCACTTCTTCATTTGTCCGTTGAACCCACCCGGGCGCGGCCGTCGGCGACGCCACCGTGTCCCCTGCCCGCTCAGGCACCGCGCAGCGCCATGCGGATCTCCCGCGCCAGCGCCGCACGCAATTCGGGACGCACGTAGCGCCCCACCTTGACCGACCGGCCCTGGCCCGACACCTCGATCAGCGAGCGATCGCTGGCCTCGGGCTCGACCCGCACCTGGTGCGGCAGGAACTCGACGCGCTCGCGATGTCCGGCATTCTCAAGCTCCACCACCAGCCGTCCACCGCCTTGCAGTTCGATCCGCTCGCCGTCCGTCGCATGCCGGGCATACATCAGGAAGGCCACGCCGACAGCCACCAGCTCGAGCCACGCGAAGGGCAGCACCATCGTCGCGCCGCAGAGCCAGAATGCCACGCCGATGCCGAGCGAAACGAAACACAGCGAGACGTACAGCCAGCCGAGCTGGGACGGCGTCACCGAGCAGTTGCGCTTCAGCAGCCAGTGGGTGTCCTGGCCGGAAACGGTGGCAAAACGAAACACGGAATTCGACACGGGCGAGTTCGGCAGATCGGTTCGTCGACAGCCGCCGAACCCTCATCCGACGGACGTCGATCGCGGGGGGATTCCCGGGAGTTGGCGCAGCCGCGGATTGTAGCGGCTCACCTCCCGAAAGCGAGGCGCTTCAGGGACGCCCGCGCTGCAGCATCTCGCGCATCTGGCGCAGCGAGACGGCGCTCTCGCCGGAGAGCGCGACGCGCGGCGGCGGCTTGAAGGCATGACCGTAGACGACCTCGAAGGTCAGGGCGATGCGACCGTCGTTCTGCCCCGGGACGGCGAGCGAGGCCAGGGCCTCGAGCAGCGCGTCGCGCCAGCGCCGTCCGCGCGGCGCCGCGAAGCGCTGTGGATGCAGGTTGCGTCCGAGCCCGCGCAGTTCGGCCAGCGCCGCCTCGGGCGTGGCCCAGGTCAGCACGATGCGCTCCATGTCCATGATGGGCTCGGCGAAGCCCGCGCCGACGAGCATGTCGCCCCAGTCGTGCATGTCGGTGAACTGATGGCCGGCCGGCGGCCAGCCGAGCCGCTCGTAGAGCCCGCGGAGTTCGTGCACCGTGTCGGGGCCGAGGCAGGAGAACATCAGGAAGCCGTCGGTCGCGAGCCGATCGTGCCAGGTCGCGATCAGCGCCTGCGGGTCGCCCGCCATGTGCAATGCCATGTTGGCCCACAGCATGTCGACGCCCGATTCGGGCGGGGCATCGAAACGCGCCTGGCCGCCCTGCCAGCGCCGCGCGTTCCACCAGGGGACGGCCAATGCGCGTGCCGTGCGCTGCGCCAGGGCGTCGTCGGGCTCGATCACGAAGGCCGGCGCGTCGCGGTAACGCTTGGCGACGCGCGCGTGCGCTTCCATGCCACCGCGCAAGGGCGACCAGTCGGCCCAACGGGCGGGCTTCGCGGTGATCCACTGCAGGCGGTCCTCCATGCGCCGGCCGATCTCCTCGTGCAGCCACGGGGAGCCTTCATCGGCGGCAGCGGGCGGCAGGCGGGCCCAGCGCGTGGCGGCCACGGGGTCGATGGTGGGTGGGCGCTGGGAGGATTCGGCGGGCATGGGGCCGGCCAGTATATTGAGCGACGCGCTCCCACCGGACCGTACGCCCTTTCTCCTTTTCATCTTGTCCCCGTCTGCTCAGTCCCTGTTCCAGCACCTGGTCGCGTCGCTCGCCGCCCGCGTCCCGAGCCTGTGCGCGATCTGCCGCGACTGGCCGTCGCGGCCGTTGTGCGACGCATGCGTCGCGCGCTTCGCCGCGCCCGTGGCGCGCTGCCCGACCTGTGCGATCGCCGTGCCAGCGGGCGTCGAGCGCTGCAGCGACTGCGTGCGCCAACCGCCGCCGCTCGACGCCTGCATCGCCGCCTGCGCCTACGCGTGGCCGTGGCCGAACCCCATCGCCGACTTCAAGTTCCGGGGCGAGACGGGCTGGGCCGGCGTCTTCGCGCAGCTCCTGCGCAACGCGCCCCGGGCCGAGCCGGCGCTCGAACGCTGCGACCTGGTCCTGCCGATGCCGCTGGCCACCGCGCGCCTGCGCGAGCGCGGTTTCAACCAGTCGCTCGAACTCGCGCGCCGCCTGGCGCCGGCCAAGACCGACGCCACTCTGCTGCTGCGCCTGCGCGACACGCCCGCGCAGCGCGGCCTCGCGCGCGCCGAGCGGCTGCGCAACCTGCGCGGCGCCTTCGCCGTCGAGCCGCTGCGCGCGGCGGCGGTGCGCGGACGGCGCATCGTGCTGGTGGACGACGTGATGACCAGCGGGGCGTCCCTCTTCGCGGTGGCGCAGGTGCTGCGCGCCGCCGGCGCCGCGCACCTCACGGGCCTGGTGCTGGCGCGGACCGATGCGTCGTCCTGAGGCGCGGGACCGTCGCGCCGCTATCCTCGCGCCCTCCTCCACCTCACGGTTCCCCACCTTCGCATCGGTCGTCGACCACCCGACCACCGAAGCCCCGCGCCATGTTCCACATCGTCCTCGTCGAACCCGAAATCCCGCCCAACACCGGCAACGTGATCCGGCTGGCCGCCAACACCGGCTGCACGCTGCACCTGGTCGAGCCGCTGGGCTTCTCGATGGACGACCGCCTGCTGCGCCGCGCCGGCCTGGATTACCACGAGTACGCCGAGGTGCGCCGACACGCCGGCTGGGACGCGCTGCTCGAGGCGGAGCGTCCGGCGCCCGGACGCATGTTCGCCCTCACCACGCGCGGCACCCGCGCCGTGCACGACACCGCGTTCGAACCCGGCGACTGGCTGGTCTTCGGCTCGGAGACCCGGGGCCTGGCGCCCGAGCTGCGCGAGCGCTTTCCCGCGCCGCAGCGCCTGCGCCTGCCGATGCGCGCGCACCAGCGCAGCCTGAACCTCTCCAACGCCGTCGCCGTGACCGTCTTCGAGGCCTGGCGCCAGAACGGCTTCGTCTGATCCTTGGGCAAATCGGGGCCGGTGCCGCATCGCACGCAGCGTCCATCGACGCGACGCTTCAGGGATACCGGCGCACCACCGACTCCGCCACGCAGGCCGGCTTCGACGCGCCCTCGAGCTCGACCGTCGTCTCCCACGTCATCTGGTAGCCGTCGCCGGCGATCGGCTCGGCCGACAGCAGCTTCAGGTGGGCGCGCAGCCGGCTGCCCACCGGCACCGGCGACATGAAGCGCACCCGGTTGAGCCCGTAGTTCACGCCCATGCCGGACTCGACAATCGCCAGCGCCGACTCGAAGAAGCGCGGCAGCAGCGACAGCGTCAGGAAGCCGTGCGCGATCGGCGCGCCGAACGGCCCGGCCCTGGCACGCTCGGGGTCGACGTGGATCCACTGGTGGTCGCCGGTCGCCTCGGCGAACCGATTCACCTGCTCCTGCGTGACGGTCAACCACTCGCTCGTGGCGATGTCCTGGCCGACACAGGCCGCGAGTTCCCGAAGGGTCTGGAAGGTCTTTGTCATGCGGCGCACTTTAGTGTGACCGGTCGCGGACACGATGTCCGTGCGGCGACAGAGCAGCGTGCGCTGGCGATCGGACCCGCACGACGCGCGTCTGTGCGCTATGTTCCACGCATGACTCCATCGTCCCGGGACGCGCCGGAGAACCCCCGCGTCCGCATCTACCTCCTCGCCGCCCATCCGCGCTGGCGCGATTCGCGCGTCAACCGTCGGCTGCTGGCCGCCGCCCGGGAGGCCGCCACCGACGCCGCGGGCCCGGTCGAGATCGACGTCAACGATCTCTACGCCAGCTATCCCGACTACGCCATCGACGCGGAGGCCGAGCGCGAGCGCCTCGCACGCGCCGACCTGCTGGTGCTGATGCATCCGATCCACTGGTACTCGATGCCGCCGCTGCAGAAGCTCTGGCTCGACGAGGTGCTGCGCTACGGCTGGGCCTACGGACCGGAAGGCACGGCCCTGCGCGGCAAGGACGTCTGGCTGGTGGCGTCCACCGGCGGCCCCGAGGACAGCTACCACCCGCAGGGCTACAACCGCTATTTCTTCGACGCCTTCCTGCCGCCCTACGAGCAGACGGCGGCGCTGTGCGGCATGCGCTTCCTGCCGCCGCTGGTGCTGCACGGCGCCAACCGCGTCGCCACCGCCGAGCTCCAGGCGCACGCCGAGGTCTTCGTCCAGCGCCTGCGGAGCTACCCCGACTGGCCGGAGATGGACGAACTCGACGCCTGCCCGACCTGCACCGTCCCGCTGCAAGACCGCCCCGATCCCACCGCCTGAGCACGGACGCCCCATGGAACACGCCCCCGCCTGGCTCGTCGCCAGCCTGATCTACCTGGGCGCCGCCGTGCTGGTGGTGCCGCTGTCCAAGGCGCTCGGTCTGGGCTCCATCATCGGCTACCTCGCCGCCGGCATCGCCATCGGCCCGTGGGGGCTGGGATTGGTCTCCAGCGTCGAGCAGGTGCTGCACTTCGCCGAGTTCGGCGTCGTGCTGATGCTGTTCCTGGTCGGGCTCGAACTGGAACCCGAGCGCCTGTGGAACCTGCGCCGGCCGATCTTCGGCTGGGGCTCGGCGCAGGTGCTGGGCTGCGCCGCCGTGCTGTTCGCGGTCGGCTGCCTGGCCGGGGCCGACTGGCGCGTCGCGCTGGTCGCGGCGCTGGGGCTGGCGCTGTCGTCCACCGCCATCGCGCTGCAGGTCTTCGCCGAGCGCAACCTGATGGCCACGCCCAGCGGCCAGGCCGGCTTCTCGATCCTGCTGTTCCAGGACGTGGCGGCGATCCCGATCCTGGCGCTGCTGCCCCTGCTGGCGGTGGCCGGCGCCGACGCGCACGAACCCGTGACGGCCGCCGCGCGCGCCTGGCAGGCGGCGAAGATCGTCGGCGTGATCGCCGGCATCGTGCTGGGCGGACGCCTGCTGCTGCGCCCGCTGCTGCGCTGGATCGCGCGCAGCAACACGCCCGAGATCTTCACCGCCACCTCGCTGCTGCTGGTGGTCGCCATCGCGGCGCTGATGCAGTTCGTCGGCCTGTCGATGGCGCTGGGCGCCTTCCTCGCCGGCGTGCTGCTCGCCGAGAGCGAGTACCGGCGCGAGCTGGAGACCGACATCGAGCCCTTCAAGGGCCTGCTGCTGGGCCTGTTCTTCATCGCCGTGGGCATGAGCATCGACTTCGGCGTGCTGATGGCGCACCCGGGGCTGATGGCGCTGGTGGTCGTGGGCTTCCTGGTGCTGAAGTTCGTCGTCATCTACGCGCTGGGCAAGGCGATGGGCGTGCCCTACCAGCAGCGCCCGGTGTTCACGCTGCTGCTGGCGCAGGGCGGCGAGTTCGCCTTCGTGGTGTTCCAGGCCGCCGGGCCGGAGGTGCTGCCGCCGGCCACGGCGTCGTTCCTGATCGCGGCGGTGGCGCTGTCGATGCTGGTCTCGCCGCTGCTGCTGGTGGCGATCGACAGGTTCGTGCTGCCGCGCTACAGCCGCGGCGAAGCGACGACGATGGCCGAGATCTCCGAGCCGCAGGAGCCCAAGGTGCTGATCTGCGGCTTCGGGCGCTACGGGCAGATCGTCGGGCGGCTGCTGTTCTCGCAGAGCATCGAGGTGACGGTGCTCGACCACGACCCCGACACCGTCGAGGGCCTGCGCGAGTTCGGCTTCCGCGTGTTCTACGGCGACGCCACCCGGCTCGACCTGCTGCGCACCGCTGGCGCCGGCACCGCGACGGCGATCGTGGTGGCGGTCGACGACATCGAGCAGTCGCTGGAGATCGTCGACCTCGTGCGCGCGCATTTCCCGCAGGCGAGCATCGTGGCGCGGGCGCGCAACGTCGGCCACCTGTTCCAGCTGCAGGACCGGGGGGTCGAGCACATCGAGCGCGAGCTTTTCGAGTCGTCGCTGCGCAGCGCGCGCTCGGTGCTCGAGGTGCTGGGCTGGCCGGCCCACGAGGCACGCGAGTCGACGATGGTGTTCCGGCGCCGCAACCTGAAGCTCATGGCCGAGACCTACCCGCACTACAAGGACCGCGCCAAACTCATCGCGGTGGCCAAGGAGGGCCGCCAGCAGTTCGCGCGGCAGATGGCGCGCGAACGCGAGGAGCGCGAGCGTCTGATCCGCAGCCATTGGGACCATGAGTAGGCTTACCCCCAGGCTTGCGCACTTCGTGTCGCAGCGCCCACCCCCTTCGAGGGGGCGACACCTGCGGCCTGGCAGAGCCAGTTCCGCGGTGTCCTCGGCTCGAGGCTGTGCAGGTCGTAGTGGTTGCGGGCGCGTTCAGCGCGCCATGGGGAAGGCGTCGCCGACCAGCTTGATGCCGGTGAGCGCCATGCCGGCGTAGACGAAGCGGTAGAACCAGACGGGGTCGATGCGCCGCGCGATGCGGATGCCGACCCACACGCCGATCGGGGCGAAGGGCAGCAGCACCAGGGAGGTCGCCATGTTGCGCAGGTCGAGCAGGCCGAGCCAGGCGTAGGGGATCCACTTGCTCAGGTTGATGACGAAGAACAGGTAGGCCATGGTCGCCGTGAAGACGACCGGGCGCAGCTTCAGCGGAATCATGTAGGCGCTCACGGGCGGTCCGCCCGCGTGCGCGACGAAACTGGTGAAGCCGCCGATGGCCGCCAGCACGCCGCCCACCGCGTTCGAGGGCAGTACGGCGTCCGGACGCGGCGGGAAGAGCAGGCGCTGGGCCAGGAACAGCAGCGTGAAGCCGCCCACCAGGCCCGCGACCGTCGCCGGGTTGAGCGTGCGGAACAGCAGCGTGCCCACGACGGTGCCGACCAGGCTGCACGGGATCAGGAACTTCAACAGCCGGGCGTCAAAGTCGCGCCGGAAGGCGGCGATGCCCAGCAGGTCCATCAGCAGCAGGGCCGGCATCAGCATGGCGGCGGCTTGCGGCACGGTGACGGTCAGCGCCATCATCGGCACGGCCAGCGAGCCGAAGCCGGCGCCGAAGCCGCTCTTGCTCACGCCCAGCAGCAGCACGGCGGGAATGGCGACCGCGTAGAAGTGCCAGTCGGTGATGACGGGGAGGACCAAGGCCTTGCCGCGCTCAGTCGACGCTGGCGCCGGACTCCTTCACCACCTTGCCCCACTTGGCGGTCTCGCTGGCGATGAAGGCGGCGAACTGTTCGGGCTTCTCCGGATGCGGCTCGGCGCCCTGCTCGGCCAGCTTGGTCTTCACGTCCGGATCGGCCAAGGCCTTGGCGATGGCGGCGTTGAGCTTGGCGACGACGTCGGCCGGGGTGCCCACCGGCGCCAGCAGCCCGAACCACGACGAGGTGTCGTAGCCCGGCACGCCCGACTCCGCGATCGTCGGCACGTCGGGCAGCGCGGGCGAGCGCTTGGCGGTGGTCACGGCCAGCGCGCGCAATTTGCCGGCCTTCACGTGCGGCATGACCGAGGGCATGTTGTCGAACATGATGGCCGTCTGGCCGCCGATCAGGTCGGCCACCGCCGGCGCGCTGCCCTTGTAGGGGACGTGCTGCATGTCGATCTGCGTCATCTGCTTGAACAACTCGCCCGACAGGTGGATCGACGTGCCGCTACCCGACGAGGCGAAGTTGACCTTGCCCGGATTCGCCTTGGCGTAGGCGATGAGTTCTTTCACGTTCTTGTACGGCTGCGCGGGATTGGCGACCAGCAGGTTGGGCACCATGGCCACGCGCGAGAGCGGCGCGAAATCCTTGATCGGATCGAAGGGGAGCTTCTTGTAGAGGCCCTGGTTGATGGCGTGCGTGCCGACCGTGCCCATCAGCAGCGTGTAGCCATCGGCCGGCGCGCGCGCCACCGCCTGCGTGCCGATGTTGCCGCCCGCGCCGGCGCGGTTGTCGACGATCACCGGCTGGCCGAGCGTCTGCCCGACGTGCAGGCCCACCACGCGCGCCAGGATGTCGGTGGTGCCGCCGGCGGAGAACGGCACGATGATCGTGATCGGCTTGGTCGGATAGGCCGCCTGCGCCCGCGCGTCGGAGGGCGCGATGCCCGTCGTGGCGGCGGCCGCGAAGGCGATGGCGCCCAAGCCGAAGAGGCGGCGGTTCGGTGCGACGGAAGGAGAGCGTGACATGGGAGAAACCTTTCGAGGACGGGCGCGGAGGCGAGGAAGGCGAGACCGGTCACGGGCGTGCCGGATCGCAGCGGGTCGTCACGCATCGTACCCAGCGCACCCGGCCCTCCGGTCTCCGGTGCTACCCTCGAACGCATGTTCAATCCCACCCAGGAAGAAGTGCGGCGCTTCTTCTGCAACGTCTACGCGAAAAGCCGTGCCGGCCTGCCGATGGAAGCCCTGGAAACCATCGCCGCCGGCTGGATCGATGCCCATCCGGAGTACCACGCCGATCTCGTCGACGCTGATGCCGCCGTGGCCCGCGTCTACGACGGCCAGGGCGGCCGCGAGAACCCTTTCCTGCACCTGTCGATGCACCTGTCGATCAGCGAGCAGTGCTCCATCGACCAGCCGCGCGGCATCCGGCAGGCGGTGGAACTGCTCGCCGCGCGCCGGGGGTCGTTGCTCGACGCCCACCACGCCGCCATGGAATGCCTGGGTCGCATGATGTGGGAGAGCCAGCGCGCCGGGCGTCCGCCGGACGGCAATGCGTACGTCGACTGCGTGCAGCGGCACGCGACGAGGGATTGAACTCCTCCGCGGGGGCAACACCGGCGGCCCGGCGAAACAGGCTCCGCGGTGTTTACGAGAGGGAGGCCGACGGTTCGGGCGGCTGCGACGGACCGACCGCTCAGCGGGCGGTCGTCTTGTGGAAGCGTGACTCCGGCACCGTCTTGAGCTCGCCCGGCAGCGAGCCGATGTAGGCGGCGAGTTCCTTCAGTTCGTCGTTGGTGAACTTCTTGGCCTGGCCGCTCATCACGCCGTTGGCGCGGCCGAGCTGGGCACGGTTCTCGACCTTGTACGACTTCAGCGCCACGTAGAGGTAGTCGGGATGCTGGCCGGCCAGCTTGGCGACGGTGCCGTCGTTGGGGGTGTTGAAGTTGGCGCCGTGGCACTTGGTGCAGGCGTTGTCGCGGTCGCGAGAGATCAGGGCCTGGACGCGTTCGCTGGGTGCCTTGGCCGGTGCCGCGGGTGGCGCATCGCCCTGTTGCACGCCGAGCTGGGCGTAGTAGGCCGCGAGGTCGGCCATGTCCTGTTCGCTCAGGGTGTCGGCGATGGCGCGCATCGTCGGATGCTTGCGGTCGCCGGCCTTGTACGCGGCGAGCGCGGCGGTGATGTAGGTGGCGCTCTGGCCCGCGATCTTGGGCACCTTGTGCACCTCGGGGAAGCTCGACTGGTAGCCCACGATGCCGTGGCAGCCGATGCACATCGCCGTCTTCTTCGAACCGTTTTCGACGCTGCCGGTCACCGTCTGTGCCTGGGACGAAAGGGTCACGCAAGCGACAGCGAGGGCAAATACCGTGGTCTTCAACTTGTTCATTTTGCGCGCACAATCTCGTGGAGAAACGGTTTCGAAGCAACGTTCGATTATATGCGGCGGCCTTCCGCGGGCCAGTACCGCGAGGCTCACCGGATCTCCCGTCGCGCAGCGCCCGAGGGCGCCGGTTTCTTCCACCCCAGCACGCCGTCCTCCATGAAATTCGAAGGTTCAGACAACTACGTCGCCACCCGCGACCTGATGCTCGCGGTCAATGCCTCCATCACGCTCTCTCGGCCCCTGCTGGTCAAGGGCGAGCCCGGCACCGGCAAGACCATGCTGGCCGAGGAGGTGGCGCAGTCGCTGGGCCTGCCGCTGCTGCAATGGCACATCAAGTCGACCACCAAGGCGCAGCAGGGTCTCTACGAGTACGACGCGGTCAGCCGCCTGCGCGACTCGCAGCTCGCCGACGTCGACGGCGGCGAGCGCGTGAAGGACATCCACAATTACATCGTCAAGGGCGTGCTGTGGCAGGCCTTCACGGCCGACCGGCCCGTCGCTCTCCTGATCGACGAGATCGACAAGGCCGACATCGAATTCCCGAACGACCTGCTGCGCGAGATCGACCGCATGGAGTTCTACTGCTACGAGACGCGCGAGCTCATCCGCGCCAAGCACCGTCCGGTGGTGTTCATCACCTCCAACAACGAGAAGGAGCTGCCCGACGCCTTCCTGCGCCGCTGCTTCTTCCACTACATCAAGTTCCCGGACGCGGAAACCATGAAGCGCATCGTCGCGGTGCACTTCCCGACGCTCAAACAGGAACTGCTGGCCGCGGCGATGAAGACCTTCTACGACGTGCGCAACCTGCCGGGCCTGAAGAAGAAGCCCTCGACCTCCGAACTGCTCGACTGGCTCAAGCTGCTGGTGGCCGAGGACATGCCGCTGGAAGCCTTGCAGAGCAAGGACGAGAAGGTCGCCGTGCCGCCGCTGGTGGGCGCGCTGTTGAAGAACGAACAGGACGTGACGCTGTTCGAGAAGCTTGTCTTCATGCAGAAGAACAACCGCTAGGCGGGCGCGGCGATGGCTTTCGTCGAACCCGTGACCCTGACGTCGCGCGGCATCGCGCTGGTGCCGCTGTCGCTGGCCCACGAGGACGGGCTGCGCGACGCGGCGGCCGATGGCGAGCTCTGGAAGTTGCGCGTCACGTCGGTGCCGCAGCCGCAGGAGACGCGCGGCTACATCGAAACGGCCCTGGCGATGCGCGAGGCCGGCCATCGGTTCGCCTTCGCCGTCACCGACGAGGCCACGGGCACCGTGCTGGGCAGCACCAGCTACCACGACATCCTGCCGGCCGTGAAGCGCGTGGAGATCGGCTACACCTGGTACGCCCGGCGCTGCCAGCGCACGCACGTCAACACCACCTGCAAGCTGCTGCTGCTCGGGCACGCCTTCGACACGCTGGGCTGCCACGTCGTCGGCTGGCGCACCGACAACTTCAACTTCGCCTCGCAGCGCGCCATCGAGCGGCTGGGAGCGAGGAAGGACGGCGTGATCCGCGGTCATGCGCCGCGCCGCGACGGCACCATTCGCGACACCGTGATGTACAGCCTGCGCGCGGGCGAGTGGCCCGAGTCCCGGGCCCAGCTGCTCGACCTGCTCGCGCGCCGGGAAGCCGCCTGAGCCGCCCGAACCGCTCGCGCCGCGCCCGGGCACGTCCGACATCGAGTCTTCCCTCCCAGGAGTCCACGCCATGCTGATCGATTTCTTCTACACGCTGCGCGCGGCGAAGCTGCCGGTGTCGGTCAAGGAATTCCTGACGCTGCTGGAGGCGCTGCAGGCCGACGTCGTCGGGCCGGGCTCGGACGGCGCCTTCGGCATGGAGGACTTCTATCACCTCAGCCGCACCGCGCTGGTGAAGGACGAGAAGCACTACGACAAGTTCGACCGCGCCTTCGCCGGCTACTTCAAGGGCGTCGAGATGCTGACGGACTTCACCCGCGACGTCCCGCTCGACTGGCTGCGCAAGACGCTCGAGCGCGAGTTCTCGCCCGAGGAGAAGGCGGCGATCGAGAAGATGGGCTGGGACGAACTCATGGAGACGCTGAAGAAGCGCTTCGAGGAGCAGAAAGAACGCCACGAGGGCGGCAGCAAGTGGATCGGCACCGGCGGTACCTCGCCCTTCGGCCACGGCGGCTACAACCCGCAAGGCGTGCGCATCGGCGGCGCCGGCAAGAACCGCAGCGCCGTCAAGGTCTGGGACCAGCGCGCCTACAAGGACTACGACGACGGCCAGGAACTGGGCACGCGCAACATCAAGGTCGCGCTGCGGCGCCTGCGCAAGTTCGCCCGCGAGGGCCACGAGGACGAGCTCGACCTCGACCACACCATCCGCTCGACGGCGGCGAACGCCGGCTGGCTCGACATCAAGATGCGGCCGGAGCGCCACAACAACGTCAAGGTGCTGCTGCTGATGGACGTCGGCGGCACGATGGACGAGCACGTCCAGCGCATCGAGGAGCTGTTCTCGGCCGTCAAGACCGAGTTCAAGCACCTGGAGTTCTACTACTTCCACAACTGCGTCTACGACTTCATGTGGAAGAACAACCGGCGCCGCTTCTCGGAGAAGTTCGCCACCTGGGACATCCTGCGCAAGTACAACCGCGACTACAAGCTGATCTTCGTCGGCGACGCGACCATGAGTCCCTACGAGATCCTGCAGCCCGGCGGCAGCGTCGAATACAACAACGAGGAAGCTGGCGCCGAGTGGCTGCAGCGTCTCACCCACGCCTTCCCGAAATTCGCCTGGATCAATCCCGAGCCGCAGGGCGTCTGGGCCTACCGGCAGAGCATCGGCCTGGTCCAGCAGCTGATGTCCAACCGCATGTACCCGCTGACCCTGAGAGGTCTGGAGGACGCCATGCGGATGCTGTCGAAGTGATCCGGTCACGCGCCGTCGACGGGTCGAGCGACTGAAAGACCATCAATGTGAAAGTCATTTAAGAAAAGAATACTCACTCTTTCTTGAATTAACTTACATTTGGTACTTAAGTCGTCATTTGCGAACGTCGGTTCGTCCCACCCCTCTCCGTGGAAGTCCAGCGCCATGTCCGCCCTGCTCTCTTTTCCTTCGTCGCCTCCCACGCTGCGCGTCGTCGCCGAGCGCTCGGCGGACTTCGTGAGCATCCGCGGGGTGCGCCTGCTCATGGACCAGCTGGTGGACGCCTCCTTCCTCACGCCCGAGGCCACCGCGCGCCTGCACGAGCGCCTCATGGCCGCCACCCCCTTCCCGCACCTGGTCGTCGAGGGCCTGTTCAACCCCGCCCTGCTCGAACTCGTGCGCGAGGAGTTCGACAACCGCCCCGCCGAGGGCTGGAAGGACGTCACCAGCAGCTACGAGTCCACCCGCCGCTCCGAGCTCGGCGCCGCCCTCGGGCCGGCCTCGCAGATCTACTTCGACCTCATCAACTCCGGCTGGTTCACCCGCTGGCTCTCGGCCGTGACCGGCACGCCCTACCTGCTGGGCGACCCCCAGCGCTTCGGCGGCGGCCTCCACGAGAGCCGTGCGGGCGGCGCCTTCGCCATCCACCGCGACTTCAACTACCACCCCCACGTCGGGCTGAAGAACGAGATGGTGTGCATCACCTACCTGAACCACGGCTGGCAGGACGCCTGGGGCGGCGTGCTCGAGCTGTGGGACGCCAAGGACGGACAGTGCCAGGCGCGCGTGAGGCCGGAGTTCGGCCACACGCTGATCCTGCCGCACGGCCCGGCGAGCTTCCACGGCCACCCGGGGCCGCTGTGTCCGCCCGAGGGCGTCCAGCGCCGCTCGGTGGCCGCGTACTTCTACACCAGCCCCAAGGCCGGGCGCCAGGACCCGGAGGAGGCCGTGTCGATCTTCATGCACACGCGTCGTGCCGACCGCGCCAAGAAGGCCCTGCGCCTCATGACGCCCCCGCTGGTGTGGCGGGCGCTGAAGAAATTCAAGCGCAACTGACCTACAGCGTCTGGGGTCGCCCCGCCCGGGACGCCTTTCTGCCTGCTGGCAGAATGAATCGATGTACAGGGTGGCTCACTTCAAGACGCCGGCGTTGGTGCCGGCGTTGCTTTTTTCCAGCGCGCTTTTCCTGCAGGGCTGCAGCCTGCTGCCCAAGAAGGACGCGTCCGAAGACGAATCCGGCGCCCGGCCGGTGGCGGGCGACGGCAGCACGGCGCGCCGTGGCGACGCCTTCACGCTGGAGGTGCGCGGTCCCGACGACATCCGCGACTACCTCGCCCTGCACCTCGAGATCCAGCGCTACCGGCAGATCCCCGACCTGGGCGCGACCGAGCTCTCGCGCCTGATGGTGGCCGCCGAGGCCAACGCGCGCGAATTGCTCGGCACCCTCGGCTACTTCACGCCGACCCTCACGCTCGAACTGCGCGAGACCCCGGCGAGCGGCAAGGCTCCGCGCGAGGTGACGGTCACCGTCGAGCCCGGCGTGCAGACCCGCGTGGCCGCGTTCCAGATCGATTTCGGCGGCGCCATCGCCGACACGACCCCCGACGACCCCGTCGCCCGGGCCCAGCGCGAGGCGATCCGCTCCGCCTGGGGCCTGCGCAACGGCGAGCTCTTCACGCAGCAGGCCTGGGACAACGCCAAGGCCGCCGGCCTGCGCAACCTGACGGCCAGGCGCTACGCCACCGCCGGCATCACCCGCAGCCAGGCCGAGATCGACGCCGACCGCAGCGAAGCGCGCCTGGGCGTGACCTACGACTCCGGCCCGGCCTACCGCTTCGGCCCGCTCGACGTGCGCGGGGCCAAACGCTATTCGGCCGACGGCGCCCGCCGCATCGCCCGCGTGCCCACCGGCACCGACTACGACCAGCAGAAGCTGCTCGACGCCCAGCAACGACTGGCGAGCAGCGGCTACTACGACTCGGTCTTCCTCACGCTGGACACCGACGGCACCGACCCGGCATCGGCCCCCGTCGTCGCCCAGGTGCGGGAAGCGCCCTACCAGAAGGTGGTGGCGGGCGTGGGCTTCACCACCGACAGCGGCGCACGCCTGTCGCTCGACCACGTCCACAACGAGATGCCGTTGCTGGGCTGGCGGGCCGTCTCGCGGCTGACGCTCGACCGCGAGACGCAATCGCTGGGCACCGACTGGAACGCCATCCCCGACGACCGGGGCTGGCGCTGGTTCGGCTCGGGCCTGCTCAAGCGCGAGATCACCGGCAGCTACGACGTCAACAGCGGCCGCGTGCGCGCCGGCCGCGGCAAGACCGGCGACCGCATCGATCGCAGCTACTTCCTCCAGTACGACTACGCGACCTACACCGGCGGCACCGACGCGCCGCCCTCGGCCTCCGCCGTCAGCGCCAACTGGGGCTGGACCGGGCGCTACTTCGACAACGCCGCCTCGCCCACGCGCGGCCAGGGCCTGGCGCTGGAGGTGGGGCTGGGCCAGACGCTCATCGGCGAACGCGCGCCCTTCGTGCGGACCTACGGCCGCTGGCTGGGCTTCGTGCCGATCGGCGAGGTGCGTGCCACGTCGCAGAGCGCCGCGCGCAGCAGCCGCCTGCAGTTCCGCGCCGAGGCCGGCGCCTTCATCGCCCGCGACAACGCCCAGGCACCCGCCACCCTGCTGTTCCTGACCGGCGGCGACACCACCGTGCGCGGCTACAGCTACCGCCAGATCGGCACCGAGCGCGACGACGGCCAGATCGTGGCCGGACGCTACCTCGGCGTCGGCAGCGTCGAGTGGCAGCGTCCGATCGTGTGGAACGGCAAGCTGACCGAGTTCGAGAGCACGCTGTTCGTCGACGCCGGCGCCGTGGCCGACCAGGTCAGCGCCCTCAAGACCAAGGTCGGCGTCGGCTTCGGCACGCGCTGGCGCAGCCCGGTCGGACCGGTGCAGGCCGACCTGGCCTATGGCGTCGACGTGAAGAAGGTGCGCCTGCACCTGCGGCTCGGCTTCACTTTCTAGGACAGGCGAATCCGCACGATGCAGCCCCAGGACCCCATTTCGTCCCCGACCGCGCCCCTGCCGCCGGTTCCCTCCTCCCCGTCCAATCCGCCTCCTCCGACGCCACAGCCGCCGCGTCGCTCGCCGACCCGGCGGATGCTGCGCGCGCTGGCCTGGACCGTCGGCGTGCTGCTGGCCCTGCTGGTCGCCCTCGGCGCCGCGGCGTGGTGGTGGCTCGGCTCCGCCCAGTCGCTGGCGTTCTCGCTCGACCGGGCGGCGCGCTACGTACCGGCCGGACAGACGCTGGAGAGCCGCGATGTGACCGGCTCGCTGCGCCAGGGCGGCCGCATCGGCTTCCTGCGCTGGCAGAGCCCGACGCTCGCCGTCGAGCTGCGCGACGTCACGATCGGCTGGCAGCTCCGGCCGTTGCTCGACCGCCAGGTGCGCCTGGGCGAAGTCCATGTCGCACAGGTGCTGCTGGAGCGTCGCGGCCCGGTCGAGGAAAAGCCGTCGGAGCCGCTCGCGCCCCTGGAGCCGATCGTGCTGCCGGTGGACATCGAATTGCCCTTCCGCGTCGACAGCATCCGCTGGGCCGGGCCACCGGTGGTGGAGGCGAAGAACCTCGCCGGCAGCTATCGCTATGCGCGCGCCACGACGCAGCACGCCCTGGTGGTCGACGGCGTGGACGTGGCCGACGGCCGCTACGCCGCGCGCGTCGGCCTGCAGGGGGCGGCACCGATGGCGCTCGACGCCGCGCTCGACGGCCGCGTGCGCACACCGCTGACCGAGGGCCGCACGCTCGACGTGCTCGCTCAGGCCACCGCCCAGGGTGCCCTCGCCGGCACCGATGCCCGGCTGGCCGTGACGGCCCGGGTGCGCCCGGCCGAGCCGGCCGCCGACGCCGCCATGCAGGCCGACGTGCGCGCCACCCTGGCGCCCTGGCAGAAGCAGCCGGTGATCGACGCCGACGCCACCCTGCGCGACATCGACCTCGCCGTCCTGCTGCCGCAGGCGCCGTCGACGCTGCTGAGCGGCACCGTGCGCGCCGGCCCCGACGCCGCCAACGGCTGGCAGCTCAACGCCGACATCCGCAATGCCCGACCCGCGCCATGGGACCGCGGCGGCCTGCCGCTCGACCGCGTCGAGGCGCGCGCCCTGTTCGACGGCCGGACCTGGACCGTGCCGGCCGCGACGATCCGCACCGGCGGCGGCCGCATCGAGGCGGCGGGCGAATGGCGTCCGGCGCCGGAACCCTGGAAGGTGGACGCCACCGTCGCCGGCGTGCAGCCCGGCGCACTGCACACGCAGCTTGCCGGGGCACCGATCGGCGGTCGCGCCAGCGTCGAGCAGCGCGCCGATGCGGCCCTGCTGTTCGACGTCGCGCTGCAGGCCCAGGGCGCGGCCGGCAGCGCCGCGCTGCAGGGCGTGCGGCTCGATCGCGCGCTGGCGCAGGGACAGTGGAAGGACCAGGTCCTCGACCTGCGCACCCTGCGCATCGAAGCCGCGCAGGCGCGCGTCGAAGGCACGCTGCAGGCGCGCGTCGCCGAACGCGCGGGCAGCGGCGACCTGAAGGTCGAGCTGCCCGGCGGCAACGCACAGGTGCAGGGTCGCATCGCGCCGGCCCAGGGCGGCGGCGAGGTCAAGGCGCGGATCGACGACGCGGCGGCGATGCAGCGCTGGATCGAACGGCTGCCGGGCCTGTCAAAGGTCTTCGCCGGCGCGTCGGCCGATGGCAGCGCGCGCCTGGACGCCCGCTGGCAGGGCGGCTGGGAAGCGGTCCAGCGTCGGTTGCAGAGCGTCACCACGCCGGCGCCGCGCGGCATGGTCGAGCCCACGCTGCAGGCCACGCTGATCGCGCCGCGCCTGGACCTGCGCCTGCCGGCGGCGGCGGCTGTTTCATCGGCTTCGACCACCGCAACGTCCGCACCCGTGCCGGCACCGGCCCCGCAGTCGGTGCAGCTGCGCGACGTGCGCGCCGAAGTCGGCGGCAGCCTGGCGCAAGCCACGCTCGACCTGCGCGGCCAGGCGCGCACCGGCACGCTCGACGTGAAGCTCGACACGCGCGCCAGCGGCGCGCTCGAACGCGCCGGCCACTGGCGCGCCCGGCTGGCCAGCCTGCGGCTGCAGGCGATGGACAGCACCCGGCCCGGCCCCTGGACCGTGACGCTGGGCGCCGCGGCCTCGGCCGACGTGCGCACCACGCCGGGCGGACTCGAGATCGACACCTCGTCCGGCAGCGCCGCCGTGCAGGGCCCAGTGCCCGGCACGCTGCGCTTCGAATGGGAGCCGGTGCGCTTCCGCCAGACCGGCAGCGGCGCGCAGAGCGTCGTGCGCGTGCAGTCGAAGGGCCGCATGGTCGGCCTGCCGATGAGCTGGGCCGAAGCCTTCGACGCCAGCACCTCGCTCGCCAGCCTGGGCATCGGCGGCGACCTGATCTTCGATGGCGAATGGGACATCGACGCCGGTGACGCCCTGCGCGCCAGCGCCCGGCTCGCGCGCCGCAGCGGCGACATCCGCGTGCAGGCCGGCGAGGCCGCGCTCGTGACCCGCATCCGCAGCCACGGCAGCGGCGCGAAGAGCGAGATCGTGATGGATTCGGCCGCCGGCTCCGGCACGGCCGGACCGAGCACGCCCGCCGGGCTGCGCCAGGCCGAACTGCGCCTCGACGCGCAGGGCGAGGACGTGCGCGCCCGCCTGACCTGGGACAGCGAACGCGCCGGCCAAATCAACGCCGAGGCCTCGACCCGAGTGACGAAGCGTGACGGCGGTTGGCAATGGGCGGCCGACGCGCCGCTGGCCGGCAACGTCAAGGCACGGCTGCCGAGCCTGGGCGTCTGGTCGATGCTGGCGCCGCCGGGCTGGCGCATCGCCGGCACGCTCGACGCCGACGCCGCGCTGTCGGGCAACCGCGCCGCGCCGCGCTGGAACGGCACCCTGGGAGCCGACAGCCTCGCGCTGCGCGCGCTCGTCGAGGGCATCGACCTGCGCGACGGGCGCCTGCGCGCGACGCTCTCGGGCGACCGCGTCGACGTCACGGAATTCACGCTCAAGGGCGGTGCCGCCAGCGGCGCGCGCATCGCCGGGCAGAGCGGCAACCTGAGCACGGCGGCCGGCGAGGCGGGCCGCGACGGCGGCACGCTCTCCGGACGCGGCGAACTGCGCTGGGGGACGGCACCGGCCGGCGGCGACGCCTCGGGCATCCGCATGGCGCTGCAGACCGAGCTGCGCAGCCTGCGCCTGCTGGTGCGTTCGGACCGCCAGATCACGGTGTCGGGCGACCTGCAGACGCGCCTGGACAACGGCCAGATCACCGTGCGCGGCAAGCTCGTGACCGACCGCGCCGTGATCATCCTGCCCGACGAGACGGCGCCCAGCCTGGGCAGCGACGTGGTGGTGCGTTCGGCCGCGCGCGCGCGCGAGGCCGACGAGAAGGCGGCCAAGGCCCGCGACGCCGCCGAGCGCACCGAGGCGCGGGTCGTGCAGCCGCAGACGGCGAAACCGCCCGACATCGCCGTGAACTTCGACCTCGGCAAGGATTTCGCGGTCCAGGGACGCGGCATCACGACGCGCCTCGAGGGCAACCTCGACATCCGCAGCAACGCCCTGGGCGCGCCCCCGCGCATCACCGGCGAGGTGCGTACCGTGCGCGGCCAGTACCGCGCCTACGGCCAGCAGCTCGACGTCGAGACCGGCATCGCGCGCTTCAACGGCCCGTACGACAACCCCTCGCTCGACATCCTGGCGATCCGGCCCAACATCGCCTACCGCGCCGGCGTGCAGATCAGCGGCACGGCGCAGGCGCCGCGCGTGCGCCTGTACTCGGAGCCGCAGCTCTCGGACGTCGAGACGCTGTCGTGGGTGGTGCTCGGCCGGGCGTCGGCCACCAGCGGCGGGGAATCGGTGCTGATGCAGCAGGCGGCGCTCGCCTTGCTGGGCGGACTGGGCAAGGGCGGATCGGGCGGCAGCCTGGCGAGCCGGCTGGGCCTGGACGAGATCGGCTTCAAGGGTCCGTCCAGCGGCAGCGATCTGCGTTCGACGGCCGTGACGGTCGGCAAGCGCCTGTCGAAGGATTTCTACGTCACCTACGAGAGCAGCCTGGGCGGCGTGGTCGGCACCCTCTACGTCTTCTACGACCTGACCCAGCGCCTGACCCTGCGCGGACAGGCCGGTCAGAAGAGCGGGCTGGACCTGATCTACACCCTCAAGTACGACTAGGCCCCTCGGGCAACCGGGCCCGGCGAACTGCTAAAGTCGCCGTTCTGGTTGCCCCGCGTCTTCGTAGTTCAATGGATAGAACGGGGTCCTCCTAAGACTCAGATACAGGTTCGATTCCTGTCGAAGGCACCAGACCCCTTCTCCCCCTTGCTTCCCCAGAGCCGCCACCACGGCCGATGCACCGCCGCGTGCCCGGCGACTTCCAGGGCGCCCGCCTGCGAGGGCGTCGGCCCGATGCGGCGGTTGAGTTCCGCTTCCACCTCGTCCACCGCACGGCGCGCCTGCCGGTCGCCCAGCTTCGCCCGTTGCCGCAGCACATAGGCGGTGGCCGCGAGCGCCTCGTCGTCAAGATTCGTGGTGTCCATTGGAAGATGGTGTCCGGAATCTTTCAATGGGACATCCCCCGTTCGGGTGAGACGGCGAACCGGCGGGCGGCGGGTTCCGGAATCGACGGCAGGTCCGGTTCGTCCCATTCCAGAACGGCGTCGAGAAAGTGCGCCGAGTCGCCGAATGCCGACCGCTCTGTAGAATTCGAGCATCCACCCGAAGGCCCCGCGACCCGGGGTCTCATGCCGTTCCGATGCCCGACTCACTCTCCTCCTCCCCGACATCCGCCGCGTTCGCCAAGTTCGTGGTCACGCACCGGACGCAGGATCTGCGTGCTGCCCTGGCGACCTTGCTGAAGCTCACCGACTACCGGTTCATCGGCCTGTGGCGCTTCCAGGACGGCAAGGCCAGCGCCGTCGTGCATTACGACCGCGAAGATCCGACCGCGACCAGCACGCAGGAAGTCCCCGACACCGCCACGTACTGCTGCTTCGTGCGGGAACACAGGGCGCCCTTCAAGACCCCCAACGCGCTGATCGACGAGCGACTCTCGGCGCACACCGCCCGCGAACAGGTCGCCACCTACTGCGGCGTTCCCGTGATGGACAGCAGCGGCAACGTGCTCGCGACCCTGTGCCACTACGACGTGGTCCCGCGGGAGCCGGAACAGGTGAATCTCGAACTGATGCTGCTGGTGGCGGCCTACATCGCCAATAACGGCCACCTGCCGCCCTATCCCTCTTCCGCGTCGAACATCGCCACCGCCTGACGACCATGACCGTCCGGTGCGAGGCCTGCGGCACCGAGAACCGCGACAAGGCGATGTTCTGCCGTGGCTGTGCCGGCAAGCTGCCCGCCTTCGTCGCGAGCCGCACGACGGCTCATGGCAGACCGGACGCGGAAATCCACACCGGTCGGGGACGGGCCGCGCCGACGTCACCGGCCGCGATCCGATCCTCCTCTTCCGCGGCGTCGGGTCGGTTCCGGCTCGGTCTCACGGACGCGCGCATCCTCTGGTCGATGCTGCTGATGGTCGCGATCGGGGTCTCGATCGCATGGTTCGTGCTGACCTCGACCGATACGGAACGTCGGACTCCGGCGCCCGCATCGGATCCCACCGTCGCCGGACGGCTGCCACCCGAAGCGTCCCTGTCGACGGGCGAGACACTGGCAGACGGTCGCGCATCCGACAGTTCGGCGACGCCGCCCGATCTCCCCTCCGCATCCCCGGACGGCGCACGTCCAGCGACGACGGAGGGTGGGTCGACGCCACCCCTGGCGGAAGGCGTTCCCGGAGGAGCCGCGTCGTCCGAGACGACGACGCCCGACACCGAGCCTGCGCCATCTGCCCGCAACACCGGCCGGCGCTCGGCCGCCGTCAATGCCGGCGGTGGACGGGCACCGGATCCTCGCGTCGGCTGCGAACACCTGTTCTTCGCCTTCGCCGCACGCTGCGAGGCCAATCATTGCCAACTGCCCGCCTATGCACGTCACCCTCGGTGCGAGCTGGTCAGGGAACAGCGTCGGAGAGACGACGCACGCCGCAATTCGATGCCGACTTCCTGATCGTGCGACGTTGCTCGAACCCCGCGTCGGGCGCCAGCGTGTCGACTTTCAGGCCCGATTCGAAAGCACGCCCCTTGGAGCGCTCCTACTTGAGCTGACCCAGGACGGCGACCGTGGCTTCGACCCGCTCCGCCAGCACAGAATTGAGTCCCTGCCAGCCCCGGTAGGTCGGCACGATCGTCAGCCAGGCGACGCCGATGACGGAAAAAAGCAGGGCGAACAGGTCGGGATGCATCGGGCCTCCGGTGAAATCAGCACGTTTTGGAATTTTGAACAAAAGTATAGGTCTTGAGACACCCGCCATCGGTCCGCTCAGGTCCTGCGAACGTCGCGACGGCGCTGTTTCGTCGCCTCGGGAATCCGTGCTCTCGGAAAGCTCTGCAGCATGCGCATGCCCATCGGCGTGATGCGCGTGACGACGGCGACGGGACTGGCAGGCGTGAGCGATGGCTCGATCGCCGGAAAGATCGCCTCGATGTGTCCGCTCAGCACCAGCACGCGAACGGCTTCCACCTTCCGGATGCCGTGGACCGACACCGGCAGTTTCTTGCGAGCCAACAGATGGAGGATCTCGAGTGGCATGGAGGCGGAGTCTGGCGTCGCCGGTCCGGGACCCGCCGTGCGGGCCCGGCATCCGTCATTCGCCGTAACCTTCTTCGTGTCGGGTGCGCGGCGGCGGCGTCTTCAGCGAATCCTCGGGATCGGTCTTGCTCGCGTCCGGACCGGCGCCGGATCTTCCCCACAGATCCTTGTCGATCGCGAAGTCGGATTGGGCCTCGCGCGCATCGTCCTTTTCCAAGGCCTCCCGGAATGCAGGCGATGCCTTCTTGGCCTGTTCGCTGTTGTCGATGGTCGACGGATTGGGCCGGGCCGGATCGCCCGGCTCCGGCGGCACGTGGCGTGACTGGGTTCGATGGTCGTTCACGGGAAACTCCTGCAAAAGGGATGAAGGCTCACGATCGACCCCGAAATGCGAGGTCAACGTGCGCCGACGCGGTCTTTGGTGTAGGTGCGCACCGACCCCCTTCGCACGTTTCAGGACTGGAAACGCCCCAGCGCCGCGTCGATGCGCAGGGAAGCGCGAACCGACGCCCAGCACGTGAACCGCTGCAGGGCCAAAAGCCCGACCCGGGCCGGGTTGCGTCGTCGCCGAGCTTCCTGGACTTCGCAGCGACGCTGGACGATCGTTTCGAGAGCGTTCGCGATCCCGATCGATGCCGCGTTGTCCTGGGCCTGCAGGCGCATCGCCTGCGCGATGTCCGACAGGTCGGTATCGCTCAGTCGTGCGAAACGATGGTGATCGCCCACCATCACAGGACCGACACGAAACGCAACGCGACCGGGATCGCCACGAGAATGCCCAATCGCACGAGATTGCGTCGCCAAGCGACGGCATACTGATGCCGCAAGCCGGCCCTGACCGACGACAGGCGCATCTGGCGCTGGTTGTCGTCGAGACTGTCTTTCCACCATTCGTGTGCTTGTTGATTCGAGCGGTTCATGTAATCAATTGTGATTAATGTTCCCGAGCTTGACAAGCTAAATTCAATCATAAAGTTTGCACGCACAGAGAGCTGAGCTCATTTTGTGAATACTTTCGCTTTCTCACTTGGATCACGGTCCGTGTAGGCACCGACCCACGACGTCGACTTGCCTTTTCTTTCACTGCGCAAGCTCATCGCACGGTTAGGGTCAAGCCTCATTCACTCAACCGACGGGACCTTTCGTGAAAAGCATCATTCTTTGGCTCTGCGGGGTCCCGGTGGTCGCCATTATTGCCCTCAAGATTTTCGGCATTCTGTGACGTACCTCTCCTGATTTATTTTTGGGAATCGTCTGAACCAAAATCACAGACGACGCTCCAACAGTTTCCTCCTCGCGACGTCGCAAGACGTTGTTCCAAGCGTCCTTCGGGGCGCTTTTTTTTGGACCGCGCTCGCCGTGGTTGCCGACGGGCACGGATCCAAAGCCGGGGTACCGCGGGACCGGCTCGGCCAGTTCGCCGGTGCCGCCCCTGCCAGGATTGTTGGCGCAGCGACACGAAATGCGCGAAGACCGAGGTCGCTTCTACCTGCCGCGCATCGCGGCCGGATGGCCCTGGAGACCGAACGAGCGCCCGGTGTCGACCAACGTGTCGCCGTCGACGCGCAGGATGCTGATGTCGCGATCGATGAAGTTGCCGACGTAGAGGTACCGGCCGTCGGCGCTGAACACCGCGCCTTCGGGCAGGCCGCGCACCTCGACCTCGTTGCCGCGCGTGACCTTCTTGCCATCGATCTTCAAAGCCACGACCGAGCCGTTGCGCTGATGGAAATAGGCGTTCTTCGCCGCGTTGCTGCCGCGCAGGATGACCGCCACGGCCAGCCTGCCGGTCGGGCTGATGACCAGGCCTTCGGGGCCGTCCCCCACCACGACCTTGTCGACCACGCGCGGCGGCACGGCCTCGAGGTCGATCACGCTGACCGTGTCGACCTGCCCGTCCGAGGCGCCGGCGTTGCCGTTGTCGGCCGTGAGCGCGAGCCGGCCGTCGGGCGTCACGTCGACGTTGTAGGGCCACAGGCCGGCGGCTAGATCGACCTTGTTGTAGCTCACCTTCTCGCCGTCGACGTCGAGCAGCGCGACCTTGTGGCTCGGGAACTTGACCGCCAGCGCGCGTCTGCCGTCGGGCGTGAAGCGCACGTGCGCGACCGACTCGCCCATCGCCACGGTGTCGATCAGCGTGACCTTGCGGCCTTCGATGCGCAGCACGCCGACCGAGTTGTCGGCCCGGTGCGCCACCAGCGCCAGCGTGCCGGCGCGGTTGATGGACAGGCCCGAGGGTTGGCGGCCGACGGCGAGCGTGTCGAGCAGCACCGGCGGCGTGGCCGCGAGGTCGATCACGAAGAGGCGGTTGTCCGGCACCTGCCGGCGCACGCCGCCCTCCTCGACCACGTTGAGCGAGTTGGCGACCAGCGCCAGCGTCTCGTCGGGATGGATGGCCAGGTTGGTCGGCGGACCGGCGATGGTGTTGTCCAGCGCCAGCGAACCGACGAGCCGGGGCACGAGCGGATCGGGGCCGATGTCGAGCACCTGAACGGTGTCGCGCCCGTGCGGGCCCAGGACGACGCCGCCGGCGTCGTTCCACGACTGTTTCTCGTCGTTGGCCACGAGCATGAGCTGGCGCTTGGGCGTGGCGGCGGTCGACGGCGGCAAGCCGGCGCAACCGGCGAGCGCAGCGGCGGCGCAGAGCGCGACCACGATGGCGGTTCCCCGACGCGATGCGTGCGGATGCCGGTACGGAGGAAGGGCGCTGGGGGCGGGACGGAATAACTGCATGGCGTTCGTCTCTCTTCGTGGTCGTGATGGAAAAACCGGTTCGTTCTCGGCGGATGCGTCGTCGCGAGCGTGATCGATCTTCTCTCTCAACGCATTTCTCGACGCATCTCGCGTCGCAGCGCCTGCACGTCGGCATGCAGCGACGCGGCCCATTCGCGGCGTTCCCGGTCCGCGGCGGGCTGCGGCTCGCCGAAGCGCACGATCGCACGCAGGGGCGGCGCGCCGAGCACCCGCCAGAGCGAGGTGAGCAGGTCGTCGTCGTCGATGTAGCGCGCCGCGAGGCTCGGCGCGCCGCTGGCGTTGTCGACGAAGCGCAGCGCCATGGGCTGCACCGGCGCGTCCGCGGAGATCGCGGCCTGGAGCAGATTGGCGTGAAAGGGCAGCACGTCACGGCCGTCGCTGGTCGTGCCCTCCGGGAACACCGCGATGAGGTCGCCGGCGCGCAAGGCTTCGGCCATGTGGTGCGCCACGCGCAGCGCGTCGCGGCGCCGTTCGCGCTCGATGTAGAGCGTGCCGGCGCCATCGGCCAGCATGCCGATCACCGGCCAGCGGCGCACGTCCGACTTGGAGACGAAACGCACATGCCGTGCGGCGTGGATCGCCAGGATGTCGAGCCACGACAGGTGGTTGCACACCAGCAGCACCGGACCGCCGGCGGGTGGGGTGCCCTGCACGTCCAGGCGCACGCCCATCAAGGCCAGCATGCCACGCGCCCAGCGCTCGACCTCGCGCTCGCGCCGGTCCAGCGTCAGATCGGGAAAGCGACGGCGGATGGTCCACCAGCCGCCGAGCATGTGGGCGATGACGCGCAGCAGCCGCCAGCCGGTACGAAGCGATCCGATCACCGGCCGCGTGTCCCGGGCGTCGTCAGCCGACCCGACCCACCGCGTCGGGCGCTGACATCTGCTCGTGCACGATCCGCCCGCCCACCAGGGTGGCCCGGGCCGCGCCGCGCAGGGCGTAGCCGCTGAACGGCGTGCTCTTGCCCTGGCTGCGCAGTGCCTCGGACAGGACCTGCCATTCGAGCGTCGGGTCGATGACGCACAGGTCCGCCCAGCCGCCCTCGACGAGCCGTCCCGCGCCTGCCGCTTCCGGTGCGGTGAGGATGCGCGCGGGCGCGGCCGTGACGGCCTCCAGCGCGCGCGTCAGACCGGCACCGCTCTCCTCGCCCCACTTGAGCGCCAGCGGCAGCAGCAGTTCGAGCCCGGTGGCGCCGGGTTCGCTCTCGGCGAACGGAAGCGTCTTGGCGTCGGCGTCGACCGGGGTGTGGTCGGAGACCAGCGCGTCGATGGTGCCGTCGGCCAGCGCGGCGGAGAGGGCGTCGCGGTCGCGCTGCTGGCGCAGGGGCGGATTCAGGCGCGCGCGCGGGTCGAAGTAGCCGATGTCGGCATCGGTCAGGTGGAGCGAATTGATGCTGACGTCGCAGGTCACCGGCAGGCCCTCGGCCTTGGCCGCGCGCACCAGGGCCACGCCGGCCGCGCTGGAGAGCCGGCACAGGTGGACGCGGGCGCCGGTGCCCTTGACCAGTTCGAAGATGGTGAACAGCGCGATGGTCTCGGCCGCCACCGGCACGCCGGCCAGGCCCAGCCGCGTCGCCAGCGCACCGCTGGCCGCCACGCCCTTGCCGAGGTCGCGGTCCTGCGGCCGCAGCCAGACCGTGTAGCCGAAGGTGCTGGCGTACGACAGCGCGCGCTGCAGCACCTGGGTGCTGCCCAGCGGCACGTCGGCCTGGCTGAAGCCGACGCAGCCGGCCTCGGTGAGCGCGACCATCTCGGTGAGCACTTCGCCCGCGAGTCCGCGCGTGACCGCGCCGAGCGGGAAGAGCCGCGCGCGCCGCAGCTTGCGGGCGCGGTAGTGCAGCATCTCGACCAGGCCCGGCTCGTCGAGCACGGGATCGGTGTCGGGCGGGCAGACCAGGCTGGTCACGCCACCGGCCACCGCCGCGGCGAGTTCGCTCTCCAGCATGCCCTCGTGCTCGTGGCCGGGCTCGCGCAGCCGCGCGGCCAGGTCGACCAGGCCCGGGGCGACGATGCAGCCCGTCGCGTCGAGCCGGCGCTCGGCCTGGAAGCCGGCCGGCGCCGCGCCGATCGACACGATCTTGCCGCCCGCGATGGCGACGTCGGCGGACTGGTCGAAGCCCGAATGCGGGTCGACCACCCGACCGTTGGTGATGAGGATGTTCATGGCGATGCGTCCGTCAGCGCGACCGATGCCACGCAAGGAAGTTTTCTGGGAATGCCACCGAACCGGCTCCGCCGGGCGGCAGGCATTGCCCCCGGGAGGGGGTCGGCGGAGCGACACGAAGTGCGCGAAGACGGGGGGCGAGCCACATTCCTATGCTTCGTTACCCGCCACGATGCTCATGACGGCCATGCGGACCGCGATGCCGAAGGTGACCTGCGGCAGGATCACGCTCTGCGCGCCGTCGACCACGGCCGAGTCGATCTCGACGCCGCGGTTGATCGGTCCCGGGTGCATCACGATGCAGTCGGACTTGGCCAGTTGGAGCTTCTCCGGCGTCAGGCCGTAGGTCTTGAAGAATTCCTGGCTGGAGGGCAGCAGCGCCCCGCTCATGCGCTCGTTCTGCAGGCGCAGCATGATGATCACGTCGCAGTCGCGGATGCCCTCCTCCAGCGTGTGGCACACGCGCACGCCCATGCCGGCCATGTCGCCGGGCACCAGGGTGCGGGGGCCGACCACCCGCACCTCGGCGCAACCGAGCGTGGTGAGCGCGTGGATGTCCGAGCGCGCCACGCGCGAGTGCAGCACGTCGCCGACGATGGCCACCGTCAGGTTCGCGAAATCCTTCTTGTAGTGGCGGATCGTGAACATGTCGAGCAGCCCCTGCGTGGGGTGCGCGTGTCGGCCGTCGCCGGCATTGACCACGTGCACGTGCGGCGCGACGTGCTGCGCGATCAGATAGGGTGCGCCCGACTCGCCGTGGCGCACGACGAAGATGTCGGCCGCCATCGCCGAGAGGTTGGCGATGGTGTCGAGCAGCGACTCGCCCTTGCTCGCCGAGGAGCGCGCGATGTCGAGGTTGAAGACGTCGGCCGACAGGCGCTTGGCGGCGATCTCGAAGGTGGTGCGGGTGCGCGTCGAGTTCTCGAAGAACAGGTTGAAGACGCTCTTGCCGCGCAGCAGCGGCACCTTCTTGACCTCGCGGTCGCTCACGCTGGTGAAGTTGGCGGCGGTGTCGAGGATGTGCGTGAGGATACCCTTGGGCAGGCCCTCGATCGACAGCAGGTGGACCAGCTCGCCGTGCTTGTTGAGCTGCGGATTGCGCTTGTAAAGCATCAGGCGCTGGCCTCCACCTGCAGGCTGAACGAACCCTGGGCGTCGCGCGCCAGGGCCAGCGACTGCGTCCCGGGCAGCGCGAGCCGCGCGGCCGCGAAATCCGCCGCCACGGGCAGCTCGCGCCCGCCCCGGTCGACCAGCACGGCCAGGCGCACGCGCGCCGGCCGGCCGAAGTCGAACAGCTCGTTGAGCACGGCGCGGATGGTGCGGCCGGTGTAGAGCACGTCGTCGAGCAGCAGCACGTCGGCGCCGTTGACGTCGAAGGGCAGCGCGGTCTGGGCGCTGCTGGAGAGGCCGCGGCGCGCGAAGTCGTCGCGGTGCATGGCCGAGGAGATGACGCCGGCCGTGCCGGCCAGGCCGAGGTCGCGCTGCAGTCGCTCGACCAGCCAGACGCCGCCGGAGGCGATGCCCACCAGGCGCGTGTCGGCGCTCACCAGCGCCTGCACGCCGCGCAGCAGGTCGCCATAGAGCGCCTCGGCGTCGGGAACGGGATTCGTTGCACTCAAGAAAGGCTCCTCAAAAATTGCTCCAGGATGATGCAGGCCGAAGCGGCATCGGCATCGCGCGCGCCGGAGGCCAGGGCCTCGGTCGTGCTGTAGCGCTCGTCGACCTCGTGGACCGGCAGGCCGAAGCGCCCGCGCAGCTGGCGCGCGAAGCGACGCGCCCTGGCCGTGTTCTCGTGGCTCGCGCCGTCGGGATGAAACGGCACGCCGATCACCAGCGCGTCGGGCTGCCATTCCTTGATGCGCGCGGCGATCGGGGCGAAGCGCGCGTCGCCCTCGGCGCGGATCGTGGCCTGCGGCGTGGCGGTGCCCAGCAGGCGGTTGCCGATGGCCACGCCGGTGCGCTTCTGACCGTAGTCGAAGGCGAGGAAGGTCTGGCCGTGGACCGCGACGGGCACGGACGTGGCAGGGTCGGCGGTCGTCGTCGGAGGGCTTCCGCCCTCGGCCTCACGCATGGCCGGCATCGGGCGAGAGCGTCCAGGCCTCCAGGCCGAGCAACAGCAACGCGCGGTCGTAGCGCTCGGCGACGGGAGTGTCGAAGATCACGGCCGGATCGGCGCCGACGGTGAGCCAGCTGTTCTCGGCCAGTTCGGATTCGAGCTGGCCCTCGCCCCAGGCCGAATAACCCAGCGAGACCAGCACCCGGCGCGGACCGGCGCCGGTGGCCATGGCCTCGAGCACGTCCTTGGAGGTGGTCATCTCCAGGCCGCCGGGAATCGTCATGGTGGAGGCGTAGACCGACTCCTCGGGCCGGTCGGCGGCGGCGAAGACCGGCTCGTGCAGCACGAAGCCACGTTCGGTCTGCACCGGGCCGCCCTGGAAGACGGGCGCGGCGCCGAGTTCGGGCCGCGCGAGGTGGAGTTCGATCTTGTCGAACAGCGCCTGCAGGTTGATGTCGCTGGGCTTGTTGATCACCAGGCCGAGCGCGCCGCGCTCGCTGTGCTCGCAGAGGTAGACGACGCTGCGGCTGAAGGCCTGATCCTCCATCCCCGGCATCGCGATCAGGAAATGATGCGTGAGGTTCATGCGGGCAGAATCGGAAGCCATATGCCTCCGATTTTACCGGCCGTCGACAAGACCTATCCCAAGGGACTCCTCTGGCTGCGCCGCGACCTGCGCGTGGACGACAACGCCGCGCTCTGGATGGCCCTGCGCCATTGCCGCGAAGTGCTGTGCGTCTTCGTGTTCGATCGCGCCATCCTCGACGACTTGCCGCGCGCCGACCGGCGCGTCGAGTTCATCCGCGAATCGCTCGTCGAGCTTGAGGCCGACCTGCGCGCGCTCGGCGGCGGGCTGATCGTGCGCCACGCCGTCGCCGAGGAGGAGGTTCCGGCCCTGGCCGCCGCCCTGGGCGTGCAGGCGGTCTACGCCAACCGCGACCACGAGCCCGCCGCCATCGCGCGCGACGCCCGGGTGCTCGGCGCGCTCGCCAACGCGGGCATCGCCTTCCACACCGCCAAGGACCAGACGATCTTCGAGCGCGACGAGGTGCGGACCAAGGCCGGCCAGCCCTACGCCGTGTTCACGCCTTACAAGCGCGCCTGGCTGGCCAGGCTCGACGACTATCACCTCAAGGCCTACCCCTCGCGCGGTCATGCCGACGCGCTGGTGCCGCCATCGGAGGCTTACCGGACCCCCGTGCCGTCGCTGGCCGACCTCGGCTTCGAGCCCACCAACCTGCGGGCACTGGAGATCCCCACCGGCACCCAGGGCGGCGCGGCGCTGTTCGAGGACTTCTTCGGCCGCATCGACCACTACGACACCGCGCGCGACTTCCCGGCGGTGCGCGGGCCGAGCTATTTGAGCGTGCATCTGCGCTTCGGCACGGTGTCGATCCGCCAGCTCGCCGGCGTCGCCCACCGGCTCTCGCTGCAGGGCAACGCCGGCGCGGCGGTCTGGCTGAGCGAGCTGATCTGGCGCGACTTCTATTCCCAGGTGCTCGCGCACCATCCCCGCGTCGCCGAGGGCAAGAGCTTCAAGCCCGAGTACGACCGCATCGTCTGGCACCACGGCAAGCAGGCCGACGCCCTGTTCGCCGCCTGGTGCGAGGGCCGCACCGGCTACCCGCTGGTCGACGCGGCGATGGCCCAGATCAACCAGACCGGCTACATGCACAACCGCCTGCGCATGGTGGTGGCCTGCTTCCTGTGCAAGGACCTGGGAATCGACTGGCGGCGCGGCGAGGCGTACTTCGCCCTGCACCTCAACGACTACGAGCTAGCGTCCAACAACGGCGGCTGGCAATGGGCGAGCTCGAGCGGCTGCGACGCCCAGCCCTACTTCCGCATCTTCAATCCCGTCTCGCAGAGCAAGCGTTTCGACCCCGAGGGCAAGTTCATCCGCCGCTACCTGCCGCAGCTCGCGAAGCTCTCCAACGCCATGATCCACGCGCCCTGGGCGGCGAGCCCGGTCGAACTCGAGGCCGCCGGCCTGAAGCTGGGTCAGGACTACCCCCGGCCGGTCGTCGACCACGCCGAAGCGCGCGACCGCACGCTGCAGCGCTACGGCGCCGTGCGCGCGCCGGCCGTCGACGGTCAGGCGAAGAAGCGCTGAAGGACGCGTGGTCGGCTCTCCCGGAGCGTGTGTTAACTTAGATCGGATACCTCCGCCCGGCCGGCAACGGGGTGGGGAAGCGTTCACACGCGCCCGATGCCGCGTTTACAGCCGCGCGGCGATCGACGATGATCGTAACAACTTGTTCGGAATCGAAAGATTCTTCAACTCCTTTTCCCATCGATGGCCACTGCCGAACCTCACGCCAAGGACAGTCCGCCCGTCGCCCTCCCCGGCCTCGCGCGCGCGCTGATCTCGGCGGGCAAACTCGAAGGACGGGCCGCCGAGGACATCTACCGCCGCTCGCTGGCCAGCCGGACGAGCTTCATCGCCGAACTCACGGGCACCGGCGCCGTCTCGGCCTCCGACCTCGCGCACACGCTGTCGAGCGCCTTCGGGGCGCCGCTGCTCGACCTCGACGCCATCGATCCGCAGCGCCTGCCCAAGGACCTGCTCGACGCCAAGCTCTGCCAGGCCTACCGCATCGTCGTCCTGAGCAAGCGCAACAACCGCCTGATCGTCGCCACGGCCGATCCGTCCGACCAGCAGGCCGCGGAGAAGATCAAGTTCGCCTCGCAGATGGGTGTCGACTGGGTCATCGCCGAGTACGACAAGCTCTCCCGCCTCATCGAGGCGACGGCCGCCTCGGCCGCCGAGATGATGGAGACCATCGTCGGTTTCGAATTCGAAGCCGGCGACTTCGGCCTCGACGTGCCGATCGAGGCGCCCGAGCAGAACACCTTCGAGGTCGAGGACGCGCCGGTGGTGCGCTTCCTGCACCGCATGCTGCTCGACGCCTTCGCGATGCGGGCCTCCGACATCCATTTCGAGCCCTACGAGCACCAGTACCGGGTGCGGTTCCGCATCGACGGCGAACTGCGCGAGATCGCCAGCCCGCCCCCGGCCATCAAGGACCGGCTGGCCTCGCGCATCAAGGTCATCTCGCGGCTGGACATCTCCGAGAAGCGCGTCCCGCAGGACGGACGCATGAAGCTCAAGCTCGGCCCCGAGCGCGTGATCGACTTCCGCGTCAGCACGCTGCCCACGCTGTTCGGCGAGAAGATCGTCATCCGGATCCTGGATCCGAACAGCGCGCGCCTGGGCATCGACGCACTGGGCTACGACGCCGACGAGAAGGAGCGCCTGCTCACGGCCATCGGCCGGCCCTACGGCATGGTGCTGGTCACCGGGCCGACGGGCTCGGGTAAGACGGTGTCGCTCTACACCTGCCTGAACCTGCTCAACAAGCCGGGCGTGAACATCGCCACGGCCGAGGACCCGTCGGAAATCAACCTGCCGGGCGTCAACCAGGTCAACGTCAACGAGAAGGCCGGCCTCACCTTCGCGACCGCGCTGCGCGCCTTCCTGCGGCAGGACCCGGACATCATCATGGTCGGCGAGATCCGCGACCTGGAGACCGCCGACATCTCCATCAAGGCGGCCCAGACCGGGCACCTGGTGCTGTCGACCCTGCACACCAACGACGCGCCGACCACGCTCACGCGCATGCGCAACATGGGCATCGCGCCCTTCAACATCGCCTCCAGCGTCATCCTCATCACCGCGCAGCGGCTCGCGCGGCGGCTGTGCATGGTCTGCCGCGAGCCGGTGGACGTGCCGCGCAAGGCGCTGGTGGAGGCGGGCTTCAAGGCCGAGCAGCTCGACGGCGCGTGGAAGCCCTACCGGGCGGTCGGCTGCCCGTCGTGCAACAGCGGCTACAAGGGGCGTGTCGGCATCTACCAGGTCATGCCGATCTCCGAGGAGATCCAGGAGATCATCCTGCGCGACGGCAGCGCGCTCGACATCGCACGCCAGGCCGAGGCCGACGGCGTGCGCTCTTTGCGCCAGTCCGGCCTGCACAAGGTGATGCAGGGCCTGACGTCGCTGGAAGAAGTCCTGGCCGTGACCAACGAGTAGCGCCACCCGCCGGCCCACCCCCGGCCCGTAGCGACGCGACGAACCGAGCATCTCCCCAACGGAAGCGAACCACCCATGGCAACGGCAGCATCCAACCGCACCCCCCACAAGGAATTCATCTTCGAGTGGGAAGGCAAGGACCGCAACGGCAAGCAAGTGCGCGGCGAACTGCGCGCGGCCGGCGCCAACCAGGCCCAGGCCACGCTGCGCCGCCAGGGCGTGCTCGTCGTCAAGATCAAGAAGCGCCGCGCGCGCTCGGGCAAGGCGATCAAGCCCAAGGACATCGCCATCTTCACGCGCCAGCTCGCCACCATGATGAAGGCCGGCGTGCCGCTGCTGCAGGCCTTCGACATCGTGGGCCGCGGCAACGCCAACGCCAGCGTCGCCAAGCTGCTGGGCGACATCCGCGCCGACGTCGAGACCGGCTCCTCGCTCTCGACGGCGTTTCGCAAGTTCCCGCGCTACTTCGACACCCTCTACTGCAACCTGGTCGAGGCCGGCGAGGCCGCGGGCATCCTGGAGGAACTGCTCGACCGCCTGGCGACCTACATGGAGAAGACCGAGGCCATCAAGTCGAAGATCAAGTCGGCCCTGATGTACCCGATCTCGGTGGTCGTCGTGGCCTTCGTCGTCGTCGCGGTCATCATGATCTTCGTGATCCCGGCGTTCAAGGAGGTGTTCACCTCCTTCGGCGCCGACCTGCCCGCGCCGACGCTGATCGTGATGGGCATGAGCGAATACTTCGTCTCCTACTGGTGGCTGATCTTCGGCACGCTGGGCGGCGGCATCTACTTCTTCATGCAGGCCTGGAAGCGCAACGAGCGCTTCCAGAAGGTGATGGACCGGCTGCTGCTGCGCCTGCCGGTGTTCGGCGCGCTGATCGACAAGTCGTGCGTGGCCCGCTGGACGCGCACGCTCGCGACGATGTTCGCCGCCGGCGTGCCGCTGGTCGAGGCGCTCGACTCGGTCGGCGGCGCCTCGGGCAATTCGGTCTATGCCGACGCGACGGTGAAGATCCAGCAGGAGGTCTCCACCGGCACCAGCCTCACGGCGGCCATGACCAACGCCGACGTGTTTCCCTCGATGGTGCTGCAGATGACCGCCATCGGCGAGGAGTCGGGCTCGATCGACCACATGCTGGGCAAGGCCGCCGATTTCTACGAATCCGAGGTCGACGACATGGTGGCCGGGCTCTCCAGCCTGATGGAGCCCATCATCATCGTCTTCCTGGGCGTGCTGATCGGCGGCATCGTGGTGTCGATGTACCTGCCGATCTTCAAGCTCGGCCAGGTCGTCTGAGGCCCGCGCGCCGCGATCGACCGAAGACCCCAGACATAGGACATCGAAGAAGCGACATGGACATGGTTGGATTCGCCGGGCTGTCCCGGGGCGAGATCGCGCTGCTGGCCGGCGTGTTCGGCCTGCTGGTGGGCAGCTTTCTCAATGTGGTGATCCATCGCCTGCCGAAGATGATGGAGCGCCAGTGGGCCGCCGAGTGCGCGGGCCAGGAGGACCACCGCGAGACCGACGGCCCCGCCCCCGGTGCGGCGTCCGCCACCGTCGCGCCCTACAACCTGATGGTGCCGCGCTCGGCCTGCCCGGCCTGCGGCCACGCGATCCGCTGGTACGAGAACCTGCCGGTGGTCAGCTACCTCGCCCTGCGCGGCCGCTGCGCGGGCTGTGGCGCGCGCATCGCCCTGCGCTATCCGCTGGTCGAGATCGCCACCGCCGGGCTCTTCGCCTGGTGCGCCTGGCACGGGCACGCACCGGGCCAGGGACCGTGGGCGACGCTGGCCTGGTGCGGCTTCTCGGCCGCGCTGCTGGCGCTGGCGCTGATCGACTGGGACACCACGCTGCTGCCCGACGACATCACCCTGCCGCTGCTGTGGGCCGGCCTGCTCGCCGCGATCTTCGGCCTGACCGGCGTCGCGCTCGTCGACGCGGTGTGGGGCGCGGTGGCCGGCTACCTCTCGCTGTGGTCGGTGTACTGGCTGTTCAAGCTGGCGACCGGCAAGGAAGGCATGGGCTACGGCGACTTCAAGCTGTTCGCCGCCTTCGGCGCCTGGTTCGGCTGGCAGGCGCTGGTGCCGATCATCCTGATGGCCTCGGTCATCGGCGTGATCGTCGGCGTGGCCCTGAAGCTCAACCACAACCTGCGCGAAGGCGGCTACGTGCCCTTCGGTCCGTTCCTCGCCGGTGCCGGCTTCACCGCGATGGTGGTCGGCCCGGCGCAGATGCTGCGCGCGGTGGGCCTGTGAGCGCGCCGACGCCGAGGGCCCTGCGCATCGGGCTGACCGGCGGCATCGGCAGCGGCAAGAGCACCGTCGCGGGACTGCTGGTCGCGCGCGGCGCGGGTCTCGTCGACACCGATGCCATCGCGCGCGCGCTCACGCTGCCCGGAGGCGCCGCGATGCCGGTCATCGAGGCCGCCTTCGGGCCCTCCGTGATCACACCGGACGGCGCCCTCGACCGCGCGCGCATGCGCGACCTCGTCTTCCACGACGCGGCGGCGAAGCGTCGGCTCGAAGCCATCCTGCATCCCATGATCGGTGCCGAGTGCGAAAGCCGCGCGTGGGCCGTCGCCGGACGTCCGGCCATCGTCTTCGACGTGCCGCTGCTGGTCGAGTCGGGACGCTGGCGCGCGCGCGTCGACCGCGTCCTGGTGGTCGACGCGACCGAGGCCACGCAGCGCCGGCGCGTCGTCGCGCGTTCGGGCTGGGCGCCGGCGGCGGTGGATGCCGTCATCGCGCAGCAGGCCACGCGCGCCGCGCGCCGGCGCGCGGCCGACGCGGTCGTCTTCAACGACGGACTGACGCTCGATGCGCTCGGTCATCAGATCGAGGTCCTTTGGCAGCGCTGGGTGCCGGGCTATGATGGACCGAGAAACTGATACTAAAGCGTGATCCTGTACGAGTACCCCTTCAACGAGCGCATCCGGACCTACCTGCGACTGGAGCACCTGTTCCGCCGCCTGGGCGAATTGGTGCCGGCCGAATCGGCCCTCTCGCACCACTATGCGCTCATGACCATCTTCGAGGTCATGGACGTCGCCGCGCGGGCCGACCTGAAGGCCGACATCCTGCGCGACCTCGAACGCCACAAGAGCGTCTTCAACGCCTACCGAGGCAACCCGGCGATCTCCGAGACGGCGCTCGACCAGATCGTGAACCAGATCGAGCACAACTTCGCCGCCATCCACGCGCTCAACGGACGTGCCGGCCAGGCGCTGACCGAGAACGAATGGCTCATGGGCGTGCGCAGCCGCGCGAGCATTCCCGGTGGCACCTGCGAGTTCGACCTGCCGGCCTATCACGCTTGGCAGCACCGCCCGGCGACCGCACGACGCGCCGACCTCGAGCGCTGGCTGGGCGCGCTGACCCCGTTGATCGAATCGGTGTTCCTGCTGCTCAAGCTGATGCGCGACGCCGACGTGCCCTACAAGGTCATCGCGGCGGGCGGGCAGTTCCAGCAGAACCTGCCGCAGGGCCGTACGTTCCAGCTCCTGCGGTTGCGCATCGATCCTCGCCTGCGCGCCGTGCCCGAGATCAGCGGCAACCGCCTGATCGTGCTGGTGCGCCTGATGCGCCACGGCCCGGACGACCGGCTGCACGCCATCGACGACGACGTTCCCTTCGAACTCACCCTGTGCGCATGATCAGCGGCAAGAAGACGACCCCCGACGGCGAACGCATCGTCCGCTGTCCGGCCTGCGGGCAGGACAGCGTCTATGCGCCGAGCAATCCCTACCGACCGTTCTGCAGCGCGCGCTGCAAGGGCATCGACCTGGGCGCCTGGGCGAGCGAGGAGTTCCGCATGCCCGCGGACGCGCCGCCGGACGACGAGCCTTTCGGCGATCCGCGCCAGCGTCAGATCTGACGGGATCCCCGGCCGGAAGGGTCGGTCCGGACTCAGTCGAGCGTCGTCGACACGCCCGGGCCCAGGATCTCGGTCACGCCGCGCTCCTCGGCCAGCCAGCCCAGGACCGGCAGCGCGCCCGGCAGCACCGGCGTCACGTCCAGCGGCAACTGCTGCCAGCGCATGGCCTGGCCCTCGCGCATCTCGAAATCGCCCTGCCAGCGAGCGACCTTGCACCAGTGCAGCCGCACCAGCGCGTGCGGGTAGTCGTGCTCGGTGACGCGCCAGACCTCGGCCGCGTCGATCGTAATGCCGAGTTCTTCGTGGAGCTCGCGCCGCAGGGCCTGCTCGACCGTCTCGCCGACCTCGATCTTGCCGCCGGGAAACTCCCAGAAGCCGGCGTAGGGCTTGCCCGCCGGCCGCGTCGACAGCAGCAGCGCGTCGTCCCCGGGACGGATCAGGATGCCGACCGCGACCTCGGTGTGCTTGCGCTCCGACGGCGTCGCGGGAAGCCCGGGCGTCGCCGTCGTCATGGCGACGCGGCGTCCGTCCCGCCGGCCGCGCGCCCGGCGAAATCGCGGGCGAACTGGTAGGCCACGCGGCCGCTGCGCGAGCCCCGCTCCAACGCCCACACGAGCGCCCCGGGCCGGGCGGCCTCGATGGCTGCGGGCTCGACGCCGAAGGACGACAACCACTGCGCGACGATCGCGAGGTATTCGTTCTGGCTGAACGGATAGAAGCTGACCCAGAGTCCGAAGCGCTCGGACAGCGAGATCTTCTCCTCGACCACCTCGCCCGGATGGATCTCTCCCTCGTCGGTATGTTTGTAGGTCAGGTTGTCCTTCATGTACTCGGGCAGCAGGTGGCGCCGGTTGCTGGTCGCGTAGATCAGCACGTTGGGCGTCGACGCGGCCACCGAGCCGTCGAGGATCGACTTGAGCGCCTTGTAGCCGGGCTCGCCCTCGTCGAAGCTCAGGTCGTCGCTGAAGACGATGAACTTCTCGGGCCGGTTTGCCACCACCTCCACGATGTCGGGCAGGTCGGTGAGTTCGGCCTTGTCGACCTCGATGAGCCGCAGCCCCTGCGGCGCGTAGGCATGCAGGCAGGCGCGGATGAGCGAGGACTTGCCGGTGCCGCGCGCGCCCGTCAGCAGCACGTTGTTGGCCGGCCGGCCCTCGACGAACTGGCGCGTGTTGCGCTCGATCTTCTCCTTCTGGACGTCGATCTCCTTGAGCGCGTCCAGCGGCATCGGCCCCAGGTGCCGCACCGGTTCCAGCACGCCGTGGCCGGAGCTGCGGCGCCGGTAGCGCCAGGCGATCGCCGCGTTCCAGTCGGCCGGCGCCTGCAGCGGCTGCGGCAGGATCGACTCGATGCGCCCGATGAGCTGCTCGGCCCGTTCGATGAATCGTTCGAACTTGTCGTTCATGACCGGTAGTCGGCGTTGATGGTCACGTAGTCGTGGCTCAGGTCGCAGGTCCAGACGGTGTCGCTGGCCTCGCCGCGGCCGAGGCCGATGCGCACCTCGATCTCGCTCTGCTTCATCACGCGCTGACCGTCCTCCTCGCGGTAGGACGGATTGCGCCCGCCCTGGACGACCACGTGGACGTCGTCCAGGTGCAGGTCGATGCCGGTCTGGTCGAGGTCCTCGATACCGGCGTAGCCGACGGCGGCCAGGATGCGGCCGAGGTTGGGGTCGCTGGCGAAGAAGGCCGTCTTGACCAGCGGCGAATGCGCCACCGCGTAGGCCACCTGGCGGCACTCGGCGGCGTCGCGGCCGCCCTCGACGCGGATGGCGATGAACTTGGTCGCGCCCTCGCCGTCGCGCACGATGGCCTGGGCCAGCAGGCGCGAGACCTCCTGCATCGTTTCCAGCAGCAGGTGGCCGTCGGGCGTGTCGAACGAGTCGATGGGCGCGTGCGCGGCCTTCTGGGTGGCGATGACGACGAAGGAGTCGTTGGTCGAGGTGTCGCCGTCGATGGTCACGCGGTTGAAGGAGGCGTCGGCCAGGGTCCTGGTCAGCGGCTGCACCAGCGCCGGCGCGATGCGGGCGTCGGTGGCGATGAAGCCGAGCATGGTCGCCATGTTCGGGCGGATCATGCCGGCGCCCTTGCTGATGCCGGTGACGGTGACCGTGGCGCCGCCGATCGTCACCTGGCGGCTGAAGGCCTTGGGCACGGTGTCGGTGGTCATGATGCCCTCGGCCGCGCGCGCCCAGTGGTCGGGCGCGGCGTCGGCGATGGCGGCGGGCAGGCCGGCCTCGATGCGGTCGACGGGCAGCGGCTCCATGATCACGCCGGTGGAGAACGGCAGGATCTCCTCGGGCGCGATGTCGAGCTCGCGCGCCAGCGCGACGCAGCTCTGGTGCGTGCGCGCCAGCCCGTCCTCGCCGGTGCCGGCGTTGGCGTTGCCCGTGTTCACCAGCAGCGCCCGAATGCCGTAGTTCTTCGCCAGATGGTTGCGGCAGACCTGCACCGGCGCGGCGCAGAAGCGGTTCTGCGTGAAGACGCCGCCGACGGCCGCGCCCTCGTCGATCAGCACGACGGTCAGGTCCTTGCGGTTCGCCTTGCGCACGCCGGCTTCGGCGACGCCGATGCGCACGCCGGCCACGGGATGGAGTTCGGAGGGAACGGGGGCGGAGAGATGGACGGGCATGGGAGTGATGGAAAAAAGGATGTCGGAAGTATCAGGAACGGCGTGACCGCATCATGTCAGCGATCCATGACACTGCCCACCGCCCTCAGCCACAAAGACCGGCCCGACCGAATGCCAGGGATACCGGGGAACCGGCTCCGCCGGGCCCCTGGTATCGCCCCCTGCAAGGGGGTTGGCGAAGCGACACGCAGTGCGCGAAGACTGGGGGTTTACGTCAATTTTCCGTGGCACTGCTTGAACTTCAGGCCGCTGCCGCACGGACACGGATCGTTGCGGCCCACGCGCGCGAAGGCGCCGGTCGCGGCGGCCGACGCGGCCGCGGCGGTGGCCGTGCGGCGCTGGCTCTCGTCGTCGACGCGCACCTCGACCTCGCCGGTCTCGGTCGGCGCGGTGTAGGTGAGGTTGGCGATCGACTCGGCCTGGCTCTCCATCTGTTCGGCCGCCTGCTCCAGCTGGTCGCCGGACTGCACGCGCACCGTCATGAGCTGGCGCGTGACCTCGTTCTTGACCGAGTCGAGCAGCTGGCCGAAGAGCTCGAAGGCCTCGCGCTTGTACTCCTGCTTGGGCTGCTTCTGCGCATAGCCGCGCAGGTGGATGCCCTGGCGCAGGTAGTCGAGCGAGGCGAGATGCTCGCGCCAGTGGGTGTCGATGCTCTGCAGCAGCACCATGCGCTCGAACTGGGTGAAGTTCTCCTTGCCGATCAATGCCAGCTTGGCGTCGAACTCGGCGTGGGCGGCCTTGACGATGCGCTCCAGCAGGTCCTCGTCGGACATGGCCGTCGCGGACTCGACTTCCTGGCGCAGGGGCAGTTCCAGACCCCATTCGGCGGCCAGCGCCTTCTCCAGGCCGGCCAGGTCCCACTGCTCCTCGACCGACTCGGCCGGCACGTACTGGCGCACCAGGTCGGTGAAGCAGCCTTCGCGCAGGCCCGCGATCTGCGCCGTGAGGTCGGCGGCGTCGAGGATGTCGTTGCGCTGCTGGTAGATCACCTTGCGCTGGTCGTTGGAGACGTCGTCGTACTCGAGCAGTTGCTTGCGCACGTCGAAGTTGCGCGCCTCGACCTTGCGCTGCGCGCTCTCGATGCTGCGGGTGACGATGCCCGCCTCGATGGCCTCGCCGTCGGGCATCTTGAGCCGGTCCATGATCGCCTTGACGCGGTCGCCGGCGAAGATGCGCATCAGCGGATCGTCCAGGCTCAGGTAGAAGCGCGAGGAGCCCGGATCGCCCTGGCGGCCCGAGCGTCCGCGCAGCTGGTTGTCGATGCGCCGCGACTCGTGGCGCTCGGTGGCGATGATGCGCAGGCCGCCCAGCGCCTTGATGGCCTCGTGGTCCTTGGTCCATTCGGCGCGCACGTGCGCGATGTCGGCCTGCTTCGTGGCCTCGTCGCGGCCCTCGTCGTTCTCGATCGCCTCGATCATCTTCTCGATGTTGCCGCCCAGCACGATGTCGGTGCCGCGGCCGGCCATGTTGGTCGCGATGGTGATCATCTTGGCGCGACCGGCCTGCGCCACGATGTCGGCCTCGCGGGCGTGCTGCTTGGCGTTGAGCACCTGGTGCGGCAGGCCGGCCTTCTCGAGCAGCTGGTCGATGATCTCGGAGTTCTCGATCGACGAGGTGCCCACCAGCACCGGCTGGCCGCGCTCGTGGCACTCGCGGATGTCCTGGATGGCGGCCTCGTACTTCTCGCGCGTGGTCTTGTAGACGCGGTCGAGCTGGTCCTCGCGCTTGCTGATGCGGTTGGGCGGGATGATGACCGTCTCCAAGCCGTAGATCTCCTGGAACTCGTAGGCCTCGGTGTCGGCCGTGCCGGTCATGCCGGCGAGCTTGTTGTAGAGGCGGAAGTAGTTCTGGAAGGTGATCGAGGCGAGCGTCTGGTTCTCGGCCTGGATCTCCACGCCTTCCTTGGCCTCCACGGCCTGGTGCAGGCCGTCGCTCCAACGCCGGCCGGTCATGAGGCGGCCGGTGAACTCGTCGACGATGACGACCTCGCCCTGCTGCACCACGTAGTGCTGGTCGCGGTGGTAGAGATGGCGCGCGCGCAGGGCGGCGTTGAGGTGGTGCATCAGCGTGATGTTGGCCGGGTCGTAGAGCGACGCGCCCTCGGGCAGCAGGCCGAACTCGCCCAGAACCCGCTCGGCCTTCTCGTGGCCGTCCTCGGTCAGGAAGACCTGGTGGGTCTTCTCGTCGACCGTGAAGTCGCCCGGCGTCGTGATGCCCTCGCCGGTGCGCGGGTCGGCCTCGCCCTCCTGTTTGACCAGGAGCGGGACGACCTTGTTGATCGCCAGGTACATCTCCGTATGGTCCTCGGCCTGGCCGCTGATGATCAGCGGCGTGCGCGCCTCGTCGATCAGGATCGAGTCCACCTCGTCGACGATCGCGAAGTTCAGCTTGCGCTGCACCCGGTCGTGCGACTCGTAGACCATGTTGTCGCGCAGGTAGTCGAAGCCGTACTCGTTGTTGGTGCCGTAGGTGATGTCGCTGGCGTAGGCCTGCTGCTTCTCCTCGCGCGGCATCTGCGGCAGGTTGATGCCCACCGACAGGCCCAGGAAGTTGTAGAGCCGGCCCATCCAGCGGGCGTCGCGGTTGGCGAGGTAGTCGTTGACCGTGACGACGTGGACGCCCTGGCCCGACAGCGCGTTCAGATAGACCGGCAGCGTGGCCGTCAGCGTCTTGCCCTCGCCCGTGCGCATCTCGGAGATCTTGCCGTTGTGCAGCGCCATGCCGCCGAGCAGCTGGACGTCGAAGTGGCGCATCTTCATGACGCGCTTGGAACCCTCGCGCACCGTGGCGAAGGCCTCGGGCAGCAGGTCGTCGAGCGATTCGCCCTTGGCGGCGCGGTCCTTGAACTCCTGCGTCTTGGCGCGCAGCGCGGCGTCGTCGAGCTTCTCGAACTGCGGCTCCAGGGCGTTGATGCGTTCGATGGTCTTGCGGTACTGCTTGAGAAGCCGGTCGTTGCGACTGCCGAAGAGTTGGGTCAGGAAGTTGGTGGCCATGTGTGGAGGCTCGGCATGCGGCCGGAGGTGCCGGACGTCTGGAGCAGAATCCCTAAGATACGGTGGAAGCAGGTGGGCTCGCTTTGCCGTAAAGCAAGCGGTCCGCGCTGGTGCCGAGCGCCGGCGAACCGGGCATTTTAGCCACCCGACCCCTTCTCCCGATTTCAGTGAATCGCCGCTTCCAACCCTTCACGCTGCAGCAGGCCGCCGACGGCTCCCCCACGCTCGCCGGACTGCTCGCCCGCGCGCGCGATGTCAACGAACGCCTGCGGGCGATCGAGGAGCTGATCCCGGCCGAGATGCGTTCGGCGGTCCAGGCCGGCCCGGCCGAGGGCGACGTCTGGTGCCTGCTGGTGCAGGGCAGCGCCGCCGCCGCCAAGTTGCGCCAGCTCGCGCCGAGGCTGGTGACGCGCCTGCGGTCGAAAGGCTGGGAAGTCGCCAGCATCCGGCTGAAGGTGCAGACGCGGCGCTAGCCCGATGGCCCCGGTGCGTCGCGCCAGCTCGGGGAGAATCGCGACCCCTCCCTCTCAAGACCATCGAAGTTTCCATGACCACACGCATCGACCTGCGCCCCGCCATGTTCGGCGAGCGCGAACGCATCCTGGCGACGGCGCCGGGCTTCGAATGCTCGACCTTCCGCTTCGATTCCGGCGTGGAGGCGCTGCGCATCCGCAACGACCGCGGTCACATCGTGGTGCTGCCGTTCCGCGGCCAGCAGATCTGGCGCGCGACCTTCGACGGCCGCGAACTGGCGATGCGCTCCCTGTTCGACGAGCCGTCGAGAACCACCGACTACCTGCGCACCTACGGCGCCTTCTTCCTGCACTGCGGCGTCACCGGCATGGGCGCGCCGGGCCCGCAGGACACCCATCCGCTGCACGGCGAGCTGCCCAACGCCCCGTTCGACCAGGCCACGATCGTGATCGACGAGGCCGATGCGACGCTGTGCATCGAGAGCGTCTACCGGCACGCCGTGGCCTTCTCGACCGACTACCGCGCGACGGCCCGCACGGCGATGCGTCGCGATTCGGCGCTGCTGGACGTGTCGCTCGAGGTGCACAACCGCAAGCGCGGCGCCATGGACCTGCTCTACCTCGGGCACTCGAACTTCCGGCCGATCGACGACGCGCGGCTGGTCTACAGCGCGCCCTACACGCCGGAAGCGGTGCGCGTGCGCAAGTCCATTCCCAGCCACATCACGCCCCAGCCAGGCTATGCCGAACTGCTGGACGCGCTGGCGGCGCGACCGCAGGAACACCACCGGCTCGAGGCCGGCGTGGCCTACGACCCCGAGGTCGTCTTCGCCATCGACATGGTGGCCGATGCCGAGGGCTGGGCCCACGCGCTGCAGGTGCATCCGGACGGCCGGGCCGACTACGCGGCGCACCGGCCGGAACAGGCGCCGATCGCCTCGCGCTGGCTGTGCCGCACGCCCGAGCAGGACGCCATCGGGCTGTCGATGCCGGCGACCTCGGGCGTGGAAGGCTATCGGGTGGAAAAGGCGCTCGGCCGCGTGGTGGACCTGCCCGGCGGCGCGACCTGGCGCATCGACATGCGTCTGGGTGCGCTCACGGCACCCGAAGCGCAGCAGATGGAACGCCACATCGACCAGTGCCTGGGTCGGGCCTGAGACACGGCGCCGCGAGAAGGAGGACGAGGTGATCGCGGAATCACCTGCGGGTCCCCGGCGGCGGAGCGACGGGTGCCGGGTCGGATCAGATCTGTGAGAGGGGTGGTGCCGCTTGTCGGAATCGAACTGACGACCTTCCGCTTACAAGGCGGGTGCTCTACCAACTGAGCTAAAGCGGCACGGGGCTGGATTCTAGCGGCCAGGCGTCCGGGCCCGGCCGCACCGGCGTCACTTGACGCGCTTGAGCGACGGCTTGGCGCCGCCGGTCGACGGCGGGCGCGGCGGCTCGTCGTCGGGGCCACCGGCGGGCGCATCGGCAACGCCGTTCTCGGACGACGCGTCGGCGCCGACGAGGTGGACGACATTGTTCGCATCGCCTTCGCTGCCACGCGAGGCATCGCGCAACGGCACGCGCGACGTCGGGGCGAGAGCCGGCGATGCGCTCGTCGATGCATCGGAACCGGTGGCCGGGGTCGAGGGCATGGCGGGAAACGCCATGCCCTGACCGTTCTCGCGCGCGTAGATCGCGATGACATTGCCCACGGGCACCATGATCTCGCGTGCCGTGCCCGCGAAGCGGGCCTTGAACTCGATGAAATCGTTGCCGAGCTTGAGCGAGCTGGTCGCGTCGAAGCTGACGTTGAGCACGATCTCGCCGTTCTTGACGTACTCGCGCGGCACCTGGACGCTGTCGTCGACCTGCACGGCGACATACGGCGTGAAGCCGTTGTCGGTGCACCATTCGTACAGCGCCCGGATCAGGTACGGGCGGGTGGAGGACAGTTCGGGCGCGTTGATCATGAGCAGACGCTTACTTGCGCATGACCTTCTCGGAAGGCGTCAGCGCTTCGATGTAGGCCGGGCGCGAGAAGATACGCTCGGCGTACTTCAGGAGCGGCGCGGCGTTCTTGCTCAGGTCAATGCCGTAGTAGTCGAGACGCCAGAGCAGCGGCGCGATGGCGACGTCGAGCATCGAGAAGTTGTCGCCCAGCATGTACTTGTTCTTCAGGAACACCGGCGCGAGCTGCGTCAGGCGGTCGCGGATGTGGGCGCGGGCCTTCTCCAGCGCCTTGTCGTTGCCCTTGGCGCTGCGGTTCTCGAGCGCGGCGACGTGGACGAACAGTTCCTTCTCGAAGTTGAGCAGGAACAGGCGCACGCGGGCTCGATCGACCGGATCGCCGGGCATCAGCTGCGGATGCGGGAAGCGCTCGTCGATGTACTCGTTGATGATGTTCGACTCGTACAGGATCAGGTCGCGCTCGACCAGGATCGGCACCTGGCCGTACGGGTTCATGACGGCGATGTCTTCAGGCTTGTTGTACAGGTCGACGTCGCGGATCTCGAAGTCCATGCCTTTTTCGAACAGGACGAACCGGCAGCGGTGGGAAAAGGGGCAGGTCGTACCTGAATACAGAACCATCATGGCGAAAGACTCCTAAAAATCAAAAAGAGTGGGTCGCGTTGGCAACCCACTCTGCGGGACCGGTCGCGCAGGTGCGCGGAGCCGGTCGATGTCGAACGGCTACTTGACGTCTTTCCAGTAGGAGGCGTTGAGCCGCCAGACGAAGACCAGCGCCATCGCCAGGAACAGCAGCACCCAGACGCCGACGCGCACGCGCGTGTTCTGGGCCGGCTCGGCCATCCATTGGAGGTAGTTCACGAGATCGCCCACGGCCTGGTCGTACTGCAGCGGCGTCATCTTGCCCGGCGTGACCTGTTCCCAGCCCTTGAACACCTCGACCTCGTGGCCGTGCTGCTCGACCTTGGTGTAGACCGGACGGCGATCCCCCTGCAGTTCCCACAGCACGTGCGGCATGCCGACGCTCGGGAACACGAGGTTGTTCCAGCCGGTGGCCTTGGTGTCGTCGCGATAGTAGGTACGCAGGTAGGTGTAGAGGTAGTCGGCGCCGCTGCCGCCGTGGCCGGCGCGCGAGCGCGCGACCAGGGTCAGGTCGGGCGGGTTGGCGCCGAACCATTCCTTGGCCTGGCGCGGGTCGATGTTGGCCTTCATCGTCTCGCCGACCTTGTCGGTCGTGAACAGCAGGTTGTCCTTGACTTGTTGCTCGGAGATGCCGATGTCCTGGAGCCGGTTGTAACGCATGAAGGCCGCCGAATGGCAGTTCAGGCAGTAGTTGACGAACAGCTTGGCGCCGTTCTGCAGGGACGCCAGGTCGTTGGTCCGGTTGGGCGCCTTGTCCCAGGCGATGCCGCCTTCGGCCGCCTGCGCACCGGTGACGATGCCGAGCGCGGCGATCAGCGTGAGGATGAGTTTCTTCATTCTTGTGGGCTCCGGGCTGACGGCTCAGTGCGCGGCGAAGGTCACGCGGTCCGGCACCGGCTTGAACTCGCCCAGACGGCTCCACCACGGCATGAGCAGGAAGAAGCCGAAGTAGAACAGCGTCCCGACCTGCGACACGCGCTCGCCCAGGGGCGACGGCGGCTGCACGCCCAGGTAGGCCAGTACGATGAAGTTGACGACGAAGACGCCGTAGAGGTACTTGTTCCAGCTGGGGCGGTAGCGGATCGAGCGCACCGGGCTGTGGTCCAGCCAAGGCAGGAAGAACAGGATGATGACGGCACCGCCCATCACCACCACGCCCCAGAACTTGGCGTCGATCGACAGCATCAGCGCGCAGACCACCACGGCCGCCACCACGATGGCGCCCTTGAAGATCGACGGCAGCCGCGCCTTCCAGACGCCGAAGACGGCAGCGCCCACGACGCAGGCGATGAGCGCGTACATCATCTCGCTGGTGATGGCGCGCAGCATCGAATAGAACGGCGTGAAGTACCAGACCGGCGCGATGTGGTTGGGCGTCTTGAGCGAATCGGCCGGGATGAAGTTGTTGTATTCGAGGAAGTAGCCGCCCATCTCGGGGGCGAAGAAGATCACGGCCGAGAAGATCGTCAGGAACACCACCACGCCGAAGATGTCGTGCACGGTGTAGTACGGATGCGAGGGGATGCCGTCGACCGGATGACCATCGGGGCCGCGGTTGGCCTTGATCTCGATGCCGTCGGGATTGTTCGAGCCCACCTCGTGCAGCGCGATCAGGTGGGCCACCACCAGGCCGAGCAGCACCAATGGCACGGCGATGACGTGGAAGCTGAAGAAGCGGTTGAGCGTGGCATCGCTCACCACGTAGTCGCCGCGGATCAGCAGCGCCAGGTCGGGGCCGACGAAGGGGATGGCGGCGAACAGGTTGACGATCACCTGGGCGCCCCAGTAGCTCATCTGGCCCCAGGGCAGCAGGTAGCCCATGAAGGCCTCGGCCATGAGGCACAGGAAGATCGCGCAGCCGAAGATCCAGATCAGCTCGCGCGGCTTGCGGTAGCTGCCGTAGATGAGGCCGCGGAACATGTGCAGGTAGACGACGACGAAGAACGCCGAGGCGCCGGTCGAGTGCATGTAGCGGATCAGCCAGCCCCAGGGCACGTCGCGCATGATGTACTCGACCGAGGCGAAGGCCTGGGCCGCATCCGGCTTGTAGTGCATCACCAGGAAGATGCCGGTCACGATCTGGATCACCAGGACCAGCATCGCGAGCGAGCCGAAGATGTACCAGAAGTTGAAGTTCTTCGGCGCGTAGTAGTTGCCCCACTGCTCCTTCCAGAGCTTGGTCAGGGGGAACCGGTTGTCGACCCAGTTCAGCAGCCGCTCGCCGCCGGGGGCGTTGGGGGAGATCTCGTGATAGTCAGCCATGTCGCGGGTCTCCTCAGGCCTTCTTGTCGTCGCCGATGAGCAGGCGGGTGTCGCTCATGTACATGTGCGGCGGCACCGGCAGGTTGTCGGGCGCGGGCTTGTTCTTGAAGACGCGGCCGGCCAAGTCGAAGGTCGAGCCGTGGCAGGGGCACAGGAAGCCGCCCTCCCAGTTGTCCGGCAGGGAGGGCTGCGGGCCGGCCTGCAGGCGGTCGATGGGCGAGCAGCCCAGGTGCGTGCAGATGCCGACGACGACCAGCACCTCGGGCTTGATGGAGCGGCCGGTGTTGCGCGCGTACTCGGGCGTGAATTCGGCCGGATTGCGCTTGGACTCGGGGTCGGCGAGCTGGCCGTCGAGCTTGGGGAGTTCGGCGATCTGCGCCGCCGAGCGCTTGAGGATCCAGACGGGCTTGCCGCGCCATTCGACCGTGAGCTTTTCGCCGACCTGCATGGCGCCGATGTCGACCTCGACCGGCGCGCCGGCCGCCTTGGCCTTTTCCGACGGCTGGAAGGTGCTGACGAAGGGAACGACCGTCGCCGCCCCGCCCACGGCCCCGGCGCAGCCGGAAGCGATCAACCACGTCCTCTTGCTCTTGTCGATCTTGGGGGCGCCGACAGGGATGTCACTCATGGGGGTCCTCAATCTTCTCGCTGGGCCTGGGGTCAACCGAAGATTGTAGCGGAGCGCTACAGCGCGATTCAACGCGTCGGCACCCCGGAGAACCCCCCGGAAAGCGCGTTTTCGAAGGTGTTTCCCGCGACCTCCGATGCGCTCGGCGGATCCGTTCGCGCAGTGCGCGTCAGGCGTCGGCGTTCGCCGCGAGATCCGCCGGCACCAGCGCGCGCGCCATGCGCAACGCCTCGATCAGGCTGGCCGCGTCGGCGCGGCCGGTGCCGGCGATGTCGAACGCGGTGCCGTGGTCGGGGCTGGTGCGCACCAGCGGCAGGCCGAGCGTCACGTTGACGCCCTTGTCGACGCCGAGGTACTTCACCGGGATCAGTCCCTGGTCGTGGTACATCGCGATGACGACGTCGAACTCGCCCGCATGCCCGGGCGCCGAGCGGGCGCGCATGAACACCGTGTCGGGGGCGTGCGGGCCGTTGGCGTCGATGCCCTCGGCGCGCGCCATGGCGATGGCCGGCGCGATGACGTCGCGCTCCTCGGTCCCGAACAGCCCGCCCTCCCCCGCGTGCGGGTTGAGGCCGGCCACGCCGATGCGCGGCGCGCGGCCGAGCGCGGTGCCCAGCGCGCGGTGCGCGATCCGGATCGTCTCCAGCACGCCGCCCACGTCGACCGCGTCGATGGCCCGGCGCAGCGACATGTGGATGCTGACCAGCACGGTGCGCAGCTCGTCGTTGGCCAGCATCATGCGCACCGGCATCGCCTCCAGCGGCACGCCCCGGTGCACCGCGGCCTCGGCCTGCAGCAGCTCGGTGTGTCCAGGGTACCGGTAGCCGGCGGCGGCCAGCGCTTCCTTGTGCAGGGGCGCCGTCACGATCGCGGCGACGTCGCCCGCGAGCGCCGCGCGCGCCGCCCACTCGACGCACCCGCCCGCCGCGCGGCCGGCTTCGGCGCCGATGCGGCCGACGACGACACCCTGCGGCGGCGCGACGACCTGCAGCACCGGCACGCAGTTCGGCGGCACCCCCGCAGCCTCGTCGGGCCGATCGAGCACGGCCACCGGCAGCGCGGGACGCCCCGGCGCCGCCAGCAGCCGCGCCGCCGCGCGCAACGTCGCGACGTCGCCGGCCACGAAGCAGCCGCGCGTCAGCGCCGGCGCGTCGCGAAACGCCTTGACGATGATCTCCGGCCCGATGCCGGCCGGGTCGCCCATGGTGATGGCGATGGGTTTCATGCGGGGTTGTCGATGTCGATGAACTGGTGTTTCACGCCCAGCTGGGCCGCCACGTGGGCGGCGGCGGCAGGCGCCCCGTAGCGCTCGGTCGCATGGTGCCCCGCGGCGATGAAGGCCACGCCCGTCTCGCGCGCGTAGTGCGCCTGCGGCTCGGAGATCTCGCCGGTGACGAAGGCGTCGGCCCCGGCGGCGATGGCGGCCTCGAAATAGCCCTGCGCGCCGCCGCTGCACCAGGCGACGGTGCGGATCGGTCGGCGCCCGCCCTCGACCAGCGTCACGGACCGACCCAGCACCCGCTCCACGTGCGACGCCAGGGCGAGCGCGTCGGCGAAGCTGCCGCCGTCGTCGCGCTGGCCGATGAAGCCCAGGTCCTGCTCGCCGAAACGACCCGACGCGCCCGCGTGCGCCGCCAGCCCCAGCTTCAGGCCGAGCTGCGCGTTGTTGCCCAGGTCGGGATGAGCGTCCAGCGGCAGGTGATAGGCGAAGAGGTTGATGTCGTGGGCCAGCAGCAGGCCCAGCCGCTGGCGCATCCAGCCGGTCACGCGGCCGTCCTGGCCGCGCCAGAACAGGCCGTGGTGGACGAAGATCGCGTCGGCCTCGGCTTCGATGGCGGCCTCGATCAGCGCCCGGCTGGCCGTCACGCCCGACACGATGCGCCGCACCGTCGTGCGGCCCTCCACCTGCAGGCCGTTGGGGCCGTAGTCCTTGAAGCGCGTGGGCGCCAGCAGGAGGTCGAACGCGTGCAGGAGTTCGTGTCGGGTGGTGCTCATCGCGTCATTGTCGCGCCGCGTGCATCGGATGGCCGCGCCCGGCCATGGGCAGCAGGGCCAGCAGCAGGCCGATGACCGCCAGCGCGCTCACGTAGTGCGACGGCGCCATCGGGTCCTTCTGCAGCCAGACGGTCAGGATCACCGGCGTCAGGCCGCCGAAGATGGCGTAGGACATGTTGTAGGCGAACGAGAGCCCGGTGAAGCGCACCGGCGCCGGGAAGGCGCGCACGGCGGCGATCGGCACCGTGGCGATGGTGCCCACGAACAGGCCCACCAGGCCGTAGTGCCAGAACAGCGATTCCGGCGTGCCCGGCAGGCTGCCGTAGAAGAGCCAGGTGGTGACCAGCAGGCCGCCCCAGCCGATCAGCATCGTCGCGCGCGTGCCGATGCGGTCGGTGGCCCAACCCACCACGATGCAGCCGATCGTGAGCATCAGCGTCGCGACGGCGTTGGCCTTGAGCGCCAGCGCGGCCGGCACGTGGTGGACCTTCTGCAGGTAGGTCGGCGTGTAGAGCACGACCACCACGATGGCCGCCGACAGCACCCAGGTCAGCAACCCCACGAACAGGACCGGGCCGCGGTGCTCGCGCAGCACGGTCTTGAGCGGCAGCTCGCGCGCCACGCTGCGGCGGTCGGCCAGCTCCTGGAACACCGGCGTCTCGTGCAGGAAGCGGCGCAGGTACACCGACACCAGGCCGAAGACCCCGCCCAGGACGAACGGCACGCGCCAGGCGAAGCCGGCGACCTCGGCCGGCGTGTAGTGGGTGTTGATGAACACCGCCACCAGCGAGCCCAGCAGGATGCCGCCGGTGATGCCCGAGGTCAGGGTGCCGATGCCGAAGCCGTAGCGCCGCGCCGGCACGTGCTCGGCGACGAACACCCACGCGCCGGGCATCTCGCCGCCGATGGCCGCGCCCTGCAGCGTGCGCATCGCCAGCAGCAGCAGCGGCGCCGCCACGCCGATGCTGGCGTAGGTGGGCAGCAGGCCGATGACCAGCGTGGGCGCGGCCATCAGGAAGATCGACAGCGTGAACATGCGCTTGCGGCCCAGCAGGTCGCCGAAATGCGCGATCACGATGCCGCCGAGCGGCCGCGCCAGGTAGCCCGCCGCGAAGATGCCGAAGGTCTGCAGCTGGCGCAGCCAGTCGGGCATGTCGGCCGGAAAGAACAGCGCGCCCAGCACGGTGGCGAAGAACACGTAGATGACGAAGTCGTAGAACTCGAGCGTGCCGCCCAGCGCGGACAGCGCGAGCGTCTTGTAGTCGCGCGCGTCGAGCGTGCGCGTGGGCGAAGCCGGCGAGGCGGCGATAACGGTGGCGGTCATGGCGTGGAGACCCGGGAGGACGGGACAGCGGAAAGACATCGATCGGACGGCGGCACGGACGGCGAACCAGGGTTCGCGGCGTCGTCGGGCCGGCACTCGGATGCGGGAGCGGGCATCGCTCCGGATGGGAACGCCCCGCACCGGCGCGTCCTGTGGGAGCACCGGCTGCAAGAGGGGCGTGATTCTAGGGTTTTCCCTTGGTCGACAGGCCGGACGGGTCTTGTGGCGAAGCCGGCGAACCCCGCGCCGCGCCGGGGCCTTGAGAGACAATCACCGCCCCGCGCGGCCCGTCCCGGCCATGATCACCGTCCGACCCGGGCACGTCGCCGGCCCGCGTTCCTCCGTCCCTTCCTTCCGATCCTCCTCCATGAAGCGCACCTGGCTGCTGTTCGCCCAAACCGTCACCGTCCTGCTGGCGGCCTACTTCGTCGTCGCTACGCTCCGGCCCGAGTGGCTCAACCGGCGCACCTCGCTCGGCGGGGTGGTGCCGGTCGTCGAGGCGCCAGCCGCCGCGCCGGGCGCCATCGCCGCGGGCAGCCTGAGCGCCGCGGCCAAGAAGGCCGCGCCGGCGGTGGTCAGCATCAACACCAGCAAGGCCGCGCAGCGCAACCCGCGCAGCAACGATCCATGGTTCCGCTTCTTCTTTGGCGACCAAGGCAACGACCAGCCGCAGGTCGGCCTGGGCAGCGGCGTGATCGTCAGTGCCGACGGCTACATCCTGACCAACAACCACGTCGTCGACGGCGCCGACGAGATCGACGTCACGCTCAACGACAGCCGCCACGCGCGCGGCAAGGTGATCGGCACCGACCCCGACACCGACCTGGCGGTGCTCAAGATCGAACTCGACAAGCTGCCGGTGATCGTGCTGGGCAACTCCGACGCGCTGCAGGTGGGCGATCAGGTGCTGGCCATCGGCAACCCGTTCGGCGTCGGCCAGACCGTGACCAGCGGCATCGTCTCGGCGCTGGGACGCAACCAGCTGGGCATCAACATGTTCGAGAACTTCATCCAGACCGACGCGGCCATCAACCCGGGCAATTCGGGCGGCGCGCTGGTCGACGTCAACGGCAACCTCGAGGGCATCAACACCGCCATCTACTCGCGCTCGGGCGGCAGCATGGGCATCGGCTTCGCCATTCCCGTGTCGATGGCCAAGCAGGTGCTCAGCGACATCGTGACCGAGGGCAAGGTCACGCGCGGCTGGATCGGCGTCGAGCCGGGCGACCTGTCGCCCGAACTGGCCGAGACCTTCGGTGTGAAAGCCAACGCGGGCGTGATCATCACCGGCGTGCTGCAGAACGGCCCGGCCGCGCGCGCCGGCATCCGGCCCGGCGACGTCATCACCGGCGTGGGCGACAAGAAGGTCGACAACGTCCAGGAACTGCTGACCGCCGTGGCCGGGCTCAAGCCGGGCATCGAGGCACGCTTCGCGTTGCAGCGCGGCAGCGACCGGATGGAACTCAACGTCAATCCCGGCCTGCGCCCGAAGACGCAGGCACGGCGCAATCCGGCGGAGATCGAATAGGCGACGGACCGGCAACGAGACCGGCGACGGACGGGCCTCAGGGCCGCGTCGTCAGGTCCGTGGCGTCTTCCGGCGCCTTGCTGTGCTTGACGAAGTAGCGCGCCGCGACGATGCCGATCTCGTAGAGCAGGCACATCGGAATGGCCAGCGCGAGCTGCGACACCACGTCCGGCGGCGTCAGCACCGCCGCCACGACGAACGACAGCACGATGAAGTAGCCGCGGAAGCTGCGCAGCTTCTCGACCGTCACCATCTCGAAGCGCACCAGCAGCATCACCACGATGGGCACCTGGAAGGCGCAGCCGAAGGCGATGTAGAGCGACAGAATCGCTTCCACGTACGACGAGATGTCGGGCGTGGCGTTCACCGAGGGTGGCGTGAAGCGCTGGATGAAGCCGAACATCTTGTCCAGCACGAAGAACTGCACGAAGGCGATGCCGATGTAGGCCAGCAGGCTGCCGAAGAAGATCAGCGGCAGCGCGAAGCGCTTCTCGTGGCTGTAGAGGCCCGGCGCCACGAACATCCAGATCTGGTACATGAGCCACGGCAGGGCCACCAGCACCGCCGTCATGCCCAGCACCTTCAGCGGCACGAAGAAGGGCGAGAACACGCCGATGGCGATCAGCTTCGCGCCATCGGGCATGTGGGCGCGGATCGGCATCGCGATCAGGTCGATCAGGCCGGCCGGGCCGGGCCAGAGGGCGAGCAGCGCGGCGGCCACGGCGAGGCCGTAGACGCAATAGAGCAGGCGGTCGCGCAGTTCGACCAGGTGCTGGACGAAGGGCTGCTCCGTGCCGGCGAGCTCGTCTTCTTTGTCTTTGGGAGTGGATTCGGCCATGGGAGAGCGCTGCGGGCGGTGACACCGGCGCCGCGGGTCGCAGCGGCCGGCCCGGCCCGTGGGGTGGCTAGTTGATCTTGTGCGGCCGGAAACGCGCGACGCGCGCGGCCCCGGACAGCGCCTTGGTGCGCACGCCGTTGCGGGCCTTGTACCACTGGGGCGTGGCGCCCTGCTTCAGGCGCCAGTTCTTGCGCGGGTGCCTGTAGACCGGCATGACGGGCGCGTAGGGCACCTCGGGCTCGGCCAGGGCCGACAGGGTCTGGCCACTTTCTGAGAATTGCTTCTCGAAGTCGCTGGCGCCCGAATGGATCGACTGCTCGACGTCGCGCGCGGCCTCGTGCACCGAGTCCTTCATCTTGCGCAGCTCGTCGAGGTCCATCGAGCGATTGACCTCGGCCTTGACGTCGTTGACGTAGCGCTGGGCTTTGCCCAGCAGCATGCCGACGGTGCGCGCCACGCGCGGCAGCTTCTCGGGGCCGATGACGATGAGCGCCACGGCGCCGATCAGCGCCAGCTTGGAAATGCCGAGATCGATCACGTCGTGCGGCGGATCAGGACTTGTGGCGCGCTTCGACGTCGATGGTGGTCGACTTGTCGGCGGCCGCGTGGCCGGTCACGTGCTGCGTCGGCGTCGTCGGCGCGGGCGTGACGACGGGCGAGTCGGTGGTCGAGCCGTCCTTCATGCCGTCCTTGAAGCCCTTGACGGCACCGCCCAGGTCGGAACCCATGTTGCGCAGCTTCTTGGTGCCGAAGATCATGACGACGACGAGCAGCACGATCAGCCAGTGCCAGATAGAAAAAGAACCCATGGATGACTCCTGAAGAATGTGAAGAATTTTAGTCGGCGCCGCGATGGCACCGGGACGACGCGGGAGATCGGCCTTCGATCAGCCCTTGAGCCAGGGCCTCGGTCCGCCCATGACGTGGACGTGCAGGTGGTGGACCTCCTGCCCGCCCTCGGCGCCGGTGTTGACGACGACGCGGAAGCCGCCCTCCGGGTACGGCCGGCAGCCCTGCTCGAGCGCCAGCCGGGGGGCCAGCGTCATGATCCGGCCCATCAGCGCGGCGTCGTCGTCGGTGAGCTGGGCCATCGATGGGATGTGGCGCTTGGGCACGATCAGCAGGTGCACCGGCGCCCAGGGTGCGATGTCGTGGAAGACGAAGACGTCCTCGTCCTCGTAAACCTTCTTCGACGGGATCTGCCCGGCGACGATCTTGCAGAAGACGCAGTTCGGATCAGAGGACATTCGAGGTCTCCATGGCGCGGCCGGCGTTCATGCGGGCCATGCCCTTGACGATGCGGTAGAGGAACCACAGCGAGATCAGGCCCCAGGCGATCCAGCCCGGCAGGATGAAGACCAGCCAGAGCGGCGCGGTCAGCAGGTAGGCCACGCCGGCCCACACCACCGAGCGGATGCGCCAGCTGAAGTGTGAGGCCTGCCAGGTGCCGGTCGCCTCCGGCCGCTTGACGATGTCGATGATCAGCGCGAGCAGCAGCAGCGCGATCGACGCCTGCGCGCCGGGCAGCACGGCGCTCACGGCCACGATCAGGTGCAGGGCGTAGCTGATCCAGCCCCAGGTGCGCAGGGATTTGTGGGGTTCGACGTCGACGATGTCACGGGCCATGGTGATCCTTGTCCTTCATTGCTCGCGGGCTTCGCGGTCCTGCGCCTTGCGCAGGGCCTTCTCCTCGATGCCGCTGGTGCCTTCGCGGCGCTCCAGTTCGGCGACGACCTCGCGCGGCGCCAGGCCGTAGTGCGCGAGGGCGATCATGCTGTGGAACCACAGGTCGGCGACTTCGTTCACTATTTTTTGCCGGTCGCCGCCGTGGTCGGCGTCCTTGGCCGCCATCACGACCTCGGTCGCCTCCTCGCCGATCTTCTTGAGGAAGGCGTCGGGGCCCTTGTGCAGGAGCCGGGCGACATAGCTCGTGTCGGGGTCGCCGCCGCGTGCCGGCAGGCGGCTCTCGATGACGGCCGCCAGGCGCGCCAGGGCGTCGGTGGCGGAGTGGTCGGCGTCGGAGGGGGTCGTCGATGTCATGGGTCTTGCTTCTACTTGTAGATGGACTCGGGGTCCTTGAGAACCGGCTCGACGGCCGTCCACCGACCATTCTCGTAGCGGCTGAAGAAGCAGCTGTGGCGCCCGGTGTGACAGGCGATGCCGGGCTCGTGGCCGAGCTGCGTGACCTTGAGCAGCACGACGTCGTTGTCGCAGTCCAGGCGGATCTCGTGCACGGTCTGCACGTGGCCCGATTCCTCGCCCTTGAACCACAGCTTCGCGCGCGAGCGGCTGAAATACACCGCGCGGCCGAGTTCAGCGGTCTTCTGGAGCGCCTCGCGGTTCATCCAGGCGAACATCAGCACGTCGTTGCTGCCCTGTTCCTGCGCGATCACCGGCACCAGGCCGGCGGTGTCCCATTTCACTTCGTCGAGCCAATTGGTCATCGGACGATTGTCGCAAACCGCTGACAGGGCATCAGGTCCGCACCGGGATGCCGCGCGCGGCCATCAGCGCCTTGGCTTCGCCGACCGTGTGGTCGCCGTAGTGGAAGATGCTCGCGGCCAGCACGGCATCGGCGCCGCCGGCCTGCACGCCGTCGGCCAGGTGGTCGAGGTTGCCGACGCCGCCGGAGGCGATCACCGGCACGCCGACCGCGTCGCTCACCGCGCGCGTGAGCTCGAGGTCGAAGCCGCTCTTGGTGCCGTCGCGGTCCATGCTGGTCAGCAGGATCTCGCCGGCGCCGCGCCGCGCCATCTCGGCGGCCCAGCGCACGACGTCGAGGCCCGTGTTCTTGCGCCCGCCGTGGCTGTAGACGTCCCAGCCGGGACCGCGCTCGGCGGCGTCGGCAGCCGTGCGGCGCTTGGCGTCGATGGCCACCACGATGCATTGGGCGCCGTAGCGGTGCGAGACCTCGTCGATCACCGCCGGGTTGGCGATGGCGGCGGAATTGAAGCTGGTCTTGTCGGCGCCGGCGTTGAGCAGCCGGCGCACGTCCTCGACCGTGCGCACGCCGCCGCCCACCGTCAGCGGGATGAAGACCTGCGAGGCGACGGCCTCGATGATCGGCAGGATCAGGTCGCGACCGTCGCTGGTGGCGGTGATGTCGAGGAAGGTGAGCTCGTCGGCGCCCTGCGCGTTGTAGCGCGCGGCGATCTCGACCGGGTCGCCGGCATCGCGCAGCTCGAGAAAGTTGACGCCCTTGACGACGCGGCCGCCGGTCACGTCGAGACAGGGAATGATGCGTTTGGCGAGCATTGGGCTGGGTTTCGGAGGATCGAAGGTTCGAGGATTCGGGGTTCAGCGCGCGGCGAGCTGCTGCCAGGCCTGCCACGACTCGCCGGGGGCGAGCGCCACGGGCGCGTCGACGGCGGCGGCCTCGACGCAGAGCATGTGCCGGTAACCGTCGTCGGGCAGGTCGGCGAGCCTGGCGGCCAGCACCTCGCCGGGGTTCCAGACGACGGTCTCGGTGCAGCTGGACGACTGCGCGATCTCCAACGTGCCCGAGGGTTGCACGAGCCGCAATGGCGTGGCCGGGGCCGCGTAGACGCTGTCGAACTCGGCGTCGAAGGTCAGGGCGTCGGCGCCCTCCTCCAGGTGGCGGTCGCGCACGGCGTCCCAGCGCTTCGCACCCCGCAGGCCTTCGAGCCGCGCCTGGGCGATGTCGTCGACCCGCAGGTAGCTGTGCAGGGCGCCGGTGAACGACCAGGGCGTGTCGCCGGTGTTGCGGACGTCGAGCGCGATGCGCAGGCGGTCGGTGCCCAGCGTCGCTTCCAGCCGCAGTCCGAAGCCGTGCGGCCAGAGCGCGCGCGTGGCCGTGTCGTCGTCCAGCCGCAACGCGATGCGCGAGGGTGCCGCCGGATCGGCGTCTTCGAGCCGCCAGGCCACGTTGCGCGCGAAACCGTGCTTGGCCAGCGGGCCGCGCTGGTTGAACTGCGGCCAGCAGATCGGCACGCCGCCGCGGATGGCGGCGCGGCCGTCGAAGACGGAATCCGGGCTGAGGTAGAGCCGCTCGACGCCGTCCGGCGTGAGCCACGACAGCAGGTGGCCGCCATGCAGCGCCACGGTGCAGTTCGCCCCGTCGGGCGCGCTCAGGCGGAAGGCGGGCTGGCCGCGGAAGTCGATCGGAGAGACGGAGGGAACAGGCATGCCGGGATTCTAGGGATGGCGCAAGGCTCGCCGGGGCCGGGCCTCGTCGAGCCACACGGCGACTCGCCGCGACAGCACGTCATGCGCGATCCGGCCTCCCGGCGTCGCGATGCGAAAGGTTGCGACCGCGCCAGGAAGGCATCCGAGCCAGGCTTGGCTCAGGCGCCGGTCGCGAGCGCGTCGGCGCGGGTCTGGGCGGCGGCGAAGTCGAGGTCGCCCGAATAGATCGCCCGGCCGCAGATCACGCCCTCGACGCCTTCGGACTCGACCGCGCAGAGCTGCTCGATGTCGGCCATGTTCGACAGGCCGCCCGAGGCGATCACGGGGATCGTCAGCGCCCGGGCGAGCTTGACGGTGGCGTCGATGTTGATGCCCGAGAGCATGCCGTCGCGGCCGATGTCGGTGTAGATGATCGACTCGACGCCGTAGTCCTCGAACTTCTTGCCCAGGTCGGCGACCTCGTGGCCGGTGAGCTTGCTCCAGCCGTCGGTGGCGACCTTGCCGTCCTTGGCGTCGAGGCCGACGATGATGTGGCCGCCGAAGGCGACGCAGGCGTCCTTCAGGAAGCCCGGGTTCTTCACCGCCGCGGTGCCGATGATCACGTAGCGCAGGCCGTCGTCGATGTAGCGCTCGATGGTGTCGAGGTCGCGGATGCCGCCGCCGAGCTGCACCGGGATCTCCTCGCCGACCTCGCGCAGGATCGCCTTGATCGCCGCGTGGTTCTGCGGCTTGCCGGCGAAGGCGCCGTTGAGGTCGACCAGGTGCAGGCGGCGCGCGCCGGCCTCGACCCACTTGCGCGCCATGGCGGCGGGGTCTTCGCTGAAGATGGTGGACTGGTCCATGTCGCCCTGTTTCAGGCGAACGCAGTGACCGTCCTTGAGATCGATGGCGGGAATCAGCAGCATGGGAGAGCGGACCGCGGAGGGTCTCAGGGGTTCCAGTGGAGGAAGTTGCGATAGAGCCGCAGACCGTGGTCGGCGCTCTTCTCGGGGTGGAACTGGGTGGCGAAGAGGTTGTCGCGCGCGATCGCCGCCGCGAAGGGCGCGCCGTAGTCGGCCTCGCCCACGGCGTGGCGCGCATCGGCCGGCCGGGCGTAGAAGCTGTGCACGAAGTAGAAGTAGGCGTCGTCGGGCACGCCGTCCCACATCGCGTGGGGCCGGGCCTGGCGGACCTGGTTCCAGCCCATCTGCGGCACCTTGAAGCGGCTGCCGTCGGGCTGCAGGCGCCCGGCGAGGTCGAACTTGACGACGTCGCCCGGGATCAGCCCGAGCCCGTCGGTGGGGCCTTCCTCGCTGCGCGAGAGCAGCATCTGCATGCCCACGCAGACGCCGAACAGCGGCTTGCTCGCGGCGGCCTCGAGCACCGAGTCCCGCAGGCCCGAGTCGCGCAGCTCGCGCATGCAGTCGGGCATCGCGCCCTGCCCCGGCAGCACGACGCGGGTGGCACGGCGCACGACGTCCGGGTCGGCGGTGACGAAGACCTCGACGCCGGCCTGGTCGGCCGCGTGCCGCACGGCCTGCGACACCGAGCGCAGGTTGCCCATGCCGTAGTCGACGACGGCCACGGAATTGGTGGAGGTCGTCACGGTCAGAGCGTGCCCTTGGTCGAGGGGATGACGCCGGCCGAGCGGGGATCGAGCTCCAGCGCCGCGCGCAGCGCCCGGGCGAAGGCCTTGAACACCGTCTCGCACTGGTGGTGCGCGTTGATGCCCTTGAGGTTGTCGATGTGCAGCGTCACGCCGGCGTGGTTGGCGAAGCCCTGGAAGAACTCGTAGGCGAGCTGGGTGTCGAAGGCGCCGATCATGCCGCTGGTGAACGGGATGTGCAGGTGCAGGCCCGGGCGGCCGGAGAAGTCGATGACGACGCGGCTGAGCGCCTCGTCCAGCGGCACGTAGGCATGGCCGTAGCGGCGGATGCCCCTCTTGTCGCCCACCGCCTTGGCCACGGCCTGGCCGAGGGTGATGCCGACGTCCTCGACGGTGTGGTGGCCGTCGATGTGCAGGTCGCCCTGGCAGTCGATGTCGAGGTCGATCAGCCCGTGGCGGGCGATCTGGTCGAGCATGTGGTCGAAGAAGCCGATGCCGGTGGCGAGCTTGGCGCGGCCGGTGCCGTCGAGGTCGACGCGCACGTCGATGCGGGTCTCGGCCGTGTGGCGGGTGACCGCCGCCGTGCGCGCGCCGACCGGAACGGTGGCGGCGGCGGTGACGACCGCCCCGGGTGCCGTGGGTGTGTTCATAGGGATGCTTCGAGGGCCGCGAGCATGCGCGCGTTCTCGTCGGCCGTTCCGACGGTCAGGCGCAGGCAGTTCGCCAGCAAGGGGTGCATTTTAGAAATGTTCTTGACCAGCACGCCACGCGCCTTCATGCCGTCGAAGGTCCGGGCGGCGTCGGGGACGCGGATGAGGATCATGTTGGCGTCGCTCGGCCACTGGCGCACGCCCGGCAGGCGGTCCAGCGCCTCGACCAGCCGCTCGCGCTGCGCCCGGATGTCGGCCGCCTGGGCCTCGAAGACCGGCGCGTGTTCCAGCGCGAAGCGCGCGCACTCGCAGTTGAGCACGCTGACGTTGTAGGGCGGGCGCACCTTGTCGATCTCGGCGACCAGCGCCGCCGGCCCGATCAGGTAGCCCAGCCGCACGCCGGCCAGGCCGAACTTGCTCAGGGTGCGCATCAGCAGCACGTGGCCGTGGCGCGCGATGCGGTCGATGTAGCTGCGCGAGGCGAAGGGCTGGTAGGCCTCGTCGATGACCACCAGGCCGCCCTGCGCCCCCTGGGCCTCGACGATGCGCTCGATGACGTCGTCGTCCCACAGGTTGGCCGTCGGGTTGTTCGGGTAGGCCAGGTGGACGATGGCCGGCTGCTCGCGCGCGATGGCCGCGAGCATGGCGGGGCCGTCGAGCTCGAAGTCGGTCGTCAGCGGCACGCCGGTGAAGGCCAGGCCCTGGAGCTGCGCGCTGACACCGTACATCACGAAGCCGGGCACCGGCGCCAGCACCGAGGCGCCGGGCCGGTCGCAGGCCATGGTGACGAGCGAGATCAGCTCGTCGGAGCCGTTGCCCAGCATCAGCTCGAAGCCCTCGGGCAGGCGCGCGTGCGCGGCCAGGGCGCGCTTGAGCTCGGCGTTGCCGTGGTTGGCCGGATAGCGGTTGAGCGCCAGCGCGCCCAGGCGGCGGCCGAGTTCGGCCTGCAGGTCCGCCGGCAGCACGTGCGGGTTCTCCATGGCGTCGAGCTTGAGGACGCCGGACGCGGCGTCCTGCACGACATAGGCGTGCATGGCGCGGACGTCCTCGCGGATGCGTTCGAGGGCGCGGCCGGTGCCGGCGGCGATGTCGGTGGCGGTGGCCTCGCCGGCGAGCGTGTCGGTGGGAATGGAAGCGGTCATGGACATCCTCAGCGCGTGCAGCGATAGGTGTTGCGCAGCGCGGCGGCGAGCACGAGCTGGACCGGCATGTCGGCCTCGTAGCTGTCGGCGTTGCGGGTGAGTTCGGTCTGGTAGAGCGGCCGCGCCATCGCGGGTTCCAGGCGGCGGTTCTCGATGCAGAACGGCGGCTTCTGCCCGGCCCGGGCGGCACCCTCCGCGCCTTCGCGCAGGCCCTCGACCACGCCGACCAGGTAGTAACCGGTGTAGGCCTTGCCGTCCTTCTCGCCGGCCTCCAGAGTGCGCAGCTCGCGGATGCTCATGGCCTGCGCGGTCGACGCCGCGACGAGTCCGGCGAGCACGGCGCAGCGGCAGGCCGCGCGCGAGGCCCGGCGGTGTTTCATGGCCGGAGCCGGAGACGCGCCGCCTCGGCGTGCGCGCTCAGGCCCTCCCCCTCGGCCAGGATCACGGCGACGCGGCCGAGCGCCTGCGCCCCCGCCTCGCTCACCTCGATCAGGCTGGAACGCTTCTGGAAGTCGTAGACGCCCAGCGGGCTGGAAAAGCGCGCGGTGCCGCTGGTGGGCAGCACATGGTTCGGGCCGGCGCAGTAGTCGCCCAGGCTCTCGCTGGTGTAGGCGCCCAGGAAGATCGCGCCGGCGTGGCGCAGCAGCGGCTCCCAGCGGTGCGGCTCGCGGCTGCTGACCTCCAGGTGCTCCGGCGCGATGCGGTTGCTCAGGGCGCAGGCTTCCTCCATGTCGCGCGTCTGGATCAGCGCGCCGCGCCCGCTGAGCGAGGCGGCGATGATCTCCGCGCGCGGCATCGTCGGCAGCAGGCGGTCGATGGCGGCCTGCACCTGCGCGATGTAGGCGGCGTCGGGGCACAGCAGGATGCTCTGGGCGAGTTCGTCGTGCTCGGCCTGGCTGAACAGGTCCATCGCCACCCAGTCGGGCGGGGTGCTGCCGTCGGCCAGCACCAGGATCTCGCTCGGGCCGGCGATCATGTCGATGCCGACGGTGCCGAAGACGCGGCGCTTGGCCGCCGCCACGTAGGCGTTGCCCGGGCCGGTGATCTTGTCGACGGCGGGAATCGTCGCGGTGCCGTAGGCCAGCGCGGCGACGGCCTGCGCGCCGCCGATGGTGAAGGCGCGGCTCACGCCCGCCACGTGCGCGGCGGCCAGCACCAGCGCGTTCTTCTCGCCGCCAGGCGTGGGCACGACCATGACGATCTCGCCGACGCCGGCCACGTGCGCCGGAATGGCGTTCATCAGCACGCTCGACGGATAGGCCGCCTTGCCGCCCGGGACGTAGATGCCCACGCGGTCGAGCGGCGTCACCTTCTGGCCGAGCAGCGTGCCTTCCTCGTCGCGGTAGGTCCAGCTCTCGCCGCTGGCGCGCTTCTGCGCCTCGTGGAACTGGCGCACCCGGCGGGCGGCGAACTCGAGCGCCTCGCGCTGCTCGGCCGGCAGCGACTCGAAGGCGGCACGCAATTCGTCGGCCGTGAGTTCCAGCGCCTGCATGTCGGCGGCGTCGAGGCGGTCGAAGCGCGCGGTGTACTCGAGCACGGCGGCATCGCCGCGCCGCTGCACGTCGGCCAGGATGTCGGCCACGCGCGCCTCGATCGCCGCGTCCGCCTCGGCCGACCAGTGCAGCCGCGCCTTGAAGTCGGCTTCGAAGGTGGCCGAGGCGGTGGACAGGCGGACGGGGGCGGCTTTCGGGTTCATGGCGGGGAGGAAGGAAGGAGGAGGGCTCAGTTGGACGGGTTCGGGGGGATGGCCGACGCGAAGGCGTCGAGGATGCGGCGGATCGGCTCGCGCTTGAGCTTGAGCGCGGCCTGGTTGACCACCAGGCGCGCGCTGATGTCCATGATGCGCTCGACCTCGACCAGATGGTTGGCCCTGAGCGTGTTGCCGGTCGACACCAGGTCGACGATGGCATCGGCCAGGCCGGTCAGCGGCGCGAGTTCCATGCTGCCGTAGAGCTTGATCAGATCGACGTGCACGCCCTTGCCGGCGAAGAAGTCGCGCGCCAGGCCGACGTATTTGGTGGCCACCTTCAGGCGCGAGCCCTGCTTCACGGCCGAGGCGTAGTCGTAGTCGGCGCGCACCGCCACGCTCAGGCGGCAGGCGGCGATCCGCAGGTCGAGCGGCTGGTAGAGGCCCTGGTTGCCGTGCTCGAGCAGCACGTCCAGCCCCGTCACGCCCAGGTCGGCACCGCCGTACTGCACGTAGGTCGGCACGTCCGACGCCCGCACCAGCACCACCCGCACGTCGCTGCGCGTGGTCGCCAGGATCAGCTTGCGCGACTTCTCCGGGTCCTCCGTGACCTCGATCCCCGCCGCCGCCAGCAGCGGCATCGTCTCTTCAAAAATCCGCCCCTTGGACAACGCCAAAGTGATCATCAGCACGACTCCAAAACAAGCACGCCCGAAAGGCAAGAAACACCGCGGAACCGGCTCCGCCGGGCCGCCGGTGTCGCCCCCTGGAAGGGGGCTGGCGCAGCGACACGCAGTGCGCGAAGACTGGGGGTCATCGTTAGACCCTTTCGATGTCCGCACCCAGGCCGCGCAGCTTGGCCTCCATGCGGTCGTAGCCCCGGTCGAGGTGGTAGATGCGGTCGACCCGCGTCTCGCCCGCGGCCACCAGCGCGGCGATCACCAGGCTCGCCGAGGCGCGCAGGTCGGTCGCCATCACCGTCGCGCCCGACAGCGCCGCCCCGCCCTCGACCACGGCGACCTTGCCGTCGACGTGGATCGCGGCACCGAGCCTCACCAGCTCGTTGACGTGCATGAAGCGGTTCTCGAAGATCGTCTCGGTCACGGCCGCCGTGCCCTGCGCGACGCAGTTCAGGGCCATGAACTGGGCCTGCATGTCGGTCGGGAAGCCCGGGTATTCGGTGGTGCGGAAGGGCTGCGCCCTGAGCGTCGTGCCGCCGGCCGACGCGATGCGGATGCCGCCCTCGACGCCGCGCACGTCGCAGCCGGCCTCGCGCAGCTTGTCGATGACGGCTTCGAGGTGGTCTGAGCGCGCGTGGCGCAGGAACACCTCGCCACCGGCCGCCGCCACCGCGCACAGGAAGGTGCCGGCCTCGATGCGGTCGGCCACCACGGCATGCTCGCAGCCGTGCAAGGCCTCCACGCCCCGGATGCGGATGTGGCTGGTGCCGTGGCCTTCGATCCTCGCGCCCATGCGGATCAGCATCTCGGCCAGGTCGACGATCTCCGGCTCCTGGGCGGCGTTCTCCAGGATGGTCTCGCCCTCGGCCAGGGTCGCGGCCATGAGGAAGTTCTCGGTGCCGGTGACGGTCACCATGTCGGTCAGGATGCGGGCGCCCTTCAGGCGCGTGCGACCGGCCGGCAGGCGCGCGAGCATGTAGCCGTGTTCCACCGAGATCTCGGCGCCCATCGCCTGCAGGCCCTTGATGTGCTGGTCGACCGGGCGCGAGCCGATGGCACAGCCGCCGGGCAGCGACACCTTGGCGCGACCGAAGCGCGCCAGCAGCGGACCGAGCGCCAGCACCGACGCGCGCATCGTCTTGACCAGGTCGTAGGGCGCCTCCAGGTTGGACAGCGCGGCGGCGTCGATGCGCACGCTGCCGGTATCGTCACCGGCGACATCGTCGCGCTCGGCGCGCACGCCCATGTTGCGGATCAGCCGCAGCATGGTGGAGACGTCCTGCAGGCGCGGCACGTTGTGCAGCACGACGGGCTGCGCGGTCAGGAGCGCGGCGCAGAGTTCGGGCAGCGCGGCGTTCTTGGCGCCGGAGACGAAGACTTCGCCGCCGAGCGTGCGCCCGCCGCGAATGAGGAGTTGGTCCATCGGAAAGTCCAGCGGAAGGTGGAGGCGAATGCCGGTTGTGGCGGCGGCGGGAAACCGGGGCGCACGGCCCCGGACCGACGTCAACGCGGTGCAGCCGCCCATTCGGCCGGCGTGAAGGTCTTCATCGACAGCGCGTGCACCTCGTCGGTGTGCATTTTCGCACCCAGCGTGCGGTAGACCCGCTGGTGCCGCTGGATGGCGCGCAGCCCGTCGAATTCCGACGAGACGATGGTCGCGTACCAATGGCGCCCGTCGCCCTCCAGCGCGATGTGCTCGCAGGCCAGGTCGGCGGAAATGATGTCTCGAAGTTCGTCAGCGGTCATAGGGGAAAACGCAGGTAGCCAGGGGGCTTGTGGATCAGCAAGAAACACCGCGGAACCGGCTCCGCCGGGCCGCCGGTGTCGCCCCCGGAAGGGGGTTGGCGAAGCGACACGCAGTGCGCGAAGACTGGGGATGAGCCATGCTCCTAGCCTCGGATCTTGTAGCCGATGCGCAGCAGATGCACGGCGATGGCGCTCACCACCAGCCAGGCGCTGCCGACGATCGCCAGGCTCACCCACGGCGAGATATCGCTGACGCCGAAGAAGCCGTGGCGGAAGCCGTCGATCATGTAGAAGAACGGGTTGAGGTGGCTCACGCCCTGCCAGAACGGCGGCAGCGAGCCGATCGAATAGAACACGCCCGACAGGAAGGTCATGGGCATGATCAGGAAGTTCTGGAACACCGCCATCTGGTCGAACTTCTCGGCCCACAGGCCGGCGATGAGGCCCAGCGTGCCCAGGATGGCGGCGCCGAGGAAGGCGAACACCAGGATCCACAGCGGCGCGACGAAGTCCGGCACGGCGAAGAACAGCGTCACGACGAAGACGCCCAGGCCCACCGCCAGGCCGCGGATCACCGACGAGCCGACGTAGGCGAGGAACCAGCCCCAGTGCGACAGCGGCGTGATCAGCACGAACACCAGGCTGCCCATGATCTTGCTCTGGATGATCGACGACGAGCTGTTGGCGAACGCGTTCTGCAGCATGCTCATCATGACCAGGCCGGGGATCAGGAAGGCCGTGTAGCTGATCGAGCCGTAGACCTTGACGTGGCCCTCGAGCACGTGGCCGAACACCATCAGGTAGAGCACGGCCGTGAGCACCGGCGCGCCGACGGTCTGGAAGCCGACCTTCCAGAAGCGCAGCGTCTCCTTGTAGAGCAGCGCGTGCCAGCCGGTGGGTTGGAACTTCGTCATCGCGCGACCTCCAGGGGCGTCTGCTCGCCGGCCATCAGGTCGATGAACACGTCCTCCAGGTCGGCCTTGCGCATCTCGACGTCCTCCACGGCGACGCCGGCCTCGCGCAGCGCCACGAGCAACTGCTCGACCTCGTGCGCGTTCTGCGCCGGCAACTGCACGATGCGGCCCGTGATCCGGGCGTGCTGCGCGAGCGCCCAGGGCAGGTCGGCGTCGGTCTTGAAGCGCAGCACGTTGCTCGCGGCCGACTTCAGCAGTTCGCTGGTGCGGTCGAGCGCGATCACGCGGCCCTGCTTGAGCATGGCGATGCGGTGGCAGAGCGCCTCGGCTTCCTCGAGGTAATGGGTGGTGAGCAGCACGGTGCTGCCCTCGCGGTTGAGGCGGGCGACGAACTGCCACAGGGTCTGGCGCAGTTCGACGTCGACGCCGGCGGTGGGCTCGTCCAGCACGATGACCGGCGGCTTGTGCACCAGCGCTTGCGCGACCAGCACGCGGCGCTTCATGCCGCCCGAGAGCTGGCGCAGGTTGGCGTTGGCCTTGTCCGCCAGGCCGAGGTTGTGCAGCAGCTCGTCGATCCAGGCGTCGTTGTTCTTGATGCCGAAGTAGCCCGACTGGATGCGCAGCGACTCGCGCACGTTGAAGAACGGATCGAACACCAGTTCCTGCGGCACGATGCCCAGGTGACGACGGGCCTGGGCGTAGTCGCGCTGGACGTCGAAGCCATGCACGGCGATGGATCCGGTCGTTGGGCGCGCCAGGCCGGCGAGCATGCTGATGAGCGTCGTCTTGCCGGCACCGTTGGGGCCGAGCAGACCGAAGAATTCACCCTCCTCGATCGCGAAGTCGACCTGATCGACCGCCTTCAGGCCGGGCTGGCCCTGGGATTTCTGCTGGCGCGAGGGGGGAAAGGTCTTGGAGACCGATTGGAACGAGATCGCGGACATGGAGCGCCCGCGATTTTACGGGGAGGTGTTCTGTCGAGGGGATGCGGGGATTGGCCGCCGGGGGCGCATTGTCGCCCGAAGCGTCAGGGCGCGCTGGGCAGCAGTCCCGCCACCCCGTAGAGCGTGGCGAGTTCGCGCAGTCGCGGCGACAGGCCCTTGACGGCGAAACCGCGACCCAGCGTGGCGGCTTCGCGCCGGCATTCGAGCAGCACGGCCAGGGCCGAGGAGTCGAACTGCGCCAGCGCGGTGGCGTCGACGATCGCCACGGACTGCTTCTGCTGTGCCGCCAGGCCCTGCTGCAGCATGCGCATGCAGGCCGGCGCCTCCTCGTGGCGCAACGTGGCGGGCAGGACCAGCATGCTCACGTCAGTTGGTTCCGTTGCTCTTGTTGCGCGCGGCCAGGGCGGCGATCAGGCCGTCGATGCCCTTGCTGTTGATCTGCTGCGAGAACTGGGTGCGGTAGGTATCGACCAGCCACACGCCCAGCACGTTCAGGTTGTAGACCTTCCAGCCGCCGCCCTCGCCCGGCGTCTTCTCGAGCCGGTAGTCGAGCTGCACCGGATCGCCGCCGCCGCGGATCTCGGTGCGCACCAGGACCTCCTTGTCGTTGGGCGAGCCGCGGAACGGCCGCACGGTCACGCTCTGGTCGCTCACTTGGTCGAGCGCGCCGGCGTAGGTGCGCACCAGCAGCGTCTTGAATTCGTCCTGAAGGCGCTTCTGCTGCTCCGGCGTCGCCGTGCGCCAGGCCGGACCGACGGCCGAGGCCGTCATGCGCTGGAAATTGACGTTCGGCATGATCTTGCTGTCGACCAGCACCATGATCTTGCCGATGTCGCCGGCCTTGATGGACTTGTCGGCCTTGATGGTGGCGAGCACGTCGCCGGAGATACGCTGGACCAGCGCGTCGGGGGTCTCGTCGGCGGCGCGCGCGGGACTGACGAACACGGCGGCGGCACCGAAGAGCATGGCGCTGGCCAGGACGATGCGCCCCAGGAAACGGCGTTGCACGGTGGCGGTGGTGACGGCGGTGGTTTTCATGGGTCGGAAGCTTTCCTGGGTCGATGATTCGGGGATGACTGGCACATGGGGCGGAATCGGCGTCCTGCAATGCGGGAGGGCCGGCCCTCAAGCGCTTGGAGACGCTTTCGCCGGACCGGTTCCGGAGAACGATCCCTGTCGAGCGACGACCAGCCTATGCGGACTCGCCGCCGTCCGCCGTCAGTCCGCGCCTTTTCCGTCGTCCGGCGGATTCCCGTCGTAGACCTCGCTGCGGCGGCGCTGCAGGTAGGCGTCGCGGGTGAACGAATAGCGGTCGAGCGCCGCGTCGCCGATGAGCTGGCTGGCGCGCAGGTAGTTCGAGCGCAGGTCGACGATGCGCAGCACGTACATCGAGTTGCGTACCGGGATGTCGGAGACCTGCCGGACGAGGTCGCCCTGCACGTTCACCGGCAAGGCGGCGGTGTCGCGCACGGTCGAGGGGCCGAGGAGCGGGAGCACCACGTAGGGGCCGCTGGGAACACCCCAGCGGCCGAGCGTCTGGCCGAAGTCCTCCGGATGGCGGTCGATGCCGAGTTCGGTCGCGACGTCGATCAGGCCGCCGAGTCCGAAGAACGTGTTGACGTTGAGCCGCATGAACGTCTCGGCGCTGTTCTGCGCCTTCAGCTGAAATACGTTGTTGGCGAAATTCCAGACGTCGCCGAGGTTGCCGAAGAAGTTGTTGACCCCCGAGCGCACCGGCGAAGGCAGCACCTTGCGGTAGGCGGTGGCCGCGGGGACCAGCACGTTGTCGTCGACGACGTCGTTGAAGCGCGAGACGCCGCGGTTGAACGGCTCGAACGGATCGGCCGGATTGGGCGCCGTGGCGCGCGGACCGGTCGCGCAGCCGGTCGCGAGGACCAGCATGCCGAGGGCCGCGGCGAGGCGCAGGGGCCGGGCGCGGGCGGACGTGAAGCCGAAGGTGGGGAAGGGTCGCGGGTTCATTTCTTGGGTGCCTTTTCGGGCGTGTCGCTTCCTTCGGCGGCCTTGCTGAAGAGAAACTGGCTGATGAGGTTTTCCAGCACGACCGCCGACTGGGTGGCGGTGATCGTATCGCCGGGTTCGAGGTTCTTCGCGTCGGCCCCGGCCTCGATGCCGATGTACTGCTCGCCGAGCAGGCCGCTGGTCAGGATCTTGAGCGAGCTGTCCTTGGGGAACTGGTAGCTGCTCTGCAGCGCCAGGTCGACGCTGGCCTGGAAGGTCTTGTCGTCGAAGCGGATCGAATCGACGCGCCCAACCACCACGCCGGCGCTGCGGATCGCCGCCTTGGGCTTCAGACCGCCGATGTTGTCGAAGCGCGCCGTGACGGCGTAGGTCTTCTGGAAGTTGAGGTTGAGCAGGTTGGCCGACTGAAGCGCGAGGAACAGCAGGGCCGCTCCACCGATCAGCACGAACAGGCCGACCCAGATGTCGTTGCTGGAACGTTGCATGGGATGTGTTCTCCTAGACGCTGAACATCAGCGCGGTCAACAGGAAGTCGAGGCCGAGCACGGCCAGCGAGGCCACGACGACGGTGCGGGTCGTGGCGCGCGAGACGCCCTCGGGCGTGGGCAGCGCCTCGTAGCCCTGGTGCACCGCCACGAAGGTGACGGTGATGCCGAAGACGATGCTCTTGATCAGGCCGTTGCCGACGTCGCCCCAGACGTCGACGCCGCTCTGCATCTGGCCCCAGTAGGCGCCGGAATCGACGCCCAGCAGCACCACGCCGACGATGTAGCCGCCCAGGATGCCGACCGCGCTGAAGACCGACGCCAGCAGCGGCATGGCGATGACGCCGCCCCAGAAGCGCGGGGCCAGCACGCGCCGCACCGGGTCGACCGCCATCATCTCCATGGCGCTGAGCTGCTCGCCGGCCTTCATGAGACCGATCTCCGCCGTGAGCGCGGTGCCGGCCCGGCCGGCGAACAGGAGCGCCGCGATGACCGGTCCCAGCTCGCGCAGCAGACCGAGCGCCACCACCAGGCCGAGCGCCTCGGCCGAACCGAAGCGCTGCAGCAGGTTGTAGCCCTGCAGGCTGAGCACGAAGCCGACGAACAGGCCGGAGACGGCGATGATCGCGAGCGAATAGTTGCCGAGGAAATGGAGCTGGTCGCGCACCAGGCCGAAACGGCGCAGCGCCGCACCGCCGTGGCGCACCAGCTGCAGTAACAGGCGCGTGCCGCGGCCGATGTCGGCCAGCTTGCCGCGCACGGCGAAACCGAGGTCGGCCGGCTTCCAGAGACTCATGCCTGCTCCTTCGGAACCGCCGGAACCTGATGCACGGGACCGAAATCGTCCTCGACGCTCACGCCCGGATAGTGGAAGCGCACCGGTCCGTCGGGCAGCGCGTGGACGAACTGATGCACCAGCGGATCGGTGCTCCGGCGCACGTCGTCGGGCGTGCCCTGCGCGGCGACACCGCCGTTGGCCAGGATGACGACGTGGTCGGCGATGCGGAAGGTCTCCTCCAGGTCGTGCGAGACGACGACGCTGGTCAGCCCCAGGGTGTCGTTGAGCTGGCGGATCAGCCGCGCGGCGGTGCCCAGCGAGATCGGATCGAGGCCGGCGAAGGGTTCGTCGTACATCACCAGATCGGGGTCGAGCGCGATGGCACGCGCCAGCGCGATGCGCCGCGCCATGCCGCCGGACACCTCGCTGGGCATCAGGTCGCGCGCGCCGCGCAGGCCGACGGCATCGAGCTTCATGAGGACGATGTCGCGCACCAGGGCCTCGGGCAGCTGGGTGTGCTCGCGCAGCGGAAAAGCCACGTTGTCGAGGACGCTCATGTCGGTGAACAAGGCGCCGAACTGGAACAGCAGCCCCATGCGGCGCCGGGCCGCGTAGAGCGCCGCGGCGTCCATGCGGCCGACGTCGGCGCCGTCGAGCAGCACTTCGCCGCTGCGCGCCCGCACCTGGCCGCCGATCAGGCGCAGCACGGTCGTCTTGCCGCCGCCGGAGGCGCCCATCAACGCCGTCACCTTGCCGCGCGGGATGGCGAAGGAGACGCCGTCCAGGATGGCGCGTTCGCCGTAACCGAAGGTCACGTCGCGGAATTCGACAAGGGCGGTGGGTGGGGGGGTGCTGGCGTCCATCGAAAAGAAAAAGCCGGGTGCCCTTTTCAGGGAAATCCCGGCTTGCGGTTGGCCCCATGATAAGGGAGCCGGTGTGGTGACGCCACGACGGTCCGGTCCCGCCGGGCCGTCGGGCTATCGCGGCAGGTCGCTGTAGCCCATCAGGAACTCGTCGACCGCGCGCGCGGCCTGCCGGCCCTCGCGGATCGCCCACACCACCAGCGACTGGCCACGCCGGATGTCGCCGGCCGCGAAGACCTTGGGCACGCTGGTCGCGTAGCCGCCGGTGAACTCCACCGTCGCCTTGGCGTTGCCGCGGCCGTCCTTCTCGATGCCGAAGGCGTCGAGCACGCTCGCCACCGGGCTCACGAAGCCCATCGCCAGCAGGACGAGGTCGGCCTTGAGGACCTTCTCGCTGCCCGGCACCTCGACCATCTTGCCGTCCTTCCACTCGACGCGGACGGTCTTCAATCCGGTGATCTTCTTGCCGTCGCCGATGAATTCCTTGGTCGAGATGGCGAACTCGCGCTCGCAGCCCTCCTCGTGGCTGGAACTGGTGCGCAGCTTGTACGGCCAGTAGGGCCAGGTCATCGGCCGGTTCTCCTCTTCCGGCGGCTGGGGCATCAGCTCGAACTGCGTGACGCTGGCGGCGCCGTGGCGGTTGCTGGTGCCCACGCAGTCGCTGCCGGTGTCGCCGCCACCGATGACGATGACGTGCTTGCCCTCGGCGCGCAGCTGGTTCTTCAGCTTGTCGCCGGCGTTGACCTTGTTCTGCTGCGGCAGGAATTCCATCGCGAAATGGATGCCGTCGAGCTCGCGGCCGGGCGCGGGCAGGTCGCGCGACTGCTCGGCGCCACCGGTCAGCACCACGGCGTCGAACTCCTTGTCGAGCTGCTCGGGCGTGACGGTCTCCTTGGCCCAGTTGGTGACCTTGGAACCCTTGCCCATCGGCTCCTTGGCCGCGCCGACGACGACGCCCAGGCGGAAGGTCACGCCCTCGGCCTTCATCTGCTCGACGCGGCGGTCGATGTGCGTCTTCTCCATCTTGAAGTCGGGGATGCCGTAGCGCAGCAGACCGCCCACGCGGTCGTTCTTCTCGAACAGCGTCACGTCGTGGCCGACGCGGGCGAGCTGCTGGGCCGCGGCCATGCCGGCCGGGCCGGCGCCGATCACGGCGACCTTCTTGCCCGTCCTGTGCTTGGCCACGCGCGGCTTGACCCAGCCCTCGTCCCAGGCGCGGTCGATGATGGCGTGCTCGATCGACTTGATCCCCACCGCGTCGTCGTTCACGTTGAGCACGCAGGCCGCCTCGCAGGGCGCGGGGCAGATGCGGCCGGTGAACTCGGGGAAGTTGTTGGTCGAGTCGAGCACTGCGAAGGCGTTCTGCCAGTCGTCGCGATACACCAGATCGTTGAAGTCCGGAATGATGTTGTTGACCGGGCAGCCGCTGTTGCAGAACGGCGTGCCGCAGTCCATGCAGCGCGCGCTCTGGACCTGGGCCTGCTGGGCGTCGAGGCCGACGACGAATTCCTTGTAATGCTTGAGCCGCTCGGTCGGGGGCTTGTAGCCCTCCTCGATGCGCTCGTACTCCATGAAGCCGGTGATCTTTCCCATCGTGCTGTCCTTGGTTCTTGGTTTCTGCGGGGTCGCCGTCGTCAGACCGCGGCGCTCTTGCGGGCGGCCGTCGCGCCCGGCTGCAGGCCGGCCTGGGCGTCGTTGCCGGTCGAGGTGGCGAGCGTCTTGCGGTAGTGGATCTCGCCGAGGGCGCGCTTGTACTCGTTGGGGAACACCTTGACGAACTTGGTCCGGTTGACGGTCCAGTCGTCGAGCAGCTCGCGCGCGCGCTTGCTGCCGGTCCAGCGGTGGTGGTCCTCCAGCAGCTTCCTGAGCTGGGCCTCGTCGGTCATGCCGTTGTGCCAGATGCCGCGATCGACCGTGGCGGTCTGCTCGGCCTTGGTCAGCACCTTCTCCAGCGACACCATCGACAGGTTGCAGCGCGAGGCGAACTGGCCGTCCTCGTCGTAGACGAAGGCCACGCCGCCGCTCATGCCGGCGGCGAAGTTGCGCCCGGTCTTGCCCAGCACGGCGACCGTGCCGCCGGTCATGTACTCGCAGCCGTGGTCGCCGGTGCCCTCGACGACCGCCGTCGCGCCCGACAGCCGTACCGCGAAGCGCTCGCCGGCGACGCCGCAGAAGTAGGCCTCGCCGGTGGTGGCGCCGTACATCACGGTGTTGCCGACGATGGTGTTGCGCACCGCCTCGCCGCGGAAGTCCAGGCTCGGGCGCACCACGATGCGGCCGCCCGACAGGCCCTTGCCGGTGTAGTCGTTGGCGTCGCCGATCAGGTAGAGCGTGATGCCGCGCGCGAGGAACGCGCCGAACGACTGCCCGCCGGTGCCCTCGAGCTGGATGCGGATCGAGTCGTCCGGCAGGCCCTCGGGATGGACCCGCGTGAGCGCGCCCGACAGCTTGGCGCCGACGGTGCGGTTGACGTTGCGCACCACCTCGATGAACTGCACCTTCTCGCCCTTGTCGATGGCCGCGCGCGACTTCTCGATGAGCTTGGTGTCGAGGTTGTGCTCCAGGCCGTGGTCCTGATCCTCGACGTGGAAGCGGGGCACGTCGTCCGGCACGATGGGCAGCGCGAACAGGCGGCTGAAGTCGAGGCCGCTGGCCTTCCAGTGCGCGATGCCCTTCCTCATGTCGAGCAGGTCGGCACGGCCGATCATGTCGTCGAACTTGCGGATGCCCAGCTGCGCCATGATCTGGCGGACTTCCTCGGCGATGAAGAAGAAGTAGTTGACGACGTGCTCGGGCTTGCCGGAGAACTTCTGGCGCAGCACCGGGTCCTGCGTGGCCACGCCCACCGGGCAGGTGTTGAGGTGGCACTTGCGCATCATGATGCAGCCCTCGACGATCAGCGGCGCCGTCGCGAAGCCGAACTCGTCGGCTCCCAGCAGCGCGCCGATGGCGACGTCGCGGCCGGTCTTCATCTGGCCGTCGGCCTGCACGCGCACGCGGCCGCGCAGGCGGTTGAGCACCAGCGTCTGCTGCGTCTCGGCCAGGCCGATCTCCCACGGGCCGCCGGCGTGCTTGATCGACGACCAGGGCGAGGCGCCGGTGCCGCCGTCGTGGCCGGCGATCACGATGTGGTCGCTCTTGCACTTGGTCACGCCCGCGGCCACGGTACCCACGCCCACCTCGCTGACCAGCTTGGTGCTGATGCTGGCGTGCGGCGCGACGTTCTTCAGGTCGTGGATGAGCTGCGCCAGGTCCTCGATCGAGTAGATGTCGTGGTGCGGCGGCGGGCTGATGAGGCCCACGCCGGGCACCGAGTAGCGCTGCTTGCCGATGTACTCCGTGACCTTGCCGCCGGGCAGCTGGCCTCCCTCGCCGGGCTTGGCGCCCTGGGCCATCTTGATCTGGATCTGGTCGGACGAGCTCAGGTACTCGGCCGTGACGCCGAAGCGCCCCGAGGCCACCTGCTTGATCTTCGAGCGCAGCGAATCGCCCACCTTCAGGTCGAGGTCGACCTCGACGTTGGCCTCGCCGATCACGCTCTTGAGCGTGTCGCCGACCTTGATCGGGATGCCCTTCAACTCGTTGCGGTAGCGGTTCGGGTCCTCGCCGCCCTCGCCGGTGTTGCTCTTGCCGCCGATGCGGTTCATGGCCACGGCCAGCGTCGAATGCGCCTCGGTCGAGATCGAGCCGAGCGACATGGCGCCGGTGGCGAAGCGCTTGACGATGTCGGCGGCCGACTCGACCTCTTCCACGGGAATCGCCTTGGCCGGATCGAGCTTGAACTCGAACAGGCCCCGCAGGGTCATGTGGCGACGGCTCTGGTCGTTGATGATCTGGGCGTATTCCTTGTAGGTGCTCCAGTTGTTGGCACGCGTGCTGTGCTGCAGCTTGGCGATGGCGTCGGGGGTCCACATGTGGTCCTCGCCGCGCGTGCGCCAGGCGTATTCGCCGCCGGCGTCCAGCATGTTGGCCAGCACCGGGTCGTCGCCGAAGGCCGCGCCGTGCATGCGCAGGGCTTCCTCCGCGATCTCGAAGACGCCGATGCCCTCGACGCGGCTGGCCGTGCCGGTGAAGTACTTGTCGGTGGTGACGCTGTTCAGGCCGATGACCTCGAACAGCTGCGCGCCGCAGTAACTCATGTAGGTCGACACGCCCATCTTGGACATGATCTTCGACAGGCCCTTGCCGATCGCCTTGACGTAGTTGTAGATCGCCTTCTCGGCCGAGAGGTCGCCGCTGAGGTCGGCGTGCAGCTGGGCCAGCGTCTCCATCGCGAGGTACGGATGCACCGCCTCGGCGCCGTAGCCGGCCAGGACGCCGAAGTGATGCACCTCGCGCGCGCTGCCGGTCTCCACCACCAGGCCGGTGGTGGTGCGCAGGCCCTCGCGCACCAGGTGCTGGTGGATCGCGCTGGAAGCCAGCAGCGCGGGGATCGCGACCTGCGTGGCGCTGACGCCGCGGTCGCTCACGATCAGGATGTTGCTGCCGCCCTTGATGGCGTCGACGGCCTCGGCGCACAGCGACGCCAGCTTGGCCTCGACGCCCTCGCGGCCCCAGTCGGCCGGGTAGGTGATGTCGAGCGTGGTCGAGCGGAACTTGCCCTGCGTGTGCTGCTCGATGTTGCGCAGCTTGGCCATGTCGGCGAAGTCGAGGATCGGCTGGGCGACCTCGAGGCGCATCGGCGGATTGACTTGGTTGATGTCCAGCAGGTTGGGCTTCGGCCCGATGAAGCTGTTGAGCGACATCACGATGGCTTCGCGGATCGGGTCGATCGGCGGGTTCGTGACCTGCGCGAACATCTGGCGGAAGTAGTTGTAGAGCGGCTTGTTCTTGTTCGAGAGCACGGCCAGCGGGCTGTCGTTGCCCATCGAGCCGATGCCCTCCTCGCCGGCCTGCGCCATGGGGCTCAGCAGGAACTTGATGTCCTCCTGCGTGTAGCCGAAGGCCTGCTGGCGGTCGAGCAGCGAGACGTCGCTCTTGGGCATCCCGGCCGCCGGCGCTTCGACGCTGTCGAGCTTGATGCGCAGGTTCTCGATCCACTGCTTGTACGGCTTGGTGTTGACGACGTAGGCCTTGAGCTCGTCGTCGTCGATCATGCGGCCCTGTTCCAGGTCGATCAGGAACATCTTGCCCGGCTGCAGGCGCCACTTGCGCACGATCTTCTGCTCGGGCACCGGCAGCACGCCGGACTCCGAGGCCATGATGACCAGGTCGTCGTCGGTCACGCAATAGCGGGACGGCCGCAGGCCGTTGCGGTCGAGCGTCGCGCCGATCTGGCGACCGTCGGTGAAGACGATCGAGGCCGGGCCGTCCCACGGCTCCATCATCGCGGCGTGGTACTCGTAGAAGGCGCGGCGGCGCTCGTCCATGGTCGAGTGCTGCTCCCACGGCTCGGGGATCATCATCATCACGGCCTGGCTGATCGGGTAGCCGGCCATGGTCATGAGTTCGAGGCAGTTGTCGAAGGTGGCGGTGTCGGACTGGCCGGCGAAGCTGATCGGGTAGAGCTTCTTCAGGTCGGGGCCGAGCACCGGGGACGACATCACGCCCTCGCGCGCCTTCATCCAGTTGTAGTTGCCGCGCACCGTGTTGATCTCGCCGTTGTGGGCGACGTAGCGGTACGGGTGGGCCAGCGGCCACTTGGGGAAGGTGTTGGTCGAGAAGCGCTGGTGCACCAGGCCGATGGCCGAGACGCAGCGCTCGTCGGACAGGTCGAGGTAGTACACGCCCACCTGGTCGGCCAGCAGCAGGCCCTTGTAGACCACCGTGCGGCTCGACATGCTCGGGACGTAGTACTCCTTGCTGTGCTTGAGCGCGAGGTTCTGGATGTTGGCGCTGGCCGTCTTGCGGATGACGTAGAGCTTGCGCTCCAGGGCGTCCTGCACGATCACGTCGTTGCCGCGGCCGATGAAGACCTGGCGCAGGATCGGCTCGGTCTTCTTGACGGCCGGCGACATCGGCATGTCGCGGTTGACCGGCACGTCGCGCCAGCCGAGCAGCACCTGGCCTTCGGCCTTGATAGCGCGTTCCATCTCCTGCTCGCAGGCCATGCGCGAGGCGTGCTCCTTGGGCAGGAAGATCATGCCGACGCCGTATTCGCCGTAGGGCGGGAGTTCGACGCCCTGCGCGGCCATCTCGGCGCGATAGAGCGCGTCGGGGATCTGGATCAGGATGCCGGCGCCGTCGCCCATCAGCTTGTCGGCGCCGACGGCGCCGCGGTGGTCGATGTTCTCCAGGATCTTGAGCGCCTGCGTCACGATGTCGTGGCGCTTCTCGCCCTTGATGTGAGCCACGAAACCGAGACCGCAGGCGTCGTGTTCGTTGCTGGCGGAATACAGACCGTGCTGTTCCAGGTGTTGGATCTCGGCAGCCGTCGTCATGGGGCGCGTTCCTTCAATTTCTTCGTGGGACTGACGTCACGATTCAAGACTCGTGGGGGAGGAAAGCCTCGCGCGCGGGTCGACCCGGGTCGACGGCGGACAAAACTCTCCACGGACGAGGATAGGACGTTGCACGAACAATGCCAAGTACTTTAATGAGGGTCAGATTCCATTTAATTTCCGAACGATATGTTCAAGTATTAATTGGGGACACATTGAAAACATTCATGAAGGGCCTTTCGACTCGCATCGATCCGCCGTGCGGTCCAGGCTTTATTCGACGTTGCTCTTCGGACGTCGACCCGAGCGCATCTTCTCCACGCGCCGCGGCGTCGCTTCCTGCAACCTGGCCAGGAAGCGCGGGTCGCCCGCCGCCCAGCCCTGGAGCAGCGATTCGGTGATCACCGCCTGATCGGCCGCTCCGATGCCGGCGGCCACCCGCTCGGCATAGGCCGCCTCGCGTGCGAACGGCGTGTTGCCCAATGCCCAATATTGCGGCGGCGGCGAGATCGACCGGTCGCCGCGCACGCCGACATAGTGCGCATGGCTCGACCAGCGGTAAGCCGACGCGTCGGGCACCAGACCGGCGCGCACCGGATTGAGGTCGATCGACACCATGCACGGCAGCAGCCAGCGTTCCGCCTGGACCACCGTCGAGCGATAGCGCCCTTCCCACAGCGTGCCGGTGCGCGCGTGGCGGTCGTTGAACCACCGCACGTAGCTGCGCCCGACCGCCTGCATGAATTTCGGCAGACCGTCGGCGGCCGAGGGCGTGGCCAGCAGATGGAAGTGGTTGTCCATCAGGACGTAGGCATGCAGCGCGATGCCCCAGCGCGGCACGTTCTCCGCCAGCAATGCCAGCATGCGCTCGCGGTCGATGTCGTCGACGAAGATCGGCTGGCGGTTGTTGCCGCGCTGGAGCACGTGGTGCGGCTGGTCGGCCAGCGTGAGGCGGGGCAGTCGAGCCATGCGGCGATGCTTCTCGCTCGGGACGTCAGTCGAGGCGGAAGCGCGTCTCCAGCAGCGACGTCAGGCCGAATTCGGCCAGCAGGCCGCGCAGCCGGTCGGCCGCACCGGCCTTGGGCTGGCCGGTGCGGCGCGCGATGATGAGTTCGTTCTTCATGCTGTGCTCCCAGCCGACCAGCTCGGTCACGGTCACCTGGTAGCCACGGGCCTCCAGATACAGGCAGCGCAGCACGTTGGTCAGCTGGCTGCCGATCTCGCGCGTGTGCAGCGGATGGCGCCACAGTTCCGCAAGGGGCGTGCGCGAGAGCGACAGCGTCTTGGTCTGGCGCAGGCAGGCGGCCACCTCGGCCTGGCAGCACGGCACCAGCACCATGAAGCGCGCCTGCTTCGCCAGGCCGAAGGCGATGGCGTCGTCGGTGGCGGTGTCGCAGGCGTGCAGCGCCGTCACCATGTCGATGCGCGCCGGCAGTTCGGCCGCGTGCGTGGACTCGGCCACCGTCAGGTTCAGGAAGTCCATGCGGTCGAAGCCCAGCCGATCGGCCAGCTCGCGCGAGCGGTCGGTGAGTTCGCGCCGCGTCTCGATGCCGTAGACCCGGCCACCCTGCCCCTGCCCCGCCCCGCCCTGCGCCTTGAAGAACAGGTCGTAGACGATGAAGCCCAGGTACGACTTGCCCGCGCCGTGGTCGGCCAGCGTGGCGTGGGCGCCTTCGTCGGGCAGTTCGCGCAGCAGCTTCTCGATGAACTGGAACAGGTGGTAGACCTGCTTGAGCTTGCGGCGCGAATCCTGGTTGAGCCGGCCCTCGCGCGTGAGGATGTGCAGCTCCTTGAGCAGCTCGATCGACTGCCCGGGGCGCAGCTCCTGCAGCACGTCGGCGGCGGCCTGGTCGGCCTTGCCGAGCTTGATGGCCGGGCCGGGCCGGGCCTGTTGCGTTGTCTTGCGGGCGGTTCTGGCGGTCGGGGTGGTCATGGTCGGATCTCGTGGAGTGGCTGCCCGCGCGGGCGGCGGCGCGCTCATCGCGCCGCGCCGCCGGGGCCGACGTCCAGCGCCGCCCAGCCGTCCGCGCCCAGGGCCTCGAGCGTCTCGATGTTGCGCTCGAAGATCGCCTCGGCCTCCGGGAAGGCCTCGACGGCGCGGTCGATGCTCGCCTCGCGCAGCAGGTGCAGTGTCGGGAACGGCGCGCGGTTGGTGGCGTTGCCGATGTCGTCGGCCTCGGTGCCGGCGAACTGGAAGCGCGGGTGGAAGCTCGCCAGCTGCAGCGTGCCGTCGAATCCGGCGCGCGACAGGCGACGCTCGGCACGCGCGGTGAAGTCGTTGAAATCGAGGAAATCGGCCAGGGCGTGGGGCGCGATCAGCAAGGTGGTGTCGCGCTCGGACGCCGGCAGGGCCGCCAGCGCGTGCGCCTCGGCCAGCAGCCGGTCCATCAGGCCAGCGTCGTCCGCCTCCGCGAGGTGCACGGCATGGTGGATCTGGCCCTTCGCGTGCACCGCCTTGGCGAACGGGCACAGGTTCAGGCCGATCACGGCGCGTTCCAGCCAGCGCCGCGTATCGGCGACGGCGGTCTCGGCCGTCACGGCGATCGCCTGCCCGAGCGCGCCGGACTTGGCCGCGCCGACGCCGGCATCGGTGTCGAGGGCCATGGCGGAGGGACGGTCCGGCGTGCTCATGCCACCCACGTCCGGCCCGTGAGGCGTTCGTGCTCGCGGATGGCGAAGCGGTCGGTCATGCCGGCGATGTAGTCGGCCACGGCGCGCGGCAGGTCGGCGCGCTCGGCGAAGGACGGCGGCATCTCCCGCGGCCGTGCGCGGTAGAGATCGAACAGCTCGCGCACCACCTCCTGTGCCCGGCCGGTGGTCCGCATGACCTGCGGATGCCGGTACAGGTTGGCGAAGAGGAAGCGCTTGAGCGCGGCCGACTGCCTGCGCATCGGTTCGCCGAACAGCACCAGCGGCGGCGACCGGCGGACGGCGTCGGCATCGGCGGGGTCGAGCGCCTCGATCGCCGCGCGCGTGGCGTCGATCACGTCGTAGACCTGGGCGCTGAGCATGCGGCGGATGGTCTCGTAGAGCACGCGCCGCCCGTCCAGCCCCGGATGCTCGGCCAGCGCCTCGCGGCGATGGCGCTCGAACAGCTCGACCTCGGCCAGCTGCTCGATCGCGATCAGGCCGGAGCGCACGCCGTCGTCGATGTCGTGCGCGTTGTAGGCGATCGCATCGGCCAGGTTGCACAGCTGCGCCTCCAGGCTCGGCTGCGTACGGTCGAGGAAGCGCCGGGCGACGCCGCCGGGCTCGGCCGCCTCGATGCGCTCGGCATCGGCGCGCGAGCAGTGCTTGAGGATGCCCTCGCGCGTCTCGAAACTGAGATTGAGCCCGTCGTAGCGCGGATAGCGCTGCTCCAGCGTGTCGACCATGCGCAGGCTCTGGAGGTTGTGCTCGAAGCCGCCGTGGTCCTTCATGCAGAGGTCGAGCGTGTCCTGGCCGGCGTGGCCGAAGGGCGTGTGGCCCAGGTCGTGCGCGAGCGCGATGGCTTCCACCAGGTCCTCGTTGAGCCGCAGCGAACGCGCGATCGAGCGGCCGAGCTGCGCCACCTCGAGCGAGTGCGTCAGCCGCGTGCGGAACAGGTCGCCCTCGTGGTTGAGGAACACCTGCGTCTTGTAGACCAGCCGGCGGAAGGCGGTCGAATGCACGATGCGGTCGCGGTCGCGCTGGAAGTCGTCGCGCGTGGGCGCCGGCGGCTCCGGGTGGCGGCGGCCCCGGGACCGGTCGGCGTGGCTGGCGTAGCGCGCGAGCGTCATGGCGTGGTGGAGGTGGCGCGACCACGAGGCACGGCGCGCATCACGCGCCGCCGGATTCGGCCAGCACCTCACGCACCATGGCGTCCGGCGCGCCGCACACCCGTGCCGAGCCGGGACGATCGATCACCACGAAGCGGATCTCGCCGGCCTCGGACTTCTTGTCGACGCGCATCAGTTCCAGGTAGCGCTCGGCGCCCAGGCGCGGCGCCGTCACCGGCAGGCCGGCGCGTTCGATCAGCCGGGTCAGACGCTGCACGAAAGCGGCGTCGATGCCACCCAGGCGCTGCGACAGCCGCGCCGCCATCACCATGCCGCAGCCGACGGCCTCGCCGTGCAGCCACTCGCCATAGCCCAGGCCGGACTCGATCGCGTGTCCGAAGGTGTGCCCGAAATTGAGGATGGCGCGCAGGCCGGCCTCGCGCTCGTCCTGCCCCACCACCAGCGCCTTGATCTCGCAACTGCGCCGCACCGCATACGCCAGCGCCGCCGGGTCGCGCGCCACCAGCGCGTCGATGTTCGCCTCGATCCAGTCGAGGAACGCCATGTCGTGGATCGGTCCGTACTTGATGACTTCGGCCAGGCCGGCGCTGAGTTCGCGCGCCGGCAGGGTCGCGAGGGTGTCCAGGTCGCACAGCACCAGCCGCGGCTGGTAGAAGGCGCCGATCATGTTCTTGCCCAGCGGGTGGTTGATGGCCGTCTTGCCGCCGACCGACGAATCGACCTGCGCCAGCAATGTCGTGGGCACCTGCACGAAGGGCACGCCCCGCATGTAGCTGGCGGCGGCGAAGCCGGTCATGTCGCCCACCACGCCGCCGCCGAGGGCGAACAGCACGGTTTTGCGGTCGCTGCCGTGCGCCAGCAGGGCGTCGAAGATCAGGTTGAGCGTCGGCCAGTCCTTGTGCGCCTCGCCGTCGGGCAGTTCGATCACGCGCACGTCGCGGAAGCGCGCGGCGAGCACCTTCCGCAGCGTCGCCGCATAGAGCGGCCCGACCGTCGTGTTGGTCACGATCAACGCGCTCGCGGCCTGGGGCACGGCGTCGAAATTCGACGGATCGCCCAGTAGCCCGGCGCCGATCAGGATCAGATAGCTGCGCTCGCCCAAGTCGATGTCGATGCGCTCGACGGCCGTCGGGGCGGAAGATGAGGACACGGCAGAAGAAGGCGGGGACGTGGCGGGCGCGGACATGGCGGCGAGTTTAGGCGCAGCCCGGCCGGCATGCGCCGCATCCGCGATGCGGACTCAATGCGTGCGGGGATGTTGCGGCGACTGCGGCTGCGGTGGTGACGGCGGCTCCGCCGCGGCATCGGCCCGGTCCTGCCGCCGTGCCTCGCCCTGCGTCGCCAGCATGCCCGCGAGTTCGAGCTGCGACGCGATGACATGGACCAGCGACGCCACCGACGGCCGCCCCGTCTCGACGATCGTGTGCGCGGTTTCGCGGTACAGGGGGTCGCGCACCTCGTGCAATTCGCGCAGTCGCCCCAGCGGGTCCTGGACCTGCAGCAAGGGACGCTTCATGTCGTGGCGCAACCGCCGGTACAGGTCCTCCGGCATCGAGTGCAGGTAGATCACGTAGGCCCCGCCCCGCAAGGCCGCACGGTTGGCTTCGCGCAGCACGGCGCCGCCTCCCGTCGCCACCACCGCGCCGCGCGTGCCGGCGAGCTCGGCGATCACCGCCTGCTCGATGTCGCGGAAGCGCGTCTCGCCCTCGCGGGCGAAGTAGTCGCGGATGCTGCAGCCGATGCGCTGCTCGATGACGGTGTCGGAATCGAAGAACGGCAGATCCAGCCGTTGCGCCAAACGGCGCCCCACGCTGGATTTGCCGGAGCCAGGGAGGCCGACGAGAACGATGAGGTGGTTGGGCGGTTCGATCAATTGGGGGTTCTGCAACCTTCACCGTCCGCATCGACGCCGGGGGAAGGTTTTCCGAGGCTGCTTCCGTAGGGCGGTATTTTGAACGCACCGTTGGACGCATCTTCTTCGGCGGCTCGCAGCACGTAGGTGTAGGTCGCTTCGCCTTCGCTGCCCGCCACGCCGGCCGTCACCTTGATCTTCACGCGCAGCCATGTCGCCAGATTCTGCGGATAGCTCAGTTGCATGAGTGCGAGTCCTGACGAATCCGTCTTCGTGACGCCGCCGACGAAGCTCAACGCGACGTCGGATTTTCGGGGCGTGAGCGATCCGTCCTTGTTGGTGTCTTCCCCAGCATCGAGCACGTTGTTGCGGTTGATGTCCTCGTTGATGCACCACTTGCTCACGAGCACCGCATTCGTTCCGCTTCCCGACCAGATGTCGTTCGTCAGCATCGTCGGAGGCGCGGGTGGGGTGGAGCCTTTCCAGTAGCCATCGATGTCCACCACGGCCGACAGGGGCACGTCGGCCTTGGCGTTGCCTGCCGAGTCGACCGCCTGGATCTGGAACTGCTTGATGTACTGGATGCCGCTGGAATTCTTCGTGAGGACGTTGTCCGCGCCGATGGTGAGCGACACCGGGCTCGATGTCACCGTCAGCGTCGTCTGGACACGATTGGGGCAGGCTGTTTCGGCGAAGTCATTGAGGTCGTAGCAGGCCTGGACGACCACGCCGTTGGTGGGACTGCCGGTCGTTGCGGCGACGTAGTTCGTCTTCGCCGCGCCCGTCACGTCGCTGTAGACCACGACGTTGGAGCCGTTCGTGAGGCGCTCGTTCGGCAGCCCGGTGCCCTGGATCGAGAACCGGACACGCATGTTCTGGATGGGAACGTTGTTCGCCGCATAGAAGAGCGCCCTGATCTCCGACTGGTTGGCCGTGGAGCCGCTGGAGTTGGCGGCGACGACGACCGGCGTGGCGATCTCGCTGACGCCCGACAGCGGCCCGATCGCCGGTGCCACCGTGCCGACCGAGGAAGTCTGCACCGGCAGCGGCAACGAACTCGCGATGCCCGAGCCCTCGATGGCGATCGGATACGTGCCCGCGGCAGGCGCCACGAAAACGACGCTGACCACGCCGCTGGCGTCGGCCGTCTGTGCGGGTAGAGCGACGCCGGGAATGCCGCTGACGGCCACTCTCGCGCCCGGGATGCCGGCGCCGGCCGAGTCCTTGGCCACGATCCTCAATGTGACGCTGTCGCCGGGTAGCGGCCTCGCCGGCGTGGTCGAGGCTTCCAACACCGTGCCCGTGACGCTGACGGCACCCGTCTTGGTCAGGGAACCCGACGTCACCCGGTAGTTCACCAGCCGGTTCGACTTGTCGGCACCGATCGCGATCTTGCCCGTGTAGACGCCGTTGGTGCCCGTCGTCGTGCCCGTGCCCGGCGTGAAGGTCGCATTGCTGTCGAGCGCGACCGCGATCGGCACGGAGGCCAGGATGTTGCGCGACGCATCGACCGCAGTCACCGTCAAGGTCGACTGGTCGCTGCCGGAGTTCGTCAAAACGCTCTTGTCCAGGGAAACGATCAGGTCGCTTGCAACCGGCACCGCAGCCGTCGTGCTCGTGCCTGTGCCTGTGCCTGTGCCTGTGGTCGATGTCGCAGAACCCGCCGCCGTCGGCACGCTCGGGCTGCCACCGCCGCCGCAAGCCGCCGCGAGCAAGGTCAAGGCGAGCACGGAAACACCAACTTTCACTCCATTCGCATTCGTCATTCTTTTTCCCAATTCGATCGTCATGAACACAGGCAAGGGCTTCACCGCGCCGCATTGCGGTCGGTGATCATCCGCGGCGTGATGAACACCAGCATCTCGGTCTTGTTGAACGTGCGGCTGCGGGTGCGGAACAGGGCGCCCAGGTAGGGCACCTCGCCGAGCACCGGGATGCGCGACTCGTCGTTCTGCTCCACGAGTTCGAAGATGCCGCCGATGACGACCGTGCCGCCGTTCTCCACCAGCACGTCGGTCTTGACGTGCTTGGTGTTGATCGCGAAGCCGGCCGTCGTGGCCTGGCCGACGGTGTCCTTGTTGACGTCGAGCGCCAGGATGATGTTGCCCTCGGGCGTGATCTGCGGCGTGACCTTCAGCGCCAGGTTGGCCTTGCGGAAGGCGATCGACGTCGCGCCGCTGGAAGTCGCCACCTGGTAGGGCAGCTCGGTCCCCTGCTCGATCAGCGCCTCGGTCTGGTCGGCCGTGACCACGCGCGGGCTGGACACCACCCGGCCCTTGCCGTCGGCCTCGAGCGCCGAGATCTCCAGGTTCAGCAGGCGCGAGAAGCTCGAGTTGAAGAGCGACACCGCGAAGGTGCCCGGCACGTTGCCGTTGCCCGAGACGCCCGCCGACGGCAGGTTGACGAAGTTGGTATTCGTGAAGGTGGTCGTGGCGCTCGGCGTGTTGGCGAAGGCGCCGTTGGTCACCGCGTTGGAGCTCACGGTCGGGATCGCGCCGACCGTGCTGCCCGTGTTGATCACGCCGCCGCCCAGGCGCACGCCCAGCGACTTCCCGAAGGTGTCGGTCGCCTCGACGATGCGCGCTTCGATCATGACCTGCCGCGCGGGCACGTCGAGCTTCTGGATCATCTCGGCGACCTGGGCGAGCCGGGCCGGAATGTCGGAGACGAACAGCTGGTTCGTGCGCGGCTCGGAGATGACGCTGCCGCGCGGACTCAGGATGCGCGCGGCGCCGCCCAGCGCGCCGGCCGACGACACGCCCACGCCGTTCAGTTTCTGCTCGACCAGCGCGGCCTTGGAGTAGTTCAGCTGGAACGACTGCGTGCGCAGCGGCTCGAGGTTCTGGATCGCGGCGCGCGCCTCGTACTCCAGCTTTTCCTTGGCATTGATCTCGTCCTTGGGCGCGATCCACAGCACGCTGCCGTTCTTGCGCAGGCCGAGGTTCTTGGCCTGCATGATGATGTCGAGCGCCTGGTCCCAGGGCACGTCCTTGAGCCGAAGCGTCAATGCGCCGGTCACGGAATCCGAGGTCACGATGTTGAAGTTCGTGAAATCGGCGATGACCTGCAGCAGCGAGCGGATCTCGATGTTCTGGAAGTTCAGCGAGAGCTTCTCGCCGTTGTAGCCCGTGCCCTGCGTGAGCTTGGTCGGATCGACCTTGCGCGGGCGCACCTCGACGACGAACTGGTTCTCGCTCTGGTAGGCGCTGTGCTCCCAGTCGCCCTTGGGCTCGATGACCATGCGCACGCGGTCGCCCGCCTGCTGCGTCGTGATCGTCTGCACCGGCGTGCCGAAGTCGGTCACGTCGAGCCGGCGGCGCAGGCCCTCGGGCAGGGTCGACTTGGTGAACTCGACCACCAGGTTGCCGCCCTGCTGGCGGATGTCGACGCCGACCTGGTTGTTGGCGAGGTCGACGACCACGCGCCCGGTGTTCTCGGTGCCGAGCTTGAAGTCGACGTCGCGCAGGGGCAGCATGTCGCGGTTGCGATTCTCGGCGAAGCTGCTGGTCGTCGAGGTCACCATCGCAGCGCCCGCGGCCGGCTCCAGCGACACCAGCAGCGACTTGCCCTGGATCTCCGTGCGATAGGCCGTGGCCTGCTTGAGGTTGAGCACGAGCCGGGTGCGCTCTCCGGCCTGCACGACGTTGATGGAGCGCAGGTTGCCCTGATTGACCTCGACCGCCGAGCGGCCGATGGCATTGGTGACGCCGGGGAAGTCGAGCGCGATGCGCGCCGGCGCCTGGATCACGAAGCCGGTGGGCACGGCCGCCAGCGGCTGCGTCAGGTCGATCCGGATGACCTCCGAACCCGACTGCATGGAGCTCGTCACCGACTCGATGGCGTTCTGCGCCTGGGCGGCCAGCGCCGCGGCGAGCAGGCCCACGGTGACGCCGGCGCTGCGCAGCCAGGGCATGAAGCGTGATTTTTTCAGTTGATTCATTTCGACTTCTCTTGCAACTCCAGCGCGGCCGGACGTTCGATCCATTCGCCGGAGGCGTCCTGCACGATCTCGCGCAAGGTGAGCTGGTTTTCGCCGACGCGCAGCACGCGTCCGTAGTTCAGGCCCAGGTAGTTGCCCGCCCGCACCTGGTAGATCAGCTTGTCGACGCGCACCAGCGCCACCGGCTGGCCGCTGCCCTGGAGGCTTCCGACCATCTCCATGGCATCGAGCGGGAAGGCTTCGAGCGCCTCCTTGCGGCGCGACAGCTCCGGCGCGATCAATCCGGAGGTGCTGGGCTGGGCCGCGTCGCGCCGCAGCGCCTGGGTGAGCTTGGCGATGTTGAACGGCTCGACGCCCCCGTCCTGCGTGTAGGCCTGGGGCGTGAATTTCTTCGGCGCGACGATCGGCGTGACGGTCGGCTTGACCTGCGCGCGCTGCTCGGCCATCCAGGCCTGCAGGTCGTCCCGGTCGGACCCCGCGCAGCCCCCGAGCACGCCGAGCCCGGCCAGCGCCGCGGCCATCCAAAGGACTTTCGGAACGGCGCTCATTTCCTCGCTCCCGAGGCGGCCGCGCGCCGCTGGAGGTTCTGTTCGGCCTCGTCGAGGTAGCGATAGGTGCGCGCGGTGGCGTCCATCGTCAGGGTGCCGTCCTTCTGCGGCGCGATCGAGAGGTTGTTGAGTGTGACGATGCGCGACAGGTTGGCCACGTCGCCGACGAACGCGCCCATGTCGTGGTAGTTGCCGGTCACGCGGATGGCGATGGGCAGCTCGGCGTAGTAGTCCTTGACGTCGACCTGGCCGGGGCGGAACAGCTCGAACTGCAGGCTGCGCCCCAGGCCGGCCTGGTTGATGTCCGACAACAGGGCGTCCATCTCGGCCTTGCTCGGGAGCTGCTTCTCCAGCAGCGTCACGTACTGGCGGACCTCCTCGCGCTGCTTCTTCAGCAGGTCGAGCCGGGCGGCCTGCGCCACCTTGCTCTGGTAGTCCGTCTTGAGCGTCACCTCCCGGGCGCGCGCGGCGTCGAGCTCGTCGCTGGAATTGACCAGCCAGACGAACCACAGCGCCACCAGCACCATGAGGGTGACCGCGACGTGCAGCACGTTGCGCGGCACGGCCGGCCACATCGAGGGGTCGTTCGGATTGAGGTCGTGGAACTGGTCGCCCAGGCGCCGGGCCGCGGCGGCGAAATCGATGCGCGCCTGCGAAGGGGATGTTTTCTTCGGCATGGTCCTGGACTCCCTCAGCCCTTGGGCGCCGGCACGGCGGCGGGTGTCGCGGTCGCGGGCTTGTCGGCATCGGTCGGCCGGCGCAGGCCGATGCGCATCGTGAAGTTCGCCACGCGCCGCTGGTCGCGCGGGGTCAGGGCGACGGAACCGGCCGTGATCTCGACGAGTTCGGGCTTGGTCAGCCACGGGCTGACGGTGCCCAGGTTGCGCAGCAGCTCCGACACGCGCTCGTTCGATTGCGCCGTGCCCTGCAGCGTCACGACGCGATCGTCCTGCTTCATGCTCGAGAGGTAGACGCCGTCGGGCAGCTGGCTGACCAGCTCGTTGAGCAGGTGCACGGGCAGGTTGCGGTCGCCCTGCAGGTTCTCCACCGCCTGCTGGCGCGCCTTCAGTCCCGCGATCTCGGCCTGCAGCGTCGAGATCTCCTTGATCTCCGCTTCGAGCTTGGTGATCTCGGACTGCAGGTAGTCGTTCTTCTGCTGCTGGCCGGAGATCTGCGCGCCCAGCCACAGGTAGATGGCGCCGGACAGCAGCGCCCCCAGCAGCGCGGCCGCGGCCAGCACGGTGAAGAAATGCTCGCGCCGCCGCTTGCGCGCGGCCTCGCGGTGGGGCAGCAGGTTGATCAGGATCATTGCAGGAACCTTCGCATCGCCAGGCCGCACGAGGTGAGGTAGGACGGCGCTTCGCGCCGCATCTTCTTCTCGCGGATGGCGCCGCTGACGCCCATTCCTTCGAAGGGATTGACCAGCGAGCAGGCGAACGAGGTCTGGCGCGTCACCGCGCTGGTGAGGCCCGGCAGGGCGGCCGATCCGCCCGCGAGCAGCACGTAGTCGACGCGGTTGTGCGGCGTGCTGGTGAAGAAGAACTGCAGCGCCCGCGCGATCTCCTGCGCGATGCTCGCCACGAAGGGCTGCAGCACGGCGGCGCCGTAGTCGTCGGGCAGGTCGCCGCTGCGCTTCTTGACCTCGGCCTCCTCGTTCGAGAAGCCGTACTGGCGCACGACCAGCTGCGTGAGCTGCGCGCCGCCGAAGGCCTGATCGCGGTCGTAGAGCACTTCCTGGTTGCGCAGCACCTGCATGCTGGTGGTGAAGGCGCCGACCTCGAACAGGGCCACCACGGCGTCGGCGCCCTGCTCGGGCAGCTGCTCGATCAGGCGCGAGGTGGCCATGCGCGACGCGTAGGACTCGACGTCGAGGATGACGGCCTTCAGGCCGGCGGCCTCCGCCAGCCCCTGGCGATCCTGGACCTTCTCCTTGCGCGAGGCGGCGATCAGTACTTCCACGTCGCCGGCGGAGCTGGCGCTGTCGCCGATGACGCAGAAATCGAGGCTGACCTCCTCCAGCGAGAAAGGGATGTACTGGTTGGCTTCCGACTCGACCTGCAGTTCGAGTTCCTGCTCGCTCATGCCCCCGGGCAGCACGATCTTCTTGGTGATGACCGCCGAGGGCGGCAGCGCCATGGCCACGTTGCGCGTGCGGGTGCCGCTCTTGCGGACCACGCGGCGCACCGCTTCGGCCACCTCGTCGAACTTCTCGACGTTGCCGTCGTTGATCCAGCCACGTTCCAACGGCTCGATGGCGCAATGCTCGAGCACCAGTCGACCGCTGGCCTCTCGCCCGAGCTCGACCAGCTTGACGCTCGACGAACTGACGTCGAGCCCGATCAGGGCTCCCGGTTGCCGGCGAAGCAGGGATCCAAGGTCAATCAATTGAATTCTCGTCAGTTGTAACGATTAGCAAGATTTGCGTGAGGTTGCATGCTAGCAGCAAGCCCTCACTGCGGCCAAGCACCGAGGGGCCTGTGAATTCGTTCTCGTTGCCAAAACGGGACTCAAATGTAGCGTCGTGCAACTCCGGTGACTTTCAGGGCTTCACCGCATCTTTATGCATACCCGACAGCCGCAGGACGACCGACTTTTTATAATGCGCGGTGACTCAGTCCCGCTCATCCCCCGATTCCCCGCGTTCCGCACGGAATGCCCCGCGCCCGCCTGCGCGCCCCACCTGGCTGAAATGGCTCATGCGCCTCGCCCTGTGGAGCCTGGGTCTGGCCGCCGCCGGCGTGCTCAGCCTGCTGGCCGTGCTGGCGGTCGCCTTGGCCGTCGCCTATCCCAATCTGCCCGACATCTCCGAGCTGGCCGACTACCGGCCCAAGCTGCCGTTGCGGGTGTTCTCCTCCGAAGGCATCCTGATCGGCGAGTTCGGCGAGGAGCGGCGCAACCTGACGCCCATCGCCACCATTCCCAAGGTCATGAAGGACGCCGTGCTGGCGGCCGAGGACGCACGGTTCTACGAACACGGCGGCGTCGACTACAAGGGCATGGTGCGTGCCGGCCTGGCCAACCTGAACCGCGCGCGCAGCCAGGGCGCCTCGACCATCACGATGCAGGTCGCCCGCAACGTCTACCTCAGCTCCGAGAAGACGCTGACGCGCAAGGTCTACGAGGTCCTGCTGACCTTCAAGCTCGAACACCTCCTGAGCAAGGACCAGATCCTGGAGATCTACCTCAACCAGATCTACCTGGGCAACCGTGCCTACGGCTTCGCGGCGGCCTCGGACGCGTACTTCGGCAAACCGCTGCAGGACATCACGATCGCGCAGGCGGCGATGCTCGCCGGCCTGCCCAAGGCGCCGGGCGCCAACAACCCCGTGAACAACCCGACGCGCGCGCGCGGCCGCCAGCTCTACGTCATCGACCGCATGCGCGACGCCGGCTTCATCACCGCCGAGCAGGCGGCCGAGGCCAAGAAGGAGGAACTGCACTTGCGCGATGCCGCCGACCCGAGCCGGCTGCACGCCGAGTACGTGGCCGAGACGGTGCGCCAGCTGATGTACGCGCAGTACGGCGACAGCACCTACACGCGCGGCCTGAAGGTCTACACCTCGCTGGTGGCGGCCGACCAGGCCGCCGCGTACAAGGCCCTGCGCAAGGGCATCATGGACTACGAGCGCCGCCAGATCTACCGCGGCCCGGAGAAGTTCGTCGACCTGCCCAGCGACGCCAAGGAACTCGACGAGGCCGTCGACGACGCGCTGGCCGAGCACCCGGACAACGGCGACCTGATGGCCGCGGTCGTCCTGAAGGCGAGCGCGCGCGAGGTCGTCGCCGTGCGCGGCAACGGCGAGACGCTCCAGATCACTGGCGACGGCCTCAAGCTGCCGCAGTCGGGGCTCTCGGACAAGGCGCCGCCGAACATCAAGATCCGCCGCGGCGCCGTCATCCGCGTCATGCGCACCGGGCCGAAGAACCTGCCGGAGATCACGCAGCTGCCCGAGGTCGAGGGCGCCTTCGTGGCCGTCGATCCGCGCGACGGCGCCGTCAAGGCGATGGTGGGCGGCTTCGATTTCGGCAAGAACAAGTTCAACCACGTGACGCAGGCCTGGCGCCAGCCGGGTTCGAGCTTCAAGCCCTTCATCTACTCGGCGGCGCTGGAAAAGGGCTTCGCGCCCGCCACCGTCATCAACGACGCACCGCTGTTCTTCGACGCCGGCACCACCGGCGGCCAGCCCTGGGAGCCCAAGAACTACGACGGCACCTTCGAGGGTCCGATGTCGATGCGCCGGGCGCTCATGAAGTCGAAGAACATGGTCTCGATCCGCATCCTGCAGTCGATCGGCACGCGCTACGCGCAGGACTGGGTCACCAACTTCGGCTTCGAACGCACCAAGCATCCGGCCTACCTGCCGATGGCGCTCGGCTCGGGTTCGGTGACGCCGATGCAGATGGCGACGGCGTACGCGGTCTTCGCCAACGGCGGCTACCGCGTCAACCCCTACCTGGTCACACGCATCACCGACCATCGCGACAAGGTGCTGGTCGAGACGCAGCCGCCCCTGCTCAACGAGACCATGCGCGCCATCCCGCAGCGCAACGCCTACATCATGGACAGCCTGCTGCAGTCGGTGGCCAGCGGCGGCACGGCGGCCAAGGCGACCTCCATGCTCAAGCGCAACGACGTCTACGGCAAGACCGGCACCACCAACGATTCGCTCGACGCCTGGTTCGCCGGCTTCCAGCCGACCATGACCGCCGTCGCCTGGATGGGCTACGACACCCCGCGCAAGCTGGGCGATCGTGAGACCGGCGGCGGCTTGAGCCTGCCGATCTGGATCAGCTACATGGAGACGGCGCTCAAGGGCGTGCCGGTCGCCGACCTGGGACCGCCGCCCGCGGGCGTCATGAACATCGGCGGCGAGCTGTACTACGACGACTTCGGTCCGGGCCGCGGTGTCGCCAGCCTGGGCGTCGAGCAGGCGCCGCCGCAGCCGGTGGAAGTGATGCCGGGCATGGCGCCGGCCAGCACGCCGCCGCCGCCCGAGGAGCGCAATCGCATCCTCGACATGTTCCGCAATTGAGGCAGACCGATGCCGCCGGGTCTCTCCGGCCCGGCCCGTCGATGCCGGTGTCGCTCAGTCCGGCGTGAATTGCAGAGCGAGGCCCGACTGCCGGCTCGCCTCGCGCGAGAGGTTGGCGAAGAACTCCTCGCCGGTCTTGGTGTCGATCCAGGCGGTGCCGTCGTGGCGGTAGTGGTAGCCACCCGAGCGCGCCGCCAGCCAGATCTCCTGCAGGGGCTTCTGCAGATTGACGATCAACTGGCTGCCACCGGGAAAGCTGATGGTGATCATGCCGCCGACGCGCTGGTTGTCGATGTCGGCCTCCGTCGCGTCGTTGATGCGATCGCATCCTCTTTCGACGGCGCTGAGCACGGCTTCGGCGCGGTCCATGTAGTCGGGGTCGGTCATTACAATTTCGCGATGTTGAAAGTCCGGCAAATTCTAGTGAGCGTCTTCGGCCTCTGCGTCATCGGGGTCGCTCTCGGGGGCTGCGGCCAGAAGGGTCCGCTCTATCTGCCGACCGATCCGGCCGCGGCCAACCGCGCGACGCTGCCGACCGTGCTGAAGGCGCCCTTCTCCCGCACCGACGCATCGACCCGCACCCCGCCGGCACCGGCCTCCGATGACGGAACCCCGTCGACCCCCGTCCCCATTCCCATCCCCGAGTCGTTCACGACCCCGGCGCTGCCCCTTTCCGATTACGAGATGACCCGGTGAACGTCCCGCACTCCCTGCCCGCCACGTCCCCTTCCCTGCCCGGCCACCCGCACATCGCCCGCCACGCGGACGGCGACCTGCGCGTCGAGGCGCTTTCCCTGACCGATCTGGCCCGAGCGCACGGCACGCCGCTGTTCGTCTATTCGAAGCAGTGGATGCTCGATGCGCTGGCCGCCTACCAGCGTGGCTTCCAGGGCCGCGACGCGCTGGTCTGCTATGCGATGAAGGCCAATTCCTCGCTCGGCGTGCTGAAGGTCTTCGCGGAGGCCGGCTGCGGCTTCGACATCGTCTCGGGCGGCGAACTCGCGCGCGTGCTGGCCGCCGGCGGCGACCCGGCCCGCGTGATCTTCTCGGGCGTGGGCAAGACGCGCGACGAGATGCGCCAGGCGCTCGCCGCCGGCATCCTGTGCTTCAACGTCGAGAGCGAGGCGGAGCTCGACGTGCTCAACGCCGTGGCGCTGGAGCAGGCGGGCCGGCGCGCCCGCATCAGCATCCGCATCAATCCCAACGTCGACCCGAAGACCCACCCCTACATCTCCACCGGCCTGAAGGGCAACAAGTTCGGCGTGGCGCACGACCGCGCCGTGCAGGCGTACGAGCACGCGGCATCGCTGCCCGGACTGGAGGTGGTGGGCATCGACTGCCACATCGGCTCGCAGATCACGGAAGTCTCGCCCTACCTCGACGCGGTGGAGCGCATGCTCGACCTGGTCGAGGCCATCGAGCGTGCCGGCATCGCGCTGCACCACCTCGACTTCGGCGGCGGCCTGGGCATCGACTACAACCACGACACCCCGCCGACGGCCGATGCGTTGTGGCGGCAGTTGCTCGCGCGGCTCGACGCGCGCGGCTTCGGCGAGCGCCGCATCGTGGTCGAACCGGGGCGTTCGCTGGTGGGCAACGCCGGCGTGTGCGTGACCGAGGTGCTCTACATGAAGCCGGGCGAGGAGAAGAACTTCTGCATCGTCGACGCGGCGATGAACGACCTGCCCCGGCCGGCGATGTACGAAGCCTTCCACCGGATCGAGCCGGTGCGGAGCCCGGGCGGCGGTGCGGACGGTGCGCGTGTGGCGACGACCTGCGACGTCGTCGGCCCGGTGTGCGAGAGCGGCGACTGGATCGGCCGCGACCGGGAACTGGCCGTGCGGGCCGGCGACCTGGTGGCCGTGCTCTCGGCCGGCGCCTACTGCATGTCGATGGCCAGCAACTACAACACGCGCGGCCGTGCGGCCGAGGTGCTGGTCAGCGGCGACGAGGCCCGGCTGATCCGTCGCCGCGAAACCGCCGACGACCAGCTGCGCGCCGAACTGCAGGCGGCGTCGCTCAGCGACTGAGCGGCCGCGGCGGCACGCCGGCCCGCGCACCCGGCGCGGCACCGTTCCGTGCGTTCGCCGCCTTCACCTTGCGCTTGCGCGCGACGTCCCAGACCCGCCACGCCAGCAACGCGCCGACGATGGCGGCATAGACGAACACCTCGTTGAAGTTGTTCTTGCCCGCGCGCATCCAGAAGAAATGCAGCAGGCCCAGGCCGGCGATCACGTAGACCAGCTTGTGCAGCATCTGCCAGCGCTTGGCGCCCATGGCCTTGATGGCGCGGTTGAACGACGTGGCTGCCAATGGCGTCAGTAGCACGAAGGCCGCGAAGCCGACCAGGATGAAGGGCCGCTTGGCGATGTCGCGCGCGATCTCGCCGAGGTCGAAACCCATGTCGAACCAGCCGTAGCTCAGCAGGTGCACGACGACGTAGAAGTACATGAACAGGCCCAGCATGCGTCGAAAACGTGCGAGGCCGTTGAGCCCGAGCGTCACGCGCACCGGCGTGACGGCCAGCACGATGCACAGGAAACGCAGCGTCCAGTCGCCGGTGGAACGGATCAGATACTCGGCCGGATTCGCGCCCAGCCCGTCGGTGAAGGCGCCGTAGGTCAGCCATGCGAACGGCAGCAGGCACAGCAGGAACACGACCGGCTTGGCCGCCGGGTGGAGCAGGAACTTGTTCACGACGTCGTTCTGCGGTCCGTCAGAAGTTCTTCTTCAGGTCCATGCCGGCGTAGAGCGAAGCGACCTGGGTTTCGTAGCCGTTGTACATCTCGGTCTTCCGCCGCTTGGCGAACAGGCCGCTGCCGTCGCCGATGCGGCGCTCGGTGGCCTGGCTCCAGCGCGGGTGGTCGACGTTCGGGTTGACGTTGGAATAGAAGCCGTACTCGTTGGCGGCCGCCTTGTTCCACGCGGTGCTCGGCTCCTTCTCGACGAAGCGGATCTTGACGATCGACTTGGCCGACTTGAAGCCGTACTTCCACGGCACCACCAGGCGCACCGGCGCGCCGTTCTGGTTGGGCAGCACCTCGCCGTACATGCCGAAGGCCAGCAGCGTGAGCGGGTGCATGGCCTCGTCCATGCGCAGGCCCTCGGTGTAGGGCCAGTCCAGCACGCGGGAGCCGACGAAGGGCATGGTCTTCGGGTCGGCCAGGGTGACGAACTCGACGTACTTGGCATTGCCCTGGGGCTCGACCTTCTTGATGAGTTCGGCCAGCGAATAGCCGACCCACGGGATGACCATCGACCAGCCCTCGACGCAGCGCAGGCGGTAGATGCGCTCTTCCTGCGCGCTCAGCTTGAGCAGGTCCTCGATGTCGTACTTGCCGGGCTTCTTGACCAGGCCCTCGACCTCGACGCTCCACGGCCGCGTCCTGAGCGTGCCGGCGTTCTTGGCCGGGTCGGCCTTGTCGGTGCCGAACTCGTAGTAGTTGTTGTAGGTGGAGGCGTCCTTGTAGTCGGTCGGCTTCTCCATGCTCTGGGCGCCCGCCACGGTCGACTTGACGCTCTTGAGCGCGGCGAGCTTGCCCGACGGCACGGTCTGGGCCAACGCGTCGCGCGCGGCCCAGCCGGCGAGCGCGGTGCCGGCGGCGCCGGTGGCCATCAGGCGCAGCATGTCGCGCCGGCCTTCGTAGACGGCGCGCGGCGTGATGTCGCTGGGCACGGGGTGGATGAAGCCGTCGTCGCGTGAGGGGATCAGCATGGCGAATCTTTCTGGAAACGTCGCGGTCCGGTCGAAACGCCGGGCCTGTCGGATGAGATACGTGGAACGATCCAGTCTGGTTTCACGCCGGTTGCGAAGTTCCGTCGGACCAGACCTCCACTTGCACGGCTACAACTCGCCGTAGCTGTGCAGGCCGCTCAGGAACATGTTGACGCCGAGGAAGGCGAAGGTGGTGACCGCCAGCCCGACCAGCGCCCACCAGGCCGCGACGGTGCCGCGCAGGCCCTTGACCAGCCGCATGTGCAGCCAGGCGGCGTAGTTGAGCCAGACGATCAGCGCCCAGGTCTCCTTCGGGTCCCAGCTCCAGTAGCCGCCCCAGGCATCGGCCGCCCACAGGGCACCGAGCACGGTGGCGATGGTGAAGAAGGCGAAGCCGACGGTGATCGACTTGTACATGACGTCGTCGAGCACCTCGTTGGACGGCAGCCGCGCCGCGATGCGGCGGCGCCCCAGCAGGATGCCCGCGGCGATCAACGCCGACACCGCCGCATAGCCGATCCAGTAGCCGCCGCCGGCCTCCTGCACGCGCTGGCGGAAGGCGATCGGCACGAAGCACAGCGCCGCGCCCAGCAGCCAGATCGGCGTGAGGCGCCACCAGCGCGTCTCCTGGGCCTGTTCCTTGACCAGGTAGGCGAAGGCGACCATGGCGGCCAGCGCGAAGGTGCCGTAGCCGATGAAGTTGGCCGGCACGTGCAGTTTCATCCACCAGCTCTGCAACGCCGGCACCAGCGGCTGGATCTCGTGCGCCTCGCGCACCAGCGTGTACCAGAGCAGGAAGCCGACCGCCGCGCTGACCACCAGCATCACGAAGGCGCCCATGGCGCGCGTGGCGTAGCGTTCCTCGAAATAGAGATAGAACGCCGCCGTCAGCCAGCAGAACAGGACGAAGACCTCGTAGAGGTTGCTCACCGGGATGTGGCCGATGTCCGGGCCGAGCTGATGGCTCTCGTACCAGCGCACCATCGTGCCGACGAGCGCCATGGCGACGGCCGCCCAAGCCAGGCGCGAGCCGATGCCCTCGAGCGCATCGCCCTGGCGTCCGCCGAAGAGGCCCAGCCAGTAGAAGACGGTGCTCATGAAGAACAGCACGCTCATCCACAGGATGGCCGACTGGCTGGAGAGGAAGTACTTGAGCCAGAACACCGTCTCGGCCCGGGCCAGGTCGCCCTGGTAGGACGAGATCGCCAGCAGCGAGGCCGCCGCGACCACGATCGCCAGCACCCGCAGCGGGCGCCAGAACCAGCCCATCCAGACCATCGCCGCCAATGCCGCGAGCAGGATCGGTTTCTCGTAGGCGTCCATGCGGCCGCCGTAGCGCGCGAAGGCGAACAGGCCGCCGGCGGCCACCAGCGCCGCGAACACCCAGTCGAAGGCGTTGCGGCGGGCCAGCCAGTGGTCGTTGAGCGTGAGGGTCGTGGTATTCATGGCGCCGGTTCCTTGGGGAGGGCCTGGAGGCCGAGCAGCTTGGTCTTGAGGTTCTCGAATTCGCGGTCGCCGTCGAGGTTACGCCGGTTGGCCGACAACGCCATCGTGGCGCCGCTGCCGCCGTCGCCCTCGGGCGCCAGCCAGACCCACAGCCGGCGGTCGCGCACGTAGAGCATCGCGAAGATGCCGACGATCAGGAACAGGCATCCCAGGTAGACGACGTTCTTGCCGGGCGCGCGCGCCACCTGGAACACGCTGGCCTGCAGCTGCTGGAAGTCGGTCATCAGCATCGCGACGGGCGCCGGGTAGAAGGTGGCGTCGCTGATCGCCAGCACGGCCTGCGTCAGCCAGGCCTGGGACTTGTCGTCGCCCGGCAGGGCCGCGAGGCCGGCGTCTTCGCGGCCGAGGTTGAGCACGTCGAAGAGCACGTCGTTCAGGACGCGGACCAGCACCGCGCCCGTGCGCTGGCGCTCGGCCTCGGGCACGTTGGCCTCCATGAACTCGGCGATCGCCTGCCAGCCGCCGCGGGCCGCGCCGTCGGATTTCACTCGCTCGGCGCCGGCGAACAGCGCGAGGGCGCGCGTCGCCGAGACCCGCAGTTGCTCGGCGAGTTCGGCGCGCCCCGGCCCGGTCGCGCGCTCGACATAGCGCGCCACGGCGCGCGCGCGCAGCGACTCGTCGGCCAGCGCGGCGCGCATGCGCACGAAGCCGTCCATGGTGCCGTCGTCGTCGGCCGGCACGCGCAGGTAGCGGAACGGCTCCTCGGGCCGCTCGCGCACGCCCAGCAGGAACACCGGCGGGCCGTCGCCGGCATCCACCGGCAGCATGTAGTTCTGGTACTCGCGCGCCTGGCCGGCGGCGTCGCGCAGCTTGTAGCCGATGCTCGGGCCGATGTTGCGCAGCACCTTGGGCCGGTCGACCTTGTTGGCCGCGCCCAGGCGCGATTCGATGCCGTGCTGCAGCAGGTCGACCCGGCGCACGTCGGTGGCGCCCGACAGACCGTTGGTGGCGAAGTTCTCGACGTTGATGACGCGCAGGGCGGCGTACTCGAGCGTCAGGCGCTCGCTGCCGTTGGTGATCTCGGCGCTGGTGCCGATGCGGCCCTCGAGCTCGAACGGCCGCGCCGCCGCGCTCATCGGCACCGCCTTGAGCTTCACGCTGGAGCCGCCGTCGTCGAAGCTCGACTGGTAGATCTCCACGCCCTTGTAGCTCGCCGGGTGGTTGACCTCGATGCGCGCGGGCACCTGGGCGCCGGTCTCGCGGTCGTGCAGCACCACCTCGCTGGCGAACAGCTTGGGCATGCCGGTCGAGTAGTAGTCGACGATGAACTTCTTCAACTCGATGGAGAACGGCAGCTCCTGCAGCAGCACGCCGTCGGACTGGTTGAGGATGGCGACGCTCGCGCGGCCGCCCTCGGGCACCAGGATATTGCCGCGGAAGGTCGGGTTGGCCGGCGAGAGCCGGTGCTCGGGCGCGACGTCGGCGATCATGCCGCCGCCGGTGAACACGCTCTTGCCGTTGAACCAGGTCTGCGCGCGCACCACCAGGTCGCCGTCGAGCAGGCCGCCCAGGCAGATCAGCACGATGGCGCCGTGCGCGGCGATGTAGCCCAGCTTGTGGGCGCCGCCGGCGCGCGCGGCGACCATCCAGCCCTGCCCCTCGCGCTGCTGCAGCCGCACCTTCCAGCCGCCGCCGGCGAGCATGCCGCCGATGCGCCGCGCGGCCGCCTCGGGCGACTCGCCGAGCGAGGCCTCGGCGCGCTGGCCGAACGCCTTCAGGCTCTGGACGCGCAGGTCCTCCTTGAAGGTGCGCAGTTCGCCCAGGATGCGCGGCGTGTTGCGCGTCACGCACAGCGAGGTGCTCACCACCAGGAACAGCAGGATCAGCAGGAACCACCAGGCGCTGTAGATCGAGTCGAGCCGCGCGGCGCGGAAGACCTCGGCCCAGAACGGCCCGAACTGGTTGACGTAGTTGCCCGCCGGTTCGTGCTGCTTGAGCACCGTGCCGATGATCGAGGCGATGCAGATGACCGTCAGCAGCGCGATGGCGAAGCGCATCGACGAGAACAACTCCACCGTCGCGCGGACCGCCTGGGGACCGCGACGAACGCGAAGACCGTGGGTGGAGATGGACATCGGGTGGGCTGGAAGGGAAAAAGGCGGGCGACCCCTTCATGGATCGGCCCGCCCCTACGAGATGATTATCGGCAGTTGGTTCGTCAACTTGACCGCAAGTTCGCAAAGCACCGCGGAACCGGCTCCGCCGGGCCGCCGGTGCTGCCCCCTGCAAGGGGGTTGGCGAAGCGACACGCAGTGCGCGAAGACTGGGGGTGGAGTCAGCGGAGACCGGCGATGTAGTCGGAGACGGCCTTGATCTCGCGGTCGTTGAGCTTGGCCGCCACGCCGGTCATCTGCGGGCTGTTGGTGCGCACTCCGTCGCGGAAGGCCACCAGCTGGGCGGTGGTGTAGTCGGCATGCTGGCCGCCCAGGCGCGGGTACTGGGCCGGGATGCCGGCGCCGTTGGGGCTGTGGCAGCCGGCGCAGGCGGCGATCTGGCGCTCGCCGATGCCGCCGCGATAGATCTTCTCGCCCAGGGCGACCAGGTCCTTCTCCTTGGCGAAGCCGGTCTTCACGGGCTTGGCGCCGACGAACCACGCGATGTCGCGCATGTCCTGATCGGACAGCGCCGAGGCGTAGGGTTTCATGATCGCGCTCTTGCGCTTGCCGGACTTGAACTCCTGCAGCTGCTTGACGATGTACTCGGGGTGCTGCTGCGCCAGCTTGGGATTGGCCGCGACGGCCGAGTTGCCGTCGGCGTTGTGGCAGGACGCGCAGCTCTGGCTGTTGGCCGGCGCCGCGTTGAAGATCGTGTCGCCCCTGGCCGGATCGGGTTTGGCCGGCTTCGCGGGCGTCCCCGCCGCGGCCGGCGCCGGGGCCTCGGACGTCTGGGCGGAACCGGCACTGGAGGCGACACCCAAGAGGGCTGCGAGCAGAAGATGGGCAAACGACTTCATGGCGGCGGGGCTTGGATTTATGGGCGCAAAACCCCGCGATTCTACAATGGCCCCCCGTTCCGAAAGCCTCCCCGATGACCTCCCCCGCGCCCTCACCGGCCCCCGCGACGCCCCGTGCGGCGCCCGCCCCCGACCGGATCCGCGCCGCGCTGGGCTGGATGCACACCGCCCACTTCCTCACCAGCGCCCCGCAGCTGGAACACCTGCCGGCCTTCGACCTGCCCGAGATCGCCTTCGTCGGCCGCTCCAACGCCGGCAAGTCCACCGCCATCAACACCCTCACGCAGCAGACGCGCCTGGCCTTCGCCTCCAAGACGCCCGGGCGCACGCAGCACATCAACCTGTTCGGCCTGGGCAAGCAGAAGATCGACGACGCCGTGCTCGCCGACCTGCCCGGCTACGGCTACGCGGCCGTGCCGCGCGAGGCCAAGCTGCGCTGGCAGCGCGTGATGGGCAACTACCTCATGACGCGCGAGAACCTGCGCGGCGTGGTGCTGATGTGCGACCCGCGCCACGGCCTGACCGAGCTCGACGACATCCTGCTCGACGTCATCCGCCCGCGCGTGGAAGCCGGCCTGAAGTTCCTGGTGCTGCTGACCAAGTCCGACAAGCTCACGCGTTCCGAGGGCGCCAAGGCGCTGTCGATCGCGCGACTGCAGGCCGGTGGCGGCGAGGTCAAACTGTTCTCGGCGCTCAAGCGGCACGGCGTCGACGAGGCGGCCGAGCTGCTGTGGCGCTGGGCGCATCCCGAGGCCGACGCCCCGGCCGCCGGCGCCGCACCCGCGACGACGCCCGAGATCCCCGCGGCCGACGAGGCCGCCGACCCGCCCGCCACCCGGCCCGGGCACTGACGCCGCGATCGCGGCGGTCGCCCCGGATTCGACCCTCGAACTCCAGGAGACCCCGCATGATCGACACCTTCCAACGCACCCTGCCCGGCGGCGTCACGCTGGGCTGCCGCGCCGCCGGCACCCCTGGCCGGCCGCTGATGCTGTTCCTGCACGGCTTTCCCGAGGGCGCCTTCGTCTGGGACGAACTGATGGCGCACTTCGCGCGGCCCGAGCACGGCGGCTACCGCTGCGTGGCGCCGAACCTGCGCGGCTTCGGGCCGTCGAGCGCGCCGGCCGACGTGGCGGCCTACAAGGCCAACCTGCTGGTGCGCGACATCGAGGCGCTGGTCGACACCGAGCGCGCCGACGGCCACGTCGCCGTGCTGGTCGCGCACGACTGGGGCGGTGCCTTCGCCTGGGGCTTCGCCAACGCGTTCCCGCACCGGCTCGGGCACCTGGTCGTCCTCAACTCGCCGCACGCCGGCACCTTCGCGCGCGAGCTGCGCGACAACCCGGCGCAGCGCGCCGCCAGCGCCTACATGCACTTCCTCGCGCGGCCCGATGCCGAGGCGCTGCTGGCGGAGGACGACTACCGGCGGATGTGGGGCTTCTTCACGGCGACGGGCGCCGGCGCCGGCGTCCCCGGCTGGCTCACCGACGACGTGCGCGCCCGGTACCGCGAGGTCTGGGACGCCGGACTGACCGGTGGCTGCAACCTCTACCGCGTGACGCCGCTCAAGCCGCCGCCGGCCGATGCGGCGCCGGGCACCGCGCCCGCGCTGCCGGAGATCCCGCGCGAGCGGCTCACGGTCGACGTGCCGACGCTGGTGATCTGGGCGCTCGGCGACACGGCGCTGCTGCCCGGGCTGCTCGACGGTCTGGAGGATTACGTGCCGCGGCTCGAGGTCGTGCGGGTGCCCGACGCCACGCACTGGATCGTCCACGAGCAGCCGGCGCGCGTCGCGCGGGAGATCGGCGACTTCCTCGGCCGCCGGCCGCCGCCCGCGCCCACGGCGGCCGGGTGATCAGTAGACCGGCGGCTCGCCCTCGGGCCGCGTCTTGAAGCGGCGGTGCACCCAGTAGTACTGCGACGGCATGGCGTCGATGTAGCCCTGCAATCGCGTGTTCATGAGGGCGGTGTCGGCCATCACGTCGTCGCTCGGGAAGTCCCTCCAGGCCGACAGCACCTCGATCTCGTAGCCGTCGGCCACCAGCCGCGCCACCACCGGCACGACCTTGGCCCGGCCCAGCCGCGCGAAGCGAGAGAGCGACGGCACGGTGGAGGCCTGCACGCCGTAGAACGGCACGAACACCGTCTGGTCGCGGCCGAAGTCCATGTCGGGCAGCAGGTAGAGCAGGCCGCCCTTACGCAGGCCCGAGAGGATCGGCTTGATGCCGTCGACGCGGTTGAGCGTCTCGACGTTGCCGAAGCGCTGGCGGCCCTCGCGGATCCAGGCGTCGACCTGCGGGTCGCGCTGGGTCGTGTAGATGGTGGTCGAGGGCCGCGCCGTGTGCATCGTGAGCGCGGTGGCCGCGGCGTCGAGGCCGTAGAAGTGCGGCGCGAACAGGATCATCGGCGCGCTGCCGTGCGCGATCTCCTCGATCTCGGCCGCCGCGCCGACCACCCGCAGCCGCTTCGCCACCACCCGCTCGGGCGCGTGCCACAGCCAGCTGCGGTCGAGCCAGGACTGGGCGACGAAGACGAAGGTCTCGCGCGCGATGCGCCGGCGCTCGGTGTCTGATTTCTCCGGGAAGCACAGCGCGAGGTTGATGTCGACCACGCGGCGGCGCGGCCGCGCGACCACGTACAGCACGCGGCCGAGCACGGCGCCGAAGCCGCGCACCGCCGGCAGCGGCAGGTGCGCCAGCGCGCGCATGAAGGCGATGCCCAGGGACGAGGACAGGCTCATGCGGCGGCTTTCGTCGCGTCGTCCATGGGCGCTTCGCCCTTGGGCTGCTTGTGGCGGGCGTAGTCCCAGACGTACTGCTGCGGCAGGCGGCGGATCAGGCGCTCGATGCCCTCGTTCATGGCGGCGGCGGCGGCCTCGGGCGTGGCCTCGGGGTCGCTCATCGCGGTGCCGTCGAAGGGCTCGCAGCGGATCACGTAGCCCGCGCCGCGCGGCAGCCGCTCGCACACGCCGAGGAACACGCGCGCGCCGGTCTGCTGCGCCAGGCGCGGCAGCAGGGTCATGGTGTAGGCCGGCCGGCCGAAGAACGGCGCCCACACGCCCTGGCCGAACGGCGGCACCTGGTCGGGCAGGATGCCGGTGTAGCCGCCCGCGCGCAGTGCGCGCATCAGGCTGCGCACGCCCTTGACGCTGGTGGGCACCGTCTGCAGGCCGGCGCGCTCGCGCGAGCCCGCCATGAGCCGCGCCATCCAGGCCTTGCGTGGCGGGCGGAACAATGCCGTGAGCGGTCCGTACGTGCCGACCAGGCGTTCGGCCAGGGCCTGCCCGTACATCTCCCAGCTGCCCAGGTGCGGCGTGACGATGATCACGCCGCGCCCTTCGGCCAATGCCGCCTCGAAGGCCTCGATGCCCTCCCAGCGCACCACGCGCGGCAGCACGCTCTCGCCGCGCGGACGCGCCCACAGCCAGGGCAGCTCGGCCGCCATGGCGCCGGCCGCGCCGATGGCCGGCCGGTACTGCGCGGGCGTGAAGCCGGCGGCTTCCGCGTTGGCGACGAAGCGCTGCCGGTAGCGCGGCGAGGTCCACCACACCAGCCAGCCGAAGGCGATGCCCAGGCGCTGCATGACGGGCAGCGGCACGCGGGCGAGCAGGCGGAACAGGGCGACGAGCATCGGACGGAACGGAGCGAAGAGGACGGACGCGGAGAGAACGACGGAACGGTGGGTGACGCGCGGCAAAGACCCTTGACAGGACACCCTGCACGGCTCGAATAGAATCCAAATTGTCGCTGAGTTATGGAACTACTTGCAGGGCGACACGCACAAGCGCCGCGCGATTGTGCCCGGGCCGAAGACGCCCTTCTGCTAAAGCGTTCGCCAGGCTTCATCGCCGTCGGCAACGCGCCGACCCACCCGATTGGAGCCCCATCCCATGGCGAACGACTTTCTCTTCACTTCCGAATCCGTCTCCGAAGGCCACCCCGACAAGGTCGCCGACCAGATCTCCGACGCGATCCTCGACGCGATCTTCGAACAGGACCCGCTGTCCCGCGTCGCCGCCGAGACGCTGACCAACACCGGCCTCGTGGTGCTCGCCGGCGAGATCACCACCAACGCGCACGTCGACTACATCCAGGTCGCGCGCGACACCATCAAGCGCATCGGCTACGACAACACCGACTACGGCATCGACCACAAGGGCTGCGCGGTGATGGTCTGCTACGACAAGCAGTCCAACGACATCGCGCAAGGCGTCGACCACGCCAGCGACGATCACCTCAACACCGGCGCCGGCGACCAGGGCCTGATGTTCGGCTACGCCTGCGACGAGACCCCCGAGCTGATGCCCGCGCCGATCTACTACGCGCACCGCCTGGTCGAGCGCCAGGCGCAGCTGCGCAAGGACGGCCGCCTGCCCTTCCTGCGCCCGGACGCCAAGAGCCAGGTCACGATGCGCTACGTCGACGGCAAGCCGCACAGCATCGACACCGTGGTGCTGTCGACCCAGCACCACCCCGACCAGAGCGAGAGCCCGACGAAGATGAAGGCCAGCTTCGTCGAGGCGGTGATCGAGGAGATCATCAAGCCGGTGCTGCCCAAGGAATGGCTGCAGGAGACCCGCTACCTGATCAACCCGACCGGCCGCTTCGTCATCGGCGGCCCGCAGGGCGACTGCGGCCTGACCGGGCGCAAGATCATCGTCGACACCTACGGCGGCGCCTGCCCGCACGGCGGCGGCGCGTTCTCGGGCAAGGACCCGAGCAAGGTGGACCGCTCGGCCGCCTACGCCGCGCGCTACGTGGCCAAGAACATCGTCGCCGCCGGCATCGCGCGCCAGTGCCAGATCCAGGTCGCCTACGCGATCGGCGTGGCCCAGCCGATGAACATCACGGTCTACACCGAAGGCACCGGCCTGATCCCCGACGACCGCATCGCCGCGCTGGTGCGCGAGCATTTCGACCTGCGCCCCAAGGGCATCATCCAGATGCTCGACCTGCTGCGCCCGATCTACCGCAAGACCGCCGCCTACGGTCACTTCGGCCGCGAGGAGCCCGAGTTCACCTGGGAGTCGACCGGCCAGGCCGCCGCGCTGCGCGCCGCCGCCGGGCTCTGAGGCCCATGAGGCCCACGCGGGGCCGAATGCGGAAAAGCCGGGTTCGCCCGGCTTTTTCACGTCCGCTCAGAACCGGTACGCCGCCCCCGCTCCCACCGTCCAGGTCCGCCCCGGCGCGGGTTCGTAGAAGCGGGCGTTGCCTTCGTTGACGATCACCGAGCCGACGATGTCGCGCGCGAACAGGTTGTCGATGCGGGCGAAGGCGTTCAGTTCCCAGCGCGCGATGCGTTTCACGTACCCCGCCTGCACCGCCGCGACCGCGTAGCCCGGCGCGTTGGCGGTGTTGGCGTCGTTCGCGGCGATGCGGCCGAGCGCGCGCAGCTCGGCGCCGGCGCGCCAGCCCTCGGGCGGCGCGTAGCCGTAGGCGACGAACAGCGCCTGCTTGGCGATGCCGGGAATCCGGCTGCCGGCCGGCACGGCGTTGAAGGCGTCGTCGTAGCGCGCGTCGAGCCACGTCGCGGCGACCTGGGTGCGCCAGTGGCCGGCGGTCTCGTGCAACCAGCCGAGCTCGGCGCCCTCGCGCCGCGTGCGGCCGGCGTTGCGGAAGGTCGCGCGGCCGCCGACGTTGGTGGCGGTGACGATTTCGTCGTCGGTGCGGGTCCGGAACACCGCGCCGGTCAGCAGCCCGCCGGCGACGCGCGCCTTGGCGCCGGCCTCGACGCTGCGGTTGACCGACGGCTGGAGGGCGAAGTTCAGCCCGCCGGTGCCGTCGGGACGGTAGGAAAGCTCGTTGAGCGTCGGCGTCTCGAAGCCGCGGCCGGCCGAGACGTACACGTTGAGGTCGCGGTTCACCGCGTAGCGCAACGCGCCGGCGGGCAGCGTGCGGGCATAGCGCGCGTCGCCGCTGTCGTCGCGGTTGATCCCGCGCACGTAGCGGTCCTGCGAGTCGAAGCGCACGGTGCTGCGGCGCAGGCCGGCCTCCAGGCTCCAGCGCTCGGCGAAGTCCCAGCGCGTCTGCACGTAGGGATCGACGTTGGACACCGTGTTGCGCTCGTCGCGCCGCAGGGCGCCCTGCGAACCCAGCCGGCGCGGCGCGGCGGCCGTGCCGAGGTAGTTCTCGTAGCCGCGCCGGGTCTCGTCGAGCGTGTCGTAGGCCAGGCCGGCGGCGATCTCGAAGGGCCGGCCGGCCAGCTGCGTGCGCGTGGTCCAGCGGGCGTCGAAGCCGGCATAGCGCCGCTCCAGGTCGATCACGCCGCCCGCGCTCAACGGATTGGCCTGGGCCGAGGGCGGGATGGCCTGGAACTGCGTGGTGCGGCGCTCGCCGCCGTAGAGCATCAGGCGCAGGTCGTTGGCCGCGTCGACGCGCTTCTCGTAGCGCAGCCCCAGCTGCGTCTGGTCGACCGTCTTGCGCGTGTCGTACTGCGTCGCCAGCGCGGCGCCGCGGCGGTCGCCCGCCAGCTGCGCCTGCGTCAGGCCCAGCGGGTCCTGCGCGTCGATGCGCACGCTGTTGGCCACCAGCGTGAGCTTCGCGCCGTCGTCCAGCGCGATGCCCAGCTTGCCGTTGGCGATGTCGCGCGTGGCGGCGCTGTGGTCGCGCCAGCCGTCGGTGCGGAAGCGGCTCGCGCCCAGCACGTAGTCGACGCGGCCGCTCTGTCCGCTGGCCGTGGCGCCCACGCGCGAGGTGCCGTCGCTGCCGCCGGCCACCGAGAAGCCGACGCGCGGCGGCGCCTCGCCGTCCTGCGTGAAGACCTGGATCACGCCGCCGGATGAATTGCCATAGAGCGCCGAGAACGGTCCGCGCAGCACCTCCACGCGGTCGGCCGTGCCGATGTCGATGTTCGAACTCTGGCCCTGGCCGTCGGGCAGCGTGGCCGGGATGCCGTCGATGTAGAGCCGCACGCCGCGCAGGCCGAAGGTGGAACGCGCGCCGAAGCCGCGGATGGAGATCTGCAGGTCCTGCGCGTAGTTCTGTCGGTTCTGCACCTGCAGGCCGGGCACGACGCCCAGGCTTTCCGACAGGTTGACCTGCAGCCGGCCGTCGCGCAGTTGCTGGCGGTCGACGAGGTCGATGGAGCCCGGCACGTCGAAGGACGAGACGACGCCGCGCGGCGTCGAGACGGTGACGGCGCCGAGCGTGGGCACGCCATCGGCGGCGTTCGCGGCGGGAAGGGGGTCGGTGGTGGCGCCGACGGCGGCACCGGACTGCGCGTGGAGCGCGGAGACGGAGAGCAAGGCGGTGACGACCGCGGCGAATTTCTTCATCCGCCGGATTCTGCGGGCGCCTCCCCCAGCGCCGCTGCCAGATGGCGCGCCGTCCGGCTCCCGCGCGCGCGGGCGACCTCGCGCGGCGGGCCGGCCGCCACGATGCGCCCGCCCGCCCCGCCCGCGCCCGGCCCGACGTCGATCACCCAGTCGCTCGCAGCCACCACACGCATCTCGTGCTCGACCACCACGACCGTGTTGCCGGCCTCGATCAGGCGGTCGAACTGCGCCATCAGCCGGTCGACGTCGGACGGATGCAGGCCGGTGGTCGGCTCGTCGAGCACGTAGAGGGTGTCGCCGCGCTGCGCGCGCTGCAGCTCGGTGGCGAGCTTGATGCGCTGCGCCTCGCCGCCCGAGAGTTCCGTCGCCGGCTGGCCCAGCCGCAGGTAGCCCAGGCCGATGGCCCGCAGCAGCGCGAGCGGGCGCTGCACGGCCGGCTCGTCGGCGAAGAAGTCGCCGGCCTCGTCCACCGTCATGCGCAGCACCTCGGCGATGTCCCGGCCGCGCCAGCGGACCGCCAGCGTGGCGGCGTTGTAGCGCGCGCCGTGGCAGGCCGGGCACGGCGCGTAGACGCTGGGCATGAACAGCAGCTCGACGCTGACGAAGCCCTCGCCCTCGCAGGTCGGGCAGCGCCCCTTCTCGACGTTGAACGAGAAGCGCCCGGCGTCGAAGCCCCGCGCCTGCGCCTCGGGCGTGGCGGCGAAGCGCTTGCGCACGGCGTCGAACAGGCCGGTGTAGGTCGCGAGGTTGGAGCGCGGCGTGCGGCCGATCGGCTTCTGGTCGACGCGCACCAGCCGCCGGATGCCCTCGGCGCCGCCGGCGATGCGCCCGGCCGTGGCGGTCGCCGGCACGGCCGGCGCGTCGCCCTCGGCGGCGCCGTCGTCGTCGTCGGCCAGCGGTGCCTCCTGGCCCAGGTGCGCCGCCACCAGCTCGACCAGCGCCTGGCTCACCAGGCTCGACTTGCCCGAGCCCGACACGCCCGTCACCGTCGTCAGCACGCCCAGCGGGAAGGCGGCGTCCACGCCGTCGAGGTTGTTGCGCGCGACGCCTTCGAGCCGCAGCCAGCCGGCGGGCTCGCGCGGCGCGCGCGCGGCCGGCGCCCGCTCGTCGAACAGGTAGCGCGCCGTGAGCGAGGCGTCGACCTCGCGCAGGCCGGCGGGCGGGCCGCTGTAGAGCACCTCCCCGCCCCGCTCGCCCGCGCCGGGGCCGACGTCGACGAGCCAGTCGGCGGTGCGCATCACCGCCAGGTCGTGCTCGACGACGAACAGCGAATTGCCCGCGCGCTTCAATTGCGCCAGGGCGTCGAGCAGGGCCTCGGCGTCGGCCGGATGCAGGCCGGCCGAGGGCTCGTCGAGCACGTAGACGACGCCGAAGAGGTTCGAGCGGATCTGCGTCGCCAATCGCAGCCGCTGCAGTTCGCCCGGCGACAGCGTGGGCGTGGCGCGATCGAGCGACAGGTAGCCCAGGCCCAGCGCGCGCAGCGTGTCGACGCGCGCGAGCACCTCCTGCGCGATGCGTTGCGCGGCGATGCGCTTCTCCTCCGACAGGTGCGAGGTGCGCCGCACGTCGGGCGCGGCCGCGTGCGCGGCACCGCCGGCCGCCACGCGGCGCGCGGTGTCGCGGCGGGCGTGCGTGCGGTCGAGCGGAACGGTGGACGCCTCCGTCGGTGTCTCGCCCGCCGCCGCCGGGCCGAGCACCCGCGCCATGTCCTCCAGCGGCAGCCGCGACAGCGCGGCGATGTCCAGGCCGGCGAAGGTCACGCCCAGCGCCTCGCGCTTGAGCCGCCCGCCGCCGCATTCCGGACAGACGCTGCCGGTCATGTAGCGCGCCACGCGCTTCTTCATCAGCGCGCTCTGGGTGGTGGCGAAGGTGTGCCGGACGTACTTGCGCGCGCCGATGAAGGTGCCCTGATAGCTCGGCTCCGCCTTGGCGCGCAGCGCGGTCCGGACTTCGGCGGGCGTGTGGCCGGCGTAGACCGGCACGGTGGGCTGCTCGTCGGTGAACAGGATCCAGTCGCGCGTCTTCCTCGGCAGCTCGCGCCAGGGTCGGTCGACGTCGTGGCCGAGCGTGACTAGGATGTCGCGCAGGTTCTGTCCCTGCCAGGCCGAGGGCCAGGCGGCGACGGCGCGCTCGCGGATGGTCAGCGAGTCGTCCGGCACCATCGAGCGCTCGGTCACCTCGTAGACGTGGCCCAGGCCGTGACAGACTGGGCAGGCGCCCTGCGGCGTGTTGGGCGAGAAGTCCTCGGCGTAGAGCATCGGCTGCCCGTCCGGATAGCGCCCGGCGCGCGAGTACAGCAGGCGCAGCAAGCTCGACAGCGTCGTCAGGCTGCCGACCGACGAGCGCGCGCCGGGCGTGCCGCGCTGCTGCTGCAGCGCCACGGCCGGCGGCAGGCCGTCGATCGAATCCACCGCCGGCACGCCGACCTGGTCGATCAGCCGCCGCGCATAGGGCGCGACCGATTCGAAGTAGCGCCGCTGCGCCTCGGCGTACAGCGTGCCGAAGGCGAGCGAGGACTTGCCCGAACCCGACACGCCGGTGAACACCACCAGCGCGTCGCGCGGGATGTCGACGTCGACGTCCTTCAGGTTGTGCTCGCGCGCGCCGCGCACCCGGACGAAGCCCGTGGGCGCGGCGGCGATGGCGGTGGTGGTGGCGGAAGGACCGGATTCCGGGGAGCTTCTTTTTTTCATGGCGGCATGGAATGGAAAAAGCCGCCCGGAGGCGGCTCGGCGGCAATGGATGCCAATGCATCGGCTCCCCGTCCAGCGGCTCGCGGGCGCGCTGGCGGGAATCCGGCGCGGCGCCGGTCAGCCCCGGGCGCGGGCTGCGTCGCGCAGGGCCTTGATCTCATCGTGGTTGCGCTGGGCGCCGTCGGCCTGCTTCTGCACCACGGCGCGCACGTCGGCCGGCAGCTGGTTCTTCAGTGCCTTGCGGTAGCGCGCCAGCGAGGCGTCCTCGCCGCGCTCGACCTCCTCCAGGATCGACACCTCGCTGTCGGCGCCGACCGCGCCCTTGACCTTGACCCAGCCGCGATGCAGCGCACCGCCGACGGTACCGCCATCGGCGGGCGTGCCGCCGTACTGCGTGACCAGCGGCACGAGTTCGGCCGCGGCCGAGGCGCAGGCGGTGGCACGCTCGCTGAAGAGCTGCTTCAGGCGGGCGGTCTCGACCTGCTCGGCGCTGGCCTTGAAGCCCTCGGCGCCGTCGCGCGAGTTCTCGATCAGGTCGTTGAGGACGTCGACCACCTCGTCGTTGGCCAACGACTCGCCCGCGACGGCGGCCTCGTAGTTGTCGCCGGCACCGAAGGCCGTCGTCGTGGCCGCGCCCAGCGCCGCGCCCGCACCCGCGCCGAGCGTGCCGGTGGTGGTGGGGTCGGTGCCGCTGAAGTAGGTGCGGTCGGCGCGCTCCCAGGCGGCGCGCGTGGCGGGACGGGCCTGCTCCCAGTCGAGGCCCGAGGCGCCGCGGCGGGTCGACCACTCGTCGGCCAGCGAGGGCTCGACGGCGTCGAAGGTGTCGGCGCGCGAGGCGCGGGTCGACCAGCCCATCTCGTAGGCCGGACCGTAGTCGTCGTAGCTGCTGCCCGGCTGCACATAGGTCTCGCGGTTGTAGCTCTCGCGCCAGTAGGCGTCCTCGGCCGTCGGGTTGACGTTCTCGGCGATGGCCTTGCCACCCAGTCCGCCGACGACCGCGCCGGCCACCAGGCCGACCACGGTGCCGACCGGACCGGCGAGCGAGCCCGCCGCCGCGCCGGCCAGTGCGCCGCCGGTGGCGCCGACGCCCGTGCCCACGGGATGGGCGCCGGGTGCGCCGGTGATCGGATCGCGGTTCAGGTCGTCGGCATTGCCGGCGGTAGTACCGCGCGAGAGATCGTTCTGAGTGGCCATGAGTGTCTCCTGACAGGGAAGGTGCAACAGGAAAGGCGGTGCTTCCGGATGCCGCTGCGCCTTGGGAGCGAGCGATGGAAACCGCCGTCGAAAAATCATCCTTGGACTCCGCGAGGCCGATGCGAGTCATCTGCCCCAGACGACGCGTGTAGGGGTTCGCCTGCTCGCCGTCGCGGTCGCGGCCTTGAAATCGCGATGAATGCCCTTATCATTGGCACTCACCGAAGCAGAGTGCTAACAACGCTGCTTTCAGGCGACAGTGTCTCGGGCCACGCGCCCGGGACCCACAAATCCACATCCATTGCACATCCAGGAGATGCTATGAACCTTCGTCCTTTGGCCGATCGCGTGATCGTCAAGCGTGTTGACAGCGAAACCAAGACCGCCTCCGGCATCGTCATCCCCGACGCCGCCGCCGAGAAGCCCGATCAGGGCGAAGTCCTGGCCGTCGGCCCGGGCAAGCGCAACGACAAGGGCGAACTCTCGGCCCTGACCGTCAAGGTCGGCGACCGCGTCCTGTTCGGCAAGTACAGCGGCCAGACCGTCAAGGTCGGCGGCGACGAACTGCTCGTGATGAAGGAAGACGACCTGTTCGCGGTCGTCGAGAAGTGAGCCACCGGCTCCTTCTCCAGCGCTTTCCTTTCCTACCCCCCAATTACTGAATCCGGAGAATCAACATGGCAGCAAAAGACGTCGTTTTCGGCGGCGAAGCCCGCGCACGCATGGTCGAGGGTGTGAACATCCTGGCCAATGCCGTCAAGGTGACCCTGGGCCCCAAGGGCCGCAACGTGGTGCTCGAGCGTTCGTTCGGCGCCCCCACCGTGACCAAGGACGGCGTGTCCGTGGCCAAGGAGATCGAGCTCAAGGACAAGCTGCAGAACATGGGCGCCCAGCTCGTGAAGGAAGTGGCCTCCAAGACCTCCGACAACGCCGGTGACGGCACCACCACCGCGACCGTGCTGGCCCAGGCCATCGTGCGCGAAGGCTTCAAGTACGTGGCCGCCGGCATCAACCCGATGGACCTCAAGCGCGGCATCGACAAGGCCGTCACGGCCCTGGTCGAGGAGCTGAAGAAGGCTTCCAAGCCGACGACCACGTCGAAGGAGATCGCCCAGGTCGGTTCCATCTCGGCCAACAGCGACGAGACCATCGGCAAGCTCATCGCCGACGCGATGGACAAGGTCGGCAAGGAAGGCGTCATCACTGTCGAGGACGGCAAGAGCCTGGACAGCGAGCTCGACGTCGTCGAAGGCATGCAGTTCGACCGCGGCTACCTGTCGCCCTACTTCATCAACAACCCGGAAAAGCAGTCGGCGATCCTGGACAACCCCTTCGTGCTGCTCTACGACAAGAAGATCAGCAACATCCGCGACCTCCTGCCCACGCTGGAACAGGTCGCGAAGTCGGGCCGTCCCCTGCTGATCATCGCGGAAGAAGTCGAAGGCGAAGCCCTGGCGACGCTGGTCGTGAACACGATCCGCGGCATCCTGAAGGTCGTGGCCGTCAAGGCACCGGGCTTCGGCGACCGCCGCAAGGCCATGCTGGAAGACATCGCCATCCTGACGGGCGGCAAGGTCATCGCCGAGGAAGTCGGCCTGACGCTGGAGAAGGTCACCCTGGCCGACCTCGGCTCGGCGCAGCGCATCGAAGTGGGCAAGGAAAACACGATCATCATCGACGGCGCCGGCGCCGCCAACGACATCGAAGCCCGCGTCAAGCAGGTGCGTGTCCAGATCGAGGAAGCCTCGAGCGACTACGACCGCGAGAAGCTGCAGGAACGCGTGGCCAAGCTGGCCGGCGGCGTGGCCGTCATCAAGGTTGGTGCCGCCACCGAAGTCGAGATGAAGGAAAAGAAGGCCCGCGTCGAAGACGCCCTGCACGCCACGCGCGCCGCGGTGGAAGAAGGCGTGGTCGCCGGTGGCGGCGTGGCCCTGCTGCGTGCCAAGCAGGCCGTGGGCGACTCGGTCAAGGGCGACAACGCCGACCAGGACGCCGGCATCAAGCTGGTGATGAAGGCCGTCGAGGCGCCCCTGCGCGAGATCGTCAACAACGCCGGCGGCGAAGCCTCGGTGGTGGTGAACGCGGTCCTGGCCGGCAAGGGCAACTACGGCTTCAACGCCGCCAACGACAGCTACGGCGACATGCTCGAGCTGGGCATCCTGGACCCGACGAAGGTCACCCGCACCGCGCTGCAGAACGCCGCATCGGTCGCTTCCCTGCTGCTGACGACCGAAGCCATGGTCGCCGAGGCACCGAAGGAAGAAGCCGGCGCCGGCGGCGGCATGCCCGACATGGGCGGCATGGGTGGCATGGGCGGCATGGGGATGTAATTTCGCTCGCCCCCAGGCTGCGCGGCACTTCGTGTCCGCTGCGCCTACCCCCTGCCGGGGGCAGCACCTGCGGTCTGGCGGAGCCAGTCCCGCGGTGCTCGCGAACAGAAAAAGCCCTGCAGCTTGCGCTGGCAGGGCTTTTTCTTTGGGTGGTCGCTGTCGGGTGTTCTCAGGCCAGGGGGTCGACGACGAAGGCGGGCATGGGGGTGCCGTCGGCCTGGGCCTTCTGGAAGCGCTCGGCGGTGTCGAGGGCTTCGGCGATGGTGACGTGCATGTCGATGTAGCGGTAGGTGCCCAGGCGGCCGACGAAGGTGACCTTGGGCTCGGTGCGGGCGCGTTCGACGTAGCGCGACAGCAGAGTCTTCTCGGCCACCATGCGGATCGGGTAGTACGGGGTGTCGGCCTCCTCGCAGAAGCGGCTGTACTCCTTGAACACGACCGTCTTCTCGTGCGACTCCCAGGGCGCGAAGTGCTTGTGCTCGGAGATGCGGGTCCAGGGGACCGCGACGTCGCCGTAGTTGATGACGGCGTTGCCCTGGTGGTCGCCTTCGTGGTCCTCGCGCACGAAGTCCAGCGTGCGATAGCCCAGGCGGCCCTCGGTGTGGCCGAACCAGGCGTCGATGGGACCGCTGTAGAACACGTGGTCGTAGTCGCCGGCGCCTTCGCGGTCGAAGCGGGTGCCCAGGTGCAGCCGGATGCCCGGGTGGTCGAGCATCTTCTCGACGATCGCCGTGTAGCCGTCGCGCGGGATGCCCTGCCAGCGGCTGGCGTAGTAGTTGTCGTCGTAGTTGAAACGCACCGGCAGGCGCTTGAGGATGCTCGCGGGCAGCGCGGTGGGCGACATGCCCCACTGCTTGGTGGTGTAGCCCTCGAAGAAGGCCTCGTAGAGTTCGCGGCCCATGAGCGACAGGGCCTGCTCCTCGAAGTTGGCGGGCGCCTCGATGCTGCGCTCGCCGATCCGCTCGAAGAAGGCCGCCGCCTCGGTCGGCGAGAAGGTCTTGCCGAAGAACTGGTTGATCGTCAGCAGGTTCAGCGGCAGCGAGAACACGCGCCCGCCGGTGATGGCCTTGACGCGATTGACGAAGGGCACGAACTCGCCGAAGCGCCGGACGTAGTCCCAGACGCGTTCGTTGCTAGTGTGGAAGATGTGCGGGCCGTAGGTGTGCAGCATCACGCCGGTCGCGGCGTCGCGCTCGGTGTGGCAGTTGCCCGCGACGTGAGGCCGGGTGTCGAAGACGTCGACGCGGCAGCCGGCACGCGCCAGTTCCTGGGCCAGCACGGCACCGGAGAAGCCGGCGCCGGCGATGGCGATGTGGGTCATGGGTGGATCGCTGAAGAAGGGAAGGAAAGCCGAGGCCGCAGGTTCACGCCTGGGCCTCGTCGAGCGCCGTGTCGGATTCCTCGACGCCGGCGGTGGCGGTGGTGGCGCGATCGGCCTTCGGGTCGAAGCGGCCGAGCAGGTCCTGCATGGCGGCGGCGGTGCGGTCCCACGAGGTGCCCGCCACCACCAGCGCGGCGGAGGCGCGGAAGCTCAGGCGCGCGCTGTCGTCCCAGGCCAGGATGCCTTCGCAGGCGGTCACGAACTCGGCCGGCGTCGCCGCGATCGGCACCACGTCGGCGTACTGCTGCGCCACGTCGCGCACCGGGGTGCTGACCACCGGCTTGCCGGCGGCCAGGTACTCGAGCGTCTTGGTCGGGCTGATGAAGCGCGTCGACGCGTTGAGCGCGAAGGGCATCAGGCAGACGTCCCAGCCGGCGAGGAAGGCGGGCAGTTCGTCGTAGCGGCGCTGGCCCATCCAGTGGATGTTGGGGCGCTGCGGCAGACCCGCCGGATCGATCTTCACGACCGGGCCGACCATCACCACCTGCCATTCGGGATGCGCGTCGGCCACGGCGGCCACCAGGCCCATGTCCAGGCGTTCGTCGATGACGCCGTAGTAGCCCAGGCGCGGATGCGCGATGGCGCGCTGGTCGGGATGGTCCGCCATGTCGCGCCGGCCGAAGTGCGCGTGGTCGACGCTGCTCGGGAAGCAGTGCACGTCCGGATGACGCAGGCGCTTGGACTCGTACAGGCTGCGCCCGCCGGTGAAGACCAGGTCGACGGCGTCGAACATGGCGTTCTCGCGCTCGATCAGCGCCGGCGGCGCGAAGTCGAAGGCGGCGAGCTCGTCCATGCAGTCGTAGACCATGCCACGCGGCGCCAAGCCGTCGGCCAGGGGGAAGGCCAGCGGCGTGTAGAACCACAGCAGGTAGTCGTCGATGCCCTGGTCGCGCAGGTGGGCGGAGAGCAGCTCGCCCAGGCCGGCCATGTGCTCGTCGTGGAAGCCGTGCGCGTGGCCCGGCAGGTGCATGCGCAGCACCGTGACGCCAGCGCAGGGACTGTGCCGTTCCAGCCAGGCGTGGTCCGCGCCCGGCATGGGCTCCTCGACGAACACGACCGGATGGCGCGCGGCCAGGCGCGACATCAACTGCTGGGGACGCTGGTAGACGAAATCCCAGCGCAGGTGGGAGAAGACGACGAGGCTTGTCATGGTGGTTCTTTGCCCGTGAAGTTGAAGAGGAGGAAGGGAGGAAAGGGTCTCGACCACGTGCTGCCAGTGGCGCAGGCGATCGGCATAGGGTCGGCACAGCCGGCGGGTGAAGTCGCCGGCGTCCGCGCCGGGCACGTCCCACAGGCCGCTGTGGTGCCAGTGGCCGGCGTCCTGCCAGTCCGGGCGGTCGATCACCGGGTACAGGCACAGCCCGCCGATGGGAATGCCCCGGGCGCGGCACTCGAAGAGCTCGGCGCCCATGTGGTCGAGCCAGGCATCGCGGCCCTGGCCGATGTGGCCGGTCTCCGAGATGCACATCGGCCGGCCGTAGCGCCGCCACAGCCCCCCGGCCAGTTCGGCGAAGGAACGGCGCCGGGCATCGCCCAGGTGCCAGTGCAGGCGCGCGCCGGTGCCGTCCTCCCACTGGTTGTCGTGGTAGTAGTTCAGGCCCAGCACGTCGAGATAGTGCGGCGCGCCGCCGAGCTCGGGCGCCGTGCGGCCGGCGATCATGTCCCAGGCCTCGAACTGGTGGGCGCTCGATCGCAGCGCGGCGGCGCTGTCCGTCGGCCCGGCACCCCGGTGCGGCTCGATGTGGATCACCGGGTCGGTGTGGACGATGCGCGCGCCCGGCTCGACCGCGCGGACGGCGTCGATCGCGCGCAGCACCGCCCGCACCAGCACGCGCTTGAGGCGGTCGCCGTTGCCGGGCGCCGAGGGCACGTGCGGATGGATCAGCCCGGTGCTGGAAGCGGCCCAGGCCAGGAACGAGATCTCGTTGACCGGCTGGTAGGCCGGTCGCGGGCCGTCGACGCCGGCCAGCAGGGCGGCCAGGCGCGCGCAGTGGTCGGCGAAGGCGTCGACGAATTCGTCCGGCCGCTCGAACGGGTCCAGCCCGGCCGGCCAGCCGTAGTGCATCAGGGTCCAGACGATCTGGATGCCGTGGCCGGCGGCGCAGCGCGCCTGGGCCTCGATGGCGCGCCAGCCGGCGTCGCCGCGTTCGTGGATCAGGCGCCAGCCCGCGCTCTCCCGCACGGTGCGGATGCCGCGCGCGGCCAGCGCCGCGTAGTCCTCGTCCAGTCGTGCGTCGTGGCCGTTGCGCGCGTTCGGATCGAGCGGCTGACCGAAGCCGTTGACGTGGTCGGCGCCCTCGAAGCCGCCGATCCAGAAGCTCTCGAACAGGGGAGCGAGCGGGTCGATGCCTGCCGCATCGGACGATGCCGCGTTCCGTTCATTCACGGGCCCGGGAGGATCGGCCCTGCGTGCGACATGGGGAAGAGGAAGGTTGGAAGAATACATGAAACGTGACGGGCGCGAAAAGAAGTCTCCGCACGGGAACCATCGACTACAAAAGTCCTCGTTCCTGTAGTCTCCCGGCCGGCCGGCCGTAGGTTGCCCGCTCGAAAATATCCAGATTCCGAAAGCGCATCGCCATGACCAGCCCCACCCGCCCTTCCTCCACCCTCTCCCACCGCCTGGCCGTGCTGGGTCGACGCCCCCTGCTGGGCCTGTGCGCCGTGGTGGCCGCCGCGTCCGTGTGGCATGCGATGCCCTCCGTCGCGGCGGAAGCGGCGGTGGTCATTCCGCCGCCGGCGGTCGACGTGGCCGCGGCCACGCCGGGCCCGGGCGGCGCCTCGGCGACGGCGGTGTTCGCCGGCGGCTGCTTCTGGGGCGTGCAGGCCGTGTTCCAGCACGTCAAGGGCGTGACCGGCGCCGTCTCGGGCTATGCCGGCGGCAGCGAGAAGACGGCCAAGTACGAGGCCGTGGGCCTGGGCGACACCGGCCATGCCGAGGCGGTGCGCATCACCTACGACCCCCGGCAGGTCAGCTACGGCCAACTGCTGCAGGTCTATTTCTCGGTCGCCCACAACCCGACCGAACTGAACCGCCAGGGGCCCGACACCGGCACGCAATACCGCTCGACCGTGTTCCCCGAGAACGCCGAGCAGCAGCGCGTGGCCAAGGCCTACATCGCGCAGCTCGACGCCGCCAAGGTCTTCGGCCGCCCGATCGCCACCACCGTCGAGACGGGCAAGGCCTTCTACCCGGCCGAGGCCTATCACCAGGACTTCCTGGCGCGCCACCCCGACCATCCCTACATCGCGATCAACGACGTGCCGAAGGTGGAGAACCTGCAACGGGTGTTCCCGGCCGTCTGGCGCGCGAAGCCGGTGCTGGTGAACGCGCCGGCGGGCAAGGGCGCCCCCGGCCTGGGTCTCTGAGGCGGCGGCCGACGGCGGCGCGGGCGCGGACGACGCCCCGCGCCGGCCTCATTGCGCGCGATCCCTACACGCCGCCGAAGTGCGGCCGCAACGCCGCGTAGAGCGTCTTGAAGCGCGCGTGCCGCGCCCGGTGCGCGGGTGCCTCGGCCGCGTCGGGTGCGAAGCGCCGCTGCAGCGGCGGCGTGCGGCAGACCGACGCGGCGTCGCCGCCGTCGGCCAGCCAGGCCAGGCGCGCCGCGCCCAGCGCGCTGCCGGCCTCGCCGCCCTCGGCCAGGGCCAGCGGCACCTCCAGGACGTCCGCCAGCAGCTGTCCCCACCACGCGCTGCGCGCGCCACCGCCGACAAGGAACAATTCGCCCGCCGGCCGCTCCAGCGTGTCGAGCCCGTCGCGCAGGCCGAGGCTCACGCCCTCGACCACGGCGTAGGCGACGTCGGCCGGGCCGTGCGCGTGGGTCAGGCCGAAGAGCACGCCCTGCGCCCGGGCGTCGTTGTGCGGCGAGCGCTCGCCGGCCAGGTAGGGCAGGAACAGCGGCGCGCGTTCGCGCATGGCAGGCGTCGCCGTGGCCGCCGCCGCCAGCAGCGCCGGCTCGTCGGCGAAGCCGAAGCAGCGCGCCGCCCAGCCCACCGCGCTGGCGGCCGACAGCATCACCGACATCTGGTGCCAGCGGCCCGGCAACGCGTGGCAGAAGGCGTGGACGGCCGCCTCCGGCCGGGGCGCGAAACGCGCGCCGGAGACGAAGATCACCCCCGAGGTACCCAGCGAGACGAAGCCCTGCCCCGGCTCGATCAGCCCCATGCCGACCGCGCTGGCCGCGTTGTCGCCGCCGCCGCCGGCCACCGCGATGCCCGGGCGCAGGCCCCAGCGATCGGCCAGCGCCGGCAGCAGGCGCGCCGACACCGCGTCGCCCTCGACCAGGCGCGGCATGTGGGTGCGATCGAGGCCGGTGGCGGCGAGCAGTTCGTCGGACCAGTCGCGCCGGCCGACGTCGAGCCACAGCGTGCCGGAGGCATCGGACATCTCGCCGACGGCCTCGCCGGTGAGCCGCAGGCGCAGCCAGTCCTTGGGCAGCAGCACGCGCCGGGTGCGCGCGAACAGCTCGCGCTCGTGCTCGCGCACCCACATCAGCTTGGGCGCCGTGAAGCCCGGCATCGCCAGGTTGCCGGCGATCTCGCCCAGGCGCGGCACAGCCGCCGCGAGCGCCTCGCACTGCGCGGCGCTGCGCCCGTCGTTCCAGAGGATCGCGGGGCGCAGCACGGCGTCATCGGCGTCGAGCAGCACGGCGCCGTGCATCTGGCCCGACAGGCCGATGGCGCGCACCGCCGCGAGGGCTTCGGGCTGCGACGCGCGCAGCGCCGCCATCACCGTCTCCAGCGCCTCCCACCACTGCGCCGGGTCCTGTTCCGACCACAGCGGTCGCGGCCGGCTCACCGTGAGCGGCGCGCGCGCCACCGCGACGATGCGGTGGTCGTCGGCCAGCAGCAGGGCCTTGAGTTCGGAGGTGCCCAGGTCGAGTCCGAGGTACATGTGCGGGGTGGTCCTTGAGGGATGCGGGAGGTCAGCGGTCGCCGCCGAAGCGGCTGTCGGCCTGGCGCCGGAACTCGCTGGGCGTCATGCCCTTGACCTCCAGGAAGCGCCGGTTGAAGTTGGCGACGTTGTTGAAGCCGACCTGGTAGCAGATGTCGGTGACGAAATGCTCGGTCTGCATCAGCAGGTGGCAGGCGTTGTTGATGCGCACCCGGTTGACGAAGTCGGTGAAGTTGTTGCCGGTCGAGCGCTTGAAGTAGCGGCTGAAGCGGCTCTCGCTCATACCCAGCTCGGCGGCGACGTCGGCCAGCGCGATCGGCTCGGCGACGTGGTCGGTGATGCGGGTGACGATGGCGTTGATGCGGTCGCCCTCGGCATCGCCCTCGGCGCCCCTCATCTGCACGCTCGACAGCAGCCGGTAGTCGTTGCACTCGGCCAGGTCGGCCATGAATTCGCAGAACGCCGCCAGGCGCCGCAGGCCGTGGGCGCCCTTGGTGCGCGTCCAGTGCGCCCGGGCCTGCGCCGAGATGCCGAAGAACTCGATGCCGTGGCGCGCCCGCTCCAGCAGGTGCGTGACGCTGGCGAGTTCGGGGATCTGCGTGGCGGCCTCCATCACCGGTTCGTGGCGGAACTGGATGACCAGGTCGCGCGCCACCACGCCGGCCTCGGGCATGTCCAGCGAGATCCAGTTGTGCGGCAGCCGCGGTCCGCACAGCACCAGGTGGCCGGGCTGGAACGGCCCGATCCAGTCGCCGACGAAGGCCTTGCCGGAGGTCTCGGTGATGAGGTGCAGCTCGTACTCGTCGTGGCAGTGCCAGCGCGACAGCGGACTCGGGAAGCCGTGCGCCAGGCAGCGGATCCAGCCGGCCTCGCCGGAGGTCTCGTAACCCAGCGCGGCCGAGCGCGCGAGGTCGTGCTCGACCTCGGGCTGGCGCTGGCGGGGGGTGGAGCGGGTGCGGACGGTGGCCATGGCGGACGGATTCGAGGGCTCGAACGGAGGGGGTGGACGGTCAGCGCACGACGCTACCACCATCGGCTCCGGCCGTCGGCGCCATGGTCGATCGCGCGGGGCGGCCGGGCTTCGTCGCCATGGTCCGGATTCCCCGGGGCTCAGCGCCCGGCCGCCGCCACGAAGGCGTCGACCCGCGTCCCGGCGCGCCGCACGGCGTCGACCAGCCGGGCGTCGCCGGCCAGCTCGCCCCACAGGCCGGCGTCGGCGCAGAAGGCGGCGACCGGGTCGGGCGCCTCGCACATCGCGTGCGCCACGGCCGGGTCCATGCCCTGGTCCTGGTACGCATAGGGCAGCTCGCCCCGGTGCCAGCGCCGCAGGAAGGCCAGGAACAGCGCCGGCAGCATCGCCACCGCCTCGATGGGCTCGCCGCGCGCCAGCCGCTCGCGGATCGTCGGCGCGATGAAACCGGGAATCTTGGAGAAGCCGTCGGCCGCCACGCGCTGGTTGGTGTCGCGGATCGCCGGGTTGCCGAAGCGGTCGAGCACCACGTCGCGGTAGGCCGGCAGGTCGACCGGGCTGGGCGCGCCGGGCGTGCCCAGCACCGGGATGACGTCGTCGGTGACGTAATCGAAGGCCATCTCGCGGATGGCGGGGGTGTGCGTGCCCTCGTGGATGAACTGCAGCCCGACCAGCGTGCCGGCCCAGGCGATGCAGCTGTGGGTGGCGTTGAGCAGGCGGATCTTGGCTTCCTCGTAGGGCTGGACGGATTCGACCAGTTCCACGCCGACGGTCTCCCAGGCCGGCCGGCCGGCGATGAAGTCGTCCTCGATCACCCACTGGATGAAACGCTCGCCGGTGATCGGCGCGGCGTCGTCCCAGCCGGTGGCGGCGCGCACGCGCTCGCGCAGTTCCGGCGGCGGACGCGGCGTGATGCGGTCGACCATCGCGTTGGGGCTGGTGGTGTTCGCCGCCGCCCAGTCGCGCAGGGCCGGATCGCCCGCGCGCTCGATGAACTCCAGCAGGCCGCCGCGGAAGCGCTCGCCGTTGTGGCGCAGGTTGTCGCAGTTGAGCAGCGTCACGGGGCCGGCGCCGGCGTCGCGGCGCGCGCGCAGGATGGCGCAGACCGCGCCGTAGACGGTCTGGCCGGGCTCGCCGCGGCGGGCGCGCTCGATGTCGGCGGCCAGGTCGGCGAAGCCCAGGTCCAGGCGATGGTCGGCGTCGAGGTAGTAGCCGGCCTCGGTCACGGTGAAGGAGACGATGCGCGTGGCCGGGTCGGCGCCCAGCGCGATCACCGAGGCCAGGTCGGCCTCGTACGGCAGCACCTCGCGGATCGACTCGATGCGCTGGTAGCGCACCTCGCCGGCCGGCGAGATCGTCTCCAGCGTGTAGCGCCCGCCCTGGGCGCGCAGGGCGGCCAGCACCTCGGCCATGTCGGGCCGGATGTTGGCGCCGGCGAGCGACCAGCGCGTGTCGCCGGCGTCGTGCAGCGCCTGCAGGTACACCGCCTGGTGCGCGCGGTGGAAGGAGCCCAGGCCCAGGTGCAGGATGCGCGCCGCGGCGGGGCCGGGCGAGGACGAGGAGGGAGCGGAGGAAGGAGCGTTCACGTCGGGGATTCCGTCGGGGGTCGGGAGGGCCGGAGGCAGCGGGAGTCAGGCGGTGGCGGCGAGCGATCGACCGTCGCGGCCGAACAGGTGCAGCACCGAGGGGTCGAGCTCGACGCCCACGGCGTCGCCGTCCCTGAGCGTGGTGCGTTCGTTCTGGCGCGAGATCAGCGGCACGCCGGCCACGTTGACGTGGATGAGCGTGTCCGCGCCCAGCGCCTCGATCAGCTCGACCGTGCCCGGCACGCCGTGGCCGCTGCCCGGGTGCACGCGCAGGCCCTCGGGCCGCACGCCCAGGAAGCCGTCGACCGGCAGGCGCCCGCCGGTCTGCTGGGAGAAGCTGGGGATCGCCTTGGCCTCGACCATGTTCATCGACGGCATGCCGATGAACTGCGCCACGAACTGGTTGACCGGGCGGTCGTACAGCTCCATGGGCGTGCCCACCTGCTCGATCAGGCCGTCCTTGAGCACCACCACGCGGTCGGCCAGGGTCATGGCCTCGACCTGGTCGTGCGTGACGTAGATGCTGGTGGCGCCGAGCGCGACGTGCAGCTTGTGGATCTCCACCCGGGTGTTGCCGCGCAGGGCCGCGTCCAGGTTGGACAGCGGCTCGTCGAACAGGAACACCTTCGGCGCCCGCACGATCGCGCGGCCGATGGCCACCCGCTGGCGCTGGCCGCCGGAGAGTTCCTTGGGCGTGCGATCGAGGTACTGCGTGAGGTTGAGCTGCTTGGCCGCGTAGTCGACCTTCTTGCGGATCTCGTCCTTGGCCACGCCGGCGAGCTTGAGCGCGAAGGACATGTTGTCCGCCACGCTCATGTGCGGGTAGAGCGCGTAGCTCTGGAACACCATCGCCAGGTCGCGCTTGCCCGAGGGCGTGTTCGTGATGTCGCGCCCGTCGAGCATCAGCTGCCCGCTGGTCGCCGGCTCCAGCCCGGCGATGAGCCGCAGCAGGGTCGACTTGCCGCAGCCCGAGGGGCCGACGAAGACGATGAACTCGCCCTTCTGGATCTCCAGGTCGACGCCGCGGATGATGTGGGCGTCGCCGAAGCTCTTCGTGATGCCCTTGAGTTCGAGGTAGGCCATGGATTGCTCCTGTGTTCGTTTCGTTGATTGACGCTGGATCAGCCTGCGTTGTTTGCCAGGGCTGCCGCGGAACCGGCTTTGCCGGGCCGCCGGCAGCGCCCCCGGCGAGGGGGTGGGCGCAGCGACACGCAGTGCGCGAAGCCTGGGGGTGTACTTACTTGACGGCGCCGAAGGTCAGGCCCTGGACGAGTTGCTTCTGGCTGAACCAGCCGAACACCACGATCGGCGCGATGGCCATGAGCGAGGCGGCCGACAGCTTGGCCCAGAACAGGCCCTCGGGGCTGGAGTAGGAGGCGATCAGCGTGGCGAGCGTGCCGGCCTTGGCCGAGCTGAGGTTGAGCGCCCAGAACGACTCGTTCCAGCTCAGCACCAGGCACAGCAGCCCGCAGGAGGCCAGCCCGCCCACCGACAGCGGCAGCACCACGTGGCGGAACTCGGTCCACAGGCTCGCGCCGTCCATGCGCGCGGCCTCCAGGATCTCGTTGGGGATGTCCTTGTAGCTCGTGTAGAGCATCCACACCATGATCGGCAGGTTCGACAGCGTGAAGACCACCGTCAGCGCCGTGAGCGAGTCCAGCAGGCCGGTGCTCTGCGCGAGCACGTAGATCGGCATCAACGCGCCGACGGCCGGCATCATCTTGGTCGAGAGCATCCACATCAGGATGTCGCGCGTCTTCCTCGTGCGGAAGAAGGCCATCGAGTAGGCCGCCGGCGCGGCGATGAGCAGGCCGATGATGGTCGAGCCCAGGCTGGTGATGAGCGAGTTGCGCGCGTACAGCAGGTAGTCGCTGCGTCGCTGGACCTCGCTGAAGTTGTCCAGCGTGGGCTCGAAGACGAACAGCGGCGGCACGTGGATGGCCTGCAGCTCGGTCTTGAAGGCCGTGAGGAACAGCCAGCCCAGCGGGAAGAACAGCAGCAGCGCCGCGGCCCAGGCGCCGAGGGCGCGCAGGGTGGTGAGGAGGAGATTGCTTTGCATGGTGCGTGCCCTCAGTCCAGGTTCTTGCCGACGATGCGGATGAGGAACACCGCCACGATGTTGGCCAGCACCACCGCGAACAGGGCGCCCGCCGAGGCCACGCCGACGTCGAAGTTCAGCAGCGACTGCTTGAAGATCATGTAGGTGAGGTTGGTGCTCTCGTTGCCCGGGCCGCCGTTGGTGGTGATGGCGATCTCGGCGAACACGCTGAGCAGGAAGATCATCTCGATCATGATCACCACCGCCATGGGCCGGCCCAGGTGCGGGATGGTCAGGTAGAAGAAGCGCTGCGGGGCGGTGGCGCCGTCCATGCGCGCGGCCTCCATCTGCTCGCGGTCGAGCGACTGCAGCGAGGTGATGAAGATCAGGCAGGCGAAGGGCAGCCACTGCCAGGCCACCATGATGATCACGGAGAACAGCGGCACGTCGGTCAGCCAGTCCACCGGCGCGAGGCCGAAGCCGCGCCAGACGTCGGCCAGCACGCCGTAGATTGGGTTCATCATCATGTGCTTCCACAGCAGCGCGTTGACCGCCGGCATGACGAAGAACGGCGAGATCAGCAGCACCCGCACGATGCCCCGTCCCGGGAACGGCTCGTTGACCAGCAGCGCGAGCAGCACGCCCAAGACCACCGTGATGGCGATCACGCTGCCGATGAGCAGCAGCGTGTTGGACACCGCCGGCCAGAAGTCCGGGTCGGTGATGAAGTAGTGGAAGTTGTCCAGGCCGGCGAACGCGTGCTCGCCGGGCTGCATCAGGTTGTAGTTGACGAACGAGAAGTACAGCGTCATGAGCAGCGGCACGATCATCCAGAGGAAGAGCGTCGCCACCGCCGGCGCCATCAGGGCGCGTGGCAGGAGTCGTTTCATGAGGGTTCCTTTGAGGCGGTTGGCCCCCTCTCCCGCCTGCGGGAGAGGGTTGGGGTGAGGGCATGCGCGGTCGGCGGTGGACGCGCTGCCCCCTCACCCTGCCCTCTCCCCGGGGGGAGAGGGAAAGGAGGTCCGGGTTACTTGTAGTACCCGGCCTTCTTCATCTCGCGCTCGGCCGTGGTCTGCGAGGTCTTGAGCGCCTGGTCGACCGTGACCTTGCCCGAGAGGGCCGCGCTCATCTGCTGGCCCACCGCCACGCCGATGGCCTGGAACTCGGGAATGGCCGCGTACTGCACGCCGACGTAGGGCGACTTGGGCAGCGTGCTGTCGTTGGGGTTGGCGCTGTCGATGGCCTTCTTCTCCTCGGCGGCGAACTTGGCAACCTTCTGGAACTCGGGGTTCGCGTAGGTCGACTTGCGCGTGCCGGTGGGCACCTGGGCCCAGCCCTGTTCCTTGGCCACCAGCTGGACGTAGTCCTTGGAGGTCGCCCAGCGGACGAAGGTCTGCGCCGCGGCGGCCTTGGTCGAGCTCGCCGGGATCGCCAGGTTCCACGACCACAGCCAGTTCGCGCCCTTGGGCGTGACGGCGACCGGGGCCTGCGCGAAGGCGACCTTGTCGGCGACCTTCGACTGCTTGGGGTCGGCGATGAACGAGGCCGCGATGGTCGCGTCCACCCACATGCCGCACTTGCCTTCGTTGAACAGCGCCAGGGTCTCGTTGAAGCTGTTGGCCGACACGCCGGGCGGGCCGTAGCTCTTCATCAGGTCGACGTAGAACGTGATCGCGTCCTTCCAGGGCTTGCTGTCGATCTGCGGTTTCCACTGCATGTCGAACCACTGACCGCCGTAGGTGTTGACCAGCGTGGTCAGGAAGGCCATGTTGTCGCCCCAGCCCGGCTTGCCGCGCAGGCAGATGCCGTAGACGCCGGCCTTGGGGTCGTGGATCTTGCCCGCGAGATCCTTGATCTGGGTCCAGGTCGGCTGGTCGGGCATCTTGAAGCCGGCCTTGTCGGCCAGGTCCTTGCGGTACATCAGCATCGAGCTCTCGCCGTAGAACGGCGCGGCGTAGAGCTTGCCCTCGTTCGACAGGCCGCTGCGGATGGCCGGCAGCAGGTCGTCGACGTCGTAGGCGGCGTCGGTCGTGATGGGCGTGAGCCAGCCCTTCTTCGACCAGATCGGCGCCTCGTACAGGCCGATGGTCATGACGTCGAACTGGCCGCCCTTGGTGGCGATGTCGGTCGTCACGCGCTGGCGCAGGGTGCCCTCCTCCAGCGTCACCCACTTGAGCTTGATGTCGGGGTTGGCCTTCTCGAAGAAGGGCGTGAGCTTCTGCATCTCGATCATGTGGCCGTTGTTGACGGTGGCGATGACCAGTTCGGTGGCGGCGTGGGCGAGGCCCATGCCGGCGAGCGCGAGCGCCAGGCCCGTCTTGAGAAAACGCTTCATGAATGTCTCCGTGGTGTTCACACGGCCGCGCCGGCCGTCGCAGCGAATTCTGGCGAGCCGTTACGACATTCTTGGTACGCCAAGAAGGCGCATAGATACTTTTATGCGTCGAACGGGGGGTGGATTCCCTAGATGCGGCAACACAGGATGCTGATGCGCCGCCCGCGTACCGGGCGATCGGCGACGCCCGGACGAAAAAAAAGCCGCTGCGGCGGCTTTTTTCCATCCGGCCGACGCGGCCCAGGTGCTACGGCTTCAGGCGCGCCAGCAGCCCGGCCGTGGACGGGTCGAGCCCCGCCGTGTCGCCCGAGGCGAGGCGTCCCTCGATGTCGCGCGCGAGCACCTTGCCCAGTTCCACGCCCCACTGGTCGAAGCTGTTGATGCCCCACAGCGCGCCGCTGGTGAACACGCGGTGCTCGTACAGCGCCAGGAAGGCGCCGAGCGCCTCGGGCGTGAGCTGCTCGAAGACGAAGAAGCTGCTCGGCCGGTTGCCGGGAAAGTTCCGGTGGCCGCCCGCGTCGGCCTTGCCCGTCATCAGCGCCTGGGCCTGCGCCAGGGCATTGGCCAGCAGCTTGGCGTGATGGCCCTCCAGGTCGTGCGCCGGATCGCGCACGGCGATGAATTCCAGCGGGATCACGTCCGTGCCCTGGTGCAGCATCTGGAAGTAGGCGTGCTGGCCGTTGGTGCCCGGCTCGCCCCACAGCACCGGCGAGGTGCCGAAGGGCAGCGCCGCGCCGCTCGCGTCCACGCGCTTGCCGTTGCTCTCCATCTCCAGCTGCTGCAGGTAGGCCGGCAGCCGGCCCAGCGCGCTGTGGTAGGGCGCGATGCCGCGGCTGGTGAAGCCGTGGAAGTTGCGATACCAGACGTCGAGCAGGCCCAGGCGCACGGGCAGGTTCGCCTCCAGCGGCGCGGTGCGGAAGTGCTCGTCCATCGCGTGCGCGCCGGCGAGCAGCGCGCGGAAGTTGTCGGCGCCGATGGCCAGCGCGATCGGCAGCCCGATCGACGACCACAGCGAATAGCGCCCGCCCACCCAGTCCCAGAAGCCGAAGGTGCGCTCGATGCCGAAGGCGCGCGCGGCCTCGACGTTGGTCGTGAGCGCGGCGAAGTGCCGCGACACGTCGACGCCGCCCGAGCGCGTGAACCAGTCCCTGGCCGAACGGGCGTTGGCCATCGTCTCGGCGGTGGTGAAGGTCTTGGAGGCGATCAGGAACAGCGTGTGCTCGGGCGCCAGGTCCTTCAGCACGCCGGCGAGCTCGTGGCCGTCGACGTTGGAGACGAAGTGGAAGCGCTTGCCCGGCGCGGTGTACGCGTCGAGCGCGCGCACCACCATCTGCGGGCCCAGGTCGGAACCGCCGATGCCGATGTTCACGACGTCGGTGATGGTGTGGTCGGCGCGCACCTCCTCGACATAGGCGAGCATGGCGTCGAGCGTCGCGTGCACGTCGGCCAGCTCGGCGCGGACCGCGGCGGCGACCGGCGCGTCGGCCGGCGCGCGCAGCAGGAAGTGCATCACGGCCCGGTCCTCGGTGGCGTTGATGCGTTCGCCCGCGAACATGGCGTCGCGGTGCGCCTCGAGGCCGGCCTCGCGCGCGAGCGCGAGCAGTTCGTCCTCGGTGGCGGCGTCGATCAGGTTCTTCGACAGGTCGGCGAAGACGTGCGGCGCCGCCTGGCTGAAGCGCTCGAAGCGCCCCGGGTCGGCGGCGAAGGCGTCGCGCGCGTCGAAGTCGCGGCCGGTCCCGTCGAAACGGGCCTGGAGCCGGCCCCAGGCGGCGGTGCGGTCGCAGCGCACGGAGGCGCCGGCGACGGACGACGGGGCATGGGATTGCGGGGGGGCTGGGTCGGTCACACGGTCTCCATGAGTTGTTCGAGCTTGATCGCGTCGGCCGCGAACGCGCGGATGCCTTCGGCCAGTTTCTCCGTCGCCATCGCGTCCTCGTTGAGGGCGTAGCGGAACGCGGGTTCGTCGAGCACGACCGGCGCGATGTCCTCGCGCGCGCGCGCCGCCTCGGCGTCGAGCGCGTGCGTGAGCGGGGCGTCGCTGGCGGCGAGTTCGGCCAGCAGGTCCGGGCTGATGGTGAGGAGGTCGCACCCTGCAAGCGCGGCGATCTGGCCGACGTTGCGGAAGCTCGCGCCCATCACCTCGGTGGCGATGCCGTGGCGCTTGTAGTAGTCGAAGATCTGCCGCACCGACTTCACGCCGGGGTCGGCGTCGCGCGCGTTCGCCGCCTCGTCCCATGCGGCGCCGGCCGACTTCTTGTGCCAGTCGTAGATGCGGCCGACGAAGGGCGAGATCAGCTTGACGCCCGCCGCGCCGCAGGCCACGGCCTGGGCGAAGGAGAACAGCAGGGTCAGGTTGGTGTGGATGCCGCGCGCCTCCAGGATGCGCGCCGCCTCGATGCCTTCCCAGGTCGCGGCGATCTTGATGAGCAGGCGCTTCTCGGTGTCGATGCCCTCGGCGCGGTAGAGCGCGACGATGCGGTCGGCGCGCGCCACGGTGGCGGCGGTGTCGAAGCTCAGGCGCGCGTCGATCTCGGTGGAGACGCGGCCCGGCACCACCGACAGGATCTCGGCGCCGAAACGCACCAGCAGGCGGTCGATGACCTCGTCGATCGGCTTGCCCTGGTGCAGGCCGACGGCCTCGTCGAGCAGCGGCCGGTAGTCGGCCTTCTGGACGGCCTTGAGGATCAGCGACGGGTTGGTCGTCGCGTCCTGCGGCTTGAACCGGGCGAGTTGACGGAAGTCGCCGGTGTCGGCGACCACGGTGGTCCATTGGCGGAGGGCATCGAGTTGGTTCATGCGCACGATTATCTCGTCGGGGAACTACGGTGCGTGTGGTCTGCGACTGACGATGACGTCGCGCGGCCCACGCTTAGAGTGCGGACTCAGCATCGCTCTGGAGCCCATCCCATGACCTCGCGTCAGCACCTCCCCGCTTCTCACCGCACCGGATCGCCTTCCTCGGACGGTTTCGACGACCGCCGTTTCAGCAGTTCCATCGGCACGCTCGCGACGGCGTTCTGCGTCGGCAGCGTGCTGGCCCTGGCGGTGCTGGGCACGGCCCGCGCGGCCCGTGCCCAGGCCCAGGCGCCCGCGGGCCCCGCCGACGGAGCGCCGCTGATGCGCGCGCCCCTGCAGGCGGTGGCTCCCGTCGACCTGCAGCGCTATGCCGGCGTCTGGCACGAACAGGCCCGCCTGCCCAACCGCTTCCAGAAGAAATGCACCGGCGCGGTCACGGCGCAGTACACGCCCCTGCCGGACGGCACGGTGGAGGTGCGCAACGTCTGCGTGGTGGCCGGTGGCGTCGACGAGTCGGTCGGCACGGCGCACGTCGTGCCGGTGGCGGGACAACCGGGCGCGGGCCGCCTGAAGGTGCGTTTCGCACCCGACTGGCTGTCGTGGCTGCCCATGGTCTGGGGCGACTACTGGATCCTCAAGCTCGATCGCGACTACGAGGTGGCGCTGGTCGGCACGCCCGATCGCGACTTCCTGTGGGTGCTCTCGCGGGCGCCGCGGCTCGACGAGGCCCGGCTGGCGGTCGAACTCGACTACGCGCGCACGCTGGGCTTCGATGTCGATCGGGTGATCCGCACGGAGTAAGGCTCACCCCCAGTCTTCGCGCACTGCGTGTCGCTTCGCCAACCCCCTTCCAGGGGGCGACACTGGCGGCCCGGCGGAGCCGGTTCCGCGGTGTCCCAGGCTCACCCCCAGTCTTCGCGCACTTCGTGTCGTTTCGCCAACCTACTTCAGGGGGCGACACCGACGGCCCGGCGGAGTCGGTTCCACGGTGTCCCAGGCCATTACCCCGGCTTGCTCGCTTCGCAGCGCTTGCTGGCCGTGGCGATTCACCTCTGCACTCAGGTCTGGGGCTCGGTCCGACTGCTCGTGCCGAGTGCATCGAGCTGGCGCAGCACATGGGCCGGGAGCGTGGCGGGCGACGTGCAGTGGATGGCGTGCCAGCCCTGGGCGCGGGCGGCTTCGACGTTGGCGGGCATGTCGTCGATGAACAGGGTGCGGGACGGCGCCAGGCCGTGCCGCCAGGCCAGCATCTCGTAGATGTCGCCGTCCGGTTTGATGAGCTTCACGTCGCCGGAGAAGATGCCGCCGTCGAACCACTGGAAGAACGAGAAACGCCGCTCCAGCGCGCGGGCGTAGGGCACGGGCATGTTCGACAGGTAGTAGAGCCGGATGGACTCCCCCGCCGAGCGGCGGTCGCGCAGGGTCGACAGCAGGTCCACGCTGGTGTCGATGGGCATCAGGTGCTCGCCCAGCGGCGCGACGAAATCGTGCAGGCGATCCTGCGGCAACGCCAGGCGCGCGGCCGTGCGCTCGACGACGTCGTCCACGCCGCGGACCCCGCGGTCGAACTCCTGCCAGTCCGGATGATGGAAGAAGGCGCGGGCGAGCACGCGCGCGGCGTCGGGGTCCGGGGCTCGTTCCGGAAAATGGGCCTGCAGCAGTCGGGCGGGCTCCCAGCCGATGACGACGGCGCCCAGGTCGAAGACGATGTTCATGTGCGGCGATTGTTCCACGGGCCGCGCACACGCCTGGTGCGCGCGACGGTATCGACCGTCGATTCCACCGCGCATGCCGATATCGCCCGGCGGCCATCACTGCCTTTAAAGTCACGCCTCGTCAGCATCCACTTCCCCACCCTACGGACCTTGCATTCATGAGCTTCGACCTCGTTCTCTTCGGCGGCACCGGCGACCTCGCTTGGCGCAAACTGATGCCCGCGCTGTTCCAGGCCTTCCGGCATGGCAGCCTGCCCGAAGGCGGACGCATCATCGGCGTGGCGCGCGACGACCTCTCGGACGACGCCTACCGGGACCTCATCCAGTCACGCTTCAACGCCGTCGAAGGCGCCAAGCGCCCGAGCGCGGAGGAGTTCAAGAAGTTCGCGGCGATGCTGCATTTCCTGCGCATGGACCTGTCGAAGCCGGACGACTACGCCCGCCTCTCCGCCCTGCTCGAGGCCCGCAACGCCGACACCGTCGTGATGTACGTGGCGACCGCGCCGGCCCTCTTCACGCAGGTGGTCGAGCAGATCGCCGCGGCCGGTCTCAACACGCCGAAGGTCCGCGTCGTGCTGGAGAAGCCGCTGGGTCACGACCTGGCCTCCAACCGTGCCATCAACGACGCCGTGCGCAAGGTGCTGAGCGAGCGGCAGGTCTTCCGCATCGACCATTACCTGGGCAAGCCGTCGGTGCAAAACCTGTTCGCCATGCGCTTCGGCAATGCGCTGTTCGAGCCGATCTGGCGGCGCGAGCACATCGCCAACATCCAGATCACGATCGCCGAGGACCTGGGCGTGGAGAAGCGCGGCGCCTTCTACGACCAGACCGGCGCCCTGCGCGACATGGTGCAGAACCACGCCCTGCAGCTGGTCTGCGCCATCGCCATGGAGCCGCCGATCAACTCGCACGCCGACGCCTTGCGCGACGAGAAGCTCAAGGTGCTGCGTTCCCTCAAGCCGTGGACGCCCGAGACGCTCGGTCTGCACGCGATCCGCGGTCAGTACACGGCCGGCACCGCCTATGGCGAACGCGTGCAGGGCTATCTCGACGAACCCGGCATCGATCCACAGAGCCGCACCGAAACCTTCGTCGCGCTGCGCGCCGAGATCGCCAACTGGCGCTGGGCCGGCGTGCCCTTCTACATCCGCACCGGCAAGCGCCTGGCCTCGCGCGACGCCCGCATCGAGATCAACTTCCGCTCGACGCCGCACGCCATCTTCCGCGCGCCCGCTGGCGCCGTGAACAAGCTGGTCATCAACCTGCAGCCCAAGGACGGGCTCGAACTGCACCTGCTCGCGCAGGCCCAGAACAACCGCAAGCGTTCCAACGGCGATGCCGCGCCGCCGCTGGCGCCGGTCCAGCTCGACCTGGACTTCGACAAGCGCTTCGGCACCGAGCGTGTCGGCGCCTACGAGCGACTGCTGCTCGACGTCATCGACGGCCGCCTGAACCTGTTCGTCCGCAGCGACGAGCAGGAGGAAGCCTGGCGCTGGGTGGAACCGCTGATCGACAGCTGGAGCACCGACGGCGGACCGCGTCCCTACGCGGCCGGCACCTGGGGGCCCAGCGCGTCGAGCGCGATGATCGCGCGCGACGGGTTCGCCTGGAGCGAGGAGCAGTGAGTAAGTAGCGGGTGAGCGTCGATCGGCCGGTCGCCCCGGTGGGTCGGCAAGCAGGCGTTGCCCGATGCGCACGGACCTGCGCTGCCGTCGAACCATGAGGGCAAACAAAAGAAAAAGCCCCCTGACTCGCGTCAGGGGGGCTTTTTCAGGTTTTCAGACCGAGCTGGCTTGCGCCAGCGTCAGATCAGAAAGCGTGGCGAACGCCGAACTCGTAGCCGGTCACGCTGTTCTTGGCATCGGTGCCAGTGGCCACACCCGTGATGCCTGCGCCGGAACCGCCGCTGGCCAGAGCAAAGCCGTAGCCGTTCTTGCTGGTCTGGCGAGCAACCGTCGTGTACAGCGCAGTGCGCTTCGACAGGTTGTGCACGTAGCCCAGAGCCAGTTTGGCAGCCTTCGGGTCATTGGCGAAAGCTTGCTGGTCGCGCTTGACGGCCGAGTAGGCGATCTTCACGACACCAGCGCCGATCGGGGCTTGAGCGCCGAGCAGGTAGCCGTATTGCTTGTCTTCACGCGAAGCGATCGTGGTGAACGCTTGCTCGAAACGCACGTCGCTCAGTTCACCGAACAGCTTGACGACGCCGAAGTCGTACGAAGCGCCCAGGTTCAGAGTACGGACTTCAGGGTTGCTGAAGGCTGCCGGAGCAACGGTTGCGCCCTTGCTTTCGCCGTAAGCGAGAGCGACGTCGACCGGGCCATTGGCGTAACCGACGCGAGCACCGGCGTACTGACCAGCGCGGCCAGCCAGCTGTTGCGCTGCGGTGGTGTTGCCCGTGGTGTTCTCGGCCAGAGCGTACATGGCTTGACCGTAGAAGCCACCCAGGTTCGACGGCAGGAAGTAGCCGATCGAGTTGCTGGCGCGGATCTGGTTCACGTTGCCGAAAGCAGCGCTGTTGCCGCCGTTCGGGTTGAAGCCTTGAGCGCTGTTCAGAGCGGAGAAGATGATGTTGGAGCCAACACCCACGGTACCGAACGGGCTGAACAGGTCGTCGTTATGGTGCGTCGGGGTCAGGTCGCGACCGAGGCGGACTTCACCGAAGTTGCCCGACAGGCTGACCGTTGCGCGACGACGGAAGTCGAAGCCGCCATTGTTCGTGGTGACCGGGAGGCCGGTGGTGGGGCTGGTTGCGGTGGTGCTAGCGCCGCCGGTGCCGTCATCGTTGCCCACGAAACCTTCGAGCCAGAAGCTGGCTGCGAGGCCGCCGCCGAGGTCTTCCACGCCGCGGAAACCGAGACGGCTGGTGTTCAGGCCCGAGTTACCGAGGTACGTGCGGCTGGCGCCACCGTTGCTGCCGGAGATGTGGCCGATGTTGGCGTCGATCACGCCGAACAGAGTGACCGACGACTGAGCCGAAGCGGCGCCAGCAGCTGCCAGGACGGCCAGGGCGACGAGTGATTTTTTCATTGCGAGTTACTCCAAGGTTAAACATAGGGCTCCGGTGCAGAGGGTTCATCGTGCTCGGCACGTTGTGCTCCCACCGGACCCAGGGCCAACCTCCTTTTGGGAAGTTGTGTCTATTGCACCAGAGCCGCCCGAGCAGAGCAAAAGAATTCACTTGAAATGTCGAACGGGCCACGGCTTGTGTTGCACGACTGCAACATCGCGCCGACCCCCTCGGCGTGCCGTCCGACAAGGAACGCCCGGGCGCCGCAACGGTGATTCGCATGCCGCCAGAATGCATCCATGCCGCATCCCCTGGACCCGATCCTCATCGCCACCGATTCGGTGCTGCGCACCCTGTTCGCCAAGCCGCAGAGCGGCCGCCCCATGCCCCGACCGGTCGGAACGCCGACCGCGCTGAGCCCGGCCGACCGCCGTGCGGCGGGCGCCATGATGCGCGTCAACCACGTCGGCGAGATCTGCGCGCAGGCGCTCTATGTCGCGCAGGCCGCGTCGACGCGCGATCCGTCCCTGCGCGCGCACTTTGAGGAAGCCGCGCACGAGGAGACCGACCACCTGGCCTGGACCCGCCAGCGGCTCGACGATCTGGGCGCGAAGCCCTCGCTGCTCAATCCGCTGTGGTACGCCGGCGCCTTCGGGCTCGGTCTGGTGGCGGGGCGATTGGGCGATCGCGTGAGCCTGGGGTTCGTGGCCGAGACGGAGCGCCAGGTCGAGGCCCATCTGGACGGCCACCTCGGTCGCCTGCCCCACGGCGATTCGGCCTCGCGCGCCGTCATCGTGCAGATGAAGGCCGACGAGGCCCGCCACGCCGCCGAGGCCGTGGACGCCGGGGCCGCCGAACTGCCGGCGCCGGCCAAGGCCCTGATGCGTGTCGCCGCCCGGGTCATGACCACGGTGGCGCACCGCATCTGATCCGCCGACGCGGGACCGCCCTCAGCCTTCGACCAGGTCGAAGCTGGTCGTGATGGTCGCCGTCTTGCCCAGCATGATGCTGGCCGAGCAGTAGGTGTCGTGGCTCAGGGCGATGGCGCGTTCGACGGCCGCGGGCGGAACGCCCTTGCCCGTGACCGTGAAGTGCATGTGGATCGACGTGAACACCTTGGGGTCGGTCTCGGCGCGCTCGCTGGTGAGCTTGACGCTGCAGCCCGTGACCTGGTGGCGGCCGCGCTTGAGGATGAGGACCACGTCGTAGGCCGTGCAGCCGCCGGTGCCGGCGAGCACCGTTTCCATGGGACGCGGCGCGAGGTTCTGGCCGCCGTTGCCCGGCTTGGCCGCATCGGGCGCGCCGTCCATGACCAGGACGTGCCCGCTGCCCGTCTCGGCGACGAACCCCATGGCCGAGCGCGTGCCCGCGTTGCCTGTCCAGCTGACCGTGCATTCCATATCTTGAAAACTCCGAGGTAGCGATGTCGGCAAAAGTCGACGGATCGCCAAATTGTGGATGATTTGAGGCGCTGCTTGTTGCATCGCAACAAAGACTCGATATACTTTATTTCATCGCACATCGATGTCGCTTCGGCAGCATGTGCACCGGTTGTCTCCTCCACCCTCTCAATTGGTGGATTTAGCCCCGAGTCGCAAGACTCGGGGCTTTTTTCTTGGGTCCTCCGCGCATGACGTCCTCCGCTCTCACCCCTGCCGACTATCTGAAGAAGATCCTGACGGCGCGCGTCTACGACGTCGCGGTCGAATCGGCGCTGGAACCCGCGCGCGCATTGAGCGCCCGCCTGGGCAACACCGTGCTGCTCAAGCGCGAGGACCAGCAACCGGTCTTCAGCTTCAAGCTGCGCGGCGCCTACAACAAGATGGTCCACCTGACGCCCGAGCAGCTCGCACGCGGCGTCATCTGCGCCTCGGCCGGCAACCACGCGCAGGGCGTCGCGCTCGGCGCGCGCAAGCTCGGCACGCGGGCCGTGGTCGTCATGCCGGTGACCACGCCGCAGCTCAAGGTCGACGCCGTGCGCGCCCTGGGCGGCGAGGTGCTGCTGCACGGCGACAGCTATTCCGACGCCTACGGCCACGCGCTCGAGCAGCAGAAGCGGCTGGGCCTGACCTTCGTGCATCCCTTCGACGACCCCGACGTCATCGCCGGCCAGGGCACCATCGCGATGGAGATCCTGCGCCAGCACCAGGGACCGCTCGACGCGGTCTTCGTGGCCATCGGCGGCGGCGGGCTGATCGCCGGCGTGGCCAGCTACATCAAGGCCGTGCGGCCCGAGATCAAGGTGATCGGCGTGCAGATGAACGACTCCGACGCCATGATCCGCTCGGTCGGCGCCGAGGAACGCGTGGCGCTCGCCGACGTCGGCCTGTTCTCCGACGGCACCGCCGTCAAGCTGGTGGGCGAGGAGACCTTCCGCATCGCCCGCGAACTGGTCGACGAGTTCGTCACGGTGGACACCGATGCCGTGTGCGCCGGCATCAAGGACGTCTTCATCGACACGCGCAGCATCGTCGAGCCCGCCGGGGCGCTGGCCGTGGCGGCGATCAAGCAGTACGTCGAGGCCCACGGCAAGCGCGGCGAGACCTATGCCGCGATCCTGTGCGGCGCCAACATGAACTTCGATCGCCTGCGCTTCGTCGCCGAGCGCGCCGAGGTCGGCGAGGAGCGGGAAGCCCTGTTCGCCGTCACCGTGCCCGAGGAGCGCGGCAGCTTCCGCCGCTTCTGCGAGGTGGTCGGCCGGCTGCCCGGCGCCTCGCGCAGCGTGACCGAGTTCAACTACCGCATCAGCGACGCGCACGAGGCGCACGTCTTCGTCGGCCTGACGACGACGGCGCGCGGCGAGTCGGCGACCATCGCGGCCACGTTCACCGACCACGGCTTCGCCGCCATCGACCTCACGCACGACGACCTCGCCAAGGAACACGTGCGCTACATGGTGGGCGGCCGCAGCGGGCTGGCGCGGGACGAGCGGCTGCTGCGCTTCGTCTTCCCGGAACGGCCCGGCGCGCTGTTGAAGTTCCTGAGCCTGATGCGGCCGACCTGGAACATCAGCCTCTTCCACTACCGCAACCAGGGCGCCGACTACGGGCGCATCCTCGTCGGCCTGCAGGTACCGCCGGAGGACCACGGCGCCTTCGAGGACTTCCTGCGCACGCTCGACCTCCCGTTCGTGGAGGAGACCGCGAATCCGGCCTACCGGCTGTTCCTGCGGCAGTAGGCCCGCCTCAGCGCTGCGACGGCGGCGCCGGAATCGCCATCGGCGTGGTCGGCAGCTGCAACGTGAAGGCAGACGCCGAGTTGGCCGCGGCGCCGACCGCGGCCGAGCGCGCGCCGACCGACTGCAGCACGTAGCCCTCGGCCACCCGGGCGCCGACGCGGAACGGCCGCGGCGGCTGGCCGTCGACCGCGATCAGGGCGATGCCGCGCTGCAGCGTGTCGGCGACCACGCCCAGCAACGCGAAGCGGCTGGCCGCCTCGGGCGCCGACACCACCGGCGCTTCGCTCGTCACGGCACCGAGCAGCCTGGCGACGATGGTCGGATCGATGAGAGCGGCCTGCGGCGCCGCCACGACCGGCGGCGGCGGCGCATCGGGCGGGGCGGCCAGGCGCAGGCCCCAGAACACCACGACGGCGACGGCGGCGCTCCAGAGGCCGAAGGTGACAACGGCGGAGGGCCAGCGGGCGGTCGGATGGGAGAGCGTCATGGGCGCGGATTATCATGCAGCGACCGACCGCGACGGCCCGCCCGCCGCACCGATCCCATCGACACCGACGCCCTCCCCATGCCCTCTTCCCTCCGTTCTCCGGCGCGCGCCCTGCAGCGCGGCTTCACGCTGATCGAACTGATGGTGGTGCTCGTCATCATCGGCGTGCTCGCCGCCCTGATCGTGCCCAACGTGATCGGCCGCGCCGACGACGCCCGCGCCACGGCGGCGCGCACCGACGTCAACAACATCATGCAGGCGCTCAAGCTCTACCGGCTCGACAACCAGCGCTATCCCACGGGAGAGCAGGGCCTGCAGGCGCTGATCGCGCGTCCGACCGCCACGCCGATCCCGCCGAACTGGAAGCAGTACGTCGAGAAGCTGCCGAACGATCCGTGGGGCCGCCCCTACCAGTACTTCAACCCCGGCATCCGGGGCGAGATCGACGTGCTGTCGCTGGGCGCCGACGGCCAGCCCGGCGGCGAAGGCAACGATGCCGACATCGGCAGCTGGCAATAGCGCCGGCGCCGGAAGCGATCTGCGGGCCGCGACGGCACGACGATCGCCGCAGGCCGGTTTCACGCTGCTGGAACTGATCGTCGTGATCGCCATCATGGCGCTCGCCACCGCTGGGGTCGGCTTCGCGATGCGCGATCCCGGCGACACCGCGCTCGCGCGCGAGGCCGACCGCCTGGTGGCGCTGCTCGAATCGGCGCGCGTGCAGTCGCGCACCAGCGGATCGACGGTCTACTGGCGGGCGACGCCGCGCGGTCCGGGCGACTTCGCCTTCGACGGCCTGCGCCCTGGCGCGCTGCCCACGGCCTGGCTGTCGTCGGAGGGCGTGGGCGCCGTCACGGGCGACGGCCAGGGCCGCCCGACCCCGGGCCTGCAGCTCGGACCGGAACCGATCATCGGCGCGCAGCAGGTCGTGCTGACCTACCCCGGCACGCCCGCGCGCAGCCTGCGCATCGCCACCGACGGCCTGCGGCCGTTCGCCGTCGTCGCGACCGGGCCATGACGCGACGCGGCCGAGACGGCGGGAACGGCGGAAGCGTCCGGCGCGTGCGCGGCTTCACCCTGATCGAGGTGCTGGTCGCGCTGGCCATCGTCGCCATCGCGTTGGCCGCCGGCACCCAGGCCACGTCGGCGCTCACGCGCAACGCGCAGCGCCAGTCCGACACGCTCCTGGCCGGCCTGTGCGCCGAGAACGAGCTGGTGCGCGTGCGCCTGGCGCGCCAGATGCCCAACATCGGCAGCAGCGCGCAGGCCTGCATCCAGGCCGGGGTGGCCTTCGGCGTGACGGTGCAGACCTCGGCGACGCTGAACCCCAACTTCCGCCGCGTCGATGTCCGGGTGCGCGACACGGCCGAGACGCAGATCCTGGAAGTCTCGACGATGGTCGCCCGGTACTGACGACGACGATGGCGACCTCCCCACGACGCGCCGCGCGCGGCTTCACCCTGATCGAGCTGATGGTCGGCATCGCGGTCATGGCGATGCTGGCGCTGATGAGCTGGCAGGGCCTCGACGGGATGATGCGCGTGCAGACCTACAACCGCGAGCGCGGCGACGCGGTCCAGACCCTGCAGACCACCCTGGCGCAATGGGGCGCCGACCTCGACGCGACCGTCGTCATGCCGCAGATCCAGCCGATCGCCTGGAACGGGCAGGTGCTGCGCCTGACGCGGCGCGGCGCCGACGGCACGCAGCCGGTGCTGTACGTGGTCGCCTGGGCCATGAGCGCCGACACCGCCAGCCCCACCGGCCTGCGTTGGCGGCGCTGGCAGTCCGGCGCCGTCGCCACGCGGGCCGACTGGCAGCGTGCCTGGGTGCAGGCCGACGCCTGGGCGCAGGGCAGCAACGAGACCCTGCGCGGCGCCGAGGTCGACCTGATGCCGCTCGTGAACTGGCAGCTCCAGTACTTCCGCGGCGCCGCCTGGACCGACGCGGCCTCGGGCCCGAACGCCGTCGGCGGCCTGGGAACGGGCATGCCCGACGGCGTCCGGCTGGTGCTGAACCTGCCGCCGGGCGCGGGCCTGTCCGGACCGGTCACGCGCGACTGGATCCGCCCGACCGTGGCGGTGCCCAAGACATGAACGCACGCACGGTTCCGCCACGCGAGCCGGGCGTCCGCCAGCGCGGCGTCGCGCTGCTCGCGGCGATGCTCACCGTCACGCTGGTGGCGACGCTGGCCGCATCGGCGCTCTGGCAGCAATGGCGCGCGGTGGAGGTCGAGACGGCGGAGCGCGCGCGCCTGCAGGCGAGCTGGGTGCTGATCGGCGCACTCGACTGGTCGCGCCTGATCCTGCGCGAGGACGGCCGCGCGCCCGGCGCCGACCACCTCGCCGAGCCCTGGGCGATCGCGCTGGAGGAGGCGCGCCTGTCGACCTTCCTGTCGGCCGAGCGCAACGTGCCCGGCGACGCGGTCGACACGCTGCCCGAGGCCTTCCTGTCCGGCCGCATCATGGACGCGCAGTCCAAGCTCAACGTGATCAACCTGGTGGAGGCCGGCAAACCCGTGCCCGAGGCGGTCGCGGCCTTCACGAAGCTGTTCGGCATGCTCGGCCTGCCGGCGCAGGACCTGGCCGTGATGATCGCCAGCCTGCAGCGCGTCTTCCCGGCGCCCAACGCATCGAACCCCACGGCCAACAACGCCTCGGCCACGCCGACGGCGTCGACCGCGGCGGCCGCGGCGGCGACGCCGGCTTCCGGCGCGGCCTCGGGAGCGGCGGCCGGCTCGGCGGCGTCCCTGGACCCGTCGGTCTCGATCGAGCCCGACGCGCCGCTGCTGCCGCAGCGCATGTCGCAGCTGCCCTGGCTGGGCGTGTCGAGCGCGACGGCCCGGGCGCTCGAACCCTACGTCACGGTGCTGCCGGTGCGCACCGCGCTCAACATCAACACCGCCAGCGCCGAGGCGCTCTTCGCCAGCGTGCCGACGCTGGACCTCGCCGGCGCCCAGCGTCTCGTCGCCCAGCGTTCGCGCAGCTTCTTCCGCACGCTGTCCGACGGCAGCGAGGCCCTGGGGACGGCACGGTTCGTCGACGGCCAGCATGGCGTGTCGAGCTCGTTCTTCGAGACCCATGGTCGGCTGCGCATCGACCGGACGTGGGTGGACGAGCATTCGCTGCTGCGGCGCAACGGCGTGGAGGTCGTCATCCTGTGGCGCGAGCGTGGCGCGGGAGCGACATCTCCGGGACCCGCACGGTGATTGAGACGATCTGTCACAGTTCGCTTCGAACATCGCTTTCGGCCAGCACCGACCTGAAATGACAGCTATCGTTTTAATAGCATAAAAGTCAGGCCCGTCCTACAATCGAAGGCTCCCCGGACTTCTTCGAACTTTCGTTTTCGTTTCTTCTTCCTTCTCCATGCCCTTGCTCGTGACGATTCCACTCCCGTCGGCGCCCGCCGGCGGCGAGTACGGCTGGGACCTCTGGTCGGCCGACGGCGGCAAGCTGCGCTCGAGCGGCAGCGCGCTGCCCGCCCTGCTGCCGTCCGGCGACGACCTGGTGGTGGCGGTTCCGGCGGCGGCCCTGTCCTGGCACGAGGTCACGCTGCCACAGGGCAGCATGAACAGCCCGGTGCGGCTGCGCTCCGTGCTCGCCGGCCTGCTCGAGGACCGCCTGCTCGAAGACCCCGAACTGCTGCACTTCGCCCTGGCGCCCGACGCCGCGGCCGGTCGGCCGACCTGGGTCGCCGCGTGCAACCGGGCCTGGCTGCGCGGGATCGTGCAGGGCCTGGAGGCCTCGGGACGCCGCATCGAGCGCATCGTCCCCGAATTCACACCGCGTCCGCGCGCCGCCTCGGTCGCCACGGCGGGCGCGGACGAGCCGCTGCCGGCATCGGGCGCCCTGTTCGCCACCGGCGAGCCGGAGAACGCGCGCATCACGCTGTGCGATGCGCAGGGCGTGCTGGCCCTGCCGCTGGATGCCGCCGGCGTCGCCGCGCTCGGCGAGCTGCCGCCGGACACGCGGGTGCAGGCCGAGCCGGCCGTGGCCGCCCTGGCCGAGGAACTCCTGGGGATGCCGGTGCCGATCGTGCTGCCGGCCGAGCGCTGGCGGCAGGCGGCGGCGTCCGGCTGGGACTTGGCGCAGTTCGACCTCGCCTCCACCGGCCGCGCCCGCGCGGGCAAGAAGTTCGCCGCCGTCGTGCAGGCGCTGTGGCACGCGCCGCGCTGGCGGGCGGCGCGCTGGGGCGCGGCGGTGCTGGTGCTGGCACAGCTGATCGGCGTCAACGCCTGGGCCTGGAAGGAGCGCCGGTCGCTCGAGGCCAAGCGCGCGGCGATCGGCACCATCCTCGCCGAGACCTTTCCGGGCGTGCAGCCCTACGAGCCGGCGCTGCAGATGGTGCGCGAGGTCGCGTCGCTGCAGCAGGCGACCGGCGGCGTGTCCGCCGGCGACGCCGAACCGATGCTCGCCGCGCTCGCGGCCCTCCTGCCGCCCGGCCGCACGCCCAGCGCCATCGACTACGCCGGTGGCCAGTTGCGCCTGCGCGGCCTGGGCCTGAACATGGCCGACGTGAGCCGGATCGCCGCGTCCCTGGCCTCGCGCGGCTACAACGCCCGCAGCGAGGGCGACCTCCTGCTGGTGCAGGCCGCGACGGCGGCGGCTCCGGGAGCAGCGGCCTCGGGAGCGGTGCGATGAGCGCGCTGCAGACCTTCGGGACGCGGGCCCGCACCTGGTGGCGCGGACTGCCCGCGCGCGAGCAGCGGCTGGTGGGCATCGCGGGCGTCGTCATCGCCCTGGCCCTGGTGTGGTGGGTCGGGCTGGCGCCGGCGCTGCGCACGCTCTCGACCGCCCGCCTCGCCCATGCGCAACTCGACGTCCAGCTGCAGCAGATGCTCGCCCTGCAGGCCCAGGCGCGCGCGCTGCAGGCCTTGCCGCGCGCCAACCGCGACGATGCCCTGCGCGCGCTCGAGACCTCCGTCAACGAGGGACTCGGCGGCAGCGTGCGGATGCAGACGGCCGGCGCCAGCGCGACCGAAGGCGTGCTCGTCACGCTGCGCGCCACGCCGGCATCGAACTTCGCGCAGTGGCTGACGCAGGCCCGCGGCAACGCGCGCGCGCTGCCGCGCGAGATCCACGTCACGCGCTCGCAGGCGCCCGCGGGCGGCGTTGCGACGACCCCCGGCGCCGGCGGTCCGGTCGGCTTCTCCGGCCTGCCGCCCGGTGCCGCGGCCGGGCCGGGCTCCCGCACGCCCCCGCCGCCCGGCGGCTCCGTGCCGGCGGCCGGACGCTCCGGGCCCTCTACCGGGAGACCCGTGCCGACGGCCGGCGCGCCCGCGTCCGCGTCCGCGTCCGTCGGCGCCGAGGCCCTCGGCGCGCGCTGGGACGGCACGATCGTCATGAGCCTGCCGGCGCGCTGACGCACCGGCACGGCCCCGCGCTCCTTTCCCCGGCGTCCATGGCGACCCTCACGACCGCATCCCCGGCCCGCTCCTCCGCTTCGCGCGGATGGCGCTGGGCCGTGCCGGGCGCCCTGCTCGGCGGCGCGATCGCGCTGGCGTGCTTCGCGCCGGCGCGCTGGCTGGCCACCGGCATCGCCGGCTGGACCGGCGGCCGGGTGCAGCTCGTCAACGCGCGCGGCACGGTCTGGAACGGCAGCGCCGGGCTGGTCTTCGCGAGCGGCCCGGGCGGCAGCGCCTCGGTGTCGCTGCCGGGCGCGGTCGGCTGGGCGCTGCGGCCCGGCTGGGGCGCGGTCGAGGCCACGCTCGACCTGCCCTGCTGCGCGGCGCAGCCGGTGCGCGTGCGGGTGCATCCCGAAGACGGTGGCCTGCAGCTCGACTGGCGCGACAGCACGTCGCGCTGGCCGGCCGCCCTGCTCGCCGGTTTCGGGGCACCCTGGAACTCGCTCAAGCCCGAGGGCACGCTCGAACTCGCGACGCAGGACTTCACCATGCGGCTGCAGGACGCGAAGCTCGCACTGGCCGGGCGCGCCACGCTCGACGCGACCGACATCTCGTCGAGCCTGTCGACGCTGCGCCCCATGGGCAGCTACCGTTTCGTCGTCGAGGGCGGTCCGGCGCCGACCCTGCTCCTCACCACGCGCGAAGGCAGCCTGCAGCTCAACGGCAGCGGCAGCTGGAGCGGCACCTTCATGCGCTTCAGCGGCGAAGCCAGCGCGGCCCCGGGCCGCGAGGACGCGCTGTCGAACTTGTTGAACATCGTCGGGCGGCGCGAGGGCGCCCGCTCGCTCATCACCCTGGATTGATCCCATGAAGCCCCTGTCTTCACATGGCGTGCGCCTCGGCATCGCCGCGCTCGCCGCGCAACTGCTGATGACCGCCTGCCTGCCGGCCGCCCTGGCCCAGGACGGCGTGCCGCGCCGCGGCGAACCCATCACGCTGAACTTCTCCAACGCCGAGATCGAATCGGTGGCGCGCACCATGGCCGTCATCACCGGCCGCGACGTGGTGGTCGACCCGCGCGTGAAGGGCGTCGTCAACCTGCAGACCGAGCGCGCCATCGCGCCGGCGGCGGCCTTCAACCAGTTCGCCGCCGCGCTGCGGCTGCAGGGCTTCGCCGTGGTGCAGGCCGACGGCCTCTACAAGATCGTGCCGGAGGCCGACGCCAAGCTGCAGAGCAGCGCCGTCACCACCTCCACCGGCGGCATCGCCTCGATGAGCGGCAACCAGATCGTCACCCAGGTCTTCAAGCTGAACTACGAGTCGGCCAACAACCTGCTGCCGGTGCTGCGCCCGCTGATCGCGCCGAACAACACCATCAACGTCAACCCGGGCAACAACTCCCTGGTGATCACCGACTACGCCGAGAACATGCGGCGCCTGGCGCGCATCGTGGCCTCGCTGGACGTGCCCAACGCCTCGGACATCGAGGTGATCCCGCTGAAGCACTCGATCGCCAGCGACATGGCGCCGTTGGTCAACCGGCTGCTCGACGGCGGCCCCGCCACCACCGGCGTCGCCGGCGCGGCCGCGGCCGGCGGCGTGCCCGGCGGCGTGGCCGACAGTTCCTTCCGCACCTCGCTGCTGGCCGACACGCGCAGCAACTCGCTGATCCTGCGCGCGGCCAACCCGGCGCGCGCGCAGCTGGTGCGCTCCCTGGTCGCCAAGCTCGACCGCGCCGCCATCGACAGCCCCAACGGCGAGGCCGGCAACATCTACGTCGTCTACCTGAAGAACGCCGACGCCGTGAAGCTGGCGACCACGCTGCGCGCGGCGATGGCCAGCGACGCGCGCGGCGCCGCGGCCCTGGCCGGCGGCGGCGCGGCGGCCGGCGGCCTGCAGGCCCTGCCGCAACAACAGCAGCAACAGCAGTCGCAGCTGCAGGGCGGCGCGCTCACCAGCGCCGCGGCCACCGCGCCGCTGAACAACGCCAACCCAATCTCCACCGGCGGCCAGATCCAGGCCGACCCGACCACCAACTCGCTCATCATCACGGCCTCCGAGCCGCAGTACCGCCAGCTGCGCGCGGTGATCGACCGGCTCGACGGCCGGCGCGCGCAGGTGATGATCGAGAGCCTGATCATCGAGGTCAACGCGACCAAGGCGGCGGAGTTCGGCGTGCAGTGGCAGAGCGCCCTGGGCGACGGCTCGACGCGCGGCATCGTGGGCACCAACTCCAGCGTCTCGGGCGCCAACAACAACATCATCAGCCTGGCGCTGGGTCTGGCGGCGGGCACCACCACGACGATCCCCTCGGCCGGCCTGAACCTGGGCATCGGGCGGCGCAACAGCGACGGCCAGTACACCCTGGGCGTGCTGGCGCGCTTCCTCGAAGGCAACGGCGCGGGCAACGTGCTGTCGACCCCGCAGCTGCTCACGCTCGACAACGAGGAGGCCAAGATCGTCGTCGGCCAGAACGTCCCGTTTCCGACCGGCCAGTACGCGAGCACCAACGGCTCGACCTCGAGCGTCAACCCGTTCACCACGGTCGAGCGCAAGGACGTCGGCCTGACGCTGCGCGTGCGCCCGCAGATCAACGAGAACGGCACGATCAAGATGCAGATCTTCCAGGAGATCTCCAATGTCGACCAGTCCACGCGCAGCGACGTCAACGGCCCGACGACCAACAAGCGCAGCTTCGAGTCGAGCGTGCTGGTGGAGGACGGCAGCATCGTGATGCTCGGCGGCCTGCTGCAGGACGACTACTCCAACACCAACGAGAAGGTGCCGGGGCTCGGCGACATCCCGGTGGTGGGCAACCTGTTCAGGAACGAGATCCGCCGGCGCACCAAGACCAACCTGATGGTCTTCATCCGCCCGGTGGTGATGCGCGACGGCATCGTGACCGAGGCCTTCGCGGCCGATCGCTACGACACCATCCGCGGCATCCAGCAGGGCACGCAGCCCGAGTACCGGCCGCCCCTGAACAACGTGGGCCAGGCGCCCCTGCTGCCGCCGCTGGTGCTGCCCGACGCCACCGCGCCGGGTGGCGGTCGCCCTCCCGAGCGCATCGAGGGCACGCGCCTGATCCCTCCGCCCTCGGAGGCGACGAGCTCGGGCGTGCGCGCACCGGCCGGCACGACCACCAGCACCCTGCCGCTGATCGGACCGCAGCGCGGCGCCCTGCCGCCCACCTCCGACCCGATGAGCTACCGCGAACCGAACTAGACCCAGGAACCATCCGCCATGGCCGTGCGCTACCCCCTGCCCTACGCCTTCGCGCGAACGCAGCAACTGCTGCTGGAGGAGACCGACGACGGCACCCGCACGCTGTGGATGCCGCGCGTGCCGCCGCGCAGCGCGCTCGGCGAGGTGGCGCGCCGCTTCGCCGTCACCGCCTTCGAGCCGCTCGACGCGGGACTGCTCGCCCAGCGCATCAGCGCCGCCTACGCCCAGGGCGAATCCAACGCCGCGGCGATCGTGAGCGAGGTGCAGGGCGACGCCGACCTCTCGCGCATGATGCAGGAGCTGCCGGCGGTGGAGGACCTGCTGGAATCGGCCGGCGACGCGCCGATCATCCGCATGCTCAACGCGCTGCTCACGCAGGCCGCGCGCGACGGCGCGAGCGACATCCACATCGAGCCCTACGAGCGCACGTCGTCGGTGCGCTTCCGCATCGACGGCACCCTGCGCGAGGTGGTGCAGCCCAACCGCGCGCTGCACGCGGCGCTGATCTCGCGCCTGAAGATCATGGCCGACCTCGACATCGCCGAGAAGCGCCTGCCGCAGGACGGGCGCATCTCGCTGCGCATCGGCACGCGCGCGGTCGATGTGCGCGTCTCCACCCTGCCCAGCGCCCACGGCGAGCGCGCCGTGCTGCGCCTGCTGGACAAGAACGAGAGCAAGCTCACGCTGGAGGCCGTGGGCATGCAGGGCGACACGCTCACGCGCTTCGAGACGCTCATCGGCCAGCCGCACGGGATCATCCTGGTGACCGGGCCGACCGGCTCGGGCAAGACGACCACGCTGTACGCCGCGCTCAGCCGCCTGGACGCCGGGCGCAGCAACATCATGACGGTCGAGGACCCGATCGAGTACGAGCTGCCGGGCGTCGGCCAGACGCAGGTCAACGCCAAGATCGAGCTGACCTTCGCCAAGGCCCTGCGCGCCATCCTGCGCCAGGACCCGGACGTGATCATGATCGGCGAGATCCGCGACTTCGAGACCGCGCAGATCGCCATCCAGGCCTCGCTCACCGGCCACCTGGTGCTGGCCACGCTGCACACCAACGACTCGGTCAGCGCCGTCACGCGCCTGACCGACATGGGCGTGGAGCCCTTCCTGCTGAGCTCGTCGCTGCTGGGCGTGCTGGCGCAGCGGCTGGTGCGCAAGCTCTGCCCGGTGTGCGCCGGACGAGCGGACAACGGCGAGGGCGCCCCGGTGGGCTGCGACGCCTGCGGCCAGACCGGCTACCAGGGCCGCACCGGCATCTTCGAGCTGCTGGTGGCCGACGACGCCGTGCAGTCGCTCATCCACAGCCGCGCGCCGGAGAGCCAGATCTTCACCGCCGCCGAACGCGGCGGCCTGCGCTCGATGCGCGAGGACGGCGAGCGCCTGGTGCGCGCCGGCATCAGCTCGCGCGCCGAGCTCCTGCGCGTGACGCGCGACTGACCCCCCACCAGCCCTCATGCCCGCCTATTCCTTCGACGCCATCGACGAGCAGGGCCAGCCGCGCAAGGGCGTGCTGGAGGCCGACACCGCGCGCGCCGCGCGCGGCATGCTGCGCGCGCAGAAGCTGATCCCGCTGGAGGTCGCGGTGGTCGGCAGCGCCGGCGCCCTGCGCCCGGACGGCAGCACGGGCGGCGGGCGGCGTCTCTTCGGCCGCGCGCGCGCCTTCAGCAACACCGAGCTGACCGTGTGGACGCGGCAGATCGCCGGCCTCGTGTCCTCCGGCCTGCCGCTGGAACGCGCCCTCACCGCGCTGACCGACGAGGCCGAGCGCGAGAACCAGCGCCACCTGCTCGCCTCGCTGCGCGCCGAGGTCAACGCCGGCTCGCCCTTCGCGCGCGCGCTGGCGCAGCATCCGCGCGAGTTCTCGCCGATCTACGTCGCCGTCATCGGCGCCGGCGAGCACAGCGGCAACCTGGGACTGGTGCTCGAACGCCTGGCCGACGACCTGGAGCAGCGCCAGGCGCTGCAGCAGAAGCTCGTCGGCGCGGCGCTCTACCCAGCCATCGTGTCGGTGATCGCCATCGTCATCGTGATCTTCCTGGTGAGCTACGTGGTGCCGCAGGTGGCCAACGTGTTCGCCGGCACCAAGCGCGCGCTGCCGGTGCTGACGGTGGCGATGCTGGCCCTGAGCGACTTCGTGCGCGGCTACGGCTGGACGCTGCTGATCGGCATCGCGGCGCTCGTCGTCGGCATGCGCGTGGCGCTGGCGCGCGACGCCTTCCGCGAACGCTTCGACGCCGCCTGGCTGCGCCTGCCGATCATCGGCAAGCTCGCGCGCGGCTACAACGCCGCGCGCTTCGCCAGCACGCTGGCCATGCTGGCGACCGCCGGCGTGCCGATCCTGCGCGCCCTGCAGGCCGCCGCCGAGACCCTGGGCAACCGCGCCATGCGCACCGACGCGCTCGACGCGCTGGTGCTGGTGCGCGAGGGCGCGCCGCTGGCCTCGGCGCTGGCGCAGAAGAAGCGCTTTCCCGGCATCGTCTCGATGTTCGCGCGCCTGGGCGAGCAGACCGGTACCCTGCCGCTGATGCTGCAGCGCGCGGCCACCCAGCTCGGCGCCGAGGTGCAGCGCCGCGCGATGCACCTGGCCACCATCCTGGAGCCGCTGCTGATCGTGGCGATGGGCGGCGTGGTGATGCTGATCGTGCTGGCGGTGCTGATGCCGATCATCCAGCTCAACCAGTTCGTCAAGTGAACGCCGAGTGAGCGCCCGGTGAAACCGACCCTGGAGGACAAGCTGGTCGTGGCGATCTCGTCGCGGGCGCTGTTCGACTTTGAGGAGGAGAACCGCCTCTTCGACCCGGCCAATCCGCAGGCCTACATGGCGCTGCAGCAGCAGCGCCTGCGGGTGCCGGCGCGGCCGGGCGTGGCCTATCCGCTGGTGCACAAGCTGCTCGCCTTCAACACCGAGGCGGCGCGGCGCGTCGAGGTCGTGGTGCTCTCGCGCAACGACCCGGTCAGCGCGCTGCGCATCTTCCATTCGGCCAAGGACGCCGGCTTGCAGCTCGAGCGCGGCGTCTTCACGCAGGGACGCGATCCGTTCCGCTACCTGCGCCCGCTCGGCGCGCACCTGTTCCTGTCGGCCAACGAGCAGGACGTGAGCGCCGCCCTGGCGCTGGGTTTCCCGGCCGCGCGCGTGCTGACCGAGTCCGTGGCCGCGGGCATGAACTATCCGAGCGAGCTGCGCATCGCCTTCGACGGCGACGCGGTGCTGTTCTCCGACGAGGCCGAGCGCGTCTACCAGGCCGACGGCCTGGCCGCCTTCCAGACGCACGAGACGACCAAGGCCGCCCTGCCGCTGTCGGGCGGGCCGTTCAAGCCCTTGCTGGCGGCGCTGTTCCAGCTGCAGCAGCAGGCCGACGTCTCGGGCATGCGCATCCGCACCGCGCTGGTTACGGCGCGCAGTGCGCCGGCCCACGAGCGCGCCATCAACACCCTCCTGAACTGGGGCCTGGCGGTGGACGAGGCGATGTTCCTCGGCGGCCTGGACAAGGGGCCGTTCCTGCGCGAGTTCGAGCCCGACTTCTTCTTCGACGACCAGACCGGCCACGTCGACGGCGCCGCGCGGCACGTGCCCTCGGGGCACGTGTTCAGCGGCATCGCCAACCCGCCGCGCTGACGGGCCGGCTCCGGCGCGGGCGGCTCCTCAGCCGCCCGCGTAGCGCGCCCAGCCGGCCGCGCGCAGTTCGCAGGCCGGGCAGCCACCGCAGCCGTAGCCCCAGGCGTGGCGATGCACGCGGTCGCCCAGGTAGCAGGTGTGGGTCTCCTCGACGATCAGCTCGACCAGCGCGTCGCCGCCCAGGCGGTGCGCCATCGACCAGGTCTGCGCCTTGTCGATCCACATCAGCGGCGTCTCGATCACCAGCCGGCGCTCCAGTCCCAGCGACAGTGCGACCTGCATCGCCTTCATGGTGTCGTCGCGGCAGTCGGGGTAGCCGGAGTAGTCGGTCTCGCACACGCCGGTGACCAGCACCTGCAGGCCGCGCCGGTAGGCCAGCGCGCCCGCCAGCGCCAGGAACAGCAGGTTGCGCCCGGGCACGAAGCTGTTGGGCAGGCCGTCGGCCTGCATCGAGAAGGCGACCTCCTCGGTCAGCGAGGAGCCGCCGAGCTGGGACAGCGCGTCGACCGTGAGCAGGTGGTCCTCGCCCAGGCGCGGTGCCCAGTCGGGGAAGCGCTCGCGCAGGCGCTCGCGCACGGTGGCGCGCACGTCGAGCTCGATGCGGTGGCGCTGGCCGTAGTCGAAGCCGAGCGTCTCGACGCGCTGGTACTTGGACAGCGCCTCAGCGAGGCAGGTGGTCGAGTCCTGGCCGCCGGAGAAGAGGACGAGGGCGGTGGTGTGCATGCGGCGATTCCGTTCGAAAGCAGGAACAAGGGAAAGAGAAAAAGCGACGGGCGCGACGAGGCGGCCGGACCGGCGATTTTCTCCCGTGCGGCTGCTGGATGCGCCGCCACCGCCACGGCACGTCGCGAACTCGGCGACCGTCGCCCGGCGATCACGCCGGATCGTCGATCGGTCTCGGACCCGCGTCGGGCGACGGGATCAGAGGAAGCGTTCGAGCAGCTTGCGCGAGGCGCGGTCGAGCGCCTTCGGATCGGGCACGCGGAACTGCAGGCCCTGGGCGCTGGCGATGAGCAGCGCGCCGCCCTCGAGCCGGCGGATGTCCTCCTCGGCCTTGAGCACGAAGCGCGTGTCGCCGCGGTCGGTGCTCACGGTCCAGGTGCTGGGCACGCCGAAGCTGGAGACGGCATGCAGTCGCGTCAGCGTCGGCGCGAAGTCGCGCGCGGCGAGGTCGGCGTCGAGCAGCTCGCGCAGGGCCGGCGGCAGCTGGTCGATGCGCTCGATCCAGGCGCGCTCGCGGCCGTCGGCGCCGACCAGCGACAGGCCGCCGTCGGGGCCGGTGAGCGGGAAGGCGCGCACCGGCACGATGCCTTCGTGGCGCACGCCCTGGGCGTCGATGAGGGCGATGCGCCCGAAGGCGTCGCGTTCGAGTCGGAAGTTCATACGTCTCCGGAGGGGTGCGCCGCGTGCGTGCCGAGCGCCACCGCCACGGCCACGCGCTCCTCGGTGGCGCGGTCGGTGCGTTTCTCGCTCTCGGCCTGGCGCAGCTGGGCCTGGTAGAGCCGCCAGTAGGCGCCCTTCTTTTCCATCAGCGCGTCGTGCGGGCCGACCTCCACGACCTCGCCGCGGTCCATCACCACCAGCCGGTCGGCCTTGCGCAGCGTGGACAGGCGGTGCGCGATGGCGATGGTCGTGCGGCCCTGCACCAGGTTGTCGAGCGCCTTCTGGATCTCGTGCTCGGTCTCGGTGTCGACCGCCGAGGTGGCCTCGTCGAGGATCAGGATGCGCGGGTCGATGAGCAGCGCGCGCGCGATGCTGATGCGCTGGCGCTCGCCGCCCGAGAGGCCCTGGCCGCGTTCGCCCACGAGCGAGTCGTAGCCGTGCGGCAGGCGCAGGATGAAGTCGTGCGCGTGGGCCGCGCGCGCGGCCGCGACGATCTCCTCGCGCGTCGCCTCGGGCCGGCCGTAGGCGATGTTCTGGGCGATGGTGCCGAAGAACAGGAACGGCTCCTGCAGCACCAGCCCGACGTGACGCCGGTAGTCGGCCACGGCGAAGCGCCGGATGTCGGTGCCGTCGACCTGCAGCGCGCCGTCGGTGACGTCGTAGAAGCGGCAGATCAGGTTGACCAACGTGCTCTTGCCCGAGCCGCTGTGGCCGACCAGGCCGATCATCTCGCCCGGCTCGATGGTCAGGTCGAGGTTGCGGATCACCGAGCGCGAGCCGTAGCGGAAGCCCATGCCCTTCATCTGGATGCGTCCGCGCACCTTCTGCAGCGGCACCGGATTGGCGGGCTCGGGCACGTTGCTCACGTGGTCGAGGATGTCGAAGATGCGCTTGGCGCCGGCCGCGGCCTTCTGCGTGACCGAGACGATGCGGCTCATCGAGTCGAGCCGCGTGTAGAAGCGCCCGATGTAGGCGATGAATGCCGTGAGCACGCCCACCGTGATGCTGCCGCGCGCCACCTGCCAGATGCCGAAGCCCCAGACCACCAGCAGCCCGATCTCGGTGAGCAGCGACACGCTGGGCGTGAACAGCGACCACATCCGGTTGAGCCGGTCGTTGACCTGCAGGTTGTAGCGATTGGCCTCGCGGAAGCGGTCGGCCTCGCGCTTCTCCTGCGCGAAGGCCTTGACCACGCGGATGCCGGGGATGGTGTCGGCCAGCACGTTGGTGACCTCGCTCCAGACGCGGTCGATCTTCTCGAAGCCGGTGCGCAGGCGGTCGCGCACGAAATGGATCATCCAGCCGATGAAGGGCAGCGGCACCAGCGTGACGACCGCCAGCAGCGGATTGATCGACACCAGGATGGCGGCGGTCATGACGATCATCAGCACGTCGGTCAGGAAGTCGAGCGCATGCAGCGACAGGAAGACGTTGATGCGGTCGGTCTCCGAGCCGATGCGCGCCATCAGGTCGCCGGTGCGCTTGCCGCCGAAGTAGTCCAGCGGCAGGGTCAGCAGGTGCTCGTAGGTGGTGGTGCGCAGGTCGGCGCCGATGCGCTCGGACACCAGCGCCAGCAGGTAGGTGCGCGCCCAGCCCAATGCCCAGCCCGCCAGCGCCGAGGCGAACAGCGCAGAGAGGAACAGCGCCACCTTCTCGAAGGCGATCTGCTGCCCGTTCTGGAACGGGATCAGGATGTCGTCCATCAGCGGGATGGTCAGGTAGGGCGGCACCAGCGTCGCGGCGGTCGAGGCCAGCGTGAGCAGGAAGCCCCCGATGAGCTGCTTGCGATAGGGTTTGGCGAAGCGTCCGAGCCGCAGCAGCACCCAGGTCGAGGGCGGCGTCGGGGCCTTGCGCGAGGCCGGCAGCGCGTCGTCGTCCTCGGCCGCCGCCGTGGCCGACGCGCCGGCGATGCGGCGCTCGAACTGCTTGAGCAGGGCCAGCGCCTCGGCCTGGTGCGCGAGCGTGTAGCGCCAGCGGCCGAGCCGGCCCCGGGCGTCGGTCAGGTCGAAGGTGCCGATGCCGGCGTGGTCGCTCAGCTGCAGCGCGAGGCCTTCGCGACTGAGTTCCCAATCGCGCCACGTGCCGTCGGATTCGCGCGCCAGCAGGCGATGATCGGTAAGCGCGAGCAGACCGTCGGTGAAATGCAGCCGGGCATCGAGGTCAACCGTCAGACGCGCCAAGACGTTTTCCACCATCGTGAGCTGGGCTTCCAGCCCATCTGGCGCCACTTCTGCCCTGCCCTCCCGGGATTCGACTGGATCGTGATGTTGCATTGTGTTTCTGTCTCTCTGACCCCGGGCAAACCGCCCACCGGCCCGCGCCGGGCTTCGATTCTGAGCCATTCCCATGGCCGCCACTGAATCCGCCCGCGTGCTCGGTCCAGGCACATCGAACGTTTCCATGACCCGTTTCGACGACATCGGCCTGACGCGCATCCGCTACCTGCGCGGCCCCAACCTCTGGACCTACCGGTCCGTGCTCGAAGTCTGGCTCGACCTGGGCCGCCTGGAAGACTTCCCCTCCAACCTCATCGACGGCCTGAGCGAGCGCCTGACGACCCTGCTGCCGGCGCTCGTCGAGCACCACTGCGGCGTCGGCGAGCGCGGCGGCTTCATCCAGCGGCTCAACGAGGGCACCTGGGCCGGCCACGTGCTCGAGCACGTCGTCATCGAGCTGCTCAACCTCGCAGGCATGCCCACCGGCTTCGGCCAGACCCGCAGCACCTCTCGCCACGGCGTCTACCGGATGGTGTTCCGCGCCCGCGACGAGCAGGTCGCCCGCGCCGCCCTGGCCGAGGGCCACCGTCTGCTGATGGCGGCGATCAACGACACCCCCTTCACGGCGGCGGACGTGCAGGCCGCGGTCGACGCGGTACGCGGCAAGCTGGAGGACTGCTACCTCGGCCCCAGCACGGCGGCCATCGTCGCGGCCGCCACCGACCGCGGCATCCCGCACATGCGCCTGAACGACGGCAACTTGGTGCAGCTGGGCTACGGCGCGATGCAGCAGCGCATCTGGACGGCCGAGACCGACCACACCAGCGCCATCGGCGAATCGATCGCCAGCGACAAGGAACTGACCAAGTCGCTGCTGCAGAGTTGCGGCGTGCCGGTGCCCGAGGGCCGCGTGGTGGCCGACGCCGAGGAGGCCTGGGAAGCGGCCGAGGACATCGGCCTGCCGGTGGTCGTCAAGCCCTCGGACGCCAACCACGGGCGCGGCGTGTCGCTCGAACTCACCACCCGCGAGGAGGTGATCGCCGCCTTCGCCGTGGCCGAGCCCGAGGGCAGCGACGTGATGGTCGAGCGCTTCGTGCGCGGTCACGAGCACCGCCTGCTGGTGGTCGGCGGCCAAGTGGTGGCGGCGGCGCGCGGCGCCTTCGTCACCGTCACGGGCGACGGCAGCGCCAGCGTCGCGCAGCTCATCGACGACCAGCTCAACAGCGATCCGCGGCGCGGCGCGCTGGAAGAATTCCCGCTCGACTTCATCGATCTGGCGACCGACGCCAAGCTGCAGCTGGAACTCCGGCGCCAAGCGCTCGACGGCGACGCCGTGCCGGACGCCGGCCGGATCGTCACCATCCAGCGCAACGGCAACCTCGGCGTCGACTGCACCGACCTGGTCCACCCCGAGGTCGCCCACGCCGCCGTGCTGGCCGCGCGCGTCATCGGTCTGGACATCGCCGGCATCGACCTGGTGGCCGAGGACATCGGCCGGCCGCTCGCGGCCCAGCGCGGCGCCATCGTCGAGGTCAATGCCGGGCCGGGCCTGCTGATGCACCTGAAGCCGGCCGTCGGCTCGCCGCGTCCGGTGGGCCGCGCGATCTGCGACCACCTGTTCCCCGAGACCGGCGACGACGCCGCGGCCGGTCGCATCCCCGTCGTCGGCGTGGCCGGCTCGCGCGAGACGGCGGTGCTGGCGCGGCTGGTGGCCTGGCTGGTCGGCCTGAGCGGACGCCACACCGGCTTGGCCTGCCGCGACGGCCTGTTCCTGGACCGCCGCCGCGTCGACGCGCGCGACAGCGCCCACTGGGACGCCGGCCACCGCCTGCTGGTCAACCGCGCCGTGCAGGCGGTGGTGATCGAGAACGGCGCGCAGACCATCCTGCGCGACGGCCTGGCCTACGACCGCTGCCAGGTCGGCATCGTCAACGACCTCGACGGCTTCGCCGGCCTGGAGGAGTTCGACATCACCGGGAGCGACCAGCTGGTGCGCGTGCTGCGCACCCAGGTCGACGTCGTGCTGCCCGAGGGCACGGCCGTGCTCAACGCGGCCGATCCGCGCGTCGCCGCGCTGGCGCCGCTGTGCGACGGCGACGTGATCCTGTACGCCGAAGACGAGCGCGCCACCGCGCTGGCCGCGCACCGCGAGGCCGGCGGCCGCTCAGTGCTGATCCGCCAGGACCGCGTGGTGCTGGCCACCGGCGGCGGCGAGTCGTTCCTGCCCGGCCTCGGACGCCTGACCGTCTGGCGCGCGACGCACATCGGCGTGACGCTGGAGAGCCTGCTCGCGGCGGTCGCCGCCGGCTGGGCGCTGGGCATTCCGCTGAACCTGATCGGCGCCGGCGCCGAGGCCTTCGAATCCGACCTGCAGGCGGCGCTGGCCTCGCTGCAGCTGTCGCAGACCGTGCCGTCGGCGGAGTCGCCGGTGCTGCAGGTGGCCTGAGGACGGGGTCGTCGCCGCGGTGGGTCGCCCGTCGTCCTGCCGCCGCGGTCCCGCTCCCGGGTGCCGTTTCCGCCAGGCCCCTCCCGTCATCGCCGGCCGCTCCGTCCGCCTTTCTCCCTTCCTTCCTCCTTCTCAACCTCCAACGCCCACGCCATGGAAGTCACCCGCACCCGCGCCCTGCGCGGCCCCAATCTCTGGAGCCGCCACACGTCCATCGAGGCGGTCGTCGCCTGCCATGGCGACGAGAACACGGTCGGCCGCCTGGCCGGCTTCGAGCGGCGCCTGCGGGCGCTCTTCCCGACCATCGGCGAACTGCATCCGACCGTGCTGGGCCAGCCGCTCTCGCTCGCCCACGTGCTGGAGAACGCCGCGCTGGCGCTGCAGTCGCAGTCGGGCAGCGCCGTGATGTTCGGCAACACCACGCGCACGCTCGAGGACGGCGTCTACCAGGTGGTGGTGCAGTACGCCGAGGAGGCCGTGGGCCGCCGCGCGGTGGCGCTGGCCGCCGAGCTGATCGCGGCCGCGTCGCGCGAGGACGGCCACTTCGACACCCGCGCCGCCCTCGCCGAGCTGCGCGACCTCGACGAGTCCGAACGCCTGGGCCCGAGCACCGGCTCGATCGTCGACGCCGCCACGGCGCGCGGCATCCCGCACCGGCGGCTCACGCGCGGCAGTCTGGTGCAGTTCGGCTGGGGCGTGCGCCAGCGCCGCATCCAGGCCGCCGAGGTCGACAGCACCAGCGGCGTGGCCGAGGCCATCGCTCAGGACAAGGAACTCACCAAGCAGCTGCTCGACGCCGCCGGCGTGCCGGTGCCGCGCGGCCGGCCGGTGAGCGACGCCGCCGACGGCTGGGCGGCGGCCCAGGAGATCGGCCTGCCGGTGGTGGTCAAGCCGCAGGACGGCAACCAGGGCAAGGGCGTGACCGTCAACATCGTCACGCGCGAACAGCTCGACGCCGCCTTCGCCTCGGCGGCGGTGTACGGCGAGGTGATGGTCGAGAAATTCCTGCCCGGCTTCGACTACCGCCTGCTGGTGGTCGGCGACCGGCTGGTGGCGGCGGCCCGGCGCGACCCGCCGCAGGTGATCGGCGACGGCACGTCCACCGTGCGCCAGCTGGTCGATGCCGTCAACCTCGACCCGCGGCGCGGCGAGGGCCACGCCACGTCGCTGACCAAGATCCGGCTCGACGACATCGCCATCGGCCGCCTGGAGGACCAGGGCCTCGCGCCGGAGAGCGTGCCCGCGCTCGGCCAGCGCGTGGTGCTGCGCAACAACGCCAACCTGTCCACCGGCGGCACCGCCACCGACGTGACCGACACCGTGCATCCCGAGGTCGCCGCGCGCGCGATCGACGCCGCGCAGATGGTGGGCCTGGACATCTGCGGCGTCGACATGGTGTGCGAGAACGTGCTGCGTCCGCTGGAGGAACAGCACGGCGGCGTGGTCGAGGTCAACGCCGCGCCGGGCCTGCGCATGCACATCTCGCCGTCCTTCGGCCGCGGCCGCGCGGTCGGCGAGGCGGTCATGGACACGCTGTTCGCGCCCGGCGACGACGGCCGCATCCCGGTGGTGGCCGTCACCGGCACCAACGGCAAGACGACCACGGCGCGCCTGATCAACCACCTGCTGGCGGCCGGCGGCCTGGTCACCGGCATGACCAACACCGACGGCGTCTGGGTCGACGGCCGGCAGACCGACAGCGGCGACTGCAGCGGCCCGAAGAGCGCGCGCAACGTGCTGCTGCACCCCGACGTCGAGGCGGCCGTGTTCGAGGTCGCGCGCGGCGGCGTGCTGCGCGAGGGGCTCGGCTTCGACCGCTGCGAGGTCGCCGTCGTCACCAACATCGGCAGCGGCGACCACCTGGGCCTGAACTACATCACCACCGTCGAGGACCTGGCGGTGCTCAAGCGCGTGATCGTGCGCAACGTCGCCGAGCGCGGCTTCGCCGTGCTCAACGCCGCCGACCCCAACGTCGCGGCGATGGCGCCCTCGTGCCCCGGCGGCATCGTCTTCTTCACCGCCGACCGCCAGCATCCGGTCATGGCCACGCACCGCGCGCAGGGCAAGCGCACCGTGTACGTCGACCGCGACACGCTGGTGGCCGCCGAGGGCTCGTGGCGCGAGCGCGTCGCGCTGCGCGACGTGCCCATCACCCGCAACGGCACGCTGCCGTTCCAGGTCGAGAACGTGATGGCCGCCATGGCGGCGGCCTGGGCGCTGGGACTCGACTGGGACATCATCCGCAGCGGCCTGGCGAGCTTCAAGAACGACGCGGCCGGCGTGCCGGGCCGCTTCAACCTGATGGCGTACCGGGGCGCCACCGTGATCGCCGACTACGGCCACAACACCGACGCCATGAAGGCCCTGGTGGCGGCCGTCGACACGCTGCCGGCGAAGCACCGCTCGGTGGTCATCAGCGGCGCGGGCGACCGGCGCGACTGCGACATCCGCGACCAGACCGCCATCCTCGGCGAGGCCTTCGACGACGTCGTCCTCTACCAGGACGCGGCGCAGCGCGGCCGTGCCGACGGCGAGGTGATGGCGCTGCTGCGTCAGGGCCTGGCGGGCGCAGGACGCACGCGGCGCATCGACGAGATCCGCGGCGAGTTCACGGCCATCGACACCGCCCTGGAACGCTTGCGTCCGGGCGACCTGGCGCTGATCCTGGTGGACCAGGTGGAAGAGGCCCTGGCGCACCTGGCGATGCGCATCGCACAGGCCGAACCGGCCATGGCCGCTGTCGACCCTGTCGCGGCCACGGCGCCGGCCGCCTGAGGGGCGGTCCGGAAGGAAGGCGTTCCGTCCGGCACGAACGGTCGTGCGGCCGGCCTACGGTCGGCACCTCCGTTCACGAACAGAAAGCCGGTGCATCTTCATGTCTCTCGCTCCCGAATGGCTGGACGCGATCCAGTGGCCAGCGATGCTCGCCTCGATCGCGGCCGCATGGCTCGTGGCCTCCAACGCGCAGCAGCGCCGCAACGTCGGCTTCTGGGTCTTCCTGGGCAGCAACGCGCTGTGGATCGTCTGGGGCGTTCACACCGGAGGCTGGGCGCTGGTCACGCTGCAGATCGCGCTGGCGGTCATGAACGTCCGCGGCCTGAAGAAGACCACCACGGCAGTGCGGAACCGAGTGCCGTCGACCATGCCGGACGAGTCCCACATCGGTTGGCGTCGTGCACGACCGACGATCCCGGCTTCGTCCGGTAGCGACATTCGGGTGCAACGTCCAGTTTCCAATGCGCACCACTCGCTCGATCCGCGTGCAAAAACGACGATACAGGTGCGAAATCGTATCCGGATGCAACGATTCCCCGACTCGTCCCTTACCAATCTTCTTGAATCGACACCATGAAAACCATCCTTCGGTCATCGGCCCTCGCATGCGTCGCCGTCGGCGTCTTGATGGCGGGTTCGCCATCGTGGTCCCAGGGTGATCGCATGACCTGCGACGGCAAACAGCAGGATCGCGCCGCCTGCCTGCGGGAAGCCGGCGCCGCCCGGCAGGAGGCCCAAAGAGGGGGTTTGAGCAACGCCGGTCCGGGCGTCGAGAACCAGAACGCCCTGTCCCGGTGCAAACTCCAGCCCCCGGCCGACCGTGCCGACTGCGAGGCACGGGTCAAGGGAACGGGTCAGACGTCGACGGAGGGCAGCGTGATGGGCGGCGGCGTGATCCGCGAGACCGTCACGCCCGTGCCGGCGACGGGCCGCTGAAGGAAACAATCGCTCGGCGGCACGGCATGCCGCCGATGGAGATCAGATCCGGGAATCGATCACCGCATGGGCGATGGCCACGACCGCCGTCGTCATGGCACGCGCCCGGGGAGCCCACATCTCGGCGACGAACTGCGCCGGATCGCCTTGCGAGGAAGGCACACTGCCCGCACGACCACCGGTGGCGATGAAGTCGAGCATGTCTGCGTAGTCGTCGCTGTCCAGGTGGAGTGTTTGCATTCGTCGATCGTAGTGCGCAGAGGCGCTCATCCAGCCACCAAGGGATGAGTCAGATAGACGGACGGTCGCAATTGTTCACGAATTGTCAATCGAATGTCAACCATCTCCCTGACGCCTTCATGTCACTCCACCGTGACACTCTTGGCGAGGTTGCGCGGCTTGTCGACGTCCGTGCCACGGGCGCACGCCGTGTGATAGGCCAGCAGCTGCAGGGGAACCACGTGCAGCAGAGGTGACAGGGCGCCGTAGTGGCCCGGCATGCGGATCACGTGCAATCCCTCGTCGCTGCCGATGTGCGTGTCGCTGTCTGCCAACACGTACAGCACGCCGCCCCGGGCGCGCACTTCCTGCAGGTTGCTCTTGAGCTTCTCCAGCAGGGCGTCGTTGGGTGCCACGGCGACCACCGGCATCTCGCTCGTCACCAGGGCCAGCGGCCCGTGCTTGAGTTCGCCGGCGGCATAGGCCTCGGCGTGGATGTAGGTCACCTCCTTGAGCTTGAGCGCGCCTTCCAGGGCGATCGGGTAGTGCAGTCCGCGCCCCAGGAACAGTGCGTTCTCCTTGCGGGCGAAATCCTCCGACCAGCCGATGATCTGCGGCTCCAGCGCCAGCACCGCCTGCAGGGCGACCGGCAGGTGACGCATCTGCTTGAGGTAGGCCGCTTCCTCGGCCTCGTCGAGCCGTCCCTTGGCCTGCGCCAGGGCGAGCGTCAGCAGGAACAGGCCGGCGAGCTGCGTGGTGAACGCCTTCGTGGACGCCACGCCGATCTCCACGCCGGCGCGGGTGATGTAGGCCAGCTTGCATTCGCGCACCATGGCGCTGGTGATCACGTTGCAGATCGTCAGCGTCTGCTCCATGCCCAGGCTGCGCGCATGCCGGAGGGCTGCCAGGGTGTCGGCAGTCTCGCCCGACTGCGAGATGGTCACGACCAGCGTGCGCGCGTCGGGCACCGAGTCGCGGTAGCGGTATTCGCTCGCGATCTCGACCTGCGTCGGGATCCTCGCGATGCTCTCGAGCCAGTACTTGGCGGTGCAGCCGCTGTAGTAGCTGGTGCCGCAGGCCAGGATCAGTACCCGGTCGATCTCCTTGAAGACGCGATGCGCGCTGGCGCCCGTCGCGCCGTCCTGGCCGATGCCGTCGAACAGTTCCGGCACGATGCCCTCGACGCCTTCGAGCGTGTCGGCGATGGCGCGCGGCTGCTCGAAGATCTCCTTCTGCATGTAGTGGCGGTAGGGGCCGAGTTCGGCCGCGCCGCTGTGCGCTCGCACCGTGCGCACGGGGCGCCGCTGGTCGTCGAGCGGCTTGTGCGAGCGGTCGACGATCCAGTACTTGCCCGGCTGCAGGTCGACGACGTCGCCCTCCTCCAGGTAGACGATCCGGTCGGTCACCCCCGCCAGCGCCATCGCGTCGCTGGCGAGGAAGTTCTCGCCGCCATCGGTGCCCACGCCCAGGATCAGCGGCGAGCCGGCGCGCGCGCCGATCACGCGGTGCGGCTCGTCGCGGCAGATCACCGCGATGGCGTAGGCGCCGCGCAACTGGAGCACGGCCGCCTTGACGGCCTCGAACAGGTCGCCGTCGTAGAGGCTGTCGACCAGGTGGGCGATGACCTCGGTGTCGGTCTGGCTCGTGAAGACGTAGCCGCGCGCCTCCAGGGCGGCGCGCAGGGTCTCGTGGTTCTCGATGATGCCGTTGTGTACCAGTCCCACGCGGGCCTGGCGGACCGTGCCGGTGTCGTCGCCGGCCGCGACGCCGGGGCCCAGGCTGAAGTGCGGGTGCGCGTTGTGCACGGCGGGCGCGCCGTGCGTGGCCCAGCGGGTGTGGGCGATGCCGGTCAGGCCTTCGACGTGGTCCTCGCGCACCTGGGTGACGAGATCGGCCACCCGTGAGGTCGTGCGCGTGCGCGTCAGGCCCCCGGCGTGCACGGCCACGCCGCAGGAATCGTAGCCCCGGTATTCGAGCCGCTGCAGCCCCTGCACCAGGACCGGGACGATGTTGCGATGGGAAGCCGCGCCGACGATGCCGCACATGGAAGACCTGCCTTGAGAACGTTGAAGTGGTCGAATGGTAGGACCGATGGAGCGACAGTTAATTTCTCGATTTGCTCATCGAAGAAATATTATTTTGATGGCTGCTTGAAATGGAATTTAATTCCATTCATCATCTTTCGATGGAACATTTGTCTCTCGATGCCATCGACCTGCGCCTGCTCGATGGGCTGCAGCGCGACGCCTCCAGGACCAATCAGCAACTCGCCGCGGACCTGCACATCTCGCCCCCGACCTGCCTGCGCCGCGTGCAGCGCCTGCGCGGCGCCGGATTGATCGAGCGCGAGGTCGCCTTGCTGTCGCCCGAGCGTCTGGCACAGGTGATCGGACATGGACTGCAGGCCGTGATCGAGGTGTCGCTCGACCGCCAGGATGCCGACGCCCTCGACGCCTTCGAGGCCAGGACGGTGGCCGACGACGCCGTGCAGCAATGCTGGCGTGTCTCGCCGGGACCGGACTTCGTGCTGATCGTCGCCGTGCGCGACATGCCGGGCTACCAGGCGCTGGCACAGCGCCTGTTCACCACCGATGCCAACGTGCGCAACGTGAAGGCCTTCTTCGGCCTCAAGCGGGCGAAGTTCGAACCCCGCCTGCCCCTGTGAAACGCGGATTCGGCCGGTTCAGCGCTTGACGGGCCGTTTCCAGTTCGGAAAGCTCACCTGACGCGCGCGCGAGACCGTCAGGCTGCCGGGCTCGGTGCTCTTGTTGACGGTCGAGCCGCCGCCCACCGTGCCGCCCGCGCCGATCTCCACCGGCGCCACCAGCACGCAGTTGCTGCCGACGTGCACGTCGTCGCCGATGACGGTGCGGTGCTTGTTGGCGCCGTCATAGTTGGCCGTGATGCTGCCGGCGCCGTAGTTCACCCGTTCGCCGACCGTGGCGTCGCCCAGGTAGGCCAGGTGATTGGCCTTGGCGCCCGCGGCCAGCGTCGAATTCTTCACCTCGACGAAATTCCCGATGTGCACGTCGGCGCCCAGATGCGCGCCCGGTCGCAGCCGGGCGAACGGCCCGACGCGCGCCCCGGCGCCGACCGTGACGCCGGCGCGCTCGCCGTCGATGTGGGTGAACGGATGGATGACCGCGCCGGCCTCGATGCGTGCGTCGGCGATCACGCAGTTGGCGCCGATGCGCACGCCCTCGCCCAGCGACACCGCACCCTCGAAGATGCAGTTGACGTCGATCTCCACGTCCGCCGCGCAATCCAGCGTGCCGCGCAGGTCGAAGCGGGCCGGATCGGCCAGCCGCACGCCCTGCGCCATCAATGCCTCGGCCTGGCGCCCCTGCCAAGCGCGTTCGAGCGCCGCGAGCTGCGACGGGCTGTTGACGCCGGCGACCTGCGCCGCGTCGTCGATGCGGTGCGCCACCACCGGCACGCCGTCGGCCGTGGCGAAGCCGACGACGTCGGTCAGGTAGTACTCGCCCTGGGCGTTGTCGTTCCCCAGGCGCGCCAGCCAGTCGCGCAGCAGCCGGGCCGGCGCGGCCATGACGCCGCTGTAGACCTCGCGGATGGCGCGCTGTCCCTCGTTCGCGTCCTTGTGCTCGACGATCGACAGCACCCGGCCCTCGGCGCCGTCGGCACCGGCCGGCGCACGCACGACGCGGCCGTAGCCGGCGGGATCGTCGAAGGCGATCGTCAGCAGCGCCAGCCGCTCGCCGCCGCTGGCCGCGACCAGCGCGCGCAGGGCGGGCTCGCCGATCAAGGGCACGTCGCCCGACAGCACCAGCACCGTGCCGTCGTCGGGAAGGTGCGGCATCGCCTGCTGGACCGCATGGCCGGTGCCCAGTTGGGGCATCTGACGCGCGAAGTGGACTTTTTCGCCGTCGGGCGAGGCCGACAGCGCCGCCTCGACCTCCTCGGCGCCATGCCCCGTCACGACGACGACATGCCGGGTCCCCAGGCTCGCGGCGGTGTCCATCACGCGCTCGAGCAAGGCGCGACCGCCCAGGCGGTGCAGGACCTTCGGCAGGCGACTCTTCATGCGCGTGCCCTTGCCGGCGGCCATGACGACGACGTCCAGGTCGCCATGACCGGCACTGCCGTCGACCGGGGAAGATGAAACGGGATTCATGAGGAACTCCTGATGCGTCACAACGACTTATTAATTAACAATTTGTCACGAAAATAGCTGCACTGTCTCTCGGAATGCGAGGGAGCTAACACTTTTATCTAAACTCCCGTCTTTCAACCGTGACCCCGCCCATGAACATCTCGCTCTGTACGCTCTTCGAAGGAAACTACCATTTCGGGGTCGCCGCATTGGCCAATTCGCTGGTGGCGTCCGGCTATGCGGGAACGCTGTGGGTGGGCTACCGGGGCGCGCTGCCGAGCTGGATCGAAGGCTCCCCCGATTTTGACAAGGCGACGAAGCGGCTGCAGGTCACGCCGTCCTTCAGGCTGCAGATGCTTCTCATCGAGACGGACCTGCACTTCACCTATTACAAGCCGACGTTCCTGCGCGACATGCTGACGAAGCACGAGCCGCAGGCCGATGCCGTCGCCTACATCGACCCCGACATCGTCGTGAAGTGCGACTGGAGCGCGTTCAGCGGCTGGTTCAGCGAGGACAGCATCGGCCTGGTGGAGGACGTCGGCTCCGTCTTCCCGGCCCGTCATCCCAAGCGCTTGCAGTGGGCCGCCTACTTCGCCACGCAGGGCGTGCGGCAGGTCCGTCCGCTCGACCGCTACTACAACGCCGGCTTCATGGCCATCTCGCGCGCCAACCTCGATTTCCTCGATCTCTGGGCCCGGCTGTGCCTGATGGTGGTGGCCTATAACAAGAGCGCCAAGCAGCTCAAGTCGGGCGGCGCCAGCGCCCTGTTCCATTCCACCGACCAGGACGCGATGAACTTCGCGCTGACGGCGTCGGAGGCACCGTTGATCACCTCCGGGCCGGAAGCCATGGACTTCGCGTACGGCGGCTTCTACCTCTCGCACGCCATCGGCACGGCCAAGCCGTGGCACGGCCGGCACATCCAGCGCGCCCTGGGCGGCGTGCCGCCGTCGCCCTCCTTCAAGGCCTACTTCCAGTTCGCCGGTGGCCCGATCCAGGCGCATTCGCCGCGCAACCTGGCGTGGCAGCGCCTGTGCCTGCGCGTCGCCGCCGCCTTCGGCCGCGTCTACCGGCGCGCCTGAGCCTCCCGGGTCAGATCAACGGCACCCGGCGCAGGGGCCGTTCGAAATAGTCGCCCAGCGTCTGGAGCGCGTGCGGCTCCAGGATGTGCAGCACGCCGTCCTCGATGCGATGCAGTCCCAGGCCCTGGAGCCGGCGCAGCGTCCGGTTGGTATGCACGAGCGACAGGCCGAGCGCATCGGCGATGTGCTGCTGGTTGAAGGGGAACGGCACGCCGCCGTCCCGGACCATCCCGATGCGCTCGGCCCGGCGGTAGAGGTGCATCAGCAGCATGGCGACGCGCTCCGTCGCGTTGCGCCGTCCGGCCGTCACGAGGTTGTCGTCGAGCATCTTCTCCTCGCGCGCCGCCAGCCAGGTGATGTCGTAGCCGAGCCTGGGCTGGGCGCGGAACAGTTCCCAGAGCCGGTCGCGCTCGAAGACGCACAGCGTGGCGTCGGTCGCGGCCTCGACACCGTGGGTCTGGCCCTCCGCGAACTCGTCCTGCAGGCCGATGAAATCGCCCGGCAGCAGGAAGAACAGGATCTGGCGCCGGCCGTCGCTCAACGTCTTGTAGCGGAACGCCCAGCCGCTGTAGAGCGTGAAGACCCAGGGACTGCGCTTGTATTCCTCGATGACCGACTCGCCGGCACGCGCCGTGCGGGTGCCGTGACGGAACGCATGGATCGTCCCGAGTTCCTCGGCCGCCATGCCCAGGAAGGCCGGATTGGCGCGCAACTCGCAGGTGGGGCAGGCATGGGGACAGGGCGGTGGCTCCGGATGCATAAAGTCGTCGTCTTTCTCGTCCGACTATAGGACGGGCGCTCATGTCTTTTGACATTTCCGAGCCGGCGACGACTGCCTACACTCGCGCACCGCCACCACCGAGCGCCATGTCCGCCGTACACGAAATCCTCTATTGCAGCGTCCTGTCGCCCGACCAGTCGGCCAACATCGTCGGGCGCATCGTCTCGCAGGCCCGGGCACGCAACGCGCAGGATCGCATCACGGGACTGCTCGTCTTCGACGGCATCCGGTTCTGCCAGCACGTCGAGGGCTCGCGCGACGACGTCATGGAACTGATGGGGCGCATCGCACGCGACCCCCGCCACCGGGACGTGCGCGTGGTGTACGAGGGCTCGCGTGCGCAGCGCCGCTACCAGCGCTTCGACCTGGGCTTCGCGCAGAGCGAGGACGCCGACGACATGGCGGGCATCCACGACCTCGAAGGCCGGGAAGCGCTGGAGCGCTTCCTGCTGCTGCGATCGGGTTTCGACATCAGCGGCTGAGCGCCGCGTCCCAGGCGTAGGCGGCGCCCCGGGCGTCCCACGGCTCCATCACGATGCGCTCGCCGGCGGCCAGCGCCAGGGTGTCGCCCGGCGCCAGTACCAAGTCTTCCGTGGCGCGCTGGCGCGTGGCGTCGCGCGTCACCCAGAGCCGGCCCCGGGTCACCCGCAGCACACCGGCGGCTTCGGCCCGCAGGCTCGCGGCCCGGCCGGACGCCAACTGTCGCGCCTCGCCGCACCCGGACGCGGCGATGGCCGCCGGCACGGGCGGCACGGAACGCGGCATCGATGGAGCGGACGAGGAAGGGGCGAGGACGGCGCTGGACATGGAAGACTCCTGACGGGGTGAGGCGCGCCGCATCGGCGCGCTTCGGGAATGAATGATCGATCCGACACCCTGGGCGGTCCAATGAATTGGACGTACGCTACTGATTCGATTCCCGCATCAATCCACCATGCAGTTCTCCCAGACCCACCTGCGCACGCGCCCGATCGCCGCCGGCCAGCTGCGCGCCTTCGAGGCCGTGGCGCGGCACCTCAACTTCCGCGCCGCCGCCGAGGAGATGGCCCTCACGCAATCGGCCGTCAGCCGGCAGATCCAGGCGATCGAGGAGGACGTCGGCGTCGCCCTGTTCCTGCGCCACACGCGGGCGGTGGAACTCACGTCCGCCGGCGCGCAGCTCCTGCTGGCGGTGCAGCAGGCCCTGCCGCGCATCGACGGCGCGGTGCGGCAGATCCGCCAGAGCGCGGGCCGCCAGAGCGTCTCGCTCACCACCTTCGCCTCGTTCGCCTCGATGTGGCTGATCCCGCGGCTGGAGGCTTTCCAGCGCGACCAGCCCGGCATCGACATCCGCATCGACGCCAGCGACGTCGCCGTCGACCTCGAGGTGGCCGACGTCGACATCGCGCTGCGCTACGGTCCGCGCGAGAACATGCCCCCCGGCGCGCTGCGCCTGTTCGGCGAGACGCTCACGCCGCTGGCGAGTCCGTGGCTGCTCAAGAGCAGCCCGCCCATCCGGGAGCCGGCCGACCTGGCGGCCTTCACGCTGATCGAGGCCGGCGACGCGCACCGCACGCACCTCGAATGGCTGACGTGGCGGCGCTGGTTCGAGAGCCACGGCGTGACGCGTGCCCAGCCGAAGCGCTGGCTCTACTTCAACTACGCCTACCAGATGGTCCAGGCGGCCCTGACCGGCCAGGGCCTGGTGCTGGCGCGCAGTTCGCTCATCGCCGAGAGCCTGGCCAACGGCGATCTGGTCGAGGTGCTGCCCCGCCACCGCATGGACTCGCCGATGGCCTACTGGCTGCTCGTCGGCCCGCGCAACGCCCTGCGCCCGGAGATCAAGGCCTTCTGCGAATGGCTCCAGGAACAGGCCCGCATCACCCGCGAGACCATCGGTGAGGTGCCCGACCCCGACACCATCGACCACCTCGACTGAAGTCCGTCGAGCCGAACCCGGTCTTCCACGGCACGACGCCCGTTGAAACGGCACCGCCCCATGTCAGAACACCGCGGAACCGGCTTCGCCGGGCCGCCGGTGTCGTCCCCTCGAGGGGGTGGGCGCTGCCACAGAAGTGGGCAAGCCTGGGGGTGGGTCAACCGATCGGCCAAACCACGCCGTTGTCGTTCAGGATGGCGTCGAGCGGCACGTCGTGCGCCTCGGGCTCGTACTCGTCGAGAAAACCGTGGGTGAAGCCCAGGCCGACCGTGAAGGGTCGTGGCGACAGCGCCGCCAGCGTGCGGTCGTAGAAGCCGCCGCCGTAACCCAGCCGGTAGCCGCCCGCGCTGTAGCCCAGGCAGGGCACGAACAGCAGGGTCGGCACGATGAGCTCGGTGTCCTTGGGCTTGGGGATGTCGTAAGCGTCGTTCTCCATCGGGCAGCCGGGGTACCACGAATGGAAGGTCAGCGTCTTGCTCTCGCGGTCGACCACCGGCAGGCCGATGCGGCGGCGGTGCGGCTCGTCGAGCAGCTCGCCGTCCTCCTTCCAGCGGTGCAGCGCCGGCAGCGGATCGAACTCGCCCTTGATCGGCCAGTAGGCGCCGATCACGGTGTCGGGCCGTCCGACCAGCCAGATGCGCATCACGCGCTGCAGCAGGTCCGAGCGCCTCTCGCGGTCGGGCAACCCCAGGCGCTGCTCGATCAGGGCCGCGCGCAGCTGCGACTTGAGGAAGGCGGCGGTCTGTGCGCGGCCCTCGTGTGCGTTTCCATCGTGTGCCTTGTCCATAATCCCCCGATGCAGTTCCCAAGCATTCTGGCATCCCGGCGTCACCGTCCCGTCATCGTCGTCGGCGCCCTCCTCTTCTCCCTGGCCGCACTGCTCCAGCCGGCCTGCGCCCAGAGCGCTTCCGACGACACGATCCTCCAGATGCGCCAGGCCTTCCAGCGCGGCGACAAGGCACGCCTGTCGGCCCTGCTGCCGCAGGCGCGCGGCCATGCGCTCGAACCCTGGGCCGCCTACTGGGAACTCAAGGCGCGGCTGCAGGAAGCCGATCCGGCCGAGGTGCAGGACTTCCTCGCCCGCTACGCCGGCACCTACCAGGAGGACCGGCTGCGCAACGACTGGCTGCTGCTGCTCGGCCAGCGCCGCGACTGGGACGGCTTCGCTGGCGCGCACCCGCTCTACCGCATGCGCGACGACAGTCAGGTGCGCTGCTACGCGATCCTGGTGGACATGCTCAAGGCCGGGGTCGGCACCCGCGCCCAGGCCGACGAGGTGCGCGACCTGTGGCTGCGCCAGCGCGAGGCCGAGGACGGCTGCCTGACCGCCGCCGACCGCCTGTTCGCCGCCCGCATGCTCGGCGCCGACGACGTCTGGAAGAAGGCCCGCCTGGCCATCGAGGCCAACCGGCCGCAGGCCGCGCGCGACGCCATCGCGCTGGTCGCGCCCGAGGCCCTGCCGACCTTCGCGCAGGTCAACGCCAACGCCGGCAAGTTCCTCGCCGGCGCCATCATGGCCGCCTCGACCGAGCGCAAGGAGATGGTGGTGCTGGCGCTCGTCAAGGTCGCCATCGCCGATGCCGACACGGCCGCCGGACTGCTCGACGGCAAATGGAGCCTGATGCTCAAGCCGGAGGAGCGCAACTGGGTCTGGGGCGCCATCGGGCGTCAGGCCGCGACCAAGCTGTCGCCGCTGGCCAACACGTACTTCGCCAACGTCACCAAGAACGCCGACCTGTCCGACGACATGCTCGGCTGGAAGGTGCGCGCCGCCCTGCGCGCCGGCCAGTGGAAGGACGTGCAGGCCGCCGTCGCGGCCATGAGCGAGGCGGGCCGCCAGGACCCGACCTGGGTCTACTGGCACGCCCGCGCGCTCGACGCCATCGGCGGCGACGAGCGGCGCGCCCAGGCCCGCGCCCTGCTCGAAGGCATCGCCGGCTCGCGCGGCTTCTACGAGATGCTGGCGCAGGAGGATCTGGGACGGCCGATCGTCGCGGCGCCGCGCCCGGCGCCGCTGACGGCCGAGGAGCGCCGGACCGCGCGCGCCAACCCGTCGCTCGCGCGCGGGCTCTACGCCATCGCCATCGGCCTGCGCCCGGACGGCGTGCGCGAGTGGAACTACGCCACCAGCCTGCACGACCCGGGCGGCCTGGGCGACCGCGAACTGCTCGCCGCCGCCGACCTGGCCTGCCAGCGCGAGGTGTGGGACCGCTGCATCAACACCAGCGAGCGCACCAAGGACGTGATCGACGCCCAGCAGCGCTTTCCGATGCCCTTCCACGACACCGTGCTGCGCAAGAGCCGCGACATCGGCCTGGACCCGGCCTACGTCTACGGCCTGATCCGCCAGGAAAGCCGCTTCATCATGGACGCCCGCTCGGGCGTCGGCGCCTCCGGCCTGATGCAGGTGATGCCGGCGACGGCGCGCTGGACGGCCAACAAGATCGGCCTGTCGGGCTTCACGCCGGGCCAGATCAACGACCGCGAGACCAACATCACGATCGGCACCAACTACCTCAAGCTGGCGCTGGACGACTTCGACGGCTCGATGGCGCTCGCCGCCGCGGCCTACAACGCCGGTCCGGGCCGGCCGCGCGCCTGGCGCAACGGCCCGGTGATGGACGCCGCCGTCTGGGCCGAGAACGTGCCCTTCTCCGAGACCCGCGACTACGTGAAGAAGGTGCTGGCCAACACCACCAACTACGCCGCGATCATCACCGGCCAGCCGCAGTCGCTGCGCGCACGGCTCGGTCGCGTCGGTCCGCGCGACGCGCGCGAACCCGAACCCAACCGCGACCTGCCCTGACGATGGGCTGGCTCGACGAGGTCGGCGCCACCGTCGCGGCCGAGTTCGCCGACTTCGGCGACGTGGCCCAGATCACCCGCATCGTGGTGCGCCTCGGGCTCGCCGCCCTGCTGGGCTTCGCGCTGGGCTTCGAGCGCGAGCAGCGGGGCAAGGCCGCCGGCATCCGCACGCACATGCTGGTGGCCATCGGCTCGGCGCTGTTCGTGCTGGTGCCGCAGAGCAGCGGCATCGTCGCGGCCGACATGAGCCGGGTGATCCAGGGCCTGATCGCCGGCGTCGGTTTCCTGTGCGCCGGCACCATCCTCAAGAGCGGACGCGACGATCAGCAGGTGCAGGGCCTGACCAGCGCAGCCGGCCTGTGGATGACCGCCGCGATCGGGCTGGCCTGCGGACTGGGCCGCGAGATGATGGCCGTGCTCAGCACGCTGCTGGCGCTGGCCGTGCTCTCGCTGATGCCGCGCCTGGTCGGGCTGGTCGAACGCGCGCTGGGCGAACCCCACGACCGGGAGACGACGCCGCCGGAGCGCTGAACGCGCCGGCGCGCATCGGTCATCAATCGGCCCCGGCTTCGGCATCAATCGATCCGGGCCGCCTCGCTAGCATTCCGGTGACCGCGCCGATCGATGCCGATCGGTGTTCCACCATCCCCCATCGCGAGGACCGACCGCCATGCGCCAGCTCTACATCGGCAACAAGAACTACTCCTCCTGGTCGATGCGTCCCTGGGTGCTGATGAAACAGGCCGGCATCGCGTTCGAGGAGGTGATGGTGCGCTTCGACTCCTTCGCGCCCGGCTCGGCCTTCCGCCGCGTGATCGACCCGCTCAACCCGGCGGGCACCGTGCCCGTGCTGGTCGACGACGGCATCGTCGTCGCCGACACCCTGGCGATCTGCGAGTACCTCGCCGAGACGAACCCCGGCCTCGCCCTGTGGCCGGCCGATCGGGCCGACCGCGCCCAGGCCCGCTCGCTGTGCGCGGAAATGCATGCGGGCTTTCGCGCGCTGCGCACGCACTGCGGCATGAACATCGAGGCCGACCTGTCGCATCAGGGCCGGCTGATCATGCGCGACCAGCCCGGCGTGCGCGCCGACCTGGCGCGCATCGTCGACATGTGGTGCGGCCTGTTCGGCGCGCACGAGGGTCCGATGCTGTTCGGCGAATTCAGCATCGTCGATGCCTACTACGCGCCGGTCGCCATGCGCATCAAGACCTATGCCCTGCCCGTGACGACGGACGTGGCGGCCTACGTGGAACGGGTGCTGGCCCTGCCGGGCGTGCGCGCCTGGATCGACGACGCCCTGGCCGAGCACGACTTCGTCGACTTCGACGAGCCCTATCGGCTGGCGCCCTGAGGCGCCGTCACCGGCGGCGGCCCGGCGCTCCCGGTCCCGCTCAGAAGCGGTAGGTCACCGCGGCGTAGGTGACGATCGGATCGAGCTTGAGGCGCGCCTCGCTGGTGCCGATGGTCGCGCCGTTGGGCGCGCGCGTGGTCAGCGTCGCCGTCGTCTTCAACGGAATGTAGGACACCGACAGCGACACGCCCCAGTGGCGGTCGAACTGCCAGGAGACGCCGGCGTTGAGCACCGGCGCGAAGGACTTGTCGAGCTTGGCCGTCGTGCTCGACGTGCCCACGGGCCGGCGCAGCTGGCCGCCCACGGCGTTCTGCAGGCCGTCGGAGAGACTGACGTCGCTGTACCAGACGTAGGTGGCGCCCAGTCCCAGGGAGAAGCGGATGGGGTCGTTGCCGTTGCCGAAGTAGTACTTGCCCAGCACGGTCGGGCTCCACTGCTTGGCCTGGCCGATCTCGCCCAGGCGGGCCAGCGTGCCCTCGCCCTGGAGCTTGAACTTCGGCGGCACGCCCAGCACGCCCTCGACCGCCCAGTTGCTGTCGGCGAAATAGATGGCGCTCAGACCCAGGGTGCTGGTGCTGTCGACCCCGGAGCCCGAGCCCGGCACCTCGGCCTGCACGGGCGAGGTGAAGGTCAGCGGCTTGCTCGAATCCTGCGGCGCGAAATGCAGCCAGCCGGCGCCGACGACCCAGTCGCCGGCCTGCTGGGCCATGGCGCCGGAAGCGCCGAGGGTGGAGGCCGCCAGGATGGCCAGGGTGCGGAGTGATTGCTTCATGATGGAAGTTGGATGGAGTGACAGCAAGGAAGGAACTTCGGAAGGATTTCGTGCGGTGGTCGACCACCGGCAGCGGGATTTTCGAACGATCGTTCTTTTTCGCTGCTCGGGACTATCCCTACACTCGTCCCTACACTCGGCCGCATGAAGACCTTCCTCGTCGGCGGCGCGATCCGCGATGCCCTGCTCGGCCGCCCCGGCGGCGATCGCGACTGGGTCGTGGTGGGCGCCACGCCCGAGCGCATGGCCGAGGCGGGCTTCCTGCCCGTCGGCCGCGATTTCCCCGTGTTCCTGCACCCCGCCACGCGCGAGGAGCACGCCCTCGCGCGCACCGAGCGCAAGAGCGCGCCGGGCTACCGCGGCTTCGTCGTCCATGCCGCGCCGGACGTGACGCTCGAGGAAGACCTGGCGCGGCGCGACCTCACGGTCAACGCCATCGCCCTGCCGGCCGATCGGGTGCCCGCCACCGGCGAGGCGGCCGATGCCTTCCGGATCGATCCGGCCCTGCTCGTCGACCCCTACGACGGCCAGCGCGACCTGCGCGCGCGCGTGCTGCGCCACGTCACCGACGCCTTCCGCGAGGACCCGGTGCGCATCCTGCGCGTGGCCCGCTTCGCCGCCCGCTTCGACGACTTCGACGTCGCGCCCGAGACGCTGGCGCTGATGCGCGGGATGGTGGCCGCCGGCGAGGCCGACGCGCTGGTCGCCGAGCGGGTCTGGCAGGAGCTCGCGCGCGGCCTGATGGAACGCCGGCCGTCGCGCATGTTCGAGGTGCTGCGCGCATGCGGCGCCCTGGCGGTGCTGCTGCCCGAGGTCGACCGGCTGTGGGGCGTGCCGCAGACCGCGCTGCATCACCCCGAGGTCGACACCGGCGTCCACCTGATGATGGTGCTCGACATGGCCGCGCGGCTGGAAGCGCCCCTGGGCGTGCGCTTCGCCTGCCTGACGCACGACCTGGGCAAGGGCACGACGCCGGCCGACGTGCTGCCGCGCCACATCGGCCACGAGCAGCGCAGCGCCCGGCTGCTGCGCGCGGTGTGCGAGCGCTGGCGCGTCCCCGTCGAGCTGCGCGAGCTGGCCGACGTGGTGGCGCGCGAGCACGGCAACATCCACCGCAGCATGGAACTGGGCGCGGCCGCGCTGGTGCGGCTGTTCGAGCGCTGCGACGCCCTGCGCAAGCCCCGGCGCTTCGACGAGGTGCTGCTGGCCTGCGAGTGCGACGCGCGCGGACGGCTCGGCTTCGACGACAGCCCGTACCCGCAGCGCGAGCGGCTGGCGGGGCTGCTGGCGGCGGCGCTGGCCGTCGACACGCGGCCGGTGGCCGAGCAGGCGGCGGCGCGCGGCGCCCGGGGGCCGAAGATCGGCGAGGCCGTGACGCGCGCGCGCGTGGCGGCCGTGGCGGCGGCGCTGGGCACGGCGGCGCCGGACTGAGTCCGACGCCGCCGTCGGTCGGCTCCGTCGCGGCCCGGTGCATCCCGGGCGCGTCGGGTGGTTTAGGCGCGTCGGCTCGGGGCGGCCCGCTCCGGTGCGTCCCGGCGGGCTGCGGACCGTCCGGCTCGCGGCATCGGCCGACTTCCTTCCGACCCCCGCTCTGCTAAGTTCTCCGGCGATGCAGAACCCTCCCCGCCTCACTCCCGACGCCGCCCTCTTTCTCGACTTCGACGGCACGCTGGTCGCCCTGGCGGAGACGCCCGAAGCCATCGAGGTGCCGCCCGCCCTGGTGGCCCTGCTGACCGACCTGCACGGGCTGCTCGGCGGCGCGCTGGCGATCGTCACCGGCCGGCAGATCGACGCCATCGACCGCTTCCTCGCGCCCCTGCGCCTGCCCGCGGCCGGCGAGCACGGCGTGCAGCGTCGCGATGCCGAAGGCCGCATGCAGGAGCGGCCCACGCCCGACCTGCACGGCGTGCTCGACGCCGCCAACCGGATCGCGGGCGAGCACCCCGGGCTGCTGGTCGAGCGCAAGCACGCGGCCATCGCCCTGCACTATCGCCAGGCACCGGATTGCGAGGCCGTCTGCCGCACCGCGATGGCCGCCGCGATCGAGGGCCAGCCGCAGTTCGAGCTGCTGCACGGCAAGTTCGTCTTCGAGGTCAAGCCCTCGGGCGTGAACAAGGGCGTCGCCATCGACGCCTTCATGCGGGAGGCGCCGTTCGCCGGCCGCGTGCCCGTGTTCGCGGGCGACGACACCACCGACGAGACCGGCTTCGCCGTCGTGCAGCCGCGCGGCGGCATCGCCGTCAAGGTGGGCCCCGGGCCGACGCAGGCGGCCCACCGGCTGGATTCGACGCGCTCGGTCTTCGAGTGGCTGGTGAACGCGCGCGACCTGCTCCGGCAGCCGGGCGCGCAGGGCGCCTCGACGTCGCCGGGCGGCTCCGGCGCCGAGCACGAGGCGGGCCACGACGGCACGGACGGTGGTGCCGACGGCGCCGGCGCGGGAGACGGCGAGTGAGCCGCCTCGTCGTCGTCTCCAACCGCGTGGCCGACCCGCGCAAGCCCGCCGCCGGCGGCCTGGCCGTGGCGCTGGGCGAGTCGCTGCAGCAGACCGGCGGCCTGTGGTTCGGCTGGAGCGGCAACATCGTCGAGGGCGGCCCCACCGGCGAGGGCGAACTGCACCGCCAGCAGGCCGGCAAGGTCACGCTCGCCACCATCGACCTCAGCCGCGACGACCACGACAGCTACTACGCCGGCTACAGCAACGACGTGCTCTGGCCGGTGTTCCACAACCGGCTCGACCTGGCGAACTTCGACGCCGGCTTCATCGGCGGCTACCGGCGCGTCAACCAGCTGTTCGCGCGCAAGCTGCTGCCGCTGCTCAAGGACGACGACGTCATCTGGGTCCACGACTACCACCTGATCCCGCTGGCGGCCGAGCTGCGCGCCATGGGCTGCCGCCAGCGCATCGGCTTCTTCCTGCACATCCCGCTGCCGCCGCAGATCATCCTGGCGGCGATCCCGCAGCACGAGTGGCTCGCGCGCTCGCTGTTCTCCTACGACCTGATCGGTCTGCAGGCGCAGCAGGACGTGCAGCACTTCGAGCGCTACGTCGCCAACGAGGCCCACGGCGAGGCCCTCGGCGGCGACATGTTCCGCGCCTACGGCCAGACCGTGCGCTGCAGCGCCTTCCCGATCGGCATCGACGTCGACGAGTTCGTCACGCTCACGCAGGCCAAGGAGGCGCGCGACATGTACGAGACCATGAAGCGCGAGTACTCGACGCGGCGCCTGCTGCTGGGCATCGACCGGCTCGACTACTCCAAGGGTATCCCGCACCGGGTGCGCGCCTTCCGCGAACTGCTGGCGAACTACCCGGAGAACCGTCGCAGCGCGACGCTCATCCAGATCGCCTCGCCCACGCGCGAGAGCGTCGACGCCTATGCCGACATCCGGCGCGAGCTCGAATCCCTGTGCGGCGCCATCAACGGCGACTACGGCGAGCTCGACTGGATGCCGGTGCGCTACATCCACCGCATGGTGGCGCGCAAGCGCGTGCCGGGCCTGTGCCGCGCGGCGGCGGTCGGCCTGGTGACGCCGCTGCGCGACGGCATGAACCTGGTGGCCAAGGAGTACATCGCCGCGCAGGACCCGGCCGATCCGGGCGTGCTGGTGCTCTCCCGCTTCGCCGGCGCCGCCGAGGAGCTGAAGGAAGCGCTGCTGGTCAATCCCTACGACACCCACGGCACCGCCGAGACCATCCAGCAGGCCCTGCAGATGCCGCTGGAGGAGCGCCGCACGCGGCACGCCAGGCTGCTCGAACGCATCCGCGAGCACGACATCCACTGGTGGCGCCGCACCTTCCTCGAAGCGTTGCGCGCGATGCCGCAGGCGGACTGACGCCCCGGCACGGCCCTGCCGCCAGGCACCTGCCGCGCGGCGATGCATGGCGACCGGGCGGCCGGACTCACCGGACCGACGCGGACCGTCCGCGCCAAGCGCGCACCATGTGCTGCAGCCGGATCCTCATCGACGCCGACATCGGTGACGGCGCGGGATCGATCCGGCGCAGCCAGCCACCCGTCGCGTCCAGGGCGCCGACCTCCACCCATCCGGCGCCGTCCACGGCATGGGCCTGTCCCTCGGCCAGGTCCTGGCCCACCACCACCATCCGCTCCCCCAGCCAGCGCGGCGGCTCCTGGACGCGCAGGCGGCCGGCGCGAGCCACCAGCACGGTACCGGCCGCCACCGGCAGGCGCAGCGTCCGCCCGGCGTCGAGCCGGACATCGGAAGCACCGGCGCCACCGGGGAAAGGGGAAACATCGCATCGCGGGTCCATGGCCATCTCCTGACGGGCTGAAGAACAGGGCTCCAGCGTAGGCCGGACCTCGCCCGGAAAACAGGCACACGCCGGGCCTTCGCGGACCGGAACAGCCAGGCCCGTCGAGGCGCTGTTATGGTCGTCCGGACCCGCAACTGCATCTGTTGCGATCGCGCCGCCGGGCGCACCATCGCGCCATGGACATGCCCACCCTCCCCCGCTACCGCCGGTTGTCGCAGCACTACCTGCAGGCCATCCGGGCCGGCGCGCTGCAACCGGGCGACCGCCTGCCCTCGCTGCGCGCGCTGATGCGGCTGCACGACGTGAGCCTGTCGACCGCCTTGCAGGTCTGTCGCACGCTGGAGAGCGAGGGCTGGGCCGAGGCCCGCGCCCGCTCGGGCTACTTCGTGCGCCAGCCGCGCCGCCTGGCGATGGCGCCGATGGACGAGCCCGCCGCCGACCGCGCGCCCGACCCGGCCCAGTTCGTCGGCATCCACGAGAAGGTGTCGGACTTCGTCACCCGCCGCCGCTACGGCGAGGTGCGGCTGGACCTCTCGACCGCCCGCGGCGCGCCCGAGCTCTACCCGGGCGATGCCCTGCGCGCGGCCATGACGCGCTGCCTGCGCCAGCACCCGCAATTGCTGACGCGGGCCTCGCCCTCGCGCGGGCGCACGCCCTTCCGGGAGGCGGTGGCGCGCCGCGCGCTGCGCGCGGGCATGCGCCTCGCGCCGGAGGACGTGCTGCCCACCAACGGCTGCATCGAGGCGCTCAACCTGGCCCTGCGCGCCGTGGCCCGGCCGGGCGACACCGTGGCGGTCGAGTCGCCCGCCTTCTACGGCCTGCTGCAGGTGCTGGAGAGCCTGGGCATGCGCGCCCTGGAGATCCCCACCAGCCCGCAGACCGGCCTGTCGATCGAGGCGCTGGAACTGGCCCTGGACGCCTACGAGCGCATCCGCGCGGTGGTGGTGGTGCCGCACCTGCAGAACCCGCTGGGCAGCGTGATGCCCGATGCCCACAAGGCCCGCCTGGTGCGCCTGTGCCGCGACCACGGCGTCGCATTGATCGAGGACGACACCTACACCGAGCTGCTCGACGCCGAGGGCACGCCGCGCGCCCTGCAGTCCTTCGACGAGGACGGCGGCGTGATCCACTGCGCCTCGCTGCACAAGGTGCTGGCGCCCGGTCTGCGGCTGGGCTGGATCCACGCGGGGCGCTGGCACGCGCGCGTCGAGATGCTCAAGTACGCCCACAGCCGCAGCAACGAGGAGCTGTCGCAGTGGGCCGCCGGCGGGTTCATGGCCACCGGCGCCTACGACCGCCACCTGCGCCGGCTGCGCGAGGCCCTGCGGGTGCAGCGCGAACGCACGGCCGACGCCATCGCGACGCACTTCCCGCCCGGCACGCGGCTGAACCTGCCCCCGGGCGGACTGCAGCTGTGGGTGGAACTGCCGCCGGGCGGATCGGCCCAGACCCTGTTCGGCGCCGCGCTGGCCGAGCACATCCTGGTCGCCCCGGGCACGCTGTTCTCCAACACGGCGCGCTGCGACGGCTTCCTGCGCGTCAACTGCGGCATCCCCTGGTCGCCGGTCCTGGCCGACGGCCTGCGCCGGCTCGGCGAGCTCGCCGGGCAGACCGCGGCGCGGCGGCCGCCGCCGGTTCAGTCGTCGGCCAGCAGCGCCAGCGCGGCATAGTCGCCGAGCCGGGTGCCCAGGCCGGCCGGCACCACGCGCACGCCGCGCGTGAGCGCCTCCAGCTTGCCGTCGACCTCGGCCTGCAGGCGTGGCACCAGGAAGTCGCGGTGGTGCCAGAACACGCTGCCGCCCAGGCTGATGCGCTGCAGGTCGAGCGTGGCGACGAGGTTGTAGAGCAGGCGGCCCATCACGCGGCACAGCGCCTCGGCGGTGGCCAGCGCCTGCGCGTCGCCCTGCGCGGCGGCGGTGAACAGGTCCTCGGCCGAGCGGCCGAAGCGGCGGTCGATCGAATTGCCGGCGATCAGCGCCTCGACGTCGCCGTGGTTGCCGCAGCCGCACAGCGCCCGGGCGTCGTCGTCGGAGACGAAGGTGTGGCCGGCGTGGCCGGCGTTGCCGTTCTTGCCGCGCAGCGCGCGCCCGTCGACGCACAGCCCGACGCCGACGCCGGTGCTCCAGGTGACGAAGGCGCAGTGGTCGAGCCCCTGCAACGCGCCCCAGCGGCGCTCGGCCTCCAGCGCGGCGACGGCGTCGTTCTCGACCCGGACGTGGGCGAAGCGGCGCGCCAGCGGCGCCTCCAGCGGCGCCGTCGTCCAGTCGTTGGGCAGGCCGCGCGCCGGGCCGGCGATGCCGCCGCAGATGTTGGGCGAGGCGCACTCGATGCGGCCGTCGACGATCACGAACGGCCCGGTCGACGACACGCCGACGCGATCGACCGAGGCCGGATCGACGCCCTGCCCGGCGCAGACCTCGTCGATCAGCCGCAGGATCTGCGACGCCAGTGCATGGTCGTCGCCGCGCGTGGCGGTCGGCTCGCTCCTGCGGCCCAGGAGCGGGGCGGCGCTGTCGCGCGAAAGGCTCACGGCGACCTTGGTGCCGCCGATGTCGACGCAGGCTCTCATGACGGGCTCGGTCCTTCTTGGAAAGGGGTGGGATCGGGGATGGAAAGGGATCGGGGATTCAGATCAGCCGGGCGATCAGCGCCGCCAGCATGCTCAGCACCAGCGTGCTGGCCAGTGGCACCTGCCACTCGCGGCCGAAGGCGCGGAAGGCGAAGTCGCCCGGCAGCCGGCCGAAGCCGAAGCGCCGCAGCCATTCGGTCAGCCCGCTCATGAGCACCAGGGCGAGGACGGTGACGAGCAGCCAGCGGATCATGGAGACAGTCTAGGCAGCCAGGGCGTCGAGCGCCTGCCGGTGGAGTTCGGGCGTGGCCGCCGCCACGACGCGGCCGTCGGAATGCAGGCCCAGCGGCTTGCCGGCCCAGTCAGTGACGATGCCGCCCGCGGCCTCGATCAGCCCGGTGGGGCCGAGGTAGTCGTAGGGCTGCAGGCCGGTCTCCACCACCAGGTCGATGGTGCCGCCGGCGAGCTGCGCGTAGCCGTAGCAGTCGCCGCCGAAGCGCCGCATCGCGCAGCGCCGGCTCAGGGCGTCGAAGGCGCGCCAATCGTCGGCACCGAAGATGTCGGGCGAGGTGGTGACGATGCGCGCCTCGGCCAGCCGCGTGCAGCCGCTCGCGCGCACCGGCGTGCCGTCGCGCTCGGCGCCCCGGCCGGCACGGCCGGTCCAGCGCTCGCGCAGCACCGGCATGTCGACCATGCCCAGCACCACGCGATCGCCCTCGAGCACGCCGATGAGCGTGCCCCACAACGGCGAGCCGGTGATGAAGCTGCGCGTGCCGTCGATGGGGTCGAGCACCCAGACACGCCACGCGTCCAGGCGCTCGGCACCGTGCTCCTCGCCGTAGATGCCGTCGTCCGGCCGCGTCGCGCCGAGGATCTCGCGCATCGCTGTCTCGGCGGCACGGTCGGCCAAGGTGACCGGGCTCTCGTCGGCCTTGGTCAGGACGTCCAGGGGAGTGCGGAAGTGGGCCATCGACCGCGCGGCGGCGGCATCGGCGAGGGCGTGGGCGGTGCGCAGCAGCGCGTCGGCATCGGCGGTGTCAGGGCTCATGGCGTTGGATTAGACCCGAGCCGGGATGCCGCTCCGCCCTTTCACAGCGTGTGACTGCGGTCGCCCTGCGCGAAGCCCATCGGCTCCCACGGCTCGCCCGCCCCCAGGGCGACGACCTTGAAGAGCTCGCCCATCTCGTGCTCGTGGATCAGGTGGGCGGCGCGGGCGCGCTCGGCCACGCCGGCCGGCTCGGCCAGCGCCGGCAGGCCGCAGTTGATGAGGAAGCGGCCCTGGCTGGCGTAGCCCAGCACGTTCAGTCCGGCGTCCTGCGCGGCCAGGGCGATGCCGGTGAAGTCGACGTGGGCGGTGATGTCCTTGCGGCCGACGTCGGCCAGCGGATCGCCGTCGGCGCGGTGGGCCTGGTGGCACATCACGGTGCCCATGTGGCGCTGCGGGTGGTAGTACTCGGCGGCCGGGAAGCCGTAGTCGATCAGGAAGGCCGCGCCGCGCACCAGCCGGTCGGCCAGGGTGGCGACGAAGGCCTCGGCCTGCGGGTGGATCTCGGTGAGGTAGTCGTGGTCGCTCTCGATCGCCACCGGCGGACGGGCGTCGGTCGGCCGGTCGGCCCAGCCCAGGCCGGACGGCGCGGCCGCGTCGGCGACCACGCCGCGCTCGAACCAGCGCCCGCCCACCCGCGCGAGGAGCCGCACCGGCATGGCGTCGAGCACCTCGTTGCCGACGATCACGCCGGCCATGGTCTCGGGCAGCGCGTCGAGCCACTCGACGCGGTCGAGGTGCGGTGCCAGGGTCTCGCGCTGGCGCTGGCGCAATGTGGCCGAGAGGTCGACGATGCGGTAGCGCGCGATCGGCCGGCCCAGCGCGTCGAGCGCCTCGATCAGCTGCCGCGCCAGCGCGCCCGAACCGGCGCCGAACTCCCAGACCTCGTCGGTGCCGGTGCGCTCGAGGGCCTCGGCGACCTGCGCCGCCAGCGCGCGGCCGAACAGCGGCGTGAGTTCCGGCGCGGTCACGAAGTCGCTGCCCGAGCCCGGCAGGTGGCCGAACTTGCGGCTCGCGTTGGCGTAGTAGCCCAGGCCCGGCGCGTAGAGCGCGAGCGCCATGAAGCGGTCGAACGGCAGCCAGCCGCCCGCGCGCACGAGCGAGGCATCGATAATCCGGGCCAGCGCGCCGCCGCCCCGCGAGGCGCCGTCCGCCCCGCCCGGCCCGCCGCCGCTCCCGTTCACGCGGCCGCCGCCGCTTCCGTTCCTGCCGTTGTCCGCATCCTTGTTCATCCCGGGAAATCTATCAGCATGACCGGTCCGATCCCGCATCGCTCCTCCGCATCGACCGCCACGTCGCCCATGCCCGCGCCGTCGCGCGGCGTGCTCGTGACCGGCGGCGGCCGGCGCCTGGGCGCGGCCGTGTGCCAAGCCTTCGCGCGCGCCGGCTGGCGGGTGTGGTGCCAGTACCGCGGCTCGCGCGAGGCCGCCCACGCGCTGTGCGAGCGGCTGCGCGCCGAAGGCGGCGCCGCCGAGGCGATCGAGGCCGACATCGCCGGGACGACCGGCCGCGCCGCCCTCATGGCCGCGATCGCCGCGGCCGGCGGCAGGCTCGACTGCGTGGTCAACAACGCCTCGGCCTTCGAGCCCGACACGGGGCTCGACTTCGAGGCCGACGCGGCCCTGCGCCAGCTGGGCGTGAACCTGATCGCGCCGCTGGACTTCGCGCGGCTGCTGGCGCGGCAGGCCGCCGAGGCCGGTGGCGACGGCGCCGACCGCTCGGCGATCCACGTGCTCGACCAGAAGGTCTACAACCTCAACCCCGACTACTTTTCCTACACCGTCTCCAAGCTCGCGCTCGAACGCGCCGTGGCGCTGCAGGCCCAGTCGCTCGCGCCCGCCGTGCGGGTGTGCGGCGTGGCGCCGGGCCTGATGTTCGAGAGCGGTCCGCAGGACACGGAGAATTTCCGCCGCGCCGCGCGCGCCAACCTGCTGCGCCGGCCGATCGATCCGGCCGACGTGGCGCGCGCCTGCGTCTTCCTGGCCGGCACGCCGAGCGCGACCGGCACCACCCTGTGCGTCGACAACGGCCAGCACCTGGTGCCGCTCGAACGCGACATCATGTTCGTCGTCGACGAGCTGCTCCATCCCGACAACGAGAAGAAAGCCCCCCCGCCATGACCACCGCAGCCCTCGACCCCCTGCTGCTGTCCTGCCGCCGCGTGTTCCTGAAGAACTACGAGGTCTGGATCAACATCGGCGTGCACGAGTTCGAGAAGCGCGCCGAGCAGCGCGTGATCATCAACGTCGACCTCTACGTGCCGCTGGAACTTTCCACGCCGCGCGCGGACGAACTCGACGAGGTGGTCGACTACGACTTCATCCGCCGCACCGTCGCCGCGCGCCTGAGCCAGGGCCACATCCACCTGCAGGAGACGCTGTGCGACGACCTGCTCACGCAGGTGCTGGCCCACCCCAAGGTGCGGGCCGCGCGCGTGTCGACCGCCAAACCCGACGTCTACCCCGACTGCGAAGCCGTCGGCGTCGAAGTCTTCAGGAGCAAATGAATGAGTGCCATCTGGATCGAGGACGAGGCGGCCGAGGCCGCGGCGGCGGGCGCGGCGGCGAGCGGATTGAAGATCCAGCGCGAGACGCACAAGCTGGAGAAGCGGCTGTGCCGCCAGGTCGGCCAGGCGATCGTCGACTACGACATGATCGAGGCCGGCGACAAGGTCATGGTCTGCGTCTCGGGCGGCAAGGACAGCTACGCGCTGCTCGACATCCTGCTCAAGCTGCGCGCGCGGGCGCCGATCCACTTCGACATCGTCGCGGTCAACCTCGACCAGAAGCAGCCGGGCTTCCCGGAGGACGTGCTGCCGGCCTACCTCACCGCCCTGGGCGTGCCCTTCCACATTGAGGAGCAGGACACCTACAGCATCGTCAAGCGCGTGATCCCCGAGGGCCGCACCACCTGCGGCCTGTGCAGCCGGCTGCGCCGGGGCATCCTCTACCGCGTGGCCGACGAGCTCGGCGCCACCAAGGTCGCGCTGGGGCACCACCGCGACGACATGCTGCAGACCTTCTTCCTCAACATGTTCTTCGCCGCCAAGCTCAAGTCGATGCCGCCCAAGCTGGTGAGCGACGACGGCCGCCACGTCGTGATCCGCCCGCTGGCCTACGTGGCCGAGAAGGACACGGTGCGCTGGGCGCAGCACCGCCAGTTCCCGATCATCCCGTGCACCCTGTGCGGCAGCCAGGAGAACCTGCAGCGCAAGCAGGTCGCGCAGATGCTGCAGGAGTGGGAGCGCAAGCATCCCGGGCGCATCGAGAACATGTTCGGCGCGCTGCAGAGCGTGGCGCCCTCGCACCTGCTCGACCGCGACCTGTTCGATTTCCGCGGCCTGCGGGCGACCGGCGTGGCCGACCCCGAGGGCGACAAGGCCTTCGACGCGCCGGAGTTCGCGGCGCCCTCGGCGCTGCGTATCGTCCAGCTCTGACCCTTCCGCCGCACAGGAGACTCCGTCCATGGCCCAGCGCGTTTCGACCGTCCTCGTCCTCGCCTGCACGCTCGCGCTCGGCGGTTGCGCCACCCGCTGGGTGGTCGACAGCCAGGTGCGCAGCTTCTCCGAACTGCCCGCCGACGCCGCCGCGCGCACGCCTGTCGCCTACCGCTTCGAGCGCCTGCCGCTGCAGCAGCAGGGTCCGGAGGCGGCGCGCCAGACCGATGCGCTCGAAGCCTTCGCCATGCCCGCGCTCGACGCCGTCGGGCTGCGCCGCGACGACGCCGCCGCGCGTTACAGCGTGCAGATCGGGGCGCGCGTGACGCGCGTGGTCTCGCCCTGGGACGACCCCTGGCTCAACGGCGGCTGGGGCGGCTGGGGTGGTTTCGGCTACGGCCGCCCCTATTACGGCGGCTATGGCGGTCATGGCGGCTGGGGCCGGCGCGGCGGCTGGGGCGGCGTCGGTTTCGGCGGCTTCCCGCCGATGGCCAATCCCTGGTACGCCCGCGAGGTCAGCGTCGTGATGCGCGACCTGGGCACCCAGCGCGTGGTCTACGAGACGCACGCGCGCAACGACGGGCCCTATTCGGGCGACGCCGCGGTGCTGCCGGCGATGTTCCAGGCCGCGCTGCGCGGCTTCCCGACGCCGCCGCAGGGCGTGCGCCGCGTCGACGTCGAGGTCCAGCGGGCCGGCGCGAGCGCCGCGCGATGACCCGGACCGCAGCGCGCGCCACGACGGCGGGAAGCATCGCGTCTTGAACGCCACCCGCCTCATCGTCGTGCGCCATGGCGAGACCGCCTGGAACGTCGACACCCGCATCCAGGGCCAGCTCGACATCGACCTGAACGACACCGGCCGGCAGCAGGCGCGGCAGCTCGCCGGCGCGCTGGCCGACCAGTCGATCGACGCCCTCTACGCCAGCGACCTCGCGCGCGCCTGGCACACCGCCGATGCCGTCGCGCGGGCGACCGGCGTGGCGGCGACCCCCGAGCCGCGACTGCGCGAGCGCGCCTTCGGCCATTTCGAGGGCCGCACCTTCGCCGAGATCGAAGCCGAGCTGCCGGAGGAGGCCCGGCGCTGGCGCACCCGCGATCCGGCCTTCGCGCCGCCGGCGGGCGGCGAATCGCTCCTGACCTTCCGCGAGCGCGTGACCGGCGTGGCGGCGGCGTTGGCCGCGCGCCACGTCGGCGGCCTGGTGGTGCTGGTCGCCCACGGCGGCGTGATGGACGTGCTCTACCGCGCCGCCACCGGTCAGGACCTGCAGGCACCCCGAACGTGGCATCTGGGCAACGCGGCCATCAACCGCCTGCTGTGGACGCCCCAGGGCTTCAGTCTCGTCGGCTGGGGCGACGTGGCCCACCTGACGCAGGACGCGCGCGACGAATCCCTGATCCCCAGGCATTGAGCGGCGGCCGGTGCCCGCCGGGCCCGGCCCCGCGACCTCGCCAGGGCGTCGATGCTCCGTCGCGCCCGACGCGGAACCTCCGACGCCCGCCACGGCAGGGACCGGATCGGTGTCGCTCTTCACGTGCGGAGTGGTTACCGTTTTTGACATGTTGGCCGACAGGCCCTCAAAATCAGATGCGGCTTTTTGCTCTAAGTGAGCGAATTTTCACTTACTACACTAGCTAATAGTATTCATAGGACGTGACGACAGGTGCACAATATTCCTATCGCGTCTCCTGAGTTGCAAATCCTGTCAAGAAGTGATTAGCAACGAATTGCGACCGAAAACCTTTGTCTTCGATGTCGAGGGCGACGAACCGCCTGTCAATCCGGGAGTCCCCCGGCAGAAAACCAGACCATGAAAGTCCAGAACTCCGATCTTCCCGTCGCCTCGGCGACCGACGGCCCGGCAGGCGTCCGGGACACCGGCTGGCTGGAGCTGCCGACCGACGTCGCCCGCCCGACCGGTGCGGCCGCGGCATCCGCCGTCGACGTCGTCAGGTTCGCGCTGGAGGCCCCCGTGGCCGGGGCGATCCGCGAACTGGCGCGGGCGAGCGGCTGCGGCGTCCGGCCGGTCCTCGGCCTCGCCTGGATGCTGGTGCTCTCGCGCCTGGGTGGACAGGACCACTTCACGATCACCGTCCGCGACGGCGGCCCGGCGTCGCCCGCGCGAGCCCTGCGCGCGGACCTGCGCGGCGATCCGTCCCGCGACGACTTGCTGGCGCGTTTCGATGCCGTGCTGCGCACCGCCGATGCCGGTGGCGCCCCGGACACGGGCGATGCCGTCCCGCCGGCGGGCCTCGGATTCGACGGCGCCCGGCCGTCGGAGCGCGACGGCGAGCTGTTCCTCTCGTTCGACGCGCCGGACGCGCAGGACGGCCGCATTGACGCCACCCTGCACTTCTCGACCGCCCTGTTCGCCCGCGCCACCGCCGAGCGCTGGGCCGGCTACGTGCGGACCGTGCTGGCGGCCCTGCCGGCGCACGGCGCGCAGCCGCTGGACGCGCTGCCGATGATCGGCGCGGCCGAGCAACGTCTGATCGACGGCTTCAACGCCACGGCACCGGCCACGGCCGACGCGGCTGTCGACGCCACCGCCGCCTCCCCCGCCGGCGACCTGATCCACGCGATGGTCGAGGCGCAGGCCGAGCGCACGCCCGACGCCGTGGCCGTGACCCTGGGCGACGACGCGCTGCGCTATGGCGAACTCGACGCGCGCGCCGACCGGCTCGCGGCCCGCCTGCGCGCCCTGGGCGTCGGCGCGGACGTGCCGGTGGCGCTCTACGTCGAGCGCAGCCTGGCGATGGTGGTGGGCCTGCTGGCGGTGCTCAAGGCCGGCGGCGCCTACGTGCCGCTCGACCCCAGCCATCCCCGCGACCGCACCGCCGCCGTGCTGGCCGGCGCCCGGCCCGCCGTGATCCTCACGCAGGCCTCGCTGCGCGACGTGCTGCCGGCCGAGGGCGACGCCGCCGTCGTGCTGCTGGACGCCGACTTCGCCGCCTTCGACCCCGCCGCGCCGGCCGCCGCCGAGCCCGCCCCGGCCACGGCCGTGGCGCCGCACCACCTCGCCTACGTCATCTTCACCTCCGGCTCGACCGGCGCGCCCAAGGGCGTGGCGATGCACCACGGCGCCTTGGCCAACCTGCTGCGCTGGCAGGCCGCCCACCCGCGCGTGGCCGCGCCGCAGCGCACCCTGCAGTTCGCCGCGCTGGGCTTCGACGTCGCCTTCCAGGAGATCTTCGCCACGCTGGCCGTCGGCGGCACGCTGGTGCTGATCGACGAGGCGGTGCGCCGCGACCCGCAGGCGCTGGCCGCCGTGATGCGCGCGCAGCGCGTGCAGCGGCTCTACCTGCCCTTCATCGCATTGCAGAACATCGCCGAGTACATGGTCGCCGCCGACGAGGCGCTGCCCGACCTGCAGGACGTGATGACCGCCGGCGAGCAGCTCCACGCCAGCCCGGCGGTGCGCGCCTTCTTCGCGCGCCTCCCCGGCTGCCGCCTGCACAACCAGTACGGCCCGACCGAGAGCCACGTCGTGACGGCGCTGGAACTGCCAACCGATCCGTCGACCTGGGCCGCGCTGCCCTCCATCGGCCGGCCGATCGACCATTGCCGCATCCACGTGCTCGACGCCCAGGGCCGCACCGCGCCGCTGGGCGTGGCCGGCGAGATCCACATCGGCGGCGCCGGCGTGGCGCGCGGCTACCTGCACCGCCCCGAACTCACGGCCGAGCGCTTCGTCGCCGACCCCTTCTCCACCGACCCGGCCGCGCGCCTCTACAGGACCGGCGACATCGGCCGCTGGCGCGCCGACGGCGAGATCGACTGCCTCGGGCGCAACGACAGCCAGGTGAAGGTGCGCGGCCACCGCGTCGAGCTCGGCGAGATCGAGGGCGCCTTGCTGACCCACCCGGCCGTGAGCGAGGCCGCCGTGCTGGCGCGCCACGACGGCGGCGGCGACGCGCGCCTGGTGGCCTACGTCACGGCGCAGCCGGGCGCGTCGGCCGACGACGCGAGCCTGCGCGCGCACCTGGCCGCGCTGCTGCCGCCCTACATGGTGCCGGCGGTGTTCGTCGCCCTGGCCACGCTGCCGCGCTCGCCCAACGGCAAGATCGACCGCCGCGCCCTGCCCGCGCCGCTGGCCACCCGCCCCGACCTGGGCGAGCCTTTCGAGGAAGGCCGCAGCGACACCGAGCGCCTGGTCTGCGCCGCCTTCGCCCGCGTGCTGGGCCTCGACCGCGCCGGGCGCGCCGACAACTTCTTCGACCTGGGCGGCGATTCGCTGCGCGTGCTCAAGGTGCTGGCCGAGCTGCAGGCCGCCAGCCCGCGCCGCCTGTCGACCAACCTGTTCTTCCAGGACCCGACGCCGGCGGCCATCGCCCGCTCGATCGACGGCGAGGCCGCGCCGGCGGCGCCGATGATCGACCGCTCGCGCTTCGACGCCGAGGCCGCCGCGCAGGAACCGATCGCCCTGGTCGGCATGGCCGGGCGCTTCCCCGGCGCGGACGACGTCGAGGCCTTCTGGGCCAACCTGCGCGACGGCCGCGAGACGATCCGCTTCTTCGACGACGCCGAACTCGACGCCGGCGTGAGCGCCGCCCTGCGCGCCGACCCCGACTACGTGCGCGCCCGCGGCGTGATCGACGGCGCCGACCGCTTCGACGCCGCCTTCTTCGGCATCAACCCGAAGGAAGCGACGCTGATGGACCCGCAGCAGCGCGTCTTCCTGGAGATCTGCTGGGAGTGCCTGGAGCGCGCCGGCCACGCGCCGGACCGCCAGCAGCGCCCGGTGGGCGTCTTCGCCGGCATGCACAACGCGACCTACTTCCAGCGCCACGTCGCCCCGCGCCCCGACCTGATCGACGCCGTGGGCGACTTCACGGTCATGCTGGGCAACGAGAAGGACTACGTCGCCACCCGCGTGGCGCACCGCCTGAACCTGACCGGCCCGGCGATCAGCCTGAACACCGCCTGCTCGACCTCGCTGGTGGCGATGGCGCAGGCCTTCGCCGCGCTGCGCTCGGGCCAGTGCGACATGGCGCTGGCCGGCGGCGTCGCCATCACCTGCCCGCCCAACAGCGGCTACCTGCACCAGGAGGGCGCGATGCTCTCGCCCGACGGCCACACGCGCAGCTTCGACGCGCGGGCCCAGGGCACGGTGTTCGGCGACGGCGCCGGCGTGGTGCTGATGAAGCGCCTGTCGGACGCCCTGGCCGACGGCGACACGGTCTACGCCGTGCTGCGCGGCGTCGGCGTGAACAACGACGGCGGCACCAAGGCCAGCTTCACCGCGCCGAGCATCGACGGCCAGGCCGCCGTGGTGTCGATGGCGCTGGCCTCCGCCGGCGTCGACGCGCGCAGCATCTCCTACGTCGAGGCGCACGGCACCGCCACGCCGATGGGCGACCCGGTCGAGGTCGCCGCCCTGGCGCGCGCCTACGCCCGCCACACGGCCGACAGCGGCTTCTGCGCCATCGGCTCGGTCAAGAGCAACGTCGGCCACCTGCTGATGGCCGCCGGCGCGGCCGGTGTCATCAAGACGGCGCTGGCGCTGCACGAGGAGCGCCTGCCCGCGACGCTGCACTACGAGGCCGCCAACCCGGCGATCGACTTCGAAGGCACGCCGTTCCACGTCAACGCCCACCTGGCCGACTGGCCGCGCCGCGACGGGGCACCGCGCCGAGCGGGCGTCAGCTCCTTCGGCGTCGGCGGCACCAACGCCCACGTGATCCTGGAGGAGGCGCCGCCGGCCGTGCCGACCGAGCCGGTCGCCGGTCCGCGCCTGCTGACCCTGTCGGCCCGCACGCCCGAGGCGCTCGCCGCCATGCGCACCCGGCTGGCCGACCACCTGGCCGCGAACCCCGACGCCAACCTCGGCGACGTCGCGCACACCCTGCGCGTCGGGCGCAAGGCCTTCGCGCACCGCCTGGCGCTGGTGGCCGACGGCGTGGCCGAAACGATCGATTTCCTGCGCGACGCCAGGTCGCCCTACGCCGTCGTCGGCGCCACGGCCTCCCGGGTGCACGACCCGGTGCTGATGTTCCCGGGCCAGGGCGCGCAGTACGCCGGCATGGGCCGCACGCTGTACGTGCACGACGAGACCTTCCGCGCCGCGCTCGACGAGGCCTGCGACGCCTTCGCGGGCGCGCTGTCCTTCGACCTGCGCGAGGCCCTGTTCTCGGACGACGCCGCCGCGCTGGCGCCGACCTCCGCCACGCAGCCGGCCACCTTCGCGCTCGAGTACGCCCTGGCCCGCCGCGCCCTCCACCTGGGCCTGCGCCCGGCGGCCATGATCGGCCACAGCGTGGGCGAGTTCGCCGCCGCCGTGATCGCCGGCGTGATGTCGCTGGCCGACGCGGCGCGCCTGGTCGCGAAGCGTGGCGCGCTGATGCAGGCGCTGCCGGCCGGCCGCATGCTGACCGTGCGCCTCTCGGCCGAGAAGCTCGCGCCCTACCTCGCCGACGTCGCCGCCGAGGGCGTGTCGCTCGCGGCCGAGAACGGCCCGTCGGCCTGCGTCGCCGCCGGTCCGGCCGCCGACATCGAGATGCTGCAGGCCCGGCTGGAGGCCGACGGCGTCGCCGCCCGGCCGCTGCAGACCTCGCACGCCTTCCACTCGGCCATGATGGACGCCGCCGTCGCGCCCTTCGAGGCCCTGGTGCGCGAGGTGACGCTGAGCGCGCCGAACCGCACCATCGTCTCGACGCTGACCGGCCGCGTCCTGACCGCCGCCGAGGCCACCGACCCGGCCTACTGGGCACGCCACCTGCGCGAGGCGGTGCGCTTCTCCGGCGCGGTCCGCACGGTGCAGGCCGAGTTCGCGCAGCCGCTGTTCATCGAGCTGGGCCCGCGCGCCACGCTCGCGACCCTGGCGCGCCAGCACGTCGTCGCCGGCAAGCCGCCCGTCGCCGTGTCGCTGCTGGCCGACGCGCCGGCCACCGAGCTGGTGGCCTTCGAGCTGGCGCTGGGCCGGCTCTGGACGCTCGGCCTGGAACTGGACCTCGACAGCCTCGACACCCGCGAGCGCAAGGCCCGCCTGCGCCTGCCGACCTATCCGTTCGAGCGCAAGCGCCACTGGGTCGACATCGTCGCGCCGACCGCCGCCATCGCACCCGCCACGCCGGCGACGCCGGCCGTGAACGCCGCCACGCTTTCGCACTCCCACGGCACGGCTCCGGCCGCGCCCGCCCCTTCCCTCCCATCCGCCGCCGCCCCTTCCTTCGATTCGACTCCGGAGCCCTCCATGCCCACCGCCCACGCCACCGCCTCCACCCGCCGCACCGCGCTCCACACCAAGGTGCGCGAACTGTTCGAGGACATCTCCGGCACGCCGATGGCCGACGCCGACGGCGCCGCCTCCTTCATCGACCAGGGCCTCGACTCGCTGGTGCTGACGCAGGCCGCGCTGCAGGTGAAGAAGCACTTCCGCATCAACATCACCTTCCGCCAGCTGATGGAAGGCTGCCGCAGCTTCGACCTGCTGGTCGACCACCTCGACCAGGCGCTGCCGCCGGAGCCCGTGGCGGCACCGGTCGCCGCGCCGGTCGCGGCCGCGACCCCCGCCGTGGCGGCCGTCGCGGCACCGGTGGCGATCGCGGCGGCCCCGGCCGCGCCGATGGCCGCACCGATGGCTGTGGCGACGGCCGCCTTCGCGCCGATGGCCCCGCGCGCCGACGCGCCGATGCTCCAGCAGCTCATCGGCCAGCAGATGCAGCTGATGCAGCAGCAGCTCGCGCTGCTCTCGGGCGCCCCGGCGGCCGTCGCCGCGCCGGCCGCGCCGGTCGCCGCCGAGCCCGTGGCGGCGCAGGCCGCCGTCGTCGCCGTCCCGGCTCCCGCCGCCGCGGCGCCGGCCGAGGTCAGCGGCGGCGTCAGCTACGACGTCAAGAAGGCCTTCGGCGCCATCGCCCGCATCCACACCACGCCCAACCGCGAGATCACCGCCCGCCAGCAGACCCGCCTGGACGCCTTCGTGCGCCGCTACGTCGAGCGCACGTCCAAGAGCAAGGCCTTCACCGCCGAGCACCGCGGCCGGATGGCCGACCCGCGCGTGGTCAACGGCTTCCGCCCGGCGACCAAGGAGATCACCTACCAGCTGGTGGTCGACCGCTCCAAGGGCTCGCGCGTCTGGGACATCGACGGCAACGAGTACGTCGACGTGCTCAACGGCTTCGGCATGAACATGTTCGGCTGGCAGCCCGACTTCATCAACGAGGCGCTGCACCGCCAGCTCGACCGCGGCTACGAGATCGGCCCGCAGCACCCGCTGGCCGCCGAGGTCACCGCGCGCATCTGCGAACTCACCGGCTTCGACCGCGCCGCGCTGTGCAACACCGGCTCCGAGGCCGTGATGGCCGCCATGCGCATCGCCCGCACCCACACCGGGCGCAGCACCATCGTGCTGTTCGCCGGCTCCTACCACGGCACCTTCGACGAGGTGCTGGTGCGCGCCGGGCGCGGCGCGCGCGGCATCCCGGCGACGCCGGGCGTGATGAGCGGCGTCTTCGGCGACGTGCGCGTGCTGGACTACGGCACGCCCGAATCGCTGGAATTCATCCGCGAGAACGCCGACGAACTCGCCGCCGTGCTGGTCGAGCCGGTGCAGAGCCGCCGCCCCGACTTCCAGCCGCGCGAGTTCCTGCAGGAAGTGCGCGCCATCACCGAGAAGAGCGGCGCCTGCCTGATCTTCGACGAGGTCATCACCGGCTTCCGCGCCCACCCGGGCGGCGCGCAGGCGATGTTCGGCATCCGCGCCGACCTCTCCACCTACGGCAAGGTCATCGGCGGGGGCATGCCCATCGGCGCGGTGGCCGGCAAGCGCGACTTCATGGACGCCCTGGACGGCGGCGCCTGGAACTACGGCGACGACTCGATCCCGACCGTGGGCGTGACCTACTTCGCCGGCACCTTCGTGCGCCACCCGCTCACGCTGGCCGCGGCCAAGGCCTCGCTCGACCACATGGCCGCCGCCGGCGGCGCGCTGCAGGCGCAGCTCAACCTGCACACCGCGGCCATGGCCGACGAGCTGACGGCGTTCTGCCGCGAGGTCGGCGCGCCGCTGGAGATCCGCCACTTCGCCTCGCTGTGGCGCGTGAGCTGGCTGGAGGACCACCCGCTGCAGGACCTGCTGTTCGCCATGATGCGCAGCCGCGGCGTGCACATCCTGGACAACTTCCCCTGCTTCATGACGACCGCGCACACCCGCGACGACATCGCCACCATCAAGTCGGCCTTCAAGGAGTCGGTCGCCGAGATGCAGCAGGCCGAGTTCCTGCCCGGACGCGCCATCGCGCCGCGCGGCTTCGACGCCGCCAACCCGCCGGTGCCCGACGCCCGCCTGGGCCGCGACAAGGACGGCCAGCCCGCCTGGTTCGTGCCCGATCCGGCCGCCCACGGCAAGTACGTGAAGCTGCAGGCCTGAGCCGACAGCCCGATCCCTCGACGCGCCCGATCCGGACCATGCACTCCTCCACGCCCTTCCCCGCCGCCGAAGCCACCGCAGCCACCATGAACACGACCTGCGAAGAGGACGACTTCGACCCGTTCGCCGCCGGCGCCATCGAGCAGACCGCGCCCGCCACCGAGGCCCAGCGCGAGGTCTGGCTGGCCGACCGGCTCGGCGAGCAGGCCTCGCTGGCCTACAACGAGTCGCTCACGCTGCGCCTGCGCGGCGCGCTCGACACCTCGGCCCTGGTCACCGCCTTCGACGCCCTGGTCGCGCGACACCCGGCGCTGCGCGCCACCTTCTCCAGCGACGGCAGCCAGCTGCTGATCGGCGAGCCCGCGCCGCTGCAGCTGGCCGAGCACGACCTGCGCGCGCTGGCCCCGGCGGCGCAGAAGCGCGCGCTGGAGGCCGAGTGCGCGGCCATCGTGCGCGAGCGCTTCGACCTCGCGACCGGCCCGCTCTTCCGCGCCGCGCTCTACCACCTCGCGCCGCAGGAACACCTGCTGGCGATGAGCGCGCACCACGCGGTGTGCGACGGCTGGTCGTGGGGCGTGATCGCCGACGACCTCGGGCGGCTCTACGCCGAGCGCATCGGCGCCGGCCCGGCGCTCGACCCCGCGCCCGGCTACCCCGAGTACGCCGCCTGGGAGGCCGCCGAGGCCGAGAGTCCCGACATGCAGGCCCACGTCGACTACTGGCTGGGCAAGTACGACGGCGCCAGCCTGCCGGTGCTCGAGCTGCCGCTGGACCGCGCCCGCCCGGCCGTTCGCACCTTCGCCTCGCAGCGCATCGACCACGCGCTCGAGCGTCCCCTGATCGACGCCCTGCGCCGCACCGGCGCGGCCGCCGGCGCCAGCCTCTACGCCGTGCTCTTCAGCGGCTTCGCGGCACTGTTGCACCGCCTCACGGCGCAGGACGACATCGTCATCGGCATCGCCGCGGCCGGCCAGATGGCGGCCAACATGCCGCGCCTGGTGGGCCACTGCGTGAACCTGCTGCCGCTGCGCGTGGCGGTGGACGACACGCTGGCCTTCGACGCGCTGATGCGCAGCTCGGGCACCCAGCTGCTCGACGCCTTCGAGCACCAGGGCCTGACCTACGGCTCGCTGCTGCGGCGCCTGCCCATGACGCGCGACCCGAGCCGCCTGCCGCTGGTGAGCGTGCTGTTCAACGTCGACCGCGACGCCGCCCCCGGCGCCGGCAGCTTCCCCGGCATCGAGGCCGAGCAGGGCAGCCTGCCGCGCGCCTGCGAGAACTTCGAGCTGTTCGTGAACATCGCGCCGACGGCCGCGGGCATGCAGATCGAGCTGCAATACAACAGCGACCTGTTCGACCACGCGACCATCGCGCGCTGGCTCGACGCCTACGAGTGCCTGCTGCGCAGCGCCGTGGCCGACCCGGCGCGCACCGTCGGGCGCCTTGACCTGCTCGACGCCGCCGGCCTGGGCGCGCTGCGCGCGCTGCAGCCGGCTCCCTGGACGCCGCTGGACGCCGACCTGCAGACCATGCACGCCGCCTTCGCCGCCCAGGCGCAGGCCGAGCCGGCGCGCCACGCGCTGCGCTTCGAGGGCCTGTCGCTGAGCTACGGCGAACTCGACGCGCAGTCCAACCGCCTGGCGCGCGCCCTGCGCGCGCGCGGCATCGGCCGCGGCGCGCTCGTCGGGCTGTGCCTGCCGCGCGACGCCGGCATGGTGATGGCGCTGCTGGCGGTGCTCAAGACCGGCGCCGCCTACGTGCCGCTGGACCCCGACTTCCCGCAGGCGCGCCTGGACTACTACGCCGAGGACGCCGGCCTGGCGCTGCTGCTGACGCTGTCGGACGTGGCCACCGCGCCGCGCGGCTGGCACCCCGAGGCCGCCGTGCGCACCCTGGCGCTGGACACCCAGCGCGCCTGGCTCGACGAGTCCGACGCCGCGCTGCCGCCCGGCGCGCTCGACGCCCGCCCGGCCGACGCGGCCTACGTGATCTACACCTCCGGCTCGACCGGCAAGCCCAAGGGCGTGGCCGTGCCGCACGGCGCGGTGGCGAACTTCCTGCGCAGCATGCGCCACGAGCCGGGCATCGACCGCAACGACCGGCTGGTGGCCGTGACGACGCTGTCCTTCGACATCGCCGTGCTCGAGCTGATGCTGCCGCTGTCGGTGGGCGCAGAGGTGATCATCGCGACGCGCGAGGTCGCCATGAACGGCACCGCCCTGGGCGAGCTGATCCACGCCAGCGGCGCGACCATGCTGCAGGCCACCCCGGGCATGTGGCGCCTGCTGCTGGAAGCCGGCTGGCAGCGCCGCGTGCCGTTCAAGGCGCTGGTGGGCGGCGAGAGCCTGCCGGGCGACCTGGCGCACCAGCTGCTGCACGCGGCCGGCGAGGTCTGGAACATGTACGGCCCGACCGAGACCACCATCTGGTCGACGCTCTGGCGCGTCGATCCGGCGCTGGTCGGGCGCACCGGCGTGTCGATCGGCCGGCCGATCGCCAACACCACCGTCTGGATCCTCGACGATCACCTGCAGCCGCTGCCCCCGGGCGTGCCCGGCGAGATCTGCATCGGCGGCGACGGCCTGGCCATCGGCTACCTGCACCGCCCCGAGCTCACGGCCGACCGCTTCGTGACGGTCGACCTCGGCGACGGCCGGCCGACGCGCATCTACCGCACCGGCGACCGCGGCCGCTGGCGCAACGACGGCCTGCTCGCGCACCTGGGGCGCAACGACTTCCAGGTCAAGGTGCGCGGCTACCGCATCGAGCTCGGCGAGATCGAGTCGCGCTGCAACGAGCTGCCCGGCGTGACCAGCAGCGTCGTGCTGGCGCGCGAGGACAAGCCCGGCGACGTACGCCTGGTGGCCTACCTCGCCACCGCCGCGGGCGCCGCCATCGACCGCGGCGCGCTGGGCGAGCACCTGCGCAAGAGCCTGCCGCAGTACATGCTGCCCCAGCACGTGGTGACCCTGCCGGCGCTGCCGCTGCTGCCCAACGGCAAGGTCGACCGCAAGGCGCTGCCGGCGCCCTCGGCTACGCCCCACTCGGCCGCCGCCGCGCCGGCGCGCATCGCGCCGCGCAACGAGCGCGAGCGCACCGTGCTGGCGATCATGGAGGAGGTGCTGCACACCCCGGGCCTGAGCGTGGTCGACGACTTCTTCGCGCAGGGCGGCCATTCCCTGCTGGCCGCGCGCCTGGCGGTGCGCATCGGCACCGCCTTCGGCCTGCAGCTGCCGCTAGGCAAGGTGTTCGAGGCCCCGACGGCCGAGCGCATGGCCGCCGAGATCGCCCGCATCCAGGCCAGCGGCACGCAGCTGCAGATCGCCATCCCGCGCCGGGCCGACCGCCACGCCGCGCCGCTCACGCTGGAGCAGCAGCGCATGCGCTTCGCCGAGGAGCTGCATCCGGGCACGACGGCGTTCAACACGCCCTCGGTGCACCGCCTCACCGGACCGATGAACCGGGCGCTGTTCGAGCGCGCGCTGCGCCACGTGGTGCATCGCCAGGACGCCCTGCGCACGGCCATCGTGCCGGCCATCAACGCCGAGGGCTGGCGCCAGCGCGTCGACGACACGGTCGACTTCGACCTGCCCTTCGAGGACCTGAGCGCCCTGCCCGCCGCCGAGCGCGAGGCCGAGATGCGCCGCCGCGCGCAGGCCGCGATCGACCTCCCGATTGCCACCGACAAGGCGCCGCTGTTCCGTTGCGCGCTCTACCGCCTGGGCGAGCAAGAACACGTCTTCCTGTTCATGGCGCACCACCTGGTGTGGGACGGCTATTCGTTCGACGTGCTCTACCGCGAGATGGCCGCGCTCTACGCCGCCCTGGTCGCCGGCCAGGACGCCGAGGCCGCGCTGCCTCCGACGACGGTGAGCTATGGCGACTTCGCCGCCTGGCAGGCCCGCTGGCTCGAAGGCGCCGACGCCGAACGCCAGCGCACTCACTGGCGAACGCGCCTGGCCGCCGCGCCGGTGCTGTCGATGCTGCCGCCCGACACCCCGGTGCGCCCCGGCACCCCCGGCGAAGGCCGCAGCGAGCATCTGAGCGTGCCGGCCGAGCTCTCCGAAGCCCTGCGCGACATGGCCCGGCGCCACAACCTGACGCTCAACATGGTGCTGATGGCCGCCTACGGCACCGCCCTGTCCAACGCCATCGGCCAGCCGGCCGTGGGCATCGGCATGCCGGTGCGCGGACGCGTCGTGCCCGAGCTGGAAGACGTCATGGGCTTCTTCGTCGGCCTGGTGCCGGTGCTGCTGGAGGCGCGGCCGACGCTGTCGTTCACCGACTTCGCCGCCGCCCTGCGCGCCGACGTGACCGGCGCGCTGGCCCACCAGGACCTGCCGTTCCAGCACCTGACCCAGCAGGCGAGCACGGCGCAGCGCCGCGCCGGCCTCTACCAGGCCGTGTTCTCGTTCCAGGACACGCGCGACCGCCAGCGCCACTGGGGCCCGCTCGCCCACGACATGGTGATGCTGTTCCAGAAGGGCCTGACCGACGACCTCGGCCTCTGGCTGCTCGACCGGCCGACCGGCCTGGAAGGCTTCTTCGTCTACAACGCCAGCCTCTATTCGGAGGCCACGGCGGCGGCGTTCCGGCAGAACTTCCTCGACATCCTGGCCGCCGTCGCGGCGAGTCCGGCGACGCGCCTGGGCGACCTGGCGCGTCCGGCCACCGTCCTGGCGCAGGCCGTCGCGGCCCGCGCCGCGACGCCCGCGGCCAGCGCCCCGGCGCTGCTGCAGCCCGAGCAGGCGCGCCTGGCGCAACTGTGGGCCAGCGCGCTGGACATCGACGTCAACGAGATCCGCCCGGACGACAACTTCTTCGACCTCGGCGGCGACTCGCTCATGGCGATGCGCGTGGTGCAGAACTCGCAGGAGGTGCTGGGCCATCGCGTGGAGCCGCGGCGCTACGTGTTCGAGAGCCTGGCGCAGCTCGCGGCCAAGCCCGCCGCGCCGACGACCGTGCCCGGTGCCCTGGGCCCGGCCGACGCGCCGGCGCCGGCGCGCGTGGGCCTGCTCGGGCGCATGTTCCAGGGCTGGGGCCGCAAGGGCTGAGCACCGCGCCATGCCGACGACGCGCCCGACATCCCTGCAGCTGCCCGGCATCGCCCCGGCGCATTGCGCCGTCTGGTGCGTCGACCTCGACCTGCCGATGAACGATCTGCTGCGCGCGCTGCTGTCGCCGGCCGAGCGCGCGCGCAAGCAGCGCTTCATCTTCGCCCGTGACCGCAACCGCTTCGGCATCGCGCACGCGGCGCTGCGCGAACTGCTGGCGCGCCACACCGGCCGGCACGGCGTCCTGCTGGAGATGACCGAGAGCCTCTACGGCAAGCCGATGCTGGCCGGCCCGGCGCCCCGGGGCCCGGCCGCGCCGTACTTCAACCTGAGCCACAGCCAGGGCCTCGGCCTGGTCGCGCTGTCGGACACGCACGAGGTCGGCATCGACGTCGAGGTGCTGCGGCCGATGCCCGACCGCGCGGCCATGGCGATGACCTACTTCACGCCGGCCGAGCAGGCGGCGCTGGAGGACCTCGAGGCGGCCGACCCCCGTCGGGCCGAGCGCGCGTTCTTCGTCTGCTGGACGCGCAAGGAGGCCTGCCTGAAGGCGCTCGGCCTCGGCCTGCAGCTGGCCACCGACGGCTTCGAGGTCGGCGTCGACGCCCTCGCCGGCGAGCCGCGCGAACTCGACATCGAGACCCTCGAAGGCGTCGAGCGGCTGCGGCTGCAGTCCTTCACCTGCGGACCCGACGGCGTGGGCGCGCTCGCGCTGCGCCTGCCCCGGGACCCGTCCCTTTCCGATTCCGCGTGCGACGACGGCGCGCACGCACCGAAGAACGACCTCGCATGACCCCCCTGATGTTCGGCCCGGCCTCGCGTCGGCTTTTCGGCCTCTACCATCCCGCCGAGGAAGGCCGCCCCACGCGCGGCGCGGTGCTGGTGTGCCCGCCCTTCGGCCAGGAGGCGCTGCGCTCGCACCGCTTCTTCAAGGTGCTGGCCGACCGGCTCGCGCGCGCCGGCTTCTCGGTGCTGCGCTTCGACTGCCACGGCACGGGCGACTCGCCCGGCGACGACGCCGACGGCGACCTCGAGGGCTGGTCGCACGACGTCGTCGCCGCCCACGAGGAACTGCGCCGGCTGTCGACGACCCCCGCGGGCACGCCGCCGCTGAACTGGCTGGGCGCGCGCCTGGGCGGCACGCTGGCCCTGCTGGCGGCCCGCCAGGCACGCCCGGCGCTCGACCGCCTGGTGCTGTGGGAACCGGTCATGGACGGCCCGGCCTATGCGCGGATGCTGCGCGAGTGGCACGTCCATTCGCTGGAGATCTCCTACTGCATCCCGGAATCCTCGCTGCGCCGCCAGCTCGCGAACGACGAGAATGCCTTCGTCGACGAGGCCTCGGGCTTCGGCGTGTCTCCACGCCTGCGCGCGCAACTCCTGCGGCTGCAGCCCGACGGCCTGCGCTGCGAGGCGACCGGCCGTACCACCGTGATCGCCCGCCCCGGCGACAAGGCCGTCGCGCAATGGGCGCGGTCGCACCCCGCGGCGCGCGTGCTCGACTTCGACCATCCGCTCGACTGGAATTCCGATCCCGGCAGCAGCAACGCCCTGGTGCCCGCCGACGCGCTGAAACAACTACTCGCAACGATGAATGAGTGACATGGACATCGAGCAAATCCCCATCCTCTTCGGTCCGGAACGCAACCTGGTGGGCGTCATCACGACGCCGGCGAGCAGCACCGGCGCCCCCATCGCGTGCCTGATGCTCAACATGGGCGCCAACCACCGGGGCGGCCCGCACCGGATCAACGTGAAGCTGGCCCACCGGCTCGCCACGATGGGCATCACCAGCCTGCGCATGGACCTCTCCGGCCTGGGCGACAGCGGCCCGGCGCGCACCGATCTCGGCTACTACGCCCAGTGCGTGCTCGACCTGCAGGCCGGCATGGACCTGCTGCGCACCACGCACGGCATCCAGCGCTTCGTGGTGGTGGGGCTGTGCTCGGGCGCGGCGCACGCGCTCAATCTCTCGGTCGCCGATCCGCGCGTGACCGGCATCCTGCTGTTCGACGGCTACAGCTTCGCCGGCCGCCGCTGGCACTGGGAGCGCTCGCTGCGCCGCGCGCTCGCCGCGCCGACCAACCCGGCCGTCGTCGGCAAGACGCTGCGCTGGCTGCGCCGCACCTTCACCAACGCCGCGCCGGTGGCGGGCGACGCGCCGGCGGTCAACATCTTCACGCTCGAGAAGGAGACGCCGGCCGAGGTGCGCGCGACCTTCAGCCGCTCGATGGCGACGCTGGTCGAGCGCGGCGTGTCGGTCTACCTGCTGTATTCGGGCACCCAGCACGTGCGCGACGTCGACCGCGACCACCTCGGAACGCTGGTGCGCGAGCCCTTCGCCGACAAGCTGCGCTACGAGTTCTCGCGCGACATCGACCACACCATGACCTCGCTCGCGGCGCAGAGCGCGTTCCTGACCTGCGCCTCCAACTGGGCGCTGGGCGTGGCGCTGCCGGGTGCGGCCGCGGGCGCGACGTCCGCCTCCGGCGCCGGCCCCGCCGCGGCGCCCGAGGAAGAGACCCCCAGCGCCTGGGGCGCGCTGGCCCCCGCCAAGCCCGGCGGCTCGCGCCGCAGCCGGCGGGAGAACAACGGCTTCATCGAGACGGTCTACTAGGGCGAAGCCGGGACAAAGGCCGGGGGACGGGCGCGCGACGGTTCGATCACGCAAAATCCGGGGTTTCCCCAGCCTCTGGATGAACCCCATGAACCGCTGCCCTCCCCGCCCGCGGCGCCCGGCCCCGACCGCGTCGCCGCCCGGGCCGCTGCTGGCCGCCGCGCTGCTGGCCGCATCGGCGCTGGCGGCACCGGCCGCGCGGGCCCAGGCGCCGGTCGACGCGTCGTTCGAGACCTCCGGCATCTCCAGCGAGGCCGCGTTCGGAGGTCGCAACTTCCCCGTCGACGCGCTGCGCGGCCGGCTGCGGGTGCTCGACGCCCCGACCATCCTCCTGGACGGCCGCGAGGACCGCTTCTCGCCCGGCGTGCGCATCCGCGACGCGCGCAACCTGCTGGTGGTGGCCGGCACCGTCGCGGGCCAGGACCTGCCGGTCAACTACACGCGCGACGCCGCCGGCCTGGTGCGCGAGGTGTGGGTCCTGACCCCCGACGAGGCCCGCGCCCCGCGCCCGGTCGCCGCGCGGCCGCTGCTCGACTTCTGGCCCTTCACCGCCGCCCCCGCCCCGCGCGACGACGGCCGCACGCCCTTCGCCGACCTGCCCCGCTACGGGCAATGACCTTCCCGCCTTCCAAGCCCCCACGACCCATGTCCAAGAAAGTCTTCATCAAAACCTTCGGCTGCCAGATGAACGAGTACGACTCGGACAAGATGGCCGACGTGCTCAACGCCGCCCAGGGCTACGAGCCCACGCAGGACGTCGAGGAGGCCGACCTGATCCTCTTCAACACCTGCTCCGTGCGCGAGAAGGCGCAGGAGAAGGTCTTCAGCGACCTCGGCCGCGTCAAGCACCTCAAGGCGCGCGGCGTGCGGATCGGCGTCGGCGGCTGCGTGGCCAGCCAGGAGGGCGCGGCCATCATCGAGCGCGCGCCCTACGTCGACGTGGTGTTCGGCCCGCAGACCCTGCACCGCCTGCCCGAGATGCTGGCGCAGCGCGAGCGCCAGGACCGCCCGCAGGTCGACATCAGCTTCCCCGAGATCGAGAAGTTCGACCACCTGCCGCCCGCGCGCGTGGACGGCGTGACGGCCTTCGTCTCGATCATGGAGGGCTGCTCCAAGTACTGCAGCTACTGCGTGGTGCCCTACACCCGCGGCGAGGAGGTCAGCCGGCCGTTCGACGACGTGCTCGCCGAGGTCGCCGGACTGGCCGCGCAGGGCGTGCGCGAGGTCACGCTGCTCGGCCAGAACGTGAACGCCTACCGCGGCGCCATGGGCGGCACCGCCGAGATCGCCGACTTCGCGCTGCTGCTGGAGTACGTCGCCGAGATCCCCGGCATCGAGCGCATCCGCTACACCACCAGCCACCCCAACGAGTTCACACCGCGCCTGATCGAGGCCTACGGCCGCATCCCGCAGCTGGTCTCGCACCTGCACCTGCCGGTCCAGCACGGCAGCGACCGCGTCCTGATGGCCATGAAGCGCGGCTACACGGCCATGGAATACAAGAGCACGGTGCGCCGGCTGCGCGCCCTGCGCCCGGGGCTGGCGCTGTCGAGCGACTTCATCGTCGGCTTCCCCGGCGAGACCGAGGACGACTTCGGCAAGATGATGAAGCTCATCGACGACATGGAGTTCGACGCCAGCTTCAGCTTCATCTTCAGCCCGCGCCCCGGCACGCCGGCCGCCGCGCTGCACGACGACACGCCGCACGAGGTCAAGCTCGCGCGGCTGCACCGGCTGCAGGCGGCCATCGACGCCAACGTCAAGCGCTTCGGCCAGGCGCTGGTGGGCGGCACGCAGCGCGTGCTGGTCGAGGGCGCCTCGCGCAAGGACGCGAACGAGCTCATGGGCCGCACCGACTGCAATCGCGTCGTCAACTTCGCGGGCGACGCGCGGCTGGTCGGTCGGATGGTCGACCTGCGCATCACGCGTTCGCTGGCCTACACGCTGCGCGGCGAGGTGCCGGTGCGCGCGTCGGGCGCCATGGACGCCACCGCCGCGCCGCTCGCCGTCTGATGGCGCACTTCAAGGCCGTGCGCGGCTCCTTCCAGCAGCTGCTGCTGTGCGCCTTCCTGCTCATCACCGCGCTGCTGGTGGGCGTGGCGCTGCGCGCGGTGTTCCAGTACGACGCCCTCATGACGCAGAGCCGCGACGCCGCCGCGCGCGCGCTGGCGCTGTCGGGCGCGGCGCAGTCGCTGGCCGAGCGCAGCGCCGCGATGGAGCGCGCCGGGCGCCAGTCGCTGGTGCTCAACGACGCCGTGCTGCGCCGCCGCTTCGACGACGCCGCGCGCGACGCCCGCGCCATCGTCGAGCGGCTGGAGGACAACGGCGTGCCCACGGCCTCCGTCGAGCCCTGGCGCGGCCAGCTCGCCGCCCTGCAGACGCTGCTGGCCGGCCCGGCCGAGACCGCGCTCGCGCGCGAGTCGACCATGGCGATGCAGTTCCGCGACCTCGACACCGCCAACACCGCCATCGCCCAGCAGGCCCAGGCCCAGATCGAGGCGCAGAACAAGGCGCTCGAGCAGCGCATCGAGAGCGCGCGCGTGCGCCTGATGCGCCAGGTGCTGGCCGCCAGCGCGCTGGCGGTGGCGCTGGCGCTGGCCTTCGGCGTCTGGCTGGCGCGACCCTTCAAGCGGCTGCAGCGCGCCATCGTCGGCCTGGGCGAGAACCGGCTGGACGAGCCGATCGACATCCGCGGCCCGGCCGACGTGCGGCGCGTGTCGCAGCAGCTCGAATGGCTGCGCCTGCGCCTGACCGAGCTCGACGCCGACAAGGCACGCTTCCTGCGCCACGTCTCGCATGAACTCAAGACGCCGCTGGCCGCGCTGCGCGAGGGCATCTCGCTGCTGGAGGACGGCGTGACCGGCGCGCTCAATCCGGCCCAGCACGAGGTGGCGCAGATCCTGCAGCAGAACGCGATCTCGCTGCAGGGCCAGATCGAGGCATTGCTGCGCTTCAACGCCGCCGCCTTCGAGGCGCGCGAGCTGCACCGCGAGCGCACGCCCCTGCTGCCGCTGATCGAGGAGCAGGTCGAGGCCCAGCGCCTGCAGTGGCACGCCTACGGCCTGCGCGTGGAGGTCGGCGGCGAGCCGCTGTCGGCGGTGGTCGACCGGACCAAGCTGGGCACGGCCATCGCCAACCTGCTGTCCAACGCGATCCGTTTCTCGGCGCGCGGCGGCACCGTCCGCATCGAGGTCTCCGGCACGAGCGAGGCGACCTGCATCGACATCGCCGACGCCGGCCCCGGCATCGCCGAGGGCGACCGCGAGCGCATCTTCGAGCCCTTCTACCGCGGCGCCCGCCAGCCGGAGCACGCGCTCAAGGGCACGGGCATCGGCCTGTCGATCGTGCAGGAGTACATTGCGGCCCACGGGGGCCGCGTCGTGCTGCTGGACGACCAGCCGGGCGCGCGCTTCCGCATCGAACTGCCGCCGACGGCCTGAACGGTCCCACGCAACCGCCGCGCCGCCGACGTCCGAACCGTCCTTTCCCGCCTCCGCCGCCGACCCCCGACTCCGACCACGTCACTCCGCTTCCCGTGCCGCTTCGAACCATGCCTTCTCCGCTCGTCCACCGGCTGCTTCCTCTCGGAGGGCTCGTCGCCGCGCTGTCGCTGGCCGCGTGCGTCGCGCCGCCGCGCCAGCCGGACGCGACGGCGCCCGCGTCCACCGCGGCGTCGGCGACCGCCGCCGAGTCGTCGACCGCCCGACCGGCGCGCCCGGCCGCCTCCGCCACGCTGCCGCCGATGCGCGTGATGCCGGTCGAGGCCGAACCCGTCGCGCCGGCCACGCAGGCCGCGCTGGCCTACGTGCCGCGCGGCTTCGGCCCGCTCGACGCCACGCTGCTCTACGCCGACAGGCTGCGTCCGCTCGCCGCCTCCGAGCTGGCCGCCGAACTCTCGCGCCTGGGCGATCCGGGCGACTCGCCGACGGTGCAGATGCAGGTGGCCCTGGTGCTGGCGCAGACCCGCGCTTCGGCCGACCTGCAGCGCGCGCTCGGACTGCTGCAGCGCGTCGTCGCGAGCACCGCGCCCGAGGCCCAGCCGCTGCAGCCGCTCGCGCGCCTGCTGGCCGCGCGCTTCCTCGACCAGCGCCGCGTCGAGGACGACCGCGACCGGCAGGTGCAGCAGCTGCGCGAGAGCCAGAAGCGCATCGAGCAGCTCAACGAGCGCATCGAGGCGCTGCGCGCCATCGAGCGCAGCTTCGCGCGGCCCAGCGGCGGCGGCGGCCACACCGCGCCGTCGTCCAACGGCGGCGGCACCCGGCCGGCCACCAGTCCCTGAGCGCTCCTGCCGACACCGCGTCCGTCCCAGCCGTCCCCGTCCCTCAGACCTTCCCAGGAACCCCGCCATGACCGACACCGCGTCCGCCACGAAGCACTCCGGAGCCCGGCTGCTGGTCGTGGACGACGATCCGGACATGCTGCGCCTGCTGTCGCTGCGCCTGAACGCGGCCGGCTACCAGGTCAAGGCCGTGACTTCGGCCGAGTCGGCGCTCAACCAGCTGGAGATCGAGCATCCCCAGCTCGTGCTGAGCGACGTGCGCCTGCCCGGGCGCGACGGACTGGCGCTGTTCGACGAGATCCGCAAGCACCACCCGACGCTTCCGGTCATCCTGCTGACGGCGCACGGCACCATCCCCGACGCGGTCGAGGCCACCGCCCGCGGCGTCTTCACCTACCTCACCAAGCCCTACGACGCGCGCGAGCTGCTCGACAAGATCAGCCAGGCGCTGGCCCTGGGCGCACCCACCACCACGCCCGGCGGCGCCGGCGGCGACGACAGCTGGCGCTCCGAGATCGTCAGCCGCAGCAGCCGCATGGCCGAGCTGCTGGCCGAGGCCCACATGGTGGCCAAGTCCGACGCCAGCGTGCTGCTGCGCGGCGACAGCGGCGCCGGCAAGGAACTCCTCGCGCGCGCCATCCACAAGGCCAGCTCGCGCGCGGCGCGGCCGTTCGTGGCGGTCAACTGCGGCGCCATCCCGGAGGCGCTGCTCGAGTCCGAGCTCTTCGGCCACATGAAGGGCGCCTTCACCGACGCCGTGGCCAACCACAAGGGCCTGTTCCAGCAGGCCGACGGCGGCACGCTGCTGCTCGACGAGATCGGCGACATGCCGCCGGCGCTGCAGGTCAAGCTGCTGCGCGTGCTGCAGGAGCGCGCGGTGCGGCCGGTGGGCGCGGCGCAGTCGATCGCGGTCGACGTGCGCATCGTCTCGGCCACGCACCGCGACCTCGACGCGGCGATGGAGGCCAGCCAGTTCCGCGAGGACCTCTACTACCGCCTCAACGTCGTCACGCTGACGCTGCCGCCGCTGTCGGCACGGCGCGAGGACATCCCGCTGCTGGCCAACCACTTCCTGCAACGGCTGTCGACCAAGTACGGCAAGCGGCTCTCGGGCTTCGCGCCGGAGGCCATGAAGGCGCTCACCACCGCCTCCTGGCCGGGCAACGTGCGCCAGCTCTTCAACGTCGTCGAGCAGGTCTGCGCGCTGTCGGGCTCGCCCCTGATCCCGCTGGCGCTGGTGCAGCGCGCGCTGCGCGTGCCGAGCGTCGAGGTGCAGACCTACGCCGACGCCAAGCAGCGCTTCGAGCGCGACTACCTGGTCGGCCTGCTCAAGATCACCGACGGCAACGTCGCCGACGCCGCGCGCCTGGCCGACCGCAACCGCACCGAGTTCTACCGGCTGCTGCAGAAGCACGAACTCACCCCGGGCCACTTCAAGGCCGACACCCCCGCGTCGCCTTCCGGCGAGGCTGTCGCCGACGAGCGACAGAGATAAGTCCTTGATTTCATTGGATTCCCGGGTCGGGGGTCCAATGCTTGTCGGGCTCAGGCGACAGATTCGGGGGGTCCGAGGGCCTCCCGGGGCGCCAAGCCAGGGGAAAACCCTGAAAATCAGCGCCAAGTCGTTGATTTAAAAGGATTTTTAAAGGTTGGCACAGGGCTTGCCATAAGAGTGGCATGACCGCCCATTCCAGCCCCTCTTTCGCGATGCGCCAGCAGCGCGACGGCCTGCGCTCCAAGCAGGCCTTCCTCTCGAAGCCCCGCGTGCCGGGCCACCTCGGGGCCGGGTTCGAAGCCGGCGGCGCCGCCGCCCTGGACTGCGTCGCCAAGCGCTTTCCGGCAATCGGCGACACGCCCGCCCTCACTCTCAAGCAACGTTGGTAAGCCGCCATGAAACCCACTGATTTCTCGCAGATGCGCGTACTGACCGACGACGACTTCGCGCGCACGGTGCTGCCGCGCGAAGAGCGTCACCCCAATTCCGTGACGGCACCCCCGGTGCATCGCGGCTCGATGGCCCCCCGTCCCTGGCGCGGCTTCTGGAACAGCATCGGCACCGCCATGCTGGTGAAGCTGGGCGCCGGCGGCAAGGAAGCGCGCGAGGCGTTCCCGACCGTCGACGGCGCCGAGCAGCCGTGGCAGCGCGCCGCCAAGCAGCGCCGCCTGGCCTTCATGGTGCTGGCGATCGTCAGCACGGCCATCGCCTCGACGCTGTTCGCCGGCGTCCAGCCCGACTACGACAACGCTTGGCTCCAGTACGGCCAGATCGGTCTCTACGGCCTGCTCTCGGGCTGGGTCGTGACCGGGTTCGTGACCGCCCTGATGGGCTTCTACGTCTCGGTGCGCGGCGACAAGCATTCGCTGTCGGTCAAGCAGGTCGCCGGCCACGCCATGAACCCCGAGGCGCGCACGGCGATCATCATGCCGATCTGCAACGAGGACGTGGCCACCGTGTTCGCCGGCCTGCGCGCCACCTGCGAATCGGTCGCCTCCACCGGCCATGCGAAACACTTCGACGTCTTCGTGCTGTCCGACAGCTACAACCCCGAGACCGCCGCCGCCGAGCGCGCCGCCTGGGAAGACCTGCGCGCCGCCCTGGCCACCAGCCCGAACCAGCCGCAGGTCGAGGTCTACTACCGCCTGCGCAAGCGCCGCACGCACCGCAAGGCCGGCAACGTGGCCGACTTCTGCCGCCGCTGGGGCAAGGACTACCGCTACATGGTCGTGCTCGACGCCGACTCCGTTATGAGCGGCGACTGCCTGACCTCGATGGTCAAGCTGATGGAAGCCAACCCGAGCGCCGGCATCATCCAGACCGCGACGCAGGCCATCGGCCACGTCACGCTGCACGCCCGCGCCCAGCAGTTCGCCTCGCGCGTGACGGGCCGCCTGTTCACCCTGGGCATGCAGTTCTGGCAGCTCGGCGAGTCCCACTACTGGGGCCACAACGCCATCATCCGCGTGCAGCCCTTCATGGACCACTGCGCCTTGGCGCCCATCGAAGGCACCGGCGGCATGTCGGGCGGCATCATGTCGCACGACTTCGTCGAGGCCGCGCTGATGCGCCGCGCCGGCTACCACGTGTGGCTGTGCGCCGACCTGGTCGGCAGCTACGAGCAGCAACCGCCGGACCTGCTGTCCGAGCTGCAGCGCGACCGCCGCTGGTGCCAGGGCAACTTGCAGAACGCCCGCCTGATGGCCGAGCCCGGCATCCACCGCGTGCACCGCGCCATGTTCGTGACCGGCACGATGGCCTACGTCTCCGCGCCCCTGTGGCTGGCCTTCCTGACGCTGGGCACCGCCCTGTGGCTGTCGGGTTCGAGCCTGGTGTCGAGCTGGAACGTGCTGCCGATGGAACTCGCCGGCCTGTGGCTGTGGACCCTGTGCCTGCTGTTCCTGCCGCGCGTGATGGGCATCGCCGCCGTGCTGATGCGCGGCGAGCAGCGCCAGTACGGCGGCCTGTGGGGCCTGGTCAAGAGCTCCGCGCTCGAGAGCGCCCTGGCGATCGTGCAGGCCCCCGTGCGCATGCTGGCCCACTCGCTGTTCGTCGTGGTCGCCCTCACCGGCATCAAGCTCGACTGGAAGTCGCCCCCGCGCGAAGCCGCCGCCGTGCCGTGGAAGATCGCCCTGTCGCAGCTCGCGCCGATGACCTTCGTGGTCGCCGCGCTGGCCGTGGGCATCGCCCTGATCGACGCCAGCGCCCTGGTGTGGCTGGCACCGGTGGGCCTGCCGCTGCTGCTGGCCATCCCGCTGACCGTGCTGACCAGCCAGATCGCCCTGGGCACCGCCCTGCGCGAACGCGGCTTCCTGCTGATCCCCGAGGAATCGCGTTCGCCGGCCGTGCTGCGCCGCGCCTGGATGCACGCCGTGCGCCTGGCCCGCCCGGTGCTCGCCGCGGCCTGATCCCGACGCGTCACCGGGCCCTCGCGGGCCCCGGACGGCGACCCCGGTGCGAACCGGGGCCGCCGTTTTCCATGGGAGCGTCGAAAGCTCCGGAAGGCAGAATCCGGCCGATGAAGAAATGGTGGTCGTCCGTCGGCGCGTGGTGCCTGTCCTGGCTGATGCTCTCGGCCGCCGGCGCGCTGTGGCTGGCGCATGCCGAGCTGGAGCGGCTGCGGCAGGACTTCGAGACCGACGCGCGCATCGCCCACCGGCTCATGAGCCAGCAGGTGGTGCAGTACGACGCCATCCTCGCGACCCTGGCGCTGCTCGAATCCGATGCCGACGCCGTCCGCCTGGGCCGCGGCCTGTCGTCCGTCTACGCCTCCATCCTCGACGTCCAGCGGCGCCACGTCGACGGCGTCTGGCCCGACGGTCCCCGGGCCTCGGCCCTGGCGGCGGCCGAGGCGACGTCGCGCGACCTGCAGCGGCCCGCGCTCGCCGCGATCGACCTCGCGCGCGGCCGCTACTGGCTCGTGATCGGCGCCACCCCGACCAGCTACGCGCTCGACATCGACCTCGCCGGCAGCGTGCCGTGGCGCGACTGGCCGATGGACCCGCAGGCCAGCGCGACGCGCGTGGTCATCGCGCACGAGGGCCGGCAGTGGGTGATCCAGCCGGGCCGGACGGCCGACGGCGGCTGGCGCTTCGACTTCCGCAAGGAACTCGCCTCCGCCAGCCAAGCCTTCGACGTCGTCGCCACGCGCGAGGTCGGCCGCGCCGAGCTGCCGTGGCGCCGCATGGCCGGCTGGGCGGCGGCGGTGGCGGTGGTGCTTGCCGTGCTGCGCGGCCTGCAGCGCCAGCGCGTCGCCCGCCGGCGCGCCGAGGACCTGCTGCGCGTCGGCCGCGTGGCGCGGCTCGATTCGCTCGGCGAGCTGTCCGCCGGCCTCGCGCACGAACTCAACCAGCCCCTGACCGCCGTGCTCGCCAACACCCAGGCGGCGCGGCGCCTGCTCGACGACGAGCCGCCCGATCTCGACACCGCCCGCGTCGCCATGGGCCGGGCCGCCGAGCAGGCGCGCCGGGCCGCCGACGTGCTCGGCCGCCTGCGCGGGCTGATCGAACAGCGGCCCGAAGCGCCGGGCGGCGGCGCGACGCGCCCCGTCGTGCTGCAGGAGGTGGCGGCCCAGGCGCTGCACCTGCTGGAGCCCGAGTTCGCGCAGCGCGACGTCGCCCTGCACTTCGACGCCCGGGCGCAGCCGCCGGTGCGCGTGCGCGCCGACCCGGTGGCGCTGGAGCAGATCGTCCACAACCTGATCCTCAACGCCCTGCAGGCGCTGGAGCGCGGGGCCGCAGACGGACGCCGGCTCGCCATCGTGGTCGGCGGCAACGGCACCGAGGGCGTGCTGGCCGTGAGCGACAACGGTCCCGGCATCGAGGCGCAGGCCCTGCCGCGCCTGTTCGAACCCTTCTTCAGCACCCGCGAGGGTGGTCTGGGCCTGGGGCTGAGCCTGAGCGAGACCCTGGCCGCCGGCATGGGCGGCAGCCTGGGCGCGGCCAACCTGGCGCCCCACGGCGCCTGCTTCACGCTGCTGCTGCCGCTGGCGGGGTCCGACGACGGCCACGCCGCGCCCGTGCCGTCCCCGTCGGCCTCCGCGCCCGCCTCGCACGCCGCGTCCACCGCCGCCGTCGATCCCGCGACCACCCGCGCCCTGATCCCCCGCGTCCCATGACACCGTCCACGCCTGCTCCGCCATCCGCTCCGCCGCTCTCCCCGCTGATCCACCTGATCGACGACGACCTCGCCGTGCGCGAGAGCCTGGCGCTGCTCATCGGCACCGTCGGGCTGCGGGTGCAGGACTGGGCCGATCCGCAGGCCTTCCTCGACGGCTTCGACCGCGGCGGCATCGGCGCCATCGTGCTGGACGTGCGCATGCCGGGCATCGGCGGGCTGACGGTGCTCGACCGCCTCAAGGCGCAGGGCGTCGACCAGCCGGTGGTGATGCTGACCGGCCACGGCACCGTCGAGCTGTGCCGGCGCGCCTTCAAGGCCGGCGCGGCCGAGTTCCTGGAGAAGCCGGTGGACGACGAGCAGCTGCTGGAGGCGCTGCAGCACGCGGTGCGGGCGCACGTGCGCTCGCGCGAACGCGCGCAGGCCGACCAGTCGGCGCGCGAGCGTTTCGCGCAGCTGTCGGAACGCGAACGCGAGGTGCTCGGCTTCATCACTGCCGGGCTGACCAACAAGGAGATCGCGCGCGTGCTCGCGCTGTCGCCGCGCACGGTCGAGACGCACCGCGCCCACCTGTTCGCCAAGCTCGAATGCGAGTCGCTGGCGCAGCTGATCCGGCGCTACGCGGTGCTGGTGGACGACGCGGCGGACTGACGCGCCGGCGCGTCCGTGCATCCGTAGTTCTACGGAGCCCGGCGCGTGCGCGTACGAATGGCGGCGGACGGATGCTTTTTCTACATTGGACGGGTCCCGAAACACAGACCCCTCCGGAGATTCCAGCCATGCATTGCACCCCTCGCCTCGCCGCTCTCGGCCTCCTCGGCGCCCTGCTCGCCGCCCCGTTCGCCCAGGCCCAGACGGCCCCCGCCGCCATGCCCGCGGGCACCGCTCCCGCCGCCCCCGCGCCTCTGGTGCGCGTCGAACGCAACCTCTCGCTCGCCCTGGCCAGCCAGATCGCCGCCGAGAGCGTCGCGGCCTGCGCCGCCAACGGCTACGGCGTCTCGGCCACGGTGGTCGACCGCGCCGGCACGGTGCGCGCGGTGCAGCGCGCCGACGGCGCCGGCCCGCACACGCTGGCCTCGAGCGAGCGCAAGGCCTGGACCGCCGCGTCGTGGAAGAGCCCGACGCAGGCACTGATGGAAGGCGCGCAGAAGAACCCGGCCGCCGCCAACCTGGTGTACCTGCCCGGCGCCCTGCTGCTGGGCGGCGGCGTGCCGATCCGGGCCGCCGGCGAAGTCATCGGCGCCGTCGGCGTCGGCGGCGCGCCGGGCGGCCACCTCGACGAGCAGTGCGCCAACGCGGCGCTGGAGAAGGTCAAGGGGCTGCTGGGATGACGACGACGGCGCGCCTGCCCGTGCCGTCGCTGCCCGGACGGCCGCCGACGCCACGACCCGTGGCGACGCGAGGCTCGCGGCCGTGCCTCGCGGCGTCGCTGCTGCTGGCGGCCGTGCTGGCCGGCTTCGCCGCGCCCCGCGCGTCGGCCCAGGTGGCGCCCTCGGCCGCCGAGCTGCGCGCCTACGACGGCTGGCTGGGCGCCGCGGCGGCGGGCGACGTGCCGCGCCTGCAGGCGCTGATCGCGGCCGGCGCGCCCCTGGAAGCCCGCGACGCGCGCGGCCGCACCGCCTTCCACGTCGCCACCCACGCCGGCCGGCGCGAGGCGATCCGCGTGCTGGCCCGGGCCGGCGCCTCGCTCGACGCCCTGGAGGCCGACCGCTACGACGCCGTCACCATCGCCGCGGTGGCCGACGACGTGCCGACGCTGGCGCTGCTGCTGTCGCTGGGCGCGAAGCCCGGCCAGACCACCAGCCGCTGGGACGGCACCGCGCTGATCGCCGCCGCGCACCTCGGCCACGACGAGGTCGTGCGCCGGCTCATCGCCGCCGGCGCGCCGCTGGACCATGTCAACAACCTGCACTGGACCGCCGCCATCGAGGCCGTCGTGCTGGGCGACGGCGGCCCGCGCCACCAGCGCACGCTGGCCGCGCTGATCGCCGCCGGCGCGAACCTGTCGCTCGCCGACCGCCAGGGTCGCACGCCGCTGAAACTGGCGCGCGAGCACGGCCATGCGGCGATGGTCGCGATGCTGGAAGCGGCCGGAGCGCCCTGACCGCGCCGCGAACGCGCGTCAACCGCGTCTCGCGGCGGGCGGCATCAGAAGCGCGGCAGACCTCCGCCACCGCCCATGCCGCCCATCCCCTTCATCCCGCCCATCTTCTTCATCATCTTCATCAGCCCGCCGCCCTTCATCTTCTTCATCATGGTCTGCATCTGCTCGAACTCGTTGAGCAGGCGGTTGACCTCCTGGACCTGGACGCCGGCGCCGGCGGCGATGCGGCGCTTGCGGGTCGCCTTGAGCAGGTCGGGCTTGCGGCGCTCCAGCGGGGTCATGCTGTTGATGATCCCTTCCTTGCGGCGGATGTCGCGCTCGGCGCGGGTCATGTCGGCCTCGGTGGCCTTGGCGGCCATCTGCGCGGGCAGCTTGTCCATCAGGCTGGAGAGCCCGCCCATCTGCTTCATCTGCTGGAGCTGGCCGAGGAAGTCGTTGAGGTCGAAGCCCGCGCCGCTCTTGACCTTGGCCGCGAGCTTCTGCGCCGCGGCGACGTCGACGCCGGCGGTGACCTGCTCGACCAGCGCCACGATGTCGCCCATGCCCAGGATGCGCCCGGCGTGGCGCTCGGCGTCGAACACCTCCAGGCCGTCGATCTTCTCGCTGGTGCCGGCGAACTTGATCGGCACGCCGGTCACGTGGCGCACCGACAGCGCCGCGCCGCCGCGCGAGTCGCCGTCGGTCTTGGTCAGCACGATGCCCGTCAGCGGCAGCGCGTCGCTGAAGGCGCGCGCGGTGTTGACCGCGTCCTGACCCTGCATGGCGTCGACGACGAACAGGGTCTCCACGGGGCGCAGCGCCGCGTGCAGTTCCTTGATCTCGGTCATCAGCACCTCGTCGATGGCGAGACGGCCGGCGGTGTCGACGATCAGCACGTCGAAGAAGTGGCGCCGGGCGTGGTCGAGCGCGGCGCGGGCGATGTCCAGCGGCTTCTGGTCGGGCGTGCTGGGGAACCACTCGGCGCCGGCCTGCTTCGTCACGGTCTTGAGCTGCTCGATGGCGGCGGGCCGGTAGACGTCGCCCGAGACGGTCAGCACCTTCTTGCGGCGCTTGTCGATCAGGTGCCTGGCCAGCTTGGCGACCGTGGTGGTCTTGCCCGCGCCCTGCAGGCCGGCCATGAGGATGATCGCCGGCGGCTGCGCCACCAGGTTGATGTCGGAGACGCCCTCGCCCATCGTGGCGGCGAGTTCGCGGTTGACGATGCCCACCAGCGCCTGGCCGGGCTTGAGCGAGCTCAGCACCTCCTGGCCCAGGGCCTTGTCCTTCACGCGGGCGACGAAGTCGCGCACCACCGGCAGCGCCACGTCGGCCTCCAGCAGCGCCATGCGCACCTCGCGCAGCATGTCCTGCACGTTGGCCTCGGTGATGCGGGCCTGCCCGCTCACCTGCTTGACGAGACGGGAGAACTTGTCGGAAAGGGCGGTTGCCATGGGAGATGCCTGGTTGCCGGCGCCGCGCGGGCCGGAGGAGCGATGGGAAGGGAAGGGAAAAGGGGTCCGGTTCGCCGGCGGCGCCCATGGTGTGGCGGGAGCGGGGGCCGGGATCGAGCCATTAGACTCGACGGATGATTTTAGCGATCCCCTCCCCGCTCGGCGTGGCGCTGGGCATCGCCGCCGCCGCGGCCTACGCCGCCACCGCGGCGCTCTCGTCCCGGCTCGAACGTCCCGCCACGCAGGGCCTGCTCGGCCTGGCCTGGCTGCTGCACGCCCTGACGCTCGGCGGGAGCCTGGTGGGCGACGTGCCGCGCTTCGGCTTCGCGCCGGCGCTGTCGATCACGGCCTGGCTGGTGCTGACCGTCTACGCCGTCGAGAGCCGCCTCTACCCGCAATTGCGGGTGCGCCGCGTGCTGGCGGCCCTGGGCGCGCTGGCGGTGCTGCTGGCGCTGCTGTTCCCGGGGTCGCCGCTGCACGTCTCGGCCTCGCCCTGGCTGCCGCTGCACCTGGCGCTGGGCATCGCGTCGTACGGCCTGTTCGCCGCGGCGGTGGTGCATGCCTGGCTGATCTCGCGCGCCGAGAAGCAGATCCGCGGGGCCGCGCCCGAGTCCCAGGGCAGCGGCGTGCCGCTCCTCACGCTGGAGAAGCTCACCTTCCGCTTCGTCACCGCCGGCTTCGTGCTGCTGTCGGCCACGCTGCTGGCCGGCCTGTTCTTCAGCGAGACGCTCTACGGCGCCGCCGACCGCGCCGCCAAGTGGAACCACAAGACGCTGTTCTCGGTGCTGGCCTGGCTCACCTTCGCGATCCTGCTGACCGGGCGCGTGCGCTTCGGCTGGCGCGGACGCAAGGCGCGCCGCGTGCTCTACGCCGGCTCGGCGCTGCTGCTGCTGGCCTACGTCGGCTCGCGCTTCGTGCTCGAGGTGGTGCTGCGGCGCCCCCTGCCCTGAGAGGTTCGCCTTGAAATACTTCCTCGTCCTGGTGGTCGTGACGGTCGGCATCTGGCTCTGGCGCCAGGGCCGGCGCGACGCGATGCGCGAACGCGCGGCCGCCGCCGTGCCGCCCCGGCCGGCCCCTCCGCCCGCCGTGGCGCCGCCCCAGGCGATGGTGCGCTGCGCCCATTGCGGACTGCACCTGCCGGCGGTCGACGCCGTCGCCGGACGCGACGGCGCGTCGTACTGCAGCCCCGCCCACCGGCAGGTCGTCGAGCGCTGAAGGCCGGCGCGGCGATGGGCGCGACCGGCTGGTCGACGGGCGAGTCCCCCTCCACCGACTGGGCGGCGCTCGACGCGCACGGCAGCGAGAGTTCCGCCCTGCTGCGCCTGCGCCGGGGTTTCCTGCTGGCGCGCTGCTGCGTGGGCACGGTGGTGGTGCTGCTGCAGCTGGTCACCTTCGCGCTCGGCCAGCCGGGCCAGTGGATCGCCAGCGCCGTCGCCGTCGCCTACCTGGGCGTGGCATTGGCGGGCGTGCGCTGGGCGCCGGTGCAGCTGCCCATGCGGGCGCTGGGCCCGGCCTGGATCGTCACGATCGGCGTCGACCTGGCGACCTTCGCGACGCTGCACGTCCTGCAGGCCGGCAGCATCGACTACACGCCGCTGTTCGCGATGCCGGTGCTCATGGGCGCGGTGCTGGGCACGGTGTCGGTCGGCCTGGGCACCACGGCGGCCGTCAGCCTGCTGCTGCTGGCCGACGCCGGCTGGCGCTGGCTCGCGGCGCAGCCCTCGGACTCGCCCACGCGCTTCCTGCAGGCCGCGCTCACCAGCACCGGATTGTTCCTGGTCGTGCTGCTGGCCCACGAGCTCTCGCGCCGCCTGGCGCGCGAGGAGGCCCGCGCGCAGCGCAGCCGCAGCACGGCGCAGGTGCAGGCGCGGGTCAACGACCTCGTGATCGAGACGCTGAGCGAGGGCGTGCTGGTGATCGACGCCGAGGGGCGGGTGCACGCCGCCAACCCGGCGGCCGACGCCATCCTCGGCCAGGGCCTCGCGAGGCTGGCGCTGCCGTTCGCGCTCGGCGCCCATCCCGCCTGGGGGACCCTGGCCGAGGTCGCCGGACAGACCTTCGCGCGCCAGGCGCCGCAGACGCACGAGATCCCGGTGGCGCAGCCGCGCGGCGCGGCGCGCGAGGTGCGGGTGCGCACGCGCCTGACGCCCGTCAGCGACCTGTCGGGCAACAGCCTGTGCGTGATGTTCCTGCAGGACCTGCGCGAGCTCGAGGCGCGCATCCGCACCGAGAAGCTGGCCGCCATGGGACGCATGTCGGCCGCCGTCGCGCACGAGATCCGCAACCCGCTCGCGGCCATTACCCAGGCCGCCGCGCTGCTCGACGAGGACCTGAGCGACCCGGCGCAGCGCCGGCTGCTCGCTCTGGTGGCGCAGAACGCGCGGCGCCTCTCGCGCACCGTCGACGACGTGCTCGACGTCGCCCGCGTGCGCGAGCAGCGCGTTGCGCTGCCCGGGGAGCGCATCCCGCTGGACGCCACCGTGCACGCGCTGGCCGGCGAATGGATGCGCCAGGCGCAATGCGCCGGCGTGCGGCTGTCGCTCCAGGCGGCCGGGCGCCACGTGGCCTTCGACGCCGAGCACCTGCGCCGCATCCTGGTCAACCTGCTCGACAACGCGGCGCGCTATGCCAGCGACCGCGCGGGCTCGATCGAGGTCGCCACCCGCAGCGGCGCGCGCGGCGAGGCCAGCCTGCACGTGTGGAGCGACGGCGCGCCGCTGGAGCCGGCCGTGCAGCGCCACCTGTTCGAGCCCTTCTTCTCGTCGGAGAGCCGCTCCAGCGGCCTCGGACTGTTCCTGTGCCGCGAGCTGTGCGCGCGCCACGGCGCGACCATCGGCTACGAACGGCGCGCGCTCGCGGCCGACGGCCCCGAGGGCAACGAGTTCCTCGTCGGCTTCGCCGACGGCGCGCGATCCGCGCCGGGCGGCTGACACAATCGTGCCCGTGAGCATCCCCACCTCCCCGGCGTCGCGCGCCGCCCGCATCCTGGTCGTCGACGACGAGCCCGACCTGCGCATCCTGTACGAGCTCACGCTGCTGCGCGAGGGCCACCGGGTCGAGGCCGCCGGCAGCGTGGCCGAGGCGATGCGCCACCTGGCGGCCGGCCGCTTCGACGCCGTCATCACCGACATGCGCCTGCCCGACGGCCTGGGCATGGAGATCCTGCAGCACCTCCAGCGCGACCACCGCCCCGAACGCTGCATCGTCATGACCGCCTACGGCTCGGCCGAGAACGCGGTCGAGGCGCTCAAGGCCGGGGCCTTCGACTATCTGACCAAGCCGGTCGACCTGAAGCAGTACCGCACCGTCGTGGCCTCGGCCGTGCTGGCGCCGACGACGCCCCCGGCGGCGGCGCCGCCGGGCACCACCGCCATGGAAGCACCGCCGCCCGACCTGATGTCACCACCGCCCGCGCCGGTCGCCGCGCTCGCGCCCGCCGCCCACGCGGCGCTCGAACGGCTGGTGGGCGAATCCGAACCGATGCGCCTGGTCAAGTCGCGCATCGTGCGCGTCGCGCGCGGCATGGCGCCGGTGCTGGTGCGGGGCGAATCGGGCACCGGCAAGGAACTCGTGGCGCGCGCCGTGCACGCCTGCAGCCAGCGCTGCGACGGCCCCTTCGTCGCCGTCAACTGCGGCGCCATCCCCGAGAACCTGCTGGAGGCCGAGTTCTTCGGCGCCCGCAAGGGCTCCTACACCGGCGCCGTGCAGGACCGCGACGGCTACTTCCAGGCCGCGCGCGGCGGCACGCTGTTCCTCGACGAGATCGGCGACCTGCCGCTGGCGATGCAGTCCAAGCTGCTGCGCGCGATCCAGGAGCGCAGCGTGCGCGCCATCGGCTCGACGCAGGAGGAGGCCGTCGACGTGCGCATCGTGAGCGCCACGCACAAGGACCTGCAGGCCGACGTGCAGGCCGGGCGCTTCCGCCAGGACCTGTTCTACCGCCTCAACGTGATCGAGATCGCCATGCCGGCGCTGCGCGACCGGCGCGAGGACCTGCCGGCCCTGTGCGCCGCGCTGCTCGCGCGCATCGCCCACGACGCGCACATGCCGGTGCCGGTGCTCTCGCCCGGCGTGATCGAGCGACTGGCCGCGCATTCGCTGCACGGCAACGTGCGCGAGCTGGAGAACCTGCTGCACCGCGCCGTCGCGCTCAACGACGGCGACGAGCTGCACATCGATGTCGGGCCCGGCGGGGCCGTGCCGGTACCGGCGTCCGCGGCCCCGTCGTCGGCGCCGCAGGCCGTCCCGGTGGCCGGCGCGCCGGCGGCACCGCCGGAGGTGCCGGCCGACCTGCAGACCTACCTCGACCGGCAGGAACGCGAGATCCTGGTGCACGCCCTGCGCGAGAGCGGCTTCAACCGCACCGCCGCCGCCGCGCGCCTCGGGCTGAGCCTGCGCCAGATCCGCTACCGCATCGCCCGCCTGGGCATCGTCGCGCCCGGCGACGCCACGCCCGGACCGGGTGCCGGCGAGTGACCCGCGAACGCGACCCCTGGGACGCCGGCTGGTACCGCCCGGCCCGGCACCTGCCCTCGCCCAACGTCGGCCCGCGCCCGGCCGGCACGCTCGTCGACCTGATCGTCGTGCACTCGATCAGCCTGCCGCCGGGCCGCTACGGCGGCGACGAGGTGCAGCGCCTGTTCACCAACCGGCTCGACTGGGACGCCCACCCCTACTTCCAGCGGATCCGCGGCCTGGAGGTCTCGGCGCATTTCTACGTGCGGCGCACGGGCGAACTCTGGCAGTTCGCGAGCTGCGACGACCGGGCCTGGCACGCCGGCGCCTCGAGCTGGCGAGGACGCGCGAACTGCAACGACTTCTCGGTCGGCATCGAGCTCGAAGGGCTGGAGGGCGACACCTTCGAGGCCGCGCAGTACGCAATGCTCGCCGGCCTCTGCGCCGACCTGGCGCGACGCTATCCGGTGACCGGCATCGCGGGCCACGAGCACGTCGCGCCCGGCCGCAAGATCGATCCCGGGCCGGGATTCGACTGGCCGGGCCTGCGCGCGCGGCTGGACTGGAAGAACGAGCTCTTTCCTATTACAACGACTGTGGCCACGTCTGAAAAAGGTTTCGCACCCGGCACCGATCGTCCGGAAACATGAAATTTTTGTCACCGTCCGCCCGAACGACAAGCCGGACCTTGACACCCCGATGCACCCAGTCGCCATGCGCCCTGCGACGTGAAAACTGCCCGGAAGCCACGGCCGGCGCGGCTTCCGGGGCGACGATGCAGAAACGATGGGGCATGGCGTCACACGGTCGTCACCGGTCGGGGCATCGATCAGGCAGTGCCTGGGCGAAATCGATGCCAAAACACTACAGGTAGTGGTTAGTTGCTCTCGACACACCAGATATAGTGTCTTCTTGCCCGACGCATCCCGTCCGGCAGTCCTGGCCGGCGCCTTGCCGGCGCCGTTGCAGCCTCGCCCCGCGTCAGGCTGCCGCCCCTTCAGAATTTCTTTCAGAGGACCTCATGCAATCTGCCCTGAACACCCCCTCCACGTCCCGCGCCGGCGCGCCCAAGACCGTGGTCGCACCCGCGCGCGACACGGCCGGCGCCCCCTCCGCCGAGACCCTGTCGCACTACCAGATCATCCGCCGCAACGGCGCCGTGGTGCCCTTCGAGCCCAGCAAGATCGCCGTGGCGATGATGAAGGCCTTCCTGGCCGTGCACGGCACGCAGGGCGCGGCCTCGGCCAGCGTGCGCGAGACCGTCGACACGCTGACGCAGGCGGTCGTGCGCGGCCTGGTGCGCTCGCGCCCGGGCGGCGGCACCTTCCACATCGAGGACGTGCAGGACCAGGTCGAGCTGGGCCTGATGCGCGGCGGCCACCACGAGATCGCCCGTGCCTACGTGCTCTACCGCGAGCGCCGAACGCAGGAGCGCGCCCGCCAGGTCGCGCAGGAGACCCCGGCCGCGCCGGCCCTGCACGTGATGGACGGCGGCCAGCGCGTCGCGCTCGACATGAACGAGCTCAAGGGCCTGATCGAGTCGGCCTGCGAGAACCTCGGCGAGAGCATCACGGCCGCGCCCATCGTCGCCGAGACGATGCGCAACCTCTACGACGGCGTGCCGCTCGACGAGGTCTACAAGGCCTCGATCCTGGCGGCCCGCACGCTGATCGAGAAGGACCCCGACTACACCTTCGCCACCGCACGCCTGCTGCTGCACACGATCTTCAAGGAGATCGTCGGCCGCGAGGTGATGCCCGCTGAGCGCACGCAGGCCTACGTCGACTACTTCCCGCAGTTCATCAGGAAGGGCGTGGACAACGAACTGCTCGACGAGAAGCTGCTGCAGTTCGACCTGCCGCGCCTGGCCGCCGCGCTCAAGGCCGAGCGCGACCTGCAGTTCGACTACCTCGGCCTGCAGACGCTCTACGACCGCTACTTCCTGCACGTGCGCAAGACGCGCATCGAACTGCCGCAGGCCTTCTTCATGCGCGTGGCGATGGGCCTGTCGCTCGGCGAAGTGGACCGCGAGGCGCGCGCCATCGAGTTCTACGAGGTGCTGTCGTCGTTCGACTTCATGTCGAGCACGCCCACGCTGTTCAACGCCGGCACGCTGCGCTCGCAGCTGTCGTCGTGCTACCTGACCACCGTCCCCGACGACCTCGACGGCATCTACGAATCGATCAAGGAGAACGCGCTGCTGTCGAAGTTCGCCGGCGGCCTGGGCAACGACTGGACCCGCGTGCGCGCGCTGGGCAGCCACATCAAGGGCACCAACGGCGAATCGCAGGGCGTGGTGCCGTTCCTGAAGGTCGTCAACGACACGGCCGTGGCCGTCAACCAGGGCGGCAAGCGCAAGGGCGCGGTCTGCACCTACCTGGAGACCTGGCACCTCGACATCGAGGAGTTCCTGGAGCTGCGCAAGAACACCGGCGACGACCGCCGCCGCACGCACGACATGAACACCGCCAACTGGATTCCCGACCTCTTCATGCGCCGCGTGATGGAGAAGGGCCAGTGGACGCTGTTCTCGCCCAACGACGTGCCCGACCTGCACGACCTGTTCGGCAGCGCCTTCGAGACCGCCTACGTCGCCTACGAGGCCAAGGCCGCGCGTGGCGAGATCTCGCCCTCGCGCACCGTGCCGGCGAGCGACCTGTGGCGCAAGATGCTCACGATGCTGTTCGAGACCGGGCATCCCTGGATCACGTTCAAGGACGCCTGCAACGTGCGCTCGCCGCAGCAGCACGCGGGCGTCGTGCACTCGTCGAACCTGTGCACCGAGATCACCCTCAACACCAGCGACACCGAGACCGCCGTGTGCAACCTGGGCTCGGTCAACCTGCTGCAGCACCTGAAGGACGGCCAGGTCGACCAGGAGAAGCTCAAGAAGACGATCTCCACGGCGATGCGCATGCTCGACAACGTGATCGACATCAACTACTACGCCGTCAAGAAGGCGCGCGATTCCAACCTGCGCCACCGCCCGGTCGGCCTGGGCCTGATGGGCTTCCAGGATTCGCTCTACGCGCTGCGCATCCCCTACGCCTCGCAGGAAGCGGTGGAGTTCGCCGACCGCTCGATGGAAGCCATCTGCTACCACGCCTACTGGGCCTCGACCGAGCTGGCCAAGGAACGCGGCAAGTACTCCAGCTACAAGGGTTCGCTGTGGGACCAGGGCGTGCTGCCGATCGACACGCTCGACATGCTGGAGCAGGCCCGTGGCGGCTATGTCGAGGTCGACCGCTCGGCCACGCTCGATTGGGACGCGCTGCGCCGCAAGATCAAGGCCGACGGCATGCGCAACTCCAACTGCGTGGCCATCGCCCCGACCGCGACGATCTCCAACATCATCGGCGTCGACGCCTCGATCGAGCCGTGCTTCGGCAACCTGTCGGTCAAGTCGAACCTCTCGGGCGAGTTCACCGTCATCAATCACTACCTGGTGCGCGACCTCAAGCGCCTGGGCCTGTGGGACGACGTGATGGTCATGGACCTCAAGCACTTCGACGGTTCGCTGCGCCCCATCGACCGCGTGCCGCAGGACGTCAAGGCGCTCTACGGCACCGCGTTCGAGGTCGAGACGAAGTGGCTGGTCGAGGCCGCCGCGCGGCGCCAGAAGTGGATCGACCAGGCGCAGTCGCTCAACATCTACATGGCCGGCGCATCGGGCAAGAAGCTCGACGAGACCTACAAGCTCGCCTGGCTGCGCGGTCTGAAGACCACCTACTACCTCCGCACCCAGAGCGCCACGCACGCCGAGAAATCCACCGTGCAGTCGGGCCGGCTCAACGCCGTCGCGTCGGGCGGCGGCAACGCCTCGTCGCTGTCCTCGGGCGCCGCGGCACCGAGCGCGCTGGAAGCCGCCGCGGCGGCCGCGCAGGCCCAGCTCGCCGCCATGCCGGCCACCGACATCGCGTTCTGCGGCGTCGACGATCCGACCTGCGAAGCCTGCCAGTGACGTCGGCCTGAATCGAGGCGCGTTCGCGGCATCGCCTGACAAGATCGCGATGCCCGCGAACGGGTTTCGCACGAGATAATCAGGGCACGGTGCGAGTCAAACACTTTGCAACTCGCATCGTTGCTCACATAATTTGAGCACTGGATTTTTCTATGTTGACCTGGGACGAAGAAGTCAAGCCATCCTCATCGAAGGACATGCAACAGGGGTTGCATCATTCATCGCCCAACGGCGCGCCGGCCGCGCGTTCGTCGGCCCCGCCGACTTCGCCGATCACCCCTCCGGCAGGCCGCGCAGACAGCGTCGCCGCTCCCGTTTCCTCCCCCGCGTCTCCCCTCGCTTCCGCCCCGTCCGTGCCCGCCGTCGCGCGTCGCGTCAACGCGGCCGACAAGCGCATCATCAACGGCCAGACCGACGTCAACCAGCTGGTGCCCTTCAAGTACAAGTGGGCCTGGGAGAAGTACCTCGCCACCTGCGCCAACCACTGGATGCCGCAGGAAGTGAACATGACGCGCGACATCGCGTTGTGGAAGGACCCCAACGGCCTGACCGAGGACGAGCGCCGCATCGTCAAGCGCAACCTCGGCTTCTTCGTCACCGCCGACTCGCTGGCCGCCAACAACATCGTGCTGGGCACCTACCGCCACATCACGGCGCCCGAATGCCGCCAGTTCCTGCTGCGCCAGGCCTTCGAGGAAGCGATCCACACGCACGCCTACCAGTACATCGTCGAATCGCTGGGCCTCGACGAGAGCGAGATCTTCAACGCCTACAACGAGGTGCCGTCGATCCGCAACAAGGACGAGTTCCTGATCCCCTTCATCGAGGCGATCAGCGACCCGAACTTCAAGACCGGCACGCACGAGACCGACCAGACCCTGCTCAAGTCGCTCATCGTGTTCGCCTGCCTCATGGAAGGCCTGTTCTTCTATGTCGGCTTCACGCAGATCCTGGCGCTGGGCCGCCAGAACAAGATGACCGGCGCCGCCGAGCAGTACCAGTACATCCTGCGCGACGAGTCGATGCACTGCAACTTCGGCATCGACCTGATCAACCAGCTCAAGCTGGAGAACCCCCAGCTCTGGACCGCCGAATTCAAGGCCGAGATCAAGGATCTCTTCATGAAGGCCGTCGAGCTCGAATACCAGTACGCCGAGGACACCATGCCGCGTGGCGTGCTCGGCATGAACGCCTCGATGTTCAAGGGCTACCTGCGCTACATCGCCAACCGGCGCGCGCAGCAGATCGGCCTGGAGACGCTGTTCCCGAACGAGGAGAACCCGTTTCCCTGGATGAGCGAGATGATCGATCTGAAGAAGGAACGCAATTTCTTCGAGACCCGCGTCATCGAATACCAGTCGGGCGGCGCGCTCTCCTGGGATTGAATCTTTCGAAGAACCGACAAGTGCATTCAGTAATTGCCCCAGCGTCGAACAGCGCCACAGAGCGCGGCGATGACTGGGCGCGGATGTCCACGACGCCGGAGACCGATCTCCGGCGTCGTGCATCGCTTCGTTCACGACAGCGCGGACGGAGTGCGTTCAGAGGTTGATGTCTCAACTTGATCAAGGAGAAAAAAATGGCAACTGCAAAGAAGGCAACGGCTGCGAAGACCGACGCCAAGAAGACTCCGGAAAAGAAGACCCCGGAGAAGAAGACGGAAACGAAGAATTCGACGGCCACGGCCGCGAAGAAGGCCTCGGCCACGGCGTCGACGAAGGCCACACCGGCCAAGAAGGCACCGGCGACCAAGGTGGCCACCACCACGGCCCCGAAGGCCGCGGCCAAAAAGGCACCGGCGGCCAAGAAGGCGGCACCGGCGAAGAAGGCGGCTCCCGCCAAGACCGCCGCCGGCAAGACGGCGACCGCCGCCAAGAAGGCGACGTCGACGGTGGCCACCGCGGCGAAGAAGGCGACCGCGACGGCCGTCGGCACGGCGAAGAAGGTCGCATCGGCCGTGACGTCGACGGCCAAGAAGGCCGCGTCCACGACGGCCACCAAGACGGCGTCGACGGCGAAGAAGGCATCGACCGCCAAGCCGGCGACCGCATCGAAGACCGCGTCCACCAAGACGGCGTCCGCGACCAAGACGGCGACGTCGAAGACCCCGGCCAAGTCGACCGACAAGACCGCGACCACGGCCAAGGCAGGCGCGAAGACGACGGCCACCAAGACCGCCGCGAAGCCGGCTGCCAAAGCCGCCGAGAAGACGTCCACGGCAGCGAAGTCCGCGCCCAAGAAGGCCAAGGCCGCCGCCGCTCCGGCGTCGGCACCCGCAGCGCAGACGACGCTGAACCCGCAAGCCGCGTGGCCCTTTCCGACGGCCGGCAAGCCCTGACGATCGCGACGCCCTCCGGGCGTCGACGGCTGGCGGCCGCCACCGGCCGCCGCATCGAAGAAAAGCCCGTCGCTCCTTGCCAGGAGCGCCGGGCTTTTTGTCGTTCAGGCGTTCAGAGGCCCAGCGTCGTGCGATCGACCGCGTAGTTCTGCGGACCGCGCTGCGCGATCTTCAGGGCGCCCATCCGGTTGCCGAGTTCGGCGCAGCGCACCAGCGGCCAGTCCTTTTCCAGCCCGAACAGCAGCGCGGCGCGCCAGGCGTCGCCGCAGCCGGTGGGATCGACGATGGCGGTCGGCGCCACGGCCGGCACCTGGGTGCATTGGCCGTCGACCCAGACCTCGCACCCCAGGGCGCCCAGCGTGACGATCAGACCGCGCACGCGGCGCGAGATCTCGGAGCTGCTCAGACCCGTGCGGTCGCACAGCATCTTGCCCTCGTAGTCGTTGACGGTGACCCAGTCGGCCTGGTCGACGAAGCGTGCAAGTTCGTCGCCGCTGAACATCGGCAGGCCCTGACCCGGATCGAAGACGAAGGGAATGCCGGCGGCCTTGAACTGCTCGGCGTGCTGCAGCATGGCCTCGCGCCCGTCGGGCGAGACGATGCCCAGGCGGATGTCCTCGCGCGCCTCGACGCGCGTGAGGTGCGCCTGCTGCATCGCGCCGGGATGGAAGGCGGTGATCTGGTTGTTGTCGCGATCGGTGGTGATGAAGCACTGGGCCGTGTAGGTGTCGTCGAGCGAACGCACGAACTCGGTGCCGATCCCCAGTTCACGCAACCGCGCGACATAGTCGGCGCCGTCGCTGCCGACGGTGGCCATCGGCAGCGCGTGCCCGCCCAGGGCGTTGAGCCCGTAGGCGATGTTGCCGGCGCAGCCGCCGTAGTCGCGCCGCAGGGACGGCACCAGGAACGAGACGTTCAGGATGTGCAGCTGGCCGGGCAGGATCTGGTCGGCGAACCGGCCGTCGAAATTCATGATGGTGTCGAACGCGAGGGAACCGCAAATCACTGCTGCCATGGATGAGCCTGTGGAGATGGAAGGTGGAAAGGTCGTCGGCGCAGCGCTGGCACCGCCGGATCGGAGAACGGGATTCGGAGCTCAGGGATAGAAGGCGACCATGGCGTAGCCCGCGACGCGCGGCAGCGGCTCGGGACCGGTCCCGGTCGTCTCGTCCAGCACGAAGGACACGGCGCCCGCACGTTCGGCCAGCGCCGGCAGCGTCGCCTCGGTGGCGCCGAACTCCGCCGGCATCAGGACGCGCCGCACCACCGGTCGCTGCTGCGCGTCGAGCAGCGACAGCTCGATCGCCGGCATCGCGAGCGGCACGTCGGCCTGGTTGCGCAGGGCGAAGGCCATCCGGTAGCGGTCGCTGTCCTGCACATGGGTGAAGGTCGCGCCTTCGATGGCGATGGCGCCCGGCCGGCGCAGCGCAGCGATCGTGCAGCCCGCGAATCCGCACAGCCGAGCGAGCGCCGGACGCAGCGCCGGATGGCGGGCGGCGACGGCATCGCGCTGGCGATACAGGACCTGCGCCAGCAAGGCGAGCAGCAGCACGATCGCCAACAAGAGCATTGCCAGTCGCCATGACCGGCGACCCGCGCCGCGCGGTTTGCGCACGCCGGCGCCATCGTCGTTCACCGGCTCGCTGGCGGCGTGGATCACGCCGGACGGCGCGACCGATTCGGCGCGTGCCGACGGCCGGACGCCGGACGGTCCGGACGCGGGTCCGGCCGATCCGGAGGGCGGCACCGTCCACAACGGGGCGGGCGTTGTCGCCGGCGCTTCCGACGGCATCGGTGGTTCCACGGTCATCGGTTCCGATGGCGGCGTCGTGGACACGTCGCTCCCTGGCGCCTCGGTGGCGACCGGAGAAGGCACCGGTGCCGGCGCGGCGACGTCCGGCCCCAGCCCGAGCGACGGCAGCTCGCGCCAGGGATCGAAGGCCGGCGTCGGAGGCGCGGAAGGCGACAGGGAGTCGGTCGGGGTCGACAATCCGGACGACGCAGCGTCCGCCTCCCCGCCATCGTCGGACGGCTCGAGTGCGTCGTCGGACTGGGATCGCGAGGTCGACGGCGGCGGCAGGTCGACGCTGAAGCTCGCGAGCGCCGCACCGAAGGCATCGGCGGCGTTCGGGGTGGACGACGCCTGCGCGGGAAACGGGTTCGACGCCTCTCCCGGTGGCGACATCGCGTTCGTCGATGCCGAGGTCGCGTCGTCCGCAAGCTCGGGACGCTGCTGCGCCGCCGCGTCGAAGACCGTGCTGCAGCGACCGCAGCGTGCCCAGCCGTCGGCCAGCGCGAGTTGTTCCGGCTCGATCCGGAAGGTCGTGCCGCAGGCGGGGCAGCGGGTGGCGAGGCTCATGGCACGTGGGTTCTCGGAGATCGCCGGAAGCCGGCGTCCGCGTCGGCGGGCGGGGTCAGAAACGCGCCGTCATCAGGATCCAGCCTTCTTCGCTGTCGCTGACTTCGAGCGCGGCATGGGGCGCGTAGGCGCTCTTGAGTTCGTCGGCCTGCCGCTCGAGGATGCCCGCGAGCACCAGCGCGCCGCCCGGCTTCACATGGGCGCACAGCAACGGTGCCAGCACCTTCAGGGGCGTGGCCAGGATGTTGGCCAGCACGACGTCGTAGGCGCCCCGGGCGGCATCGGGCAGACCGGCCTTCAGCGCGACGCCGTTGGCCTCGGCGTTGAGCCGCGTGGCCTCCACCGCCGCTGGGTCGATGTCGACGGCGTCGAGATCGACGGCGCCGAACTTCGCCGCGCCGATGGCCAGGATGCCGCTGCCGCAGCCGTAGTCGAGCACGCGGCCGGCCAGACCGTCCGCGCGCGTCGCGATCCAGCGCAGGCACATGCGCGTGGTGGGATGGGTGCCGGTGCCGAAGGCGAGGCCGGGGTCCAGGCGGATGACCTGGCGGGCCTGCGCGGGCGGCTCGTGCCAGGTCGGCACGATCCAGAATTCGGGCGTGATCTCGACCGGCGCGAACTGCGACTGCGTCAGGCGCACCCAGTCCTGCTCGGGCACGTGGGCCACGCCCAGGACCCGGCAGCCGTCGAAGAAGTCCTGCGCGGCCAGCACGTCGGCGGCCTCGCGCGCGGCGGCCTCGTCGGCGAACAGCGCGATCACGCGCGAGCGCTGCCAGCCGTCCTTGGGCGGCGGCATGCCGGGCTCGCCGAAGAGGGCCTGCTCGGCATCGGTCTGGGCATCGGCGTCCTCGACCGACACGCTCAGCGCGTCGAGGGCGTCGAGCGCATCACTCACGTCCTCGACACGGTCCTCGGGCGCGAGGAGGCGCAGTTCGAACATGGCGTTCAACGGGCCCGCGCCGCGAGCCACTCCTCGAGGTAGTGGATGTTGGTGCCGCCGGCCATGAACTTGGCGTCCACCATCAGCTCGCGATGCAGCGGGATGTTGGTCTGGATGCCTTCGACCACGGTCTCGTTGAGCGCCGTGCGCATGCGCGCGAGGGCCTGCTCGCGCGTGTCGCCGTGGACGATGATCTTGCCGATCATCGAGTCGTAGTTCGGCGGCACGAAGTAGTTCGTGTAGACGTGCGAGTCGACCCGCACGCCCGGCCCGCCCGGCGCGTGCCACATCGTGATGCGGCCCGGCGATGGCGTGAACTTGTAGGCGTCCTCGGCGTTGATGCGGCACTCGATGGAGTGACCGCGCATCTCGATCTGGCGCTGCGTGAACGGCAGCTTCTCGCCGGCGGCGACCATGATCTGCGTCTTCACGATGTCGATGCCGGTGGTGAACTCGGTCACCGGGTGCTCGACCTGCACGCGCGTGTTCATCTCGATGAAGTAGAACTCGCCGTTCTCGTAGAGGAACTCGAAGGTGCCGGCGCCGCGGTAGCCGATGCGCTTGCAGGCGGCGGCGCAGCGCTCGCCGATCTTCTCGATCAGCTTGCGCGGGATGCCGGGCGCGGGCGACTCCTCGATCACCTTCTGGTGGCGGCGCTGCATCGAGCAGTCGCGTTCGCCCAGGTAGACGGCGTTCTTGTGCTTGTCGGCGAGGATCTGGATCTCGACGTGGCGCGGGTTCTGGAGGAACTTCTCCATGTACACGGCCGGATTGTTGAAGGCCGCGCCGGCCTCCGCCTTGGTCATCTGGATGGCGTTGACCAGGGCCGCTTCGGTGTGCACCACGCGCATGCCGCGTCCGCCGCCACCGCCCGCGGCCTTGATGATGACCGGGTAGCCGATGGCGCGCGCGATGCGCTTGTTGGTCGCCGCGTCGTCGGACAGTTCGCCTTCCGAGCCCGGCACGCAGGGCACGCCGGCCTTGATCATCGCCTGCTTGGCCGAGACCTTGTCGCCCATCGTGCGGATGTTCTCGGGCGTCGGCCCGATGAACTGGAAGCCGCTCTGCTCGACGCGCTCGGCGAAGTTGGCGTTCTCGCTCAGGAAACCGTAGCCCGGGTGGATCGCCTCGGCATCGGTCACTTCGGCCGCCGAGATGATGGCGGGCATGTTGAGGTAGCTGTGCACCGAGGGGGCTGGGCCGATGCACACGGCCTCCTGCGCCAGCTTGACGTACTTGGCTTCGCGATCGGCTTCCGAATAGACCATCACGGCCTTGATGCCGAGTTCGCTGCAGGCCCGCTGGATTCTCAGTGCGATCTCGCCGCGATTGGCGACCAGGATCTTCTTGAACATGGTCACTCGATGACGAAGAGCGGTTGGCCGTATTCGACGGCCTGGCCGTTGTCGCCCATGATCTGCGTGATGGTGCCGGACTTGTCGGCCTCGATCTCGTTGAGGATCTTCATCGCCTCGATGATGCAGACGGTGTCGCCCTCCTTCACCTGGCTGCCGATCTCCACGAACGCCGCGGCGCCCGGGCTCGACGAGCGGTAGAAGGTGCCCACCATCGGCGACTTGACCACGTGGCCCGTGGCCGCGGGCGTCACGGCGGCGGCCGGCTCGGCGGCGACGGCCGGGCCGGCGATCGGCGCGGCGGCGGCAGCGGGTGCCGCCATGGTCTGCACGTACTGCACCGGCGCCGCGACGCCGCCCTTGACGATGCGGACCTTGCCCTCGGTCTCGGTGATCTCCAGTTCGGAAATATTCGATTCAGACACCAGGTCGATCAGTGTCTTGAGCTTGCGCAGATCCATGGGACTCCATTGCCGGTTGTCCGGCCCTTCGGAAATTAAGTTGCCTGGAGAAAGGTGCGAACGACGCGGTTCGACTTCTTACGTCGACCTACGTCGGCCTACTCCGGCGTTCGGGCGTCAACTGCCGTCGACGGGGGCCGGATTCTAACCGTGAACTCCTGCACGCCACGCATCCAGATCGGCGCGATCGAGCCTGCCCATCTTACGCGCCGACGTCCGGCCGTCGGCTCCGAGCACCAGCGTGAACGGCAGGCCGCCGGCCGTGTTGCCCAGGCGCCGGACGAGGTCGGTGCCGGCGAGTCCGGCGACGCCGACCGGAAAGCTCACGGGCGTGGTCGCGAGGAACTTGCGCACGGCTTCGGGTCGGTCGATCGCCAGGCCTACCACCTGCCAACCGGACGCCGCGTGCTGGCGGAAGAAAGCGTCGATGAGCGGCAGTTCCTCGATGCACGGCGGGCACCACGTGGCCCAGAAATTGACCAGCAACGGCTTGCCGCGCAAGGCAGCGAGGTCGAGTTCGCCGCCTTCGGGGCGTTCGTAGCGCGTCGACCAGAACGCCGGGTCGAGGGCCTCGCCCGCGCCTTCGGACACCGTCCGCTGCCGCCACAGCGCCGTACCCGCGCCCAGGCCGGCGGCCGCCACGGCGACACCGCCGGCGGCGAGCCATCGGCGGCGCGAACCGCCGTCGCCAATCACCGGACGGCCGGTCGCCGTCATGCGACGCCGTCCTGCTCGACGAGCTTCCGCAGCGCGGCGATGTCGCCGCGCGGCGTGCGGCCCTGGGCATCGGGCTTGAGCGCCCCGCGCAGGTCGTCGAAGTCGTAGACCAGCAGGTGCACGCCGATCTCCTCGCCCAGCGCGCGGCTGGGCGCATGCACGCTGAGCGCCTCGACCTTCTCGCCGTGGAAGCCCGTCACCATGCGTGGTTCGTAGTCGACGTGGTGGTCGATGAGCGCGATCTCGGCGGACTTGGAGTCGTCGCAGAACAGCTGGATGTAGACGTCCGACAGCCGCGTCGCGGTGCCGTGCCAGACGGCGCCGCCGACGTGGGGCCGGAAGACCCGCAGGCGCTCCATCCATTCCAGCGCCAGCAGGCGCAGCGCCCGCAGTTCGCGCGGCTGGGTGTCGGCGCAGAACAGCTGGATGTAGTCGCGCACCTCGGCCTCGACCTCGTCGTTGTGGGGCAGCGCGGTGCGCGCGTTCAGTCCCATCTCGCGCAGCGCGCGACGCTTGGCGGGGCCGTATTCCAGCCCCTCCTCGACCACGAGCCGGGCCGCGACGGCGGCGATTTCGCGCTTGGGCGTGTCCATCCGGCCATTCTGCCCTGCGCGGCGCTTCGCGCAGGGATTACCCCAGGGCGCGTCCCTAGAATCGACCGATGCACATTCACATCCTCGGCATCTGCGGCACCTTCATGGGCGGCCTCGCCGCCCTGGCGCGCGAGGCCGGCCACCGCGTGACCGGCTGCGACGCCGGCGTCTATCCGCCGATGAGCGACCAGCTGCGCGCGCTCGGCATCGAACTGATCGAGGGCTTCGGCGCCGACCAGCTGGCCCTGCGCCCCGACGTCTTCGTCGTCGGCAACGTCGTCTCCCGCGCCCGGCTGGCCGACGGCACGCCCAAGTTTCCGCTCATGGAAGCCATCCTCGACGCCGGCGCCGCCTACACCAGCGGCCCGCAATGGCTGGCCGAGCACGTGCTGCAGGGCCGCCACGTGCTGGCCGTGGCCGGCACCCACGGCAAGACCACCACCACGTCGATGCTGGCCTGGATCCTGGAGCGCACCGGCCGGGCGCCGGGCTTCCTGGTCGGCGGCGTGCCGCTGGACTTCGGCGTCTCCGCGCGCCTGGGCGGCTCGCCCTGCTTCGTCATCGAGGCCGACGAGTACGACACCGCCTTCTTCGACAAGCGCAGCAAGTTCGTCCACTACCGCCCGCGCACCGCCATCCTGAACAACCTGGAGTTCGACCACGCCGACATCTTCGACGACCTCGCGGCGATCGAGCGCCAGTTCCACCACCTCGTGCGCACCGTGCCGTCGAGCGGCCGGGTGGTCGTCAACGGCACCGAGGACAGCCTGCGTCGCGTGCTGTCGCAGGGCTGCTGGAGCAAGGTGGTGCGCTTCGGCGGCGAGGACGACGGCGGCGACGCGGACGGCCCCCGGTGGCAGGCCAGAGGCGCGCACGACGACTTCGACGTCGTGCGAGCGGGCGAGACGCTCGGCCACGTCGCCTGGTCGCTGTCGGGCGAGCACAACCGCATGAACGCGCTGGCCGCGATCGCCGCGGCCGAGCACGTCGGCGTGGCGCCGGCCGAGGCCGCCGCGGCGCTCGGCGGCTTCCGCAACGTGCGCCGGCGCATGGAGCTGCGCGGCACGGTCGCGCGTGGGACGGGGGAGATCACGGTGTACGACGACTTCGCGCACCACCCGAGCGCCATCCGCACCACGCTCGACGGCCTGCGCCGCAAGCTCGACGACGCGGGCCGGCGTGCCGACCGCATCCTGGCGGTGTTCGAGCCGCGCAGCAACACCATGAAGCTCGGCGCCATGGCGGCGCAACTGCCCTGGAGCCTGGCGGCAGCCGACCTGGCGTTCTGCCACGCCGCCGGGCTCGACTGGAACGCGGCCGCCGCGCTGGCGCCGCTGGGCGCGCGCGCCCGGGTGGACGTGACCCTCGCGCCGCTCGTCGAGGGGGTCGTGGCCGCCGCGCGACCGGGCGACCACATCGTCTGCATGAGCAACGGCGGCTTCGGCGGCGTGCACGACCGGCTGCTGGCGACGCTCCGGGCACCGGCCTGACGCCGCGCGGTTTCAGCCGCGACGCGACTTCACCGCCTGCGACAGCACGTCCAGCGCGCTCACCGAATCGTCCCAGCCCAGGCAGGCGTCGGTGATGCTCTTGCCGTATTCGAGACCACCGATCGAGTCGCGGCCCGGCGTGAACTTCTGCGCACCGGCGTTCAGGTGGCTCTCCAGCATCACGCCGAAGACGTTGCGGCTGCCGCTGGCGATCTGCGCGGCGACGTCGGCCGCCACCTCCAGCTGCTTCTGGTGCTGCTTGGAGCTGTTGGCGTGGCTGCAGTCGACCATCAGGCGGCACGGCAGCTTGGCGGCTTCGAGGTCGGCGCAGGCCGCGCCGACGCTCTGGGCGTCGTAGTTGGGCGCCTTGCCGCCGCGCAGGATGACGTGGCAATCGGGATTGCCGTTGGTCTGCACGATGGCGACCTGGCCGTTCTTGTGCACCGACAGGAAGTGGTGACCGCGCGCCGCCGCCTGGATGGCGTCGGTGGCGATGCGGATGTTGCCGTCGGTGCCGTTCTTGAAGCCGATCGGCGCCGAGATGCCCGAGGCCAGCTCGCGGTGCACCTGGCTCTCGGTGGTGCGCGCGCCGATCGCGCCCCAGGAGATCAGGTCGCCGATGTACTGCGGCGAGATCACGTCGAGGAACTCGCTGCCCGCGGGCAGGCCCATGCGGTTGATGTCGATGAGCAGCTGGCGCGCCATGCGCAGGCCCTCGTCGATGCGGTAGCTCTCGTCGAGGTACGGGTCGTTGATGAGGCCCTTCCAGCCGACGGTGGTGCGCGGCTTCTCGAAGTACACGCGCATCACGATCTCCAGCGAGTCGGCGTACTTCTCGCGTTCGGCCTTCAGGCGCCGGGCGTAGTCGAGCGCGGCGGCCGGGTCGTGGATCGAGCACGGTCCCATGATCACCAGCAGCCGGTCGTCGGTGCCGGCCATGATGTCGTGGATGCGGCGGCGCGTCCCGGTGATCAGCGTCTCGGCCGGCGTGCCCCGGATCGGGAAGAAGCGGATGAGGTGTTCGGGAGGCGGGAGCACGTTGATGTCCTTGATGCGTTCGTCGTCGGTCTGGCTGGTTTTCTCGACGTGCGCATACCAGCTGTCGCTGGTCGGGGCGGAAGGATGGGTCATCGCGGGGCTCCTGGAAGGTGGGAATCGAAAGGACATGAAAAAACCGCCGGGGCGTGAGCGCCGGCGGTTTTCAGAGGGGGTGTGCGTCGTGTCGTTACGCGCTCGTCTCTGGGCCGCCGGGGGTCCGGAACCAGAAGTACGAAAAGAAGAAAGCGGCGCGCAGCGACATGGAAAGGCAATGTAGCACAGGGTTTTGCCGACGGGACGTCTCGGAAACCCTGTCGGAGCCGTCTCAGGCGGTGCCGCCGACGGTCAGGCCGTCGATGCGCAGAGTCGGCTGGCCGACGCCCACGGGCACGCTCTGGCCTTCCTTGCCGCAGGTGCCCACGCCCGGATCGAGCGCCATGTCGTTGCCGATGAGCGTCACGCGCGTCAGGGCGTCCGGGCCGTTGCCGACGATGGTCGCGCCCTTGACCGGATAGAGGATCTTGCCGTTCTCGACCCAGTACGCCTCGCTCGCCGAGAAGACGAACTTGCCACTGGTGATGTCGACTTGGCCGCCGCCGAAGTTGGTGGCGTAGAGGCCGCGCTCGATGCTGGCGACGATCTCCTGCGGGTCCTTGTCGCCGCCGAGCATGTAGGTGTTGGTCATGCGCGGCATCGGCACGTGGGCGTAGCTCTCGCGGCGGCCGTTGCCGGTGGGCTTAACGCCGCTCAGGCGCGCGTTGAGCGAGTCCTGGATGTAGCCCTTGAGGATGCCGTCCTCGATCAGCACGTTGCGCTGGCTGGCGTTGCCTTCGTCGTCGACGTTGAGCGAGCCGCGGCGGTCGGCGATGGTGCCGTCGTCGAGCACCGTGACGCCCTTGGCCGCGACGCGCTCGCCGATGCGGCCGGAGAACGCGCTCGAGCCCTTGCGGTTGAAGTCGCCCTCCAGGCCGTGGCCGATGGCCTCGTGCAGCAGGATGCCGGGCCAGCCCGGGCCGAGCACGACGGTCATCTCGCCGGCCGGCGCCGGCCGCGCCTCGAGGTTGGTCAGTGCCGCCTTGACGGCCTGGTCGACGTAGTCGGCGATGTGTTCGTCGTCGAAATAGGCCAGGCCGAAGCGCCCGCCGCCGCCGCCCGAGCCGATCTCGCGCCGGACCTTGCCGGCGATGGTCTGCTCGGCGATCACCGTCACCGACAGGCGCACCAGCGGACGCACGTCGGCGGCCAGGGTGCCGTCGGCGCGCGCGACCAGCACGACGTCGTACTCGCTCGCCAGGCCGGCCATGACCTGGGCGATGCGCGGGTCGCGGCTGCGGGCGAGCTGCTCGACCTTCTCCAGCAATTGCACCTTGGACGTGCTGTCGAGCGTGGCGATGGGATCGAGGCCGTCGTAGAGCGAGCGGCTCGAGGCGATCTTGCGGCCGGGGACCTTCGCACGGCCGCCGCGCGCGGTCGCGGCGATGGAGCGCACGGTGCGCGCCGCGTCCAGGAGCGAGGCCTCGGAGATGTCGTCGGAGTAGGCGAAGGCGGTCTTCTCGCCGCTGACGGCGCGCACGCCCACGCCCTGGTCGATGCTGAAGCTGCCGGTCTTGACGATGCCCTCCTCCAGGCTCCAGCCCTCGCTGCGCGTGTACTGGAAGTAGAGGTCGGCGTCGTCGATCTGGTGGGCCTTGATCTCGGCCAGCGCCCGGCCGAGGTGCGACTCGTCGAGGCCGAAGGGCGTGAGCAGGAGCTGTTGCGCCGTGGCGAGGCGCTCGATGGTGGGTTCGCGGGAGATCATTCTGGATTATTGCTCCCCCCAGGCTGCGGCGCACTGCGTGTCGCCTTCGCCCACCCCCTACCGGGGGCAATGGCAGTGGCCCGGCGAAGCCGGTTCCACGCCATTCACGAACGAGCCGCGGCGCGTTGCGCCGGGCTGCGCGCGACCGGGCGTAGCGCGTGATGCTCAGGTCTGCATCAGGCGGCGGGCGCGGGAGATGGACATCAGGATGCCGAGGGCGAGGCCGAGGGTGACCATGGCGGTGCCGCCGTAGCTGATGAAGGGCAGCGGGACGCCGACGACGGGGAGGATGCCGCTGACCATGCCCATGTTCACGAAGGCGTAGGTGAAGAAGATCATGGTGACCGAGCCGGCCAGCAGGCGCGAGAACAGGGTCGGCGCGGACAGGGCGATGGCCAGGCCGCGGAAGATCAGGAAGGTGAAGGCGGCGATGAGGAACAGGTTGCCGGCCAGGCCGAACTCCTCGCCGTAGGCGGCGAAGATGAAGTCGGTGGTGCGCTCGGGGATGAATTCCAGGTGCGTCTGGGTGCCCTGCATGAAGCCCTTGCCGCCGACCCCGCCCGAGCCGATGGCGATCATGCCCTGGATGATGTGGAAGCCCTTGCCCAGCGGGTCCTTGGTCGGGTCGAGCAGGGTGCACACGCGCTGCTTCTGGTAGTCGTGCAACACGCGCCAGTCGACGCCGTCGGCGCACAGCTGGGACTCGAAGCCGACGATCAGCGCCACCGCCACCAGGCCGATGGCCACCGGCGGCACGATCAGCTTCCAGCTCAGGCCGGCGAAGAAGATCACCGACAGGCCGGCGGCCATCACCAGCAGCGAGGTGCCCAGGTCGGGCTGCTTCATGATGAGCCCGACCGGGATCATCAGCAGCACCAGCGCCACGGCGAAGTCGAACGGGCGCACCTGCCCCTCGCGCCGCTGGAACCACCACGCCAGCATCAGCGGCGTGGCGATCTTCAGGATCTCGCTCGGCTGGATCACCATGCCGACGTTGATCCAGCGCGTGGCGCCCTTCTTGGTGATGCCGAAGAGCGCCACCGCGATCAGCAGGCCGACGCCCGCCAGGTACAGCGGCACCGCGAACACCATGAGCCGCTGGGGCGGCACCTGCGCCACGACGAACAGGATGAAGCCCGCGATCAGCATGTTGCGGCCGTGGTCGATGAAGCGCGAGCCGTGGTCGAAGCCCGACGAGTACATCGTCAGCAATCCGGCGCAGGCCAGCAGGATCACCGCGAAGGCCAGCAGGCCGTCGAAGCCCTGGAAGATGGGGGCGATGCGCCGTGCGAGGGAGGGTTGCTGGAAGACGGCGGACATGGGCGCGGATTATCGCGGCGCATGCCGCCGGATCAGGCCAGATCGACCTGGACGACCGTGCGCCCGGGCCGGCTTTGGACGGCGAGCGCCGCGCCGATGGCCTCGGCGCGCAGCGCGAGGGCGCGCGGCGCGCGCGTCGCGTCGAAGCCGACGCCGTCGTCGATCACGCGGATGCACACCGCGCCGCCCGCCGCCCCCGCCTCGATGCGCAGCACCCGGGCGCGCGCATGCTGCAGCACGTTCGACAGGGCCTCGAACAGCAGGAACTGCAGCTGGCGCAGCGCCGGCGCGTCGAGCCGCGCCAGCGGCGGCAGTTCGTCCACCGCCCATTCGAGCATCAGGCCCGAGCCGGCCAGGCGCGGCTCGAAGCGGTGGCGCAGCCCGGCCAGCAGCCCCTGCACGTCGCCCGGCGGCAACTGGAGGGCGTCGATCGACAGCTTGAGGTGGTCCATGGCATCGCGCAGGGTGTGCAGCACCTCGTCCGCGCGGACCGGGACGGACTGCATCTGACGGATCGCCGTGCTGATGTGCGAGCCGACGCTGTCGTGCATGTCGCGCAGGATGCGCTCGCGCTCCCGGGTGCGTTCCTGGGCGCGCGCGGCCGTCTCCAGTTGCTCGTAGGCCGCCGCCAGTTCGCGTTCGCGCTCGGCCACGCGCACGGCGAGGGTGCGCAGCAGTTGACGCGACTGGGCGCTGGCGGTCCGGAAGCGCATCAGCACGATGCCCAGCAGCGCGAGGCCGAACAGCAGCGAGGTGTAGCGCACCCAGGTCGTCTCGCCGTAGGCGTCGCTCATGCGGATGACGAGCCAGTCGCGCACCGCCACCGCCAGCGTCAGCGCCAGGACCGACGCCACCAGCGCGCGCGCGGCCGTCGGCCGCCGCAGCGTCGCGCCGACGAAGAACAGGACGTAGCCCGTCACCGCGACGATCTCCACGCCCAGCCAGCCGGTCAGCCAGAAGGGCTCGCCCCGCGTCAGCGCCACGTGGCAGGCGAGCACCGCCACGGTGAAGATCGTCGCCACCGCGCGCCGCAGCCACCGCATGGCGGGCCGGTCCTGCCAGCCGGCGAGGTGCTGGCAGAACATCACGCACGCCGCGGCCCAGCCGGAATAGCAGACCGTCATCAGCACGCCCCACGCGATCCAGGGCAGGGGCGGCTCGACGATGGCGCCGTCGGCCACCCGCAGCGCCCAGCAGAACTCCGCCAGCGCCGCCCACAGGTAGAGCGACTCGCGCCGTGGCCGGTCCGCGCCGGCCACCATGCCGGTGCCGGCGGTGTCGACCTGGGTGAGCCACAGCCCCAGCGCGATCGTGCCGACCACCAGGCTGAAGGCCGACAGCAGCACCGAGCCCGTGAACCGCCAGGCATAGGCCGGCGCGAACAGGCGCTCGCGCACCGGCGCGGCCGGCCCGAGCACGGGCACCGCCAGCCCGGCGCGTCGGCCGGAATCGGCGCGGATGCGGACCTGCAGCACGTTGGCGCCCGCGTGCAGCAGCCGGGGCGGCACCGGCACGTAGATCGGCGCCTTGGCGTAGTCGGCCCCGTGGGCCCGGGCCAGATCGCCGTAGGTCTGCAGCACGCTGCCGTTGACGGCCACGTCGAACGCGCTGCCCACGCGCGGAATGAACAGGCCCCAGGGCTCCGTCGGCGCTTCGGCCAGGGTGAACGGCAGCGTGAAGCGCGCCTCGCCGGGCCGGCCGGCGTGCATGCGGTCCCAGTGGTAGGGCAGCGTCGCGGGCGCCTCGCGCGCGACGCCGTCGACCGTGCTCGCGACGCGACCGGCCTGCAGCGCGTGCAGGACCGGAACCGAGGCGTCCGGACCGTCCGGGGCGTCGGCTCGGACGGCGACGAGGCACAGCGCCACGGCCAGGAGCACGAGGGCACGTCGCATCGCCCCTGTGCCTGCCGCCGCGCGCATGGCTCAGTCCGGATGCCGCAGCAGCCCGAGCCGCGTCGCCTCGAACACGGCCTCGTTCTTCGAATGCACGGCCAGCTTGCCGTAGAGGTTCTTGATGTGCGTCTGCACCGTGTTCACGCTCAGGTTCTTCAGCCGGGCGATCTCCGCGTAGGAGAAACCGCGGGCGATCAGGTCGAGCACCTCCTGCTCGCGCGCCGACAGGAATCCCGGCCCCTCGGGCTTCGACGGCAGCGGACCGCGCGACGACAGCGTCGCGCCGCCCCGCGCGCCGGCGGTGGTCGCCGCCAGGCTCAGGCTGCGGAACTTGGTCAGCACGCAGCGCGCGATCATGGGCGAGATGGGCGACGCGCCGGCCTTGACGTCGAGGATCGTGCGGGCGATGTCCGCGGGCGGCGCGTCCTTGTACAGGTAGCCGACGGCGCCGGCCTCGATGCTCGCCAGCACGCTGGCGGCGTCGCCGTGGACCGAGATCACCAGCGGATCGCAGCACGGGAAGCGGGCCACCGTCGCGCGGATCACGTCGAGACCGCTGCCGTCGGGCAACCCGAGGTCCGCCAGCAGGACGTCCGGCGCCTCCGTGGCCGCGGCCAGCCAGGCCAGCGCCTCGCTCACCGTGCCGAGGCCGGCCAGCCAGCGCAACCCGGGTTGCGCGCGCACGTTGCGCTCGAAGGCGTCGCGGGTCCGCACGTCGTCCTCCACCACCAGCACCGCGCAGGGCTTTGCACTCTCCGTGAATACCTCGGTATGCATGGGGCTGGAGCATAAGCTTTCGATGCACAGGCCACATCAGGCGATGCGCCACAGCGTCTGCGCCGTCCGTCGGCGCCGCTAGCATGCCGGCATGCCCACGACCCATCTGCTCTACCTCCACGGTTTTCGTTCCTCGCCACGGTCGACCAAGGCGCGCCTGGTCGCCGACCGGGTGGCCCGGCGCCATCCGGAGGCGCACTGGTGGTGCCCGCAGCTGCCGCCCTCCCCGCGCGAGGCGATGGCGCTGCTCATGGACGGCATCGCGGCCTGGCCGCGCGACACCATGGCGGTCGTCGGCTCCTCGCTGGGCGGCTTCTACGCGACCCACGTCGCGGCGCGGACCGGCTGCCCGGCCGTGCTGCTCAATCCGGCCGTCGATCCGGCGCGCGACCTGGCGCGCCACATCGGCGACCAGACCGCCTGGCACGACCCGGCGCAGCACTTCCATTTCCAGCCGGCGTTCATCGACGAGCTGCGCGCCCTGGAGGTCGGCGCGCTGGCCCGGCCGGAGCGCGTCCTCGCCATCGTCGCCAAGGGCGACGAAGTGCTCGACTGGCGCGAGATGGCCGGGCGCTATCCGGGCAGCCGGCTGCGATTGCTCGAAGGCGGCGACCACGCGCTGTCGGACTTCGAGGCACGGCACCTGGACGACGTGCTCGCCTTCCTCGACCCCGTCTGACCTCCGCGAGGGCACCGGAATGGGCATGGGAGAATCCGGCCCATGTTTGTATTGTTCGAAGAAGCCGGCAAGTACCTCGGCGGACGTGTCATCTCGGAGGCCGAGGCCTCGGCCCAGGTCGAGCTCGACAGCGGCAAGCGGGTCAAGGCCAAGAGCGCGCACATCGTGCTGCGCTTCGACAAGCCGGCCCCGGCCGAGCTGATCGCGCAGGCGCGCGAACTGGCCGCCACCCTGGACCTCGACCTCGCCTGGGAGTTCGCGCCCGAGGGCGAGTTCGCCTTCGCCGAGCTGGCCGCGGAGTACTTCCAGGCCGGCCCGACGCTGGTGCAGCAAGCCGCCGCGCTTTTCGCGCTGTTCGACGCCCCGCACTACTTCCGCCGCGCCGGCAAGGGCCGCTTCAAGAAGGCGCCGGCCGAGATCGTGCAGCAGGCGCTCGCGGCCATCGAGAAGAAGAAGCAGGTGCAGGCGCGGATCGACGAGTGGGCGGCGCAGCTAGTGGCCGGCGACTGCCCGGCGCCGGTGCGCGAGCAGCTCTACAAGATCCTCTTCAAGCCCGACAAGAACGCGCCCGAGTACCGGGCCGTGGTCGAGGCCTCGCGCACCGCGCAGCGCGCGCCGCTCGAACTGCTCGAGCGCGCCGGCGCCATCGACTCGCCCTACCAGTTCCACTGGCGGCGCTTCCTGTTCGAGAATTTCCCCAAGGGCACCGGCTTCCCGGCGCTGGCGGCCCCGGCGATCGCCGACGACCTGCCGCTCGCCGAGGGCGTGGCGGCCTTCTCCATCGACGACTCGCAGACCACCGAGATCGACGACGCCCTGTCGGTGCAGGGCCTGGGCAGCGGCACGGTCACGGTGGGCGTCCACATCGCCGCGCCCGGCCTGGCGCTGGTGCCGGGCGGCGCCATCGACCAGGTGGCGCGCGCGCGCATGTCGACGGTCTACATGCCGGGCCACAAGATCACCATGCTGCCCGACGAGGTCGTGCAGACCTACACCCTGCTGGAAGGCGGCGACCGCCCGGCGGTGTCGCTCTACGCGCGCTTCGACGGGGCCACGCTGGAACTGCAGGGCACCGAGACGAAGCTCGAACGCGTGCCGATCGTCGCCAACCTGCGCCACGACCGGCTCGACGGCGTCATCACGCAGGACTGGCTGGAGGACGCGGGCCTCGCCAATCCCGACACGCCCGACGAAGTCGCCGCCCTGCGCGCTCCGCTGTCGTTCCTGTTCCGGCTCGCGCGCCAGCTCAAGGCGCAGCGCGAGGTGGCGCGCGGCAAGCCGGAGAACTTCAACCGGCCCGACTACAACTTCCGCCTCGCCGGCGACGGCGGCGAGCCGGTGGGCGACGAACCGGTGAGCATCACCACGCGCCAGCGTGGATCGCCGCTCGACCTGATCGTTGCCGAGGCCATGATCCTGGCCAACAGCAGCTGGGGCGCCTGGCTCGGCGAACTCGGCGTGCCGGGCCTCTACCGCAGCCAGGCCAGCCTGGCGCCCGGCATCAAGGTGCGCATGGGCACGCGCTCGCTGCCGCACGCCGGCCTGGGCGTGAAGAGCTACGCCTGGAGCACCTCGCCGCTGCGCCGCTACACCGACCTGGTCAACCAGTGGCAGATCATCGCGGCGACCCGCCACGGCAGGACCGCCGCATTGGCCGCGCCCTTCAAGCCCAAGGACGCCGACCTGTTCTCGATCCTGTCGGGCTTCGACGCCGCCTACGCCACCTACAACGCCTACCAGGGCGGCATGGAACGTTTCTGGACGCTGAAGTACCTGCAGCAGCAGGGCATCACCGAGCTGGAGGCGAGCGTGATCAAGGACCTGCCCAACGGCGCGCTGGTGCGCGCCGAGACCCTGCCGCTGGTGTTCCCGGTGGCCGGCCAGCAGCCGCGCGGCGCCCGCCTGCGGGTGAAGCTGGGCGAGATCGACGAGATCGCGCTCGACGTGCACGGCACCGTGCTCGAACGCCTCGACGTGCCCGATGCCGATGCCGCGGCCGGGACCCCGGAGGACGCCGGCGACGACGAGGACGTGGTGGCCGGCCCGATCGCCATCGCCGTGGACATGACCGACGCGGAAGCGCCGGCCGCCGGCACGCCGGCCTGAGATCGCGGGTTCCGGTCCCGCGCAACGCCGACACTCCGCCCGACCCGGCCGCCAACCCCACCCGCCTCGTCCGGTCGCCATGAAGCCGAAACGCCCCGGTGTCCTGCCCGTCGCGCTCGGCGTGTCGGTGGCGCTGCACGCGGCGGTGCTGGCGGTGCATTTCGCCGATCCGCCGGCGACCGCGCGGCGCTTCGACGACGCACCGCTCGAGGTGGTCCTCGTCAACGCCCGGCCCCGGGACGCGACCGACCCGCCCGAGCGGCCCGAGGCCCTCGCCCAGCACGCGCTGACCGGCGGCGGCACGGCCGCCGAGCGCGGCCGATCGACCAGTCCCTTGCCGCGCTCGGCCTTCGCCGCCGAGGGCGACGCGGCCGAGGACGCGCGCCGCCAGGCCGAGGCGGCGCCCGCCGAGACACGCGCCATGCTGAGCCGGACGGCGCCGGCCGAGCAGGCCACCGCCACGCCGCCGACGCCGCCTCGGCCCGAGGCGGCGTCGGTCGAACTCCAGGCCACCCTCGCGCCCGAGGACCGGCAGCAGCAGCTGGTCGACCAGCTCGCCGAGATCGAGCGGCGCCTGAACCGCGACAACGCGCAGCCGCGCAAGCGCTATGTCAGCCCGGCGACGCGCGAGGCCGTCTACGCCGCCTACGTCGACCGCCTGCGCCGGCGCATCGAGGCGCGCGGGACGCAGAACTTCCCCGAGCTCGCCGGGCGCAAGCTCTACGGCGAGCTGACCATGCTGGTCACCGTCGACGCCGAGGGCCGGCTGCTGGGCGCCGAGATCCTGCAGGGCTCGGGCATCGACGTGCTCGACCGCCGGGCCCAGGCCATCGTGACCGGCATCGGCGGCTTCGGCCGCTTCTCCGAGGCGATGCGGGCGCAGGCCGACCAGATCGTGCTGCCCTCGCGCTTCCAGTTCGGCCGCGACGAGACCCTCAAGACGAGCCGCTAGGATCGTGCCCCCCAACCCAAGGAACCTCCCGCCATGGACCTCTACTGCGTGATGGGCAACCCGGTCGAGCACAGCCGCTCGCCGTGGATCCAGGCCCGCTTCGCCGAACTCACCGGTCAGACATTCGACTACCGCCGCCGCCTGGTGCCGCTGGGCGGCTTCGCCAAGGCGGTCGCGGCCTTCCGGGCCGATCCGGCCGGCACGGCGCGCGGCTGCAACGTCACCGTGCCCTTCAAGTTTGACGCCGCCGAGGTCGCCGCCGGCCACCTGACCCCGCGCGCGGCATTGGCCGGCGCGGTCAACACGCTGGTCTTCGACGATCCGGCCACGGGCGGCGCGATCGGCGGCGACAACACCGACGGCGCCGGTCTGGTCAACGACATCGTGCGCAACGCCGGCGTGGCGCTGGCCGGTCGCGACGTGCTGCTCATCGGCGCCGGCGGGGCCGCGGCCGGCGTGCTGGGTCCCCTGATCGAGGCCGGCGCGCGGCGCGTGGCGGTGGCCAACCGCACGCTCGACAAGGCGATCGCGCTGGTGCGGCGGCACACCGATCTCGCGCACGCGCACGGCACGCAGCTCGAGGCCTGCGAGCTGCAGGCGGTGCCGGGCGACTTCGACATCGTCGTCAACGCCACCGCCACCAGCCTCGCGGGTGCCGACGTGCCGGTGGCGGCGCGCGTGCTGCGCCCCGGCGCGCTGGCCATCGACATGATGTACGGCCCCGCCGCGGCCGGCTTCATGGCCTGGGCCGAGGCCCACGGCGCGGTGCCGCGCGACGGCCTGGGCATGCTGGTCGAGCAGGCGGCCGAGGCCTTCGAGCGCTGGCGCGGCGTGCGTCCGCCGGCGGCGCAGGTGCTCGCCGAGCTGCGCGAGGTGCTGCGCGCCGCCACTCCCGTGCCGCCTCCGGCCGTGCCGGCGCACGAACGTTGAACGCCCTGCGCGCCATCGTGCGCTGGCTCGCCTGTCTGGCCGTGGCCGGGCTGGCGCTGCAGCTCTTCTTCATCGGCCGCATCGCGCTCATGACCGTCGTCGATCCGCAGTCGACCACGTTCCAGCGCTCGGAAGCCTGGAAGATCGCGACCCGGGGTCGTGCCAACGCCGATGCCGGCGGTACCGCTTCCGCGCGGCGCGGCGACGCGGCGCCGGCCTGGGCGCAGGAGTGGGTGCCCTACGACCGCATCGCCGACACGCTCAAGCGCGCCGTCGTCGCCAGCGAGGATGCCGAGTTCGTCTACCACCGCGGCGTCGAGTGGGAGGCCATCGAACGCGCGCGGGCGCACAACGCGCGCGCCGAGGAGATCGCCGCCCGCCGTGCCGCGCAGGTGCGCGCGCGCGGCAAGGAGCCGGCTGCGCCGAAGGTGCATGGCGGCTCGACCATCACGCAGCAGCTGGCCAAGAACCTGCTGCTGTCGGGCGAGCGCACGCTGCTGCGCAAGGCGCAGGAGGTGATGCTGGCGACCACGCTGGAGATGCTGCTGAGCAAGCGTCGCATCCTGGAGATCTACCTCAACAGCGTCGAGTGGGGCGAAGGCGTGTTCGGCGCCGAGGCGGCGGCCCGGCACTATTTCGGCAAGCCCGCGGCGCGCCTGAGCGCCAGCGAGGCGGCCCGGCTGGCCGTGATGCTGCCGAGTCCGAAGTCGTTCGAGCGCCGGCCGAATTCGCCCTACCTCAACGGCCGTGCCGCCACCATCGTGGCGCGCATGCCGGCGGTCGAACTGCCTTGAATCGTCGGCGTGGCCGCCGTGCCACCGCCGCCTCCAGCGCCAGCACCGCGACGCCGCCGAGCCCGTAGGCCAGGACGTCCATCCAATCCGGCGTGCTGCCCAGCAGGATGCGCAGCACCGGATGGCCGATGCGCAGGTGCCAGAGCCGGGCCAGGTACTGCGACAGCTCCAGCGCGCAGCCCACGCCGACGGCGGCCAGCGCGAGCGGCCACGGCCGCGCGCCGATCACGGCCTTGACGCAGAGGTACAGCCACACGACCGCCAGGACGTCGCCGAAGAAGCCGCGCAGCCAGCCCGTGCGCGCGCCGGCGGTCGCGAGCAGCACCAGCAGCGCGAAGACGACCAGCGCCCCGAATGCGGCCCGCGCGTCGAAACGCCAGCGGCAGGCGCCGGGCCGCGCGATGCCGGACGGAAGAACATCTTTCATGGTGTCCATGATCGTCGGTGGAGGCGGTGCGGGACCGTGCGGCCGGAGACCTCGGACGACCGTGCGTCGGCGCGATGGCGACCGGATCTCCCCGCGGATCCGCGTTCGGCCGACCACGCTCCGACGTGCGTTCGAGGTGTATCTAGCGGAACGCGCACCGTCGTCCCATCGGGGAAATCGAGTACGTCATGAGAGGGATCGGCGTTACTCATTTCCCCTAAAGTCTTCGCTCGATAACAAGACACAGAGACGAGGTGGAATCATGTACAGGAAATCGCTGTTGGCCAGCACCCTCATCGCCGCGCTGGCGCCCGCCGCCTGGGCGCAGTCCACGGTCCAGCTCTACGGCATCGTGGACGCGGCGATCCGTCACACCACGAACGAGGGCGCCAACGGCGACGGCAAGCTCACGCAGATGATCGGTGGCGGCATGTCGCAGAGCCGCTGGGGCATCAACCTCACCGAGGACCTGGGCGGCGGCCTGAAGGCGCTCGCCAACCTCGAGAACCGTTTCCTCACCGACACCGGCAACCCGGCGACGACCAACTACTTCCAGCAGTCGTGGGTCGGCCTGCAGAGCGCGAGCTTCGGCCGCCTGACGCTCGGTCGCCAGTACAACGTGCTGTTCGACGTCGTCACCACCACGTACGCGTCGTTCCCCTACTCGCCCTACTTCGAGGCCTTCAAGCCCGAGATCGGTTTCTCGCTGAGCGCGCGCGCGAGCAACATGATCAAGTACGTGATCGACTACGGCCCGCTGCGCGCCGGCGTGCAGTACTCGCCCGGCGAGGACGCCCCCACCGGCGGCCGTACCGCCGGCGCCTACCTGCGCTACGCGAGCGGCGGCCTGGCCCTCGGCGGCGCGTTCCAGAACTACGTCTTCGGCTCGGGCCGCAAGATCGAGGCCTGGACCCTCGGCGGCTCCTACCGCGTCAACCAGTGGTACTTCAACGCCGGCCTCGGCCAGAACAAGCTCGACGGCGGGCTGCTGACCTCGCCGGTCGACCTGGCGATCCTGTCGTCGCTCTGGAGCGGCACCTCCCCGGCCAACGGCAACTTCGGCGGCCCGGCCTTCCTGGCGGCCGACAAACGCCAGATCGCCAAGCTGGGCGTGGGCTACCAGATCACGCCCCAGCTCAACCTGGGCGCCCACCTGTTCCGCACCAAGCAGTCCGGCCCCACCCTCGCGGGCGACGCCCGGGCCACCTTCTTCGTCATGGCGGCCGACTACGCGCTGTCCAAGCGCACCGACGCGTATGTCGAGCTCGACACCACGCGGCTGAAAGGCGACGCCAACCTCAACGGCACGACGACCGCCGGCGGCCCCCGCAGCCGCAACGGCTACACGATCGGCCTGCGCCACCGCTTCTGAATCGGCGCACCCGGACGCAGCGCGGCACAGCGCGCTGGAGGGCGTCGACTACAGTCGCAGTCCCTCCACTTCCCTCCCGGCGACCCGCGCGCTCCCGGCGCGCTCGGTCCGTTTCCCGATCCATGCGCATCCTCGGCATCGACCCCGGCCTGCAGACCACCGGCTTCGGCGTGGTCGACGTCGAGGGCGCCTCCCTGCGCTACGTGGCCAGCGGCACCATCACCACCCGCAACATGACCCTGGGCGACCTGCCCGCGCGCCTGAAGGTGCTGTTCGACGGCATCGGCGAGGTCACGGCGCGCTACCGGCCCGACCAAGCCGCCGTCGAGATCATCTTCGTCAACGTCAATCCGCAGTCCACGCTGCTGCTGGGCCAGGCGCGCGGCGCCTGCATCACGGCGCTGGTCACGCGCGACCTGCCGGTGGCCGAGTACACGGCGCTGCAGATGAAGCGCGCCGTCGCCGGCCACGGCCAGGCCGCCAAGGCGCAGGTGCAAGAAATGGTGAAGCGGCTGCTCGACCTGCCCGGCCTGCCCGGCAGCGACGCGGCCGACGCCCTGGGCATCGCCATCACGCACGCGCACGTGGGCAGTTCGATGGCCCGGCTGAGCGAAGCGGCGGGCCTGGCGCGCAGCACCTCGGGGATGTACCGCAGCGGCCGCACGCGCTGAGGCGCTCCCGGACTCAGGCCACGCGCTCGGCGATCAGCACCGCGAAGAAGCCGAAGGCGGCCAGCAGGGTCCACTTCAGCGTGATCCAGCCGAAGCGGCGGTACCGAGGTTGCCCGGTGCCGGCATAGAACGCGAAGGACACGCCCGCGATCAGCAGCAACAGCAGGATCGCCCAGCGGAACAGCAGCATGGCGCGGTGGTCGCGGGCGCCGCCCTACCAGGCGCGCGCGACCTCGGCGAAGCCGCGCGGGGCGCGCCGCTCGTCGTCGAAGGTGACGATCTCGTAGGCGTCGGGGTGCGCGAGCAGTTCGCGCAGCAGCTTGTTGTTCATCGCATGGCCGGAGCGGAACGCGCTGTAGGAGGCCAGCAGCGGCCGGCCGACCACGTACAGGTCGCCCATGGCGTCGAGGATCTTGTGCTTGACGAACTCGTCGTCGTAGCGCAATCCACCGGCGTTGAGCACCTTGGTGTCGTCCATGACGATGGCGTTGTCGAGCCCGCCGCCGAGCGCCAGGCCGCGGCTGCGCATGTACTCGACCTCCTTCGTGAAGCCGAAGGTGCGCGCGCGCGCGATGTCGCGGCTGTACGAGCCCAGGCCGAGGTCGAACTCGAAACGCTGGCCGGTGGAGTCGACCACGCGGTGGTCGAAGTCGATCTCGAAACTCAGCTTGAAGCCGTGGTGCGGCTCCAGCCGCGCCCACTTGGCGTCGGCGTCCTGGCCCTCGCGCACCTCGACGGGCTTCAGGACCTTGATGAAGCGCCGCGGCGCCTTCTGCAGCTCGATGCCCGCGCTCTGCAGCAGGAACACGAACGACGACGCCGAGCCGTCGAGGATGGGCACCTCGTCGGCCGTGATGTCGATGACCAGGTTGTCGATGCCCAGGCCGGCGCAGGCCGACATCAGGTGCTCGACCGTCTGCACCTTGGCACCGCTGCGCGAGACCGTCGAGGCCAGCCGCGTGTCGGTCACGGCTTCGGCCGTCATCGGGATGTCCACCGGCTCGGGCAGATCGACGCGGCGGAACACGATGCCGGTGTCGGGCGCCGAGGGCCGCAGCGTGAGTTCCACGCGCTGGCCGCTGTGGAGCCCGACGCCGACGGCGCGGGTGATGGTCTTGAGGGTTCGTTGTTGCAGCACGGCGGCGATTTTAAGAGTGGGGACGCCGCGCCGCGCCGCCGGTGCGGCTATGCCCGCCATAGGCGCGGGCACGCGCGAACGCCATCAGTCCGCCTGGCGGCGCAGGAACGCCGGGATCTCGAAGTCGTCCATGCCGCCCGAGGACAGCGCGTCGACCTTGGCCGCGGCCATGGTGCGGTTGGTGCGCCACACGCTGGGCACCGCCATGCCCTCGTAGTTGGGCTGGTGGTGATGGTGACCGGGCTGGCCCATGCTGCCGGCGGCCATCGGGAACGGGATGTTGTCGGTGCCGGTGCGGATGACCTCGAGCGCCGGTGCCTGGCGGCGCGCGTCGGTGGGACGCGACAGGCCGGTGGCGACCACGGTCACGCGCATCTCTTCGCCCAGGCTGTCGTCGTACGCGGCGCCGTAGATGACATTGGCTTCGGGCGAGGCATAGGCGCGGATGGTGTTCATCGCCAGCTTCGATTCCGACAGCTTCAGCGAGGCCTTCGACGCCGTCACCAGCACCAGCACGCCCTTGGCGCCCGAGAGGTCGATGCCTTCGAGCAGCGGGCAGGCCACGGCCTGCTCGGCGGCGATGCGGGCGCGGTCCGGGCCATTGGCCGAGGCGGTCCCCATCATGGCCTTGCCCGGCTCGCCCATGACGGTGCGCACGTCCTCGAAGTCGACGTTCACGCCGCCGTACTCGTTGATGATCTCGGAGATGCCGCCGACGGCGTTCTTGAGCACGTCGTTGGCGTGCGCGAAGGCCTCGGCCTGCGTCACGTCGTCGCCCAGCACGTCGAGCAGCTTCTCGTTGAGGATCACGATCAGCGAGTCGACGTTGGCTTCCAGCTCGGCCAGGCCCTCGTCGGCGTTGCTCATGCGCTTGCCGCCTTCCCAGTCGAAGGGCTTGGTCACCACGCCGACGGTCAGGATGCCCATCTCCTTGGCCACGCGCGCGATCACGGGGGCCGCGCCGGTGCCGGTGCCCCCGCCCATGCCAGCGGTGATGAAGAGCATGTGCGCGCCGTCGATGGCGCTGCGGATCTCGTCGATCGCCGCCTCGGCCGCCTCGCGGCCCTTGGCCGGCTTGCCGCCCGCGCCCAGGCCGTTGCTGCCCAGCTGGATCAGCTTGGGCGCGTTGCTGCGCGAGAGCGCCTGCGCGTCGGTGTTGGCGCAGGAGAACTGCACGCCCTGCACGCCGCGCTCGATCATGTGCGCGACCGCGTTGCCGCCGCCGCCGCCCACGCCGATGACCTTGATCTGCGTGCCCTGGTTGAACTCTTCCACTTCGATCATTTCGATGGCCATTTCTGACTCCTTGAATTTGCTGTTGCCGTTGTTTCTGAAAGCTGCGTCGTCTGCGGCACGGGGCCGGCGGGGTGCGCGAGAGGCGGGCCGGTGCGTCGCCATCGCTCGTTGAAGTGCAGGGGTGTGCGGCGGCGTGCGAACCCCAATGTGTGGTCGGGCATGGCTAGAAGTTCCCCACGATGAAGTCCTTGAAACGGCCGAAGGCGGTCTTGACCGACCCGTTCTTCTGCGCCACCTTGTAGCCGCGCATGCGCCCGAAGCGCGCCTCCTCCAGGAGGCCCATGACGGTGGCCGCGCGCGGCTGCGCCACCATGTCCGACAGCGCGCTCGAATACTTCGGGATGCCGCGACGCACGGGCTTGAGGAAGATGTCCTCCCCCAGTTCGACCATGCCCGGCATCACCGCGCTGCCGCCGGTGAGCACCACGCCCGACGACAGCACCTCCTCGTAGCCCGACTCGCGCACCACCTGCTGCACGAGCGAGAAGATCTCCTCGACGCGCGGCTCGATGACGCCGGCGAGCGCCTGGCGGCTGAGCATGCGCGGGCCGCGGTCGCCCAGGCCCGGCACCTCGACCTGCGTGTCCGGGTCGGCCAGCAGCTGCTTGGCGCAGCCGCTCTCGACCTTGATGTCCTCGGCGTCCTTGGTCGGCGTGCGCAGCGCCATGGCGATGTCGCTGGTGATGAGGTCGCCGGCGATCGGGATCACGGCCGTGAAGCGGATCGCGCCGTTGGTGAAGATGGCGACATCGGTGGTGCCCGCGCCGATGTCCACCAGCACCACGCCGAGCTCGCGCTCGTCCTCGGTCAGCACCGCCAGGCTCGAGGCCAGCGGGTTGAGCATCAGCTGATCGACCTCCAGGCCGCAGCGGCGCACGCACTTGATGATGTTCTCGGCCGCGCTCTGGGCCCCGGTGACGATGTGCACCTTGGCCTCCAGCCGCATGCCGCTCATGCCGATGGGCTCCTTCACGTCCTGCCCGTCGATGACGAATTCCTGCGGCTCCACCAGCAGCAGGCGCTGGTCGCTGGAGATGTTGATGGCGCGCGCCGTCTCCACCACGCGGGCGACGTCGGCGGCCGTCACTTCCTTGTCCTTGACCGCCACCATGCCGCTGGAGTTGATGCCGCGGATGTGGCTGCCGGTGATGCCGGTGTAGACGCGGCCGATCTTGCAGTCGGCCATCAGCTCGGCTTCCTTAAGGGCCTGCTGGATGCTCTGGACGGTGGCGTCGATGTTCACCACCACGCCGCGCTTGAGGCCATTGCTCGGCGCGACGCCGAGGCCGGCGAGCTTGAGCGCGCCGCCGCCGAGCACCTCGGCCACGACCACCATCACCTTGGCGGTGCCGATGTCGAGACCGACGACGAGGTCCTTGTATTCCCTGGCCATGTATGTGTGTCCTCGCTGTTCGCTTATTTCTTCTTGGGTGGCTCGGTCACGACGGTGGTGACGCCGCGCATGCGCAGCGCGTAGCCCTCGTGGTGACGCAGGTCGGCGCCCTCGATCGACGCCACAGTGCGGCCGTACTGGGCCGCCACCTGGGCCACCGTGCGCAGGAAGCGCTCGGTGCGCGCGGCGACCTCCTCGCTGCGTCCGCGTCCGAGTTCGATCAGCGCGCCGGTGTCGAGCACCACGTGCCAGCTGCCGCGGCTCGACAGGCCGAGCTCCTCGATGCCGATCTCGTAGGGCGCGAACAGCGGCACCATCATGCGGTACATGCCCAGCACCTGCCCGGCCTGCTCGGGCGGGCCGTCCAGGCGCGGCAGCTTGTCGTCGATCTCGCCCGCGTCGGCGTCGAAGATCTCGCCGAAGCCATTGACCATCTGCGCGCCGGTGTCGGCGCCCCAGTGCGCGACCGGCACGTGCTCGACCAGCGTGGCGCGCAGCTTGTTGGGGAACTCGCGCCGCACCACCGCCTGCCGCACCCACGGCACGGACTCGAAGGCCGCGCGGGCGCGCGCCAGGTCGACGGTGAAGAAGTTGCCGGTCAGCTGCGGCGCGACGCTGGCGCGCAGCGTGGCGGCGCTGTTGTGCGCGACCTCGCCGTCGACCTTGAGCGCGACGATCGGGAAGAAGGGCTGGCGCAGCACCCACCACGCGCCCGCGCCGACCAGCGTCAGCGCGAACAGCACGAACACCAGCGTCGCGGTGAAGTTCATCAGCCGGATGTCGAAGGGGGTGGGCGCGGTGGTGGCCATGGTCAGTGCGCGCCCGCCGAATCGAGCGTCGCCGCGGCGAGCACGCGCAGGCAGAGGTCCTCGTAGGCGATGCCGGCGGCGCGCGCGGACATCGGCACCAGCGAGTGGGTGGTCATGCCGGGCGAGGTGTTCATCTCCAGCAGGAAGGGCTTGCGGTCGCTGGCACGGATCATGACGTCGGCGCGGCCCCAGCCGCGGCAGCCGAGCGTGCGGAAGGCCGCCAGCGTGATGCGGCGGATCTCCGCCTCCTCGGCCTCGGGCAGGCCGCTCGGGCAGTGGTACTTCACGTCGTCGGTGAAGTACTTGTTCTGGTAGTCGTAGGCGCCCTCAGGGGCGGCGATGCGCACCACCGGCAGCGCCCGGGCCGCGGCGCCCGCGCCCAGCACGGCGCAGGTCACCTCCTCGCCCTCGATGAATTCCTCGCACAGCACGTCGGCGTCGTACTTCGCCGACAGCGCCACCGCGTCCTGCATCTCCGAGTAGCCGCGCACCTTGGTCACGCCGATGGACGAACCCTCGCGCGGCGGCTTGACGATCAACGGCAGGCCCAGCACGTCGGGCACCGCGCGCACCTGCTCGGGACCCTGCAGGTCGGCCGCCAGGCGCACGTAGCGCGGCGTGGGCAGGCCGTCGGCCAGCCAGATGCGCTTGGTCATGACCTTGTCGAGCGCCACGCTGGAGGCCATCACGCCCGAGCCGGTGTAGGGGATGCCCAGCAGTTCCAGCGCGCCCTGCACCGTGCCGTCCTCGCCGTGGCGGCCGTGCAATGCGATGAAGCAGCGCGCGAAGCCTTCGCGCTTGAGTTCGACGAGGTCGCGCTCGGCCGGATCGAAGGCGTGGGCGTCGACGCCGCGCGCGCGCAGCGCCTCCAGCACGCCGGCGCCCGACAGCAGCGAGATCGGCCGTTCGGCCGAGGTGCCGCCCTGCAGCACGGCGACCTTGCCCAGCGCGGCGACGTCGATCGCCGGCGCGGCCAGGGCGTCGATGGTGTTCGTTGTCGTCGTCACAGGACGCGTCCTTCCCGCGTGAACTGGCCCGAGGCCGGGGGCGGCGCCGCGCCGCCGAGCTCGACCACCCGGCCCGGCACGGCGCCGATGGAGCCGGCGCCCATGCACACCACGACGTCGCCGGCGCGGGCGTTGTCCAGCACCGCCTGCGCCATGGCGCCGATCTCGTCGACGAACACCGGCTCGACCTTGCCCGCCACGCGCAACGCGCGCGTCAGGGCACGGCCGTCGGCCGCCACGATCGGCGCCTCGCCGGCGGCGTAGACCTCGCCGAGCAGCACGGCGTCGGCCGTGCCCAGCACCTTGACGAAGTCCTCGAAGCAGTCGCGCGTGCGGGTGTAGCGATGCGGCTGGAAGGCCAGCACCAGCCGGCGGCCCGGAAAGGCCCCGCGCGCCGCGGCGATGGTCGCGGCCATCTCCACCGGATGGTGGCCGTAGTCCTCGATCAGGGTGAAGCCGCCGAAGTCGCCCGCGTTGGCCACGGCCACGTCGCCGTAGCTCTGGAAGCGCCGGCCGACGCCCTTGAAGTCGGCCAGGCCCTGCAGCACCGCCGCGTCGGGCACGTTGAGCTCGACCGCCACGGCGATCACCGACAGCGCGTTGAGCACGTTGTGCTCGCCGGCGAGGTTGAGCACCACGTCCAGGTCGGGCAGCGTGACGCCGTTGCGGCGCTGCGCCGTGAAATGCATCTGCGCGCCGACCGCGCGCACGTTGACCGCGCGGACCTGGGCTTCCTCGTTGAAGCCGTAGCTGGTGACCGGGCAGGTCACCTGCGGCACGATCTCGCGCACGGCGTCGTCGTCGGTGCACAGGATGGCCACGCCGTAGAACGGCATGCGGTGCAGGAAGTCGACGAAGGCCTTCTTCAGGTTGCCGAAGTCGTGCCCGTAGGTCTCCATGTGGTCGGCGTCGATGTTCGTGACCACCGCCATCACCGGCAGCAGGTTCAGGAACGAGGCGTCGGACTCGTCGGCCTCCACCACGATGTAGTCGCCGCCGCCCAGCTGCGCGTTGGCGCCGGCGCTGTTGAGCCGCCCGCCGATGACGAAGGTCGGGTCGAGCCCGGCGGCGGCCAGCACGCTGGCCACCAGGCTGGTGGTGGTGGTCTTGCCGTGCGTGCCGGCGATGGCGATGCCCTGCTTCAGGCGCATCAGCTCGGCCAGCATCATGGCGCGCGGCACCACCGGGATGCGCTTCTCGCGCGCGGCGACGACTTCCGGGTTGGTGGCCTGCACGGCGGTGGAGGTGACCACCGCGTCGGCGCCCGCGATGTTCGACGCGTCGTGGCCGACATGGGTCGTGATGCCCAGTTCGGCCAGGCGCCGCAGCGTGGCGCTGTCGGACAGGTCGGAGCCGGAGATGCGGTAGTCCAGGTTGAGCAGCACCTCGGCGATGCCGCTCATGCCGGCGCCGCCGATGCCGACGAAGTGGATGTGGCGGATGGCGTGCTTCACGACGCGCGTCCCTCGCGTGCGGCCCGGCGCGCGGCGCGCCGGTCGGCCAGCTCCTCGCAGGCGCGGACCATCCGGTCGACCGCCTCGGTCTTCTTCATCGTGCGGGCGCACTGCGCCTTGTCCACCAGCGTGGAGCGTTCGGTTGTCTGTAGCAAATCGGCCAGGAGTTCGGGGGTGAGGTCGGTCTGGGCGACCAGCCAGCCGCCGCCCGCCTCGACGAGGAAGCGCGCGTTGGTGGTCTGGTGGTCGTCCACCGCCGACGGGAAAGGCACGAACAGCGCTGCTGCGCCGACGGCCGCGATCTCGGTGACGGTGCTGGCGCCCGCGCGCGCGACGATCAGGTCGGCGTCGGCATAGGCGGCGGCGGTGTCCTCGATGAAGGGGGTGAGCTCGGCCGCGACGCCGGCGGCGGCGTAGTTGGCGCGCAGCTCGTCGATCTGCTTGGCACCGCTCTGGTGGACCACGCTCGGCCGGGATTCCGGCGCGATGCGCGCGAGCGCCTGCGGCACGATCGAATTGAGCGCGCGCGCGCCCAGGCTGCCGCCGACCACCAGCAGCTTCAGCGGCCCGGTGCGGCCGGCGAAGCGCGCGGCCGGCTCGGGCTTCGTCACGAAGGCGGCGCGCAGCGGATTGCCGATCCATTCGGCGCCCTTGACGACGTCCGGGAAGGCCGTGAAGACCCGGTGGGCGACGAGCGCCAGCACCCGGTTGGCCAGTCCGGCGACCGAGTTCTGCTCGTGCAACACCAAGGGCCGGCCCACGAGCGCGCTCATCAGGCCGCCCGGGAAGGTGATGTAGCCGCCCAGGCCGACCACCACGTCGGGCTTCACGCGGCGCAGCACGCCCACGCTCTGCCAGAAGGCGCGCAGCAGCCGCACCGGCAGCAGCGCCAGGGTCAGCGCGCCCTTGCCGCGCAGCCCGCCGAACTGCACGGGCTCGAAGGCGAAGCCGCGCGGCGGCACCAGCTGCTGCTCCATGCCGCCCGGCGCGCCCAGCCAGTGCACGCGCCAGCCGCGCTCGCGCAAGGCCTCGGCCACGGCGAGGCCCGGGAAGATGTGGCCGCCGGTGCCGCCGGCCATGACGAGCGCCGTGCGGGTCACAGGCGGCCGCCGCGCATCAGCACGCGGTTCTCGTAGTCGATGCGCAGCACCACGGCCAGCGCCACCAGGTTCATCAGGATGGCCGAGCCGCCGAAACTCATCAGCGGCAGGCCCAGGCCCTTGGTCGGCAGCGCGCCCAGGTTCACGCCCATGTTGATGAACGACTGGAAGCCGATCCAGATGCCGATGCCCTGCGCCACCAGGCCGGAGAACACCCGGTCCAGCGAGATCGCCTGGCGGCCGATGTGCATCACGCGGCGCGTGAGCCACAGGAACATGCCCAGCACCAGCAGCACGCCGACCAGGCCGAACTCCTCGCCCAGCACGGCCAGCAGGAAGTCGGTGTGGGCCTCGGGCAGCCAGTGCAGCTTCTCGACGCTGCCACCCAGGCCGACGCCGAAGACCTCGCCGCGCCCGATGGCGATGAGCGAGTGCGACAACTGGTAGCCCTTGCCCAGCGCGTGTGCCTCGCTGAACGGATCGAGGTAGGCGAACAGCCGCTCGCGCCGCCATTCGCTGGTCATCACCATGACACCGAAGGCGACCAGCATCAGCGCGGCGATGACGAAGAACATGCGCGCGTTGACGCCGCCCAGGAACAGGATGCCCATGGCGATCACGGCGATGACCATGAACGCGCCCATGTCCGGCTCGGCCAGCAGCAGCATGCCGATGATCACCACGGCCGCGCCCATCGGCCAGACGGCGCGGAAGAAGTGCTCCTTGATCTCCATCTTGCGCACCATGTAGCTCGACGCGTAGAGCACCATGGCCAGCTTGGCGAGTTCGGAGGGCTGGAAGTTCATGATCCCCAGCGGCAGCCAGCGCCGCGCGCCGTTGACCACCCGCCCGACGTGCGGCACCAGCACCGCCACCAGCAGCAGGATCGACAGCACGAACAGCCAGGGCGCGACGCGCTCCCAGGTCTTCATCGGGATCTGGAACGCCAGCAGCGCCGTCACGAAGGCGATGGCGATGAACAGGGCGTGGCGCACCAGGTAGAAGGTCGGGCCGTTGCCCGCGCGGGCGAAGCGCGGGTTGTCGGCCATGGCGATGGAGGCCGAATAGACCATCACCAGCCCCCACGCCATGAGCGCGAAGGTGACCCAGACGAGCGCCTGGTCGAAACCCAGCACGCGCACCGGCGCGGCCTTGGTCTGCGCCACGTCGGCGCCGCCCAGGCGCACCGGCAGGTGCATCGGCAGGGCGTCGATGCCCGACTTGGCGGCACGGCCGAACCAGCGGCGCAGGCGGCCGGCGGGGGCGTCGGACGTCTCGGGCGCGTCGACGGGAGCATCGGCCGTGGCGGCGTTGCGGCTCATGAATGGTTCTCCTCGGTGTCCCGCTGCGACGACGCCGTCGCGGACGCGTCGGCCAGCGCCTCCACCGCCGCCACGAAGACGGCGGCGCGATGGGCGTAGTCCTTGAACATGTCGAAGCTCGCGCAGGCCGGCGACAGCAGCACCGCGTCGCCCGGCCGCGCCTGTCGCGCGGCGAGCGCCACGGCCTCGTCCATCGAGGCGGCGCGCAGCAGCGCGACGCCGGTGGCCGCCAGCGCGCGCTCGATCAGCAGCGCGTCGCGCCCGATCAGCACCACCGCGCGCGCGAAGCGCTCGACCGGGGCGGCCAGCGGCGCGAAATCCTGCCCCTTGCCCTCGCCGCCCAGGATGGCGACGACGCGGCGCTCGGCCCCCAGGCCGCCCAGCGCGGCGACGGTGGCGCCGACGTTGGTGCCCTTGCTGTCGTCGAAGTACTCGACCTCGTCGACGATGGCGACCGGCTCGACGCGGTGCGGCTCGCCCCGGTACTCGCGCAGGCCGTAGAGCACCGGCGCGAGCGCGCAGCCGGCCGCGCCGGCCAGGGCCAGCGCCGCCAGGGCGTTCTGCGCGTTGTGCTGGCCGCGGATGCGCAGCGCGTCGGCCGGCATCAGGCGCTGCAGCACGATCTCCTCCTCGGCGGCGGCGGCGCCGCGCCGGCGCTTGAGGGTCTCGTCGGCCTCGAACGCGCGCACCAGCCAGGCCATGCCGTTGACGTGCTCGATGCCGTAGTCGCCGGGGCGCCGCGGCAGCCCGGCGCCGAAGGTGACGTGGGCGCGCACCCGGGGCCGCTGCAGCCGCACGCGCACCGGCGCGGGCAGCATGGCCATCACGGCCGGGTCGTCGCGGTTGAGCACCATCAGGCCGTGCGCGCCGAAGACGCCGGCCTTGGCCGCCGCGTAGGCCGCCATGTCGCCGTGCCAGTCGAGGTGGTCCTGGCTGAGGTTGAGCACCGTGGCGGCGGTCGGCTCGAAGCCGCGCACGCCGTCGAGCTGGAAGCTGGAGAGTTCGAGCACCCAGACCTCGGGCAGCGTGCCGGCGTCGAGGTGACCGGCGAGCGTGTCGAGCAGGGTCGGGCCGATGTTGCCGGCCACGGCCACGGTCCGGCCGGCGCGCTCGACCAGCTGGCCGGTGAGCGAGGTGACGGTGGTCTTGCCGTTGGTGCCGGTGATGGCCAGCACGACCGGGCGGTAGCCGGCCGGTGCCGGGGCGGCCTCGGGCACGACGGCCGCCGTCGGAGCCTCTTCGTCGGCCGACGCGACGGGCGCGGTCACCGACAGCTCGGCGATGCGGGCGACGAAGGCGGCGGCCTCGCGCGCGGCGGAGTGCGGCGACGCGGTCGCGGCGCGGGCCGGCGCGGACGACGACGACGCGTCGGCCGCGACCGGCAGTCCGGTGGCGCCGGGGATCTCGGACGATCCGGGCGCGGCGGCCGGGGCGGGATCGGGCACCGATCCGGGCGCGACCTCGGGGCCGGGCGGATCGGCGGGCGCGGAACCGGGTGCGGCGGCGGGGCCGGTCTCGGTGCGGGGCTCGACTTCGGGCTCGGAAGGCGTGGGGGTCGGCCGGGGCGCCTCCGGAGTCGGGGCGTCGGCGTCGGCCGCCACGACCGGCCGGCCGGCATCGGCATCGGCGTCGAGTTCCGCGTCGGTGTCAGCCGGACCTTCGGCACCGGCTTCCGGCGCGGCGTCCACGCCGTCGACCTCGCGCAGGTCCCGCAGCGCCTGGGCGAAGAGGTCGAGTTCGCCGCCCACGACGAGGCCGATGGCGCGCGCCGCGTCGACGACCGGCGCGATGTCCGCGGGCGCCAGCCCGGGCGAGCGGTAGACCGCGCGCACCGGCGTGCCCTCGATCAAGGCGGCGGAGAACGCGCCGCCGACGAAGGCCGCGTCCGTCGCGTCGCGGTGCAGGGCCGCGCGTTGCGGCGGCGCCTCGCGCGTGTCGGCCACCGTCACGTGCGCGCCGTGGCGCGCGCACCAGCGCGCCATCGCCAGGCCGGAGGCGCCCAGGCCCAGGATCAGCACGTGGAGGTCGTGGAGGTGCTTCATGGCGTCAGCGCAGCTTCAGGGTAGCGAGGCCCACGAGGCACAGCAGCATCGTGATGATCCAGAAGCGCACGACCACCTGGGTCTCGCGCCAGCCGCTCTTCTCGAAGTGGTGGTGCAGCGGCGCCATCTTCAGGATGCGCCGGCCCTGGCCGAAGCGCTTCTTGGTGTACTTGAAGTACGTGACCTGCGTCATGACCGAGATCGCCTCGACCACGAAGATGCCGCCCATCACGAAGAACACGATCTCCTGGCGCACGATGACCGCGATGGTGCCCAGCGCGCCGCCGAGCGCCAGCGCGCCCACGTCGCCCATGAAGACCTGCGCCGGGTGGGTGTTGAACCACAGGAAGGCCAGTCCCGCGCCGGCCATCGCCGAGCAGAACACCAGCAGTTCGCCCGAGCCCGGGATGTGCGGAAACAGCAGGTAGCGCGAGTAGACCGCGCTGCCCGTGACGTAGGCGAACACGCCCAGCGCCGAACCGACCATCACCACCGGCATGATCGCCAGCCCGTCGAGGCCGTCGGTCAGGTTCACGGCGTTGCTGGAACCCACGATCACCAGGTAGGTCAGGATCACGAAGCCGATGCCGCCCAGCGGATAGCTGATCTCCTTGAACAGCGGCACCAGCAGGTTGATCTTGGGCGAGAACTCCAGCGCGAAGCCCGAGCGCACCCACGTGGCGAAGAGTTCCAGCACGCGCCAGTTGGAGCTCTCGGAGATGCTGAAGAGCAGGTAGAAGCCCGCCACCAGGCCGACGAGCGACTGCCACATGTACTTCTCGCGCGAGCGCATGCCCTCGGGGTCCTTGCGCACCACCTTGCGCCAGTCGTCGACCCAGCCGATGGCGCCGAAGCCCAGCGTCACCCACAGCACGATCCAGACGAAGCGGTTGGCCAGGTCGAACCACAGCACGGTGGAGAACGCGATGGCGAAGAGGATCAGCACGCCCCCCATGGTGGGCGTGCCGCTCTTGGAGAGGTGCGTCTCCATGCCGTAGCCGCGCACCGGCTGGCCGATCTTGAGCAGCGTCAGGCGCCGGATCACGAACGGACCGGCGGCCAGGCCGAGCAGCAGCGCGGTCAGCGCCGACATGAGGGCGCGGAAGGTGAGGTACTGGAAGATCCGCAGGAACCCGAACTCGGGGGACAGCGTCTGCAACCATTGGGCCAGGCTCAGCAGCATGCGGTCTCGCGCGGTGCATGACGATTCCTCATGGCCGGCCTCCCTGTTGCCCACTTGCCGTGGCGGCGGTGGCCGCCGACGCGGCGATGGCCTGCGCCACCCGCTCCATCCTCATGAAGCGCGAACCCTTGACCAGCACGCTGGCCGTCCCGGGCAGGCGCGCCAGCACGGCGGCGTTGAGCGGCTCGACGGCGTCGAAGTGCCGGCCGTCGATGCCGCCGGCGGCGGCGAAGGCCGCGACGCTGCCGGCCGATTCGTCGCCCAATGCGAACAGCGTCTCGACGCCGCGCTCGCGCGCCCAGGCGCCGACCTCGGCATGGAAGCGCGCGCCCTGGTCGCCGACCTCGCCCATGTCGCCCAGCACCAGCAGGCGCGGGCCCGGCAGCGCGGCCAGCACGTCGATGGCGGCGCGCACCGAATCGGGATTGGCGTTGTAGGTGTCGTCCACCAGCGTCAGCGTGCGGCCGTCGGCGCGCGCGATCTCGCTGGCGCGCGAGCGGCCCTTGACCGGCTCGAAGGCGGCGAGCCCCTGCGCGATGTGGTCGAGCGACACGCCCGAGGCCAGCGCGCAGGCGGCCGCCGCGAGCGCGTTGAGCACGTTGTGATGACCGGCGATGCGCAGCGTGGTGGCCAGCGCGCCGACCGGCGTGCGCGCCGCGACGCGCCAGGCGCCGCCCTGCCACTCGGCATGCTCCAGGGCGACGTCGGCATCGGCCTGGACGCCGAAGGTCAGGCAGCGACGCGCGGCGCCCTCGTGCGCCAGCGAGCGCCACAGCGGCGTGAATTCGTCGTCGTGCGGGAACACGGCGGTGCCGTCGGCCGGCAGCGCCGGGAACACGGCGCCGTTCTCGTGCGCCACGGCCTCGACCGTGGCCATGAATTCCTGGTGCTCGCGCTGCGCGTTGTTGACCAGGGCGATGGTCGGACGGGCGATGGCGGCCAGCCGCGCGATCTCGCCCGGGTGGTTCATGCCCAGTTCCACCACGCCCAGGCGGTGCGCCGCGCGCAGGCGCAGCAGTGTCAGCGGCACGCCGATCTCGTTGTTGAAGTTGCCCTCGGTCGCGAAGGCGCGCTCGCCGCAGGCCGCGCGGTGGATCGACGCGATCATCTGCGTGACGGTGGTCTTGCCGTTGCTGCCGGCCACCGCCACCAGCGGCAGCGCGAACCGCGCGCGCCAGCCGGCGGCCAGCGCGCCGAGCGCGGCCAGCGTGTCGGGCACCTCCAGGCCGGGAAGGCCGGCGGCCTCGAGGCCGCCGTGGGCGATCGCCGCGACGGCGCCGCGCGCGCGCGCATCGGCCAGGAAGGCGTTGGCGTCGTGACGCTCGCCCTTGAGGGCGACGAACAGGTCGCCCGCGGCCAGCGTGCGGGTGTCGGTATGGACGCGCGAAAAGGGCGTCGCGGCGTCGCCGACGATCCGCGCGCCCGGAATCCACTGCAGCGCCCCACCCAGCGTGGTCATGGCGCTCATCGATGTGCTCTCTTCTTCAACGACGAAACTCTCTCTCTGGTTCATGCGACGCTCCCGCGCGCGAAGGCTTCGAGCGCGTGCGCCCGGTCGGAAAACGCAATGCGTTCGCCCGCGATCTCCTGCCAGGCCTCGTGGCCCTTGCCGGCCACGAGCACGACGTCGCGCGGCGCGGCCTCGGCCAGCGTGCGGGCGATGGCGGCGGCGCGGTCGGACTCGACCCAGGCCGCCTCGGGGCGCGCCAGGCCGAGCAGGATCTGCCCGAGGATCGCGGCGGGCTTCTCGCTGCGCGGGTTGTCGCTGGTGAGGACGAGGCGGTCGGCGCCGCGCTCGGCGACGGCGCCCATGAGGGGCCGCTTGACGGCGTCGCGGTCGCCGCCGCAGCCGAAGACGCACCACAGCGCGCCGCCGCGCGCGTCCGCGAGTGGGCGCAGGCCGGCGAGCGCCTTGTCCAGCGCGTCGGGCGTGTGGGCGTAGTCGACCACCACCAGCGGCCGGCCGGGCGCCTCCACGCGCTCCATGCGGCCGGGCACGCTGTCGAGCCAGCGGCAGGCGTCCGCCGCCTGCGCTAGGCTCAGGCCGAGGGCGCGCAGCGTGCCGATCACGCCCAGCAGGTTGGCGACGTTGTAGTCGCCGATGAGCGCCGTCTCCAGGCGCACCGGGCCCGGCGCCGGTTCGCCGGCGACGGGCGTCTCGCGGACCTCGAAGCCCAGGCCCTGCGCGCCGTAGCCGACCGCATGGGCCGACAGGCGCGCCGGCGCGCCGGTGGCCGAGACGGTCCAGACGTCGAGCGCGCCGGTGCCGCGGTCGATCAGCTCGCCCACCAGCGCGGCGCCGTGCACGTCGTCGATGTTGACCACCGCCGCGCGCAGGCCCGGCCAGCGGAACAGCTCGGCCTTCGCCTCCCAGTAGGCGTCCATGCTGCCGTGGTAGTCGAGGTGGTCCTGGGTGAAGTTGGTGAACACCGCCACCGCGATGCGCGTGCCGTCCAGGCGCCGCTCGGCGATGCCGATGGAGGACGCCTCGATCGCGCAGGCTCCGAAGCCGCGGTCGGCGAAGTCGCGCAGGGCGCGCTGCAATGCGACCGGGTCGGGCGTGGTGAGGCCGGTGGAGACCAGCGTCGGCGGCACGCCGATGCCCAGCGTGCCGATCACGCCGCAGGGCGTGGGCAGCAGCACGCCGGCGTCGGCGGCCTGCGTGCCCGACAGCGCCTGGGCCAGCCACCAGGCGGTCGAGGTCTTGCCGTTGGTGCCGGTCACCGCGATGACGTCGAGCTGGGCCGAGGGCACCAGGTGGAAGGCGGCGGCGACCGGGCCGGTCGCGGCCTTGAGTCCGAGGTAGGCGGCGACGCGCTCGTCGCCGGGCGCGACGCCGAAACCGGTCTCGAAGACCTCGACCCCGTCGCGCTCGACCAGGCAGGCCACCGCGCCGCGCGCCAGTGCCGCCGCGACGTGGACGCGCCCGTCGGTGGCCGCGCCCGGCCAAGCGACGAAGCCGTCGCCCGCGCCGACCGCGCGGCTGTCGGCCTGCAGGGTGCCGCGCACGCGGTCCTGCAGCCAGCGGGCGGCGTCGTGCGGGTTGTCGAAGGTCTTCATGAGGGTCATGCGGTGGTCGTCCGGGCTCAGAAGCTCTCGTCCACGCCCTGCGTCACGACCAGCGGCTTGACCGCCAGATCGGGCGCGACGTTCATCGTGCGCAGGGTCTGCTGCACCACCTCGCTGAAGACCGGCGCGGCGGCCAGGCCGCCGAAGTACACGCCGTCGCTCGGCTCGTCGATCATCACGCCGACGATGATGCGCGGCTTGTCGATCGGCGCCATGCCGGTGAACCAGGCGCGGTACTTGTTGCTCGCGTAGCCGCGGCCGACCTGCTTGTGAGCCGTGCCCGACTTGCCGCCCACCGAGTAGCCCACCGTCTGCGCGAGCGGGCCGGTGCCGCCGGGCGCGGCGGCCATCTGCAGCATCTTGCGCACCGCGCGCGCGTTCTCGGCCGAGAACACCGGCACGCCGACGGCCGGCTCGGGGCTGCGCAGGATGGTCAGCGGGATCAGCCGCCCGTCGTGCGCGAACGAGGTGTACGAGTGCGCCATCTGGAACAGCGACGCCGACAGGCCGTAGCCGTAGGCCATGGTCGCCTGCTCGACCGGCTTCCAGTTCTTCCACGGCCGCACCCGGCCGGTGACGGCGCCGGGGAACTGGATCTGCGGCTTCTGGCCGTAGCCCAGCGCCGTGTAGGTGTCCCACATCTCGTGCGGCGTCATCTTCTGCGCGATCTTGAGCGCGCCGACGTTGCTCGACTTCTGGATCACGCCCTCGACGCTCAGGGTGCCGTAGTTGTGCGTGTCGCTGATGGTGAAGCCGCCGAGCTGGTAGCGCCCGGGGCCGGTGTCGATCAGGGTCGACGGCCGGATGCGGCCGGCCTCCAGCGCCATGGCGACGGTGATCGGCTTCATGGTCGAGCCGGGCTCGAAGGTGTCGGTCAGCGCGCGGTTGCGCAGCTGCTCGCCGGTGAGGTTCTGGCGCTTGTCGGGCACGTAGCTCGGGTAGTTGGCCAGCGCCAGCACCTCGCCGGTGACGGCGTCGAGCACCACCACGCTGCCCGCCTTGGCGCGGCGCGTGGTCACGGCGTCGCGCAGCTTCTGATAGGCGAAGAACTGCACCTTGCTGTCGATGCTCAGCTGGATGTCCTTGCCGTCGAGCGGCGGCACGGTCTCGCCCACGCCCTCGACGACGCGCCCGAGCCGGTCCTTGAGGACGCGGCGCGAGCCCGCGCGACCGGCGAGGTCGCGGTCGAACTGCAGCTCGATGCCTTCCTGGCCGTGGTCCTCGACGTTGGTGAAGCCCACCACGTGCGCGGCGGACTCGCCGTTGGGGTACTGGCGCTTGTATTCCTTGCGCTGGTAGATGCCCTTGATGTTGAGGTCGGCGATCTGCTTGGCGATGGGCGCGTCGACCTGGCGCTTGATCCAGACGAAGGTCTTGTCCTCGTCCTCGAGCTTCTTGTCGAAGTCCTTCTGCGGCATCTCCAGCAGCTTGGCGACCAGCTTCAGCTTGGTCTTGACGTCCGGGTCGTCGCGCTCGATGTCCTCCGGAATGGCCCAGATGCTCGGGGCGATCACGCTGGAGGCCAGCAGCAGGCCGTTGCGGTCGAAGATGCGACCCCGGCTGGCCGGCATCTCGAGCGTGCGCGCAAAGCGCACCGCGCCCTGGCGCTGGAAGAAGTCGTTGCCGATGACCTGCACGTAGGCCGCGCGGCCGGCCAGCACCACGAAGCCTAGCGCGATGGCCGCGACGATGAACCGGCTGCGCCAGACCGGCGTCTTGCTCGCGAGCAAGGGGCTGGTCGTGTACTGGACGCTGGGACCGCGGCGCGCCATCAGCCGGCCCTCCGCGCGGAGGTCGCGACCGCCGGCCGGGCCCCGGCCGGCATCGCGGGCGCGGCCTGCGGGATCGGCGGGATGACCGTGCCGTCCTGGCGCACGTACTGGGTGATGGCGGGCGTCGTGGTGCGCATCTTCAGTTGCTCCTTGGCCAGTTTCTCGACCCGCAGCGGCGTGGCCTGCGCCTGCTTCTCGACCTGCAGCCGCTCGCCGTCGACCTCCAGCCGTCGCCCCTCGGTGGTGAGGCGGTCGAGCTCGGTGAACAGCAGGCGCGAGCGGTACTCGGTGTGCACGAGGTAGAGCGCCGAGGCGAGCACGGCGATCAGCAGGAGGACGTTGAGGCGGACCATGGACGTCAGGCCTCCCCGGTGCGCTCGGCCACGCGCAGGATCGCGCTGCGCGAGCGCGGGTTGGCCGCCACCTCGTCGGCGGACGGCCGGATGCGCGAGAGCGAGCGCAACCGCATCGCCTGCGGCGCGGCGAAGGGGGCGCGGCGGTCGTACACCTCCTTGGAGTGCCGGGCGATGAACTGCTTGACGATGCGGTCCTCCAGCGAATGGAAGCTGATCACCGCCAGCCGGCCGCCCGGCGCCAGCACCTTCAGGCTCGCTTCGAGTGCCTGTTGCAGCTCTTCAAGCTCGGCGTTGATGAAAATCCGAAGAGCCTGAAATGTGCGCGTTGCAGGGTTCTGGCCCGGCTCGCGGGTTTTGACCGTGCCAGCCACGAGCTCGGCCAGCTCGGCGGTGGTTGAAACTGGGCCCCGCTCCTGTCGGCGAGCATCAATCGCCTTTGCAATCTGAACAGCAAACCGTTCTTCCCCATAGTCACGAATCACCTCTGCAATCTGCTGTGTCTCGGCCGTCGCCAGCCAGGCGGCCACGCTCTCGCCGCGCGTGGTGTCCATGCGCATGTCGAGCGGACCGTCGAAACGAAAAGAAAAACCCCGTGCGGGGTTGTCGATCTGCGGCGAGCTGATGCCCAGGTCCATCAGCAGTCCGGCCACGCTGGCCGGCTCCAGTTCCCCGAGGTTGGCGAAGCCCTGGTGGCGGATCGAGAAGCGGCGGTCCTCGATGCGGGCCGCCGCGGCCACGGCCTCGGCATCCTTGTCGAAGGCGATCAGCCGACCGGCCGGCGCCAGGCGCTCCAGGAGACGGCGCGCGTGCCCGCCGCGCCCGAAGGTGGCGTCGACGAAGGTGCCTTCGAGCGCCTGCGCGGGACGCTCGGCCACGAGCGCCTCGACCGCCTCGTCGAGGAGCACGGTCGTGTGGGTCCATGGGATGGTGGTGTCCAACGCGAGTTCTCTCTGCCGCGTCAGAACGCGAGATCGTTGAAGGCGGCGGACTCGGCCAGCCCTGCGGCCAGGGCCTGGGCTTCCTTCTCGTCGTGCGTCGCCTTGTCCCACAGCTCGAAGTGGCTGCCCATGCCAAGGAGCAGCGTGTCGCGCTCGATGCGGGCGGCCGCACGCAGTTCGGGCGACACCAGGATGCGGCCGGTGGCGTCCATCTGCACGTCCATCGCGTTGCCGATGAACAGGCGCTTGAGCCACTGGTCCTTCAGGGGCATCGTGGCGACGCGTTCGCGGAACTGCTCCCAGGCCGGACGCGGAAAGATCATCAGGCAGCCGTGGGGATGACGCGTGATCGTGAGCTGGCCGTCGGCCGTGGCGGCCAGCACGTCGCGATGCCGGGTCGGCACCGACAGGCGCCCCTTTGCATCCAGACTCAGCGATGAAGCGCCTTGAAACACGGCCACGAAACCCTTTTGGTAGGACAGGCCGCGCGCCTCGACGAGACGGCATCCGGCACTTGTTCCCACTTATTTGCACTTTTTTCCACTGTATCAGGAAACCACCTGCCCGCGAGATGGGTCGATGGCTTTTTTGATAATGGAATCAAGGACTTAGCGGCGTTTCTAAACCTTAGTGGAAAGCGAATTCCATTGCTGGGGGAAGCACTTAGCTCCTGCAGTGAAAGTGATGCGTGAACCGGCCCTGTCGCAGGGGTACATCACAGGATAAAGCGCGACAGGTCTTCGTTGTTGCTCAAGGCTTCAAGTCGCTGATCGACGTAGGCGGCGTCGATGGTAACGGTTCGGCCGTCGAGGTGGGCGGCGTCGAAGCTGACCTCGTCGAGCAGTCGCTCCATCACGGTCGACAGCCGGCGCGCGCCGATGTTCTCGGTGCGCTCGTTGACCTCGAACGCGATGCTCGCGAGGCGGGTGATGCCCTCGGGCTCGAACGCCAGCGTGACGCCTTCCGTGGCCAGCAGCGCTTCGTACTGCTTGACCAGCGAGGCCTGGGTCTGCATCAGGATGGCCTCGAAATCGGACACCGACAATGACTGGAGTTCGACACGGATCGGGAAGCGCCCCTGCAGTTCCGGGATCAGGTCGCTCGGCTTGCTCAGATGGAAGGCGCCGCTGGCGATGAACAGGATGTGGTCGGTGCGCACCACGCCGTACTTGGTGCTGACCGTGGTGCCCTCGACCAGCGGCAACAGGTCGCGCTGCACGCCCTGGCGCGAGACGTCCGAGCCCTGGGCCTCCGAGCGCGTGGCCACCTTGTCGATCTCGTCGATGAAGACGATGCCGTTCTGCTCGGCGTTGTGGATGGCCTGGGCGCGGATCTCCTCCTCGTTGACCAGCTTGGCCGCCTCCTCCTCGACGAGCAGGCGCATCGCCTCGGCGATCTTGAGCTTGCGCGTCTTGCGCTTGGCCTGGCCCATCTGGCCGAACATGCCGCGCAACTGCTCGGTCATCTCCTCCATGCCGGCCGGACCCATGATCTCCAGCGGCATGCGGTTCTCGGCCAGATCGAGCTCGATCTCCTTGTCGTCGAGCTGGTGCTCGCGCAGCTTCTTGCGGAAGGCCTGGCGGGTCGGATTGCCGCCGTCGCCGGACGCGGCCGGCGCGCCGCCGCCGTCGCCCAGGCGGGCCGGCGGCAGCAGCACGTCGAGGACGCGCTCCTCGGCGGCGTCCCGGGCGCGCTCGCGCACCTTGGCGCTCTCCTTCTCGCGCGTCTGCTTGACGGCGATCTCGGCCAGGTCGCGGACGATCGAGTCGACGTCCTTGCCGACGTAGCCGACCTCGGTGAACTTGGTCGCCTCGACCTTGATGAAGGGCGCATCGGCCAGCCGCGCCAGCCGGCGCGCGATCTCGGTCTTGCCCACGCCGGTGGGGCCGATCATGAGGATGTTCTTGGGCGTGATCTCCACGCGCAGCTTCTCCTCGACCTGCTGGCGGCGCCAGCGGTTGCGCAGGGCGATGGCCACGGCGCGCTTGGCCTGTGGTTGTCCGACGATGTGGCGGTCGAGTTCGGAGACGATCTCCTGGGGCGTCATGGACATGGTCAGAGCGTCTCCACGGTGTGGTTCATGTTGGTGTAGATGCACAGGTCGCCGGCGATCTCCAGCGACTGCTTGACGATCTGCTGCGCCGTCAGGTCGCTGTGCAGCAGCAGGGCCTTGGCCGCCGCCTGGGCGTAGGCGCCGCCCGATCCGATAGCGACGATGCCGTCCTCGGGTTCGAGCACGTCGCCGTTGCCGGTGATGATCAGCGAGGTGGTGGCGTCGGCCACGGCCAGCATCGCCTCCAGGCGGCGCAGCACGCGGTCGGTGCGCCAGTCCTTGGTCAGTTCGACGGCCGCGCGCGCGAGCTGGCCCTGATGCTTCTCGAGCTTGGCCTCGAAGCGCTCGAACAGCGTGAAGGCGTCGGCCGTGGCGCCGGCGAAGCCCGCCAGCACCTTGCCGTGATGCAGCCGGCGCACCTTGCGCGCCGTGCCCTTGATGACGATGTTGCCGAGCGTGACCTGGCCGTCGCCGCCGATGGCGACCTGGTCGCCGCCAGGGGTCTTGCGGCGCACGCTGACGATGGTGGTTCCGTGAAATTGTTCCATCGCAGCCACATTGGGATGGGGCGACGCAATGCAAGGCCGCCGGAACCCGAGCCCGGCGCGCGACGCCGACCGTCGCTCCCGCCGTTGCTAGCGCAGGGCGATGTCGGCGTGATCGGCGACGCCGACCACGCGCAGGAACGCCGCCGCCAGCCGGTGCACGCCGACGAGCCGGACGCGCCGGCCATGGGCCTCGTGGACGGCGGCCCAGTTGAGCAGGGCACTGGCGGCCACGAAATCCAGGCGCACCAGCGCGTCGCACGCGACGCTGGCCGGCGCACCGGCGACGGTGGTGCCCGCCGTGCGCGCCAGCTCGGCGTCGAGCCGCGTCCAGACGTCCGGGGACTCGCCGACGAGTTCGCCCGCCAGCACGGGGCGCGCGGCCTCGGCGTCGAGCAGCGGCGACCCGTGCCCGCCCGGCGCCGCGCCGCCGGCCTCGTCGGCGGCCGCACCGGCGTCGAGATCGAAATCGAGGTCCATCTCCAGCGACGCATAACGCCCGCGCGGCTCCTGCCACTCGGGCGGCGCCGTCTCGTAGGTGATGCAATAGTGCAACGCGGCCAGTTCGAAGGCATCGACGGCATGCGTCACGCGCAGGACCGCCAGCCGCAGCTGCCACCAGGCCTGCGGCACCTCCCGGTCGCCCAGCGGGGTGACGCGCTCGAGCACGGCGTCGAGCCGGCCGGCGCCATGGAAGCGCAGATCGACCGGCGAATCGGCCCAGTGGGCCATCAGCACCCGCAGCGGCCCCGCCGCGTCGGCGTCGATCGCCGTCAGTGCGCGCCAGTCGAGCGTCCAGGAGGGGCCGGCGGCCGACAGGGCGCGCGTGAGCTGGGCCAGGTCGGCGCGACCCAGGCGCGACGGGCTGTGCCAGTCGGCCGGCGGCACGTCGTCGACCGCCACGTCGGACAGGGACTGCGCGATGGCGATGTCGGCCGCGCGCACCGGCAGCGAGACCCATTCGGGGGCCTTGTGCCGCAGGCGCTGCGCATAGCGCGCGGCCGCGGTCTCGAACCGGCCGGAGTCGCCGGTGGCGCGATACAGGTCCAGCAGGGCGAGCCAGGTGTCGGCATGGTCGGCCAGCGCCCCGTCGTCGTCCAGAGCCTGCAGCAGGACCGCCTCGGCACCGGCGTCGTCGCCGTTCGCGAAGCGCAGCGCGGCCTCGTCCAGCGCGCCGTCGTAGATCGCCGAAACGCCCGGCACGGCATCGGCCTGCGGCACGACGGCCCTCTCGGTGGCCGACGGACCCGTTTCCCGCCCCGGTTCGGCGGGCTGGGTCGGTGGCGATGGCGGCTGCGGCGTCGACGGCAGGGCCGGAGGCTGGTGGTCCGGCTGGATGCCGGGGGTGGTGTCGGCGTAGGCGCGCGCGCGCTGGGCGGCCAGCACCTCCGGATGCACCACCGACTCGCTGCCGTCGCCCGCCTTCGGATCGCTCTTCCACCAGTGCCGCGACATCTGCGCCTCGATCTCGTCGATCTTGCGCAGCGTCTGGGCCCGCTCCTCGGTGCGGCCGGGCGCGGTGCCGGCGCTCAGGGAGGACAGCGGATCGAGGTCGGTGGCGGCGCCGCCACCGCGCTGGCGCAGGCGCCGCAGGGCATCGAACTCGCGCCGACGCACCGAATCGTTGCGCTGGCGCCGCTCGATCATCTCCCGGACCATCTCGCGGCTGTACTGGGGCTCCCCGGCCACGGGCTCGCGCACGTCCAGGTCGGCCCAGTCCTTGAGCGGGTTGCGCACGAATTTCGCCACCTTGGACAGCAGGCGGCCGGGTTCTTCCTTGGGCATGCGGTGTCCTGCGACGTCGGGAATGGAGGGCGGGCGGAGCTGTGGCGAAGCGGTCGGAGGCCCGGTCCTCAGTCTCCGAACATCTTCTGCTTGAGTTCGCGCCGCTGCTGGGCCTCGAGCGACAGCGTGGCCGTCGGACGCGCCAGCAGGCGGCCGACGCCGATGGGCTCGCCCGTCTCGTCGCAGTAGCCGTAGTCGCCGGCGTCGATGCGCTGGATCGACTGCTCGATCTTCTTGAGCAGCTTGCGCTCCCGGTCGCGGGTGCGCAGCTCGAGGGCGTGCTCCTCCTCGATGGTCGCGCGGTCGGCCGGATCGGGCACGACGACGGTGTCCTCGCGCAGGTGCTCGGTGGTCTCGCCGGCGTTCTCCAGGATGCCGCGCTTGAGCTCGACCAGCTTCAGGCGGAAGAACGCCATCTGCTTGTCGTTCATGTACTCCGAGTCCGGCATGGCGATGACCTCGGCGTCCTCGAGCTCCTCGACCGACTTGGTCTTCCAGTTGTTGGCGAGCTTGGGGTCCTTCTTGACCGCCATCGGCGGCGGCGGCACCAGCGCCGTCGAGGACGTCTGCGTGAAGCTCGACTTGGCGGCCGTCGAGGCGACCGACTGCGCCATCGAGGGCACGGTCAGCTGCGACAGGCGCGAGACGCGTCCACCGCGGGCGGCGGGCGCCGCGGGAGCGGCGGCGGTGGGTGTCGCCGGGGGCGTCGGGGTGGCGGCAGCCGGTTTTTTCATGGGAGCGGTGATGCGGATGGGACGGCGCGGGCGCCGGCGGGTTGAAGGGACGCGGCAGCCGCACGGGCTGCCTGGGAGGAATCCGGAGCCCGTGCCGTCATCGACGTACGGACGACCGCGGGGACGTTCGCGACGAGGTGGCTCATGGTGGCTGGCTCCTTCGGAAGACGGCTGGGACACGGGCGCCGCGTGCCGGAGACCCGTGTCGCCCGCTGGGCGGACCCTCGCAGCCCGATGGGGCGGCTGCGCGACAGGCGCGAGATTGTATATAAAAGTCTCTTCCGGGGCGGCGCTTTCGACACCCCTGTCAGACCAGGCTCTGCGTCAGTCCCTGCTCCAGGATTTCCCGCGGCAGGTCGATGCCGATGAACACCATGCGGCTCTGGCGCGCCTCGTCCGCGCCCCACGCGGGCCCCAGGTCGCTGCCCATCAGCTGGTGCACGCCCTGGAAGATCACCTTGCGGTCGGTGCCCTGCATGTTCAGCACGCCCTTGTAGCGCAGCATGCGCGGGCCGTAGATGTTGACGACGGCGCCCAGGAAGTCCTCCAGCTTGGCCGGATCGAAGGCGCGGTCGGCCTTGTAGACGAAGCTCTTGACGTCGTCGTCGTGGCGATGGTGGTGGCCGGCGTGGTCGTGGCCGTGGGCGTGCGAGGGATGGTCGCAGGCCTCGCCGGGCGCGTGGTCGTGGCCCGCATGGTCGTCGTGGTCGTGCGCGTCGTCCTTGAGGAAGTCCGGGTCGATGTCGAGCTTGGCGTTGAGGTTGAAGCCGCGCAGGTCGAACACGCTCGCCAGCGGCACTTCGCCGAAGTGCACCTTCTGCTGCGGCGCGCGCGGGTTCATGTGCTTCAGGCGATGGATCAGCGCCTCGGTCTCCTCGGCCGAGACCAGCTCGCTCTTGCTGATGAAGATCTGGTCGGCGAAGCCCACCTGGCGGCGCGCCTCCTGGCGGTCGTCGAGCTGCTGCGGCGCGTGCTTGGCGTCGACCAGCGTCAGGATGGAGTCCAGCAGGTAGCTCTCGGCGATCTCGTCGTCCATGAAGAAGGTCTGCGCCACCGGGCCGGGGTCGGCCAGGCCGGTGGTCTCGATGACCACGCGGTCGAAGTCGAGCAGGCCCTTGCGCTTCTTGGCCGCGAGCAGCTGCAGCGCCTCGCGCAGGTCCTCGCGGATGGTGCAGCAGACGCAGCCGTTGCTCATCTGCACGATCTGCTCCTTCGACTCGGTCACGAGGATGTCGCTGTCGATGTTCTCCTCGCCGAACTCGTTCTCGATCACGGCGATCTTCTGGCCGTGCGCCTCGGTGAGGATGCGCTTGAGCAGCGTGGTCTTCCCGGAGCCGAGGAAGCCGGTGAGGATGGTGGCGGGAATGAGGGCCATGCGGTTGCCTTGAAACGGAAACGGAGGGAACCCGGCAGTTTATCGATCGGCGCCGGCCAGTGCCGGCCGGGGGCATCCTCCTGACGACGGATGCGGGGCGACCGGCGCGACGGCGTCCGCGTTCGACGCCGGGCCGGGCCGTCAGTCCGGAGCGCCGCCCTCTTCCGGTGCCTCGGGCCGGGCCGCCGGCGCCGCCCCGCCCCGCTCGGGCATCGCCCTGGCGCGCGGATGCGCCGCGTCGTAGGCCTTGGCCAGATGCTGGAAGTCCAGCCGCGTGTAGACCTGGGTGGTCGTGATGTTGGCGTGGCCGAGCAGTTCCTGCACGGCGCGCAGGTCGCTGCTCGACTGCAGCACGTGGCTCGCGAACGAGTGCCGCAGCATGTGCGGATGGACCGTGGCGGCCAGGCCGGCCCGGGCGCTGCGCGCCTTGAGCATCTTCCATACCGCGTGCGCCGAGAAGCGCGCGCCGTTGCGCCCGACGAACAGCGCCCGGGCATCGGCCGGATCGCGCGGCCGCGCCGCCGCCGCAGCCCCGGTCGCGGCGCCGTCGTCGCGCACCGCCAGCCAGGCCGCCAGCGCCTCGGCGGCCTTGCCGCCCACCGGCACGACGCGCGGCTTGTTGCCCTTGCCGATCACGTGCGCGTCGCGCGCGTCGAGGTCGATCCAGCCGCGCGCCTCGCGGCTCGCGCGCACGTCCAGATCGACCAGCTCGGCCACGCGCAGGCCGCAGCCGTAGAGCAGCTCGACGATGGCGCGGTCGCGCGCCTCGGTCCACGGGTCGGCCTCGGCGTCGCGCAGCTCGGCCAGCTGCACGGCGTCGTCGACCGACAGCGCCTTGGGCAACGGCCGCCCCGCCTTGGGCGCGCGCACGTCCTGCACCGGATTGAGCTCGACCAGCCGCTCGTGGCCCAGCCAGCGGTAGAAGCTGCGCCAGCACGACAGCACCAGGGCGATGCCGCGCGGCTCTCGCCCGGCGCCGTGCATCTGCGCCATCCAGCGCCGCACGTGGACGGTCTGGACCCGTTCCAGCGCGAGGCCGGCCTCGGCCACGCGCGCGGCCAGCGCGTCCAGGTGCTCGGCGTAGATGTCGACCGTGCGCGCGGCCAGCCGCCGTTCGACGCGCACGTGCGTCAGGTAGCGCTCGATCAGGACCGGACGCGGGACGGGGTCGGCGATCGCCGCCGTGGCGCTCGGGCGGGCCATGTCAGTGCTGCAGGCGCGACAGCGCGGCCGAGGCCGATTCCGCGATGCGCGTGAGGAAATGCAGGCCGACGTCGGCGTGGAAGCGCTGCGCGTCGGGCGAGCCCAGCACCAGCAGCCCGAAGGCCGGTTCGCCCGCGCCGGCGCGCAGCGGCAGCAGCGCGATCGACTGCGCGGCCGGCGGATCGGGCAGCCAGCCGACCGCCTCGAAGCCCGCGTTGACGCCGCAGTAGGGCTGCACCAGCGAGTTCGCGAAGGCGCGCGCGGCGCTGCTCGCGCCCTGGGCGAAGGGCTCGCGCGCATGGACGCCGTGGCAGTCCCAGACCTTGATCGCCACCTGCGCGACCCCGAAGATCCCGCGCAGGTCGGCCGCGATGCATTCGGGCAGCTCGCGCGGCTCGCGCAGCGCCAGCAGGCCGCGCGTCCAGGCGTGCAGGCGGTCGGCGGTCGCGGTGTTGTCGGTGCCGTGGCGCACCATGTCCATCACGCGGGTCTCCAGCACCTTGATCTTCTCGCGCAGCATCTGCGCCTGGCGCTCCTGCAGGCTGATGGCGCGCGCGCCGTGCGGGCTGCTGAGCTGTACCTGGGCCAGCAGCTCGGCGTGGCGCTCGAAGAAGTCGGGCGTGTTGGCGAGGTAGGCGACGATGTCGTCCTCGGTGATCGGCGACAGGCCGGCGGGGGGGCGGCGCGCGGTGGTCATGGCGATCCGGGCAGGTCGGGCACCTCGATCTCGCCCTCGAAGACGGTGACCGCCGGGCCGGTCATGAGGACCGGATGGCCGAGGCCGGCCCATTCGATGGTCAGCACGCCGCCGCGCGTGTCGACGTCGACCCGGGCGTCGAGCCGGCCGAGCCGGATGCCCGCGACCACCGCCGCGCAGGCGCCGGTGCCGCAGGCCAGCGTCTCGCCCGCGCCGCGCTCGAAGACGCGCAGCCGCACGTGCGCGCGGTCGACGATCTGCAGGAAGCCGGCGTTGACGCGCTGCGGAAAGCGCGGGTGGTGCTCGACGAGCGGGCCCTGCCGCGCCACGGGGGCGGTGTCGACATCCTCGACGAGCTGCACCGCGTGCGGGTTGCCCATCGACACGATCGCCAGCGGCACGGTGGCGTCCTCGGGCCGGGTCGACAGTGCCAGGTGCCAGGTCTGCCAGTCGCCGTCGGGGTGCGGGTCGAGGCCGGCGGCGTCGAAGGGCACGCGCTCGGGCTCGAAGACCGGCGCGCCCATGTCGACGGTGACGCGGCCGTCGGCCGCCAGGCGCGGCTCGATCACGCCGCCGAGCGTCTGCACGCGCACCGCCGCCTTGTCGGTCAGGCCGCGCTCGCGCACGAAGCGCAGGAAGCAGCGCGCGCCGTTGCCGCACTGCTCGACCTCGCCGCCGTCGGCGTTGTGGATCACGTAGCGGAAGTCGATCTCCGGTGGCGCATCGGCCGGCGGCGGGCGCACGGTGAGGATCTGGTCGGCGCCGACGCCGAAGTGGCGGTCGGCCAGGAAGCGGTAGTGCGCGGCCGAGAGGCCCAGCGGCGCGCGGGTCTCGTCGAGCACGACGAAGTCGTTGCCCGCGCCCTGCATCTTGGTGAAGCGGATTCGCATCGGGAGATTATGGGTGGGGGTCGCGGCGCCGCCGGGCCATGACCCCGCTAGACCCAGCCGGCCTTGCGGAAACGCCAGTACAGCAGGCCCGACAACCCGGCGATCAGCCCCAGCGCGGCGACGTAGCCGTAGCGCCACTTCAGTTCCGGCATGACCTCGAAGTTCATGCCCCAGATGCCCGCCAGCGCGGTGCACACGGCGAAGATCGCCGCCCAGGCGGCCAGGCGCTTGGTGACCTCGCCGTCCTCGATGGTGACCATCGACAGGTTGACGTGGATCGCGGTGCCGATGGTGTCGCGGATCGCCTCGACCGAGCCGTTGATGCGCGTGAGGTGGTCGACGACGTCGCGGAAGTACTCCTGCGAGCCCGTGCACACCGGCGGCACGCGCGCCCCGTGCAGCTTGTTGGCCGCTTCGAGCAGCGGCGCCACCGCGTGCTTGAGCACCGTCACGCGCTGCTTGAGGTCGTAGAGCTGGCGGATGCTGTCGCGCGCGCGGCTCTGGCCCTGCCCGGTGGTGAAGATGCGCTCCTCGATCTCGTCGAGCTCGGCCTCGAAGGCGTCGATGACGGGAAAGTAGCGGTCGACCACCGCGTCCATCAGGGCGTAGAGCACGAAGCCCGGGCCGTTGCCCAGCAGCGCCGGCTCGCGCTCGCAGCGCTCGCGCACCTCGACGAAGCCGTGCGTGCTGCGGCTGCGCACCGACACCAGGTAGTTGCGTCCGACGAAGACGTCGAGCTCGCCCACCTGCACGGTCGTCTGCGCGCCGCCGGTGTCGGCCTCCAGCAGGTGCAGCACGACGAAGAGCGAGTCGCCGTACTCCTCGATCTTGGGTCGCTGGTGGCCGTTCTGCGCGTCCTCCACCGCCAGCGGGTGCAGGCCGAAGGCGCGCTGCAGTTCGGCCAGTTCGTCGGGCGCGGCGTCGGCGAGCGCCACCCAGACGAAGCGCCCGGGCAGCGCCAGGTGCTCGCCGATGCGCGCCACGGGGATGTCGGCGTGCTTGGCTCCGTGCTCGTAGACGACGCAGTTGATCAGCATGGGCGGGCCTGTCTCGAAGCGGTGGCGTGCCGGAATCCGGCGAAGGCGCGGATGTTGCCATGCCGATAATCCCTCGATGGTCCGCCCCGCCCAACAACTCCATCCGCACCGCGAGCCCGCGCCGGTGCGCCCGGCCGCCACGCTGCTGCTGCTGCGCGACACGCCCGCCGGCATCGAGGTGCTGATGACGCGGCGCTCCGACCGCGCCAGCTTCGCCCCCGGCGCCTACGTCTTCCCGGGCGGACGCGTCGACGATGGCGATGCCGCCGCGCACGCCCTCGCCGACCGGCGTCCGACCCAGGGCGCGCGGCAGATCACGCAGGCCATCGCCGCCCTGCGCGAGACCTTCGAGGAACTGGGCGTGCTGCTCGGGCGCCGCGCCGCCGACGGCGCGCCGGTGACGGCCGCCACGATCGCCGCGATGGACCGCGCCACGGCCGCCGGCACCGCGCCCTTCGCCGACCAGTGCGCCGCCCACGGGCTGCGGCTGGCGGTCGACGCCGTGTTCGTCCTCGCCCACTGGATCACCGACCGCGACCTGCCCAAGCGCTTCGACGTGCCCTTCCTGGTGGCGCGCATGCCCGAGGGGCAGGAACCCTCGGCCGACGAGACCGAGCAGTTCGAGCCGGTCTGGGTGCGCCCGGCCGAGGCGCTGGAGCGCCACCGCGCCGGCGGCTTCTTCATGATCTTCCCGACCCTGCGCACGCTGGAGCGCCTGGCCGCCTACGCCACGATCGACGCCGTGCTCGCCGCCTGCGGCACGGAGCAGCCGCTGTTCACCAGCTGCCCGCGCGCCGGCCTGCTCGGCGGACGCGAGGCGCGCTGCATGGAGCACGAGCCGGCCTACGGCGAGCTGGCGCTCGTCTGCCCCGACGGCCAGATCGTCCACGCGCTCGACTGGCAGCACGAGGCCACCGTGCCGCTGCTGCGCGGCCTGCGGCGCCTGACCGCGCCCAACCCCGGCGCCATGACCGGCCCCGGCACCAACGCCTACCTGGTGGGCGACGCGGCCTGCGGCTTCGTCGCCATCGACCCCGGCCCGGCCGACGCGGCGCATGTCGAGCGCCTGCACCGCGCCGCCGGCGGCGACGTCCGCGCCATCGTCTGCACGCATTCGCACCCCGACCACTCGCCCGGCGCGGCGCTGCTGCAGGCGCTGTGCGCCGGACGACCGCCGATCCTGGGCCTGCCCTCGGCGCCGACCGCGCGGGCCGCCTCGCACTTCGTGCCCGACCGCGCCCTGGCCGACGGCGAGCGCCTGGTGCTGCACGACGCCGACGGCGCCGCGCGCTACACCTTGCGCGTCGTCCACACACCCGGCCACGCCGCCAACCACCTGTGCCTGGTGCAGGAGGAGGACGGCCTGCTGTTCTCCGGCGACCACGTGCTCAACGGCAGCACCACGGTGGTCGATCCGCCCGACGGCGACATGACGGCCTACCTCGATTCCCTCGACGCGCTCGACATCGCCTGCGCCGCCGGCCACGTCGACTTCATCCTGCCCGCGCACGGCCACGTGCTGGGCGCCGCGCGCGACGCCATCGCGGCGCTGAAGATGCACCGCCTGCGGCGCGAGGCGCGCGTGCTCGCCGCCATGCGCGCGCGGCCGGACGGCAGCCCCGACGACTGGCTCCCCGTGGCCTACGCCGACGTGCCCGAGCGGCTGTGGCCGGTCGCGGCGCGCTCGCTGGCCGCGCACGTCGAGCGCATCCGCCGGCTGGCGCTCGCCTGAGCGGCGTCCCGCCGCCCGCCCCGTCGCCCCTTGTCTTCCCCCTTTTCCCTCACGCCCCCCGGACCCGCCCGCCATGACCGAACCCTTTCCCCGCCGCACGCGCATCGCCGGCCCGCGCCCCCCCGCCGGCACCGAGGGCGAGGGCATCCGCTTGGCCAAGGAGGTGGCGGCCCGGCGCGACTGCTCGCGGCGCGAGGCCGAACTGCTGATCGAGAACGGCGCCGTGCGCGTCGACGGCCGGGTCGTCGAGGTGCCGGGGGCGCGCGTGCGCGCGGACCAGCGCATCGAGATCGACCTCGCCGCGCGGCCCGAGCCGGTGCAGGCCGTCACGCTGCTGCTGCACAAGCCCCCGGGCATCGCCTTCGACGCCCCGGTCGGACGGCTGGTGTTCCCCGAGCGGCGTGGCGACGCCGATGGCGACGGCTTCCGCCGCCCGACGCTGCAGCGCCATTTCGTCGGCCAGCGCTGCCTGACGCCGCTGGAGACCGGGGCCGGCGGCCTGATCGCCTTCACGCAGGACCCGCGCATCGAGCGCAAGCTGGTCGAGGACGCGGGCCTGATCGAGAACGAGGTGATGGTCGACGTCGCCGGCGCGGTGGACCCACGGGCGCTGCACCGGCTCAACCAGTCGCCGGTGGTGGACGGCCGCGCGATGCTGCCGGCGCGCGTGAGCATCGGCCGCCAGAGCGAGGACGGCGAGCGCACCGGCCTGCGCTTCGCCATCAAGGGATCGTGGCCGGGGCAGATCGCCCAGATGTGCGACAGCGTCGACCTGCGCATCCTGGCGATGAAGCGCATCCGCGTCGGCCGCGTGCCGCTCGCCGGGCTGGCGCCGGGACAGTGGCGCTATCTCCTGCCCCACGAACGGTTCTGAGCGGGGCGGACGGACGGGGCATCGGCTGGCAGGCAGGGGCGGCGTGCCGGACCACCATGTCGGTGACACGTCAACCCATCACCGATCCATCGAACCATGCGCCTGCTGCTCGCCATCTTCCTGCCCTTCGTCGCCTTCTTCACCATCGGGCGGCCGATCGCCGGGATCATCTGCCTGATCCTGCAGGTCACGCTCATCGGCTGGCTGCCAGCGGCCATCTGGGCGGTCTACGCGCTGAGCCAGTACCGCACCGACAAGAAGATCGAGAAGGCCTTCGGGCGCCCGCGCTGAGATCGCGCGCGACGGCCGCGGGCCGAAGAAGAAAAGTGTGAAGCGAGCCGATAAGCCGGATTCTGTGCACCGGCGCCGTCTTGCGACGACGCCGGCGTGACCGCCATTACTCTGGGCCGCCGGTCGCCCGGACGGCTCGATGCCACCTACCCGCCAGCTCAGCGGAACCACCTCGATACTGGCCTACTTGGTGTTGCTGCGCGCAGAGATTGCCCGTTTCACCCGGCTCGGGGTCGCCCCGTCGCCGACTCGTCTCTGTTGCTCTGATCCTCACCTCGCGGTGGAGAGCCGTTAGCTCCTGCGCTGTCCTGTGCAGTCCGGACGTTCCTCCAGTGCGCTCTTTCGAGACTTGCACCAGCGGCGGTCTGGCCCGCTTCACGGGGCGGATTATGTCGCCACAATCGTCCGACCCCGCCGCCCGCCGGCGATATTCCTCTTCCAAGGAGACACGACCATGAAAGCCAGCAGCATCCTCGAGACCATCGGCCGCACCCCGCACATCCATGTCGCCCGGCTCTTCGCCGGCGTGGCCAAGGACGCGCAGCGGGTCTGGATCAAGTCCGAGCGGTCCAATCCCGGCGGCTCGATCAAGGACCGCATCGCGCTGGCGATGGTCGAGGACGCCGAGCGCTCGGGCGCCCTCGCGCCCGGCGGCACGATCGTCGAGCCGACCTCGGGCAACACCGGCATCGGCCTGGCGATGGTCGCCGCCGTCAAGGGCTACAAGCTGGTGCTGGTGATGCCCGACAGCATGTCGGTCGAGCGCCGCCGCCTGATGCTGGCCTACGGCGCGAGCTTCGACCTGACGCCGCGCGAGAAGGGCATGAAGGGCTCGATCGCGCGCGCCCAGGAGATCGTCGCGGCCACGCCCGGCGCCTGGATGCCGCAGCAGTTCGAGAACCCGGCCAACGTCGAGGTCCACGTGCGCACCACGGCCGAGGAGATCGCCGCCGACTTCCCCGACGGCCTCGACGCGCTGATCACCGGCGTGGGCACCGGCGGCCACATCACCGGCGTCGCGCGGGTGCTCAAGGCGAAGTGGCCGCAGCTGCGGGTGTTCGCGGTCGAGCCCTCGGCCTCGCCCGTGATCTCCGGCGGCAGCCCGGCGCCGCATCCGATCCAGGGCATCGGCGCGGGCTTCGTGCCGGCCAACCTCGACGTCGCGCTGCTCGACGGCGTCATCCAGGTCGAGGCCGAGGCCGCGCGCGAGATGGCGCGGCGCTCGGCCCGCGAGGAAGGGATGCTGGTGGGCATCTCCTCGGGCGCGACGCTGGCGGCCATCGCCCAGAAGCTGCCGGAGCTGCCGGCCGACGCCGTCGTGCTGGGCTTCAACTACGACACCGGCGAGCGCTACCTGTCGGTCGAGGGCTTCCTGCCGGCCGCCTGAGGCCGGCGGCGGCTTTCGGCGAAAATCGCCGCTCCGGAGCGCCGGGCCCCGTCCACGACGGGACCCGGCGCTTCCTTCTTCCCCATCGCCCGCTTGATAGACACAAGCCCCGCCATGCTCAGACTCTCGGAAATCAAGCTCCCGCTCGATCCGCCCGCCGACGCGCTCGACCGCGCCGTGCAGGGCCTGCTCGGCGTCGACGCCGGCGCCATCGCGCACATCCACGTCCACAAGCGCAGCTTCGACGCCCGCAAGGCCGACCTGCTGCAGGTCCACATCGTCGACGTGACGCTCGCCGGGCCGGACCCGGCCGCCCTGGAGGACGTGCTGCTCGCGCGCCTGGCCGGCAACCCGCGCGTGACGCGCTCGCCCGACATGCGCTACCTGCCGCCGGCGCGGGCGCCGGCCGACCTGCCGCTGCGCCCGGTGGTGGTGGGCTTCGGGCCGTGCGGCATCTTCAGCGCCCTGCTGCTGGCGCAGATGGGCTTCCGCCCGATCGTGCTGGAGCGCGGCAGGACCGTGCGCCAGCGCACCCGCGACACCTGGGGCCTGTGGCGCAAGGGCGTGCTCGACGCCGAGTCGAACGTGCAGTTCGGCGAGGGCGGCGCCGGGACGTTCTCCGACGGCAAGCTGTGGAGCCAGATCCGCGACCCGCGCTTCCTCGGGCGCAAGGTGATGGAGGAGTTCGTGAAAGCCGGCGCGCCGCCGGAGATCCTCTACGTCGCGCACCCGCACATCGGCACCTTCAAGCTGGTCAAGGTGGTCGAGCACATGCGCGAGCAGATCATCGCGCTGGGCGGCGAGGTCCGCTTCGAGCAGCGCGTGACCGACCTGCGCATCGAGGACGGCCGTCTGCGCGGCCTCACGGTGCGCGACCAGCGCACCGGCACCGACAGCGAGCTGCGCTGCGACCACGTCGTGCTGGCGCTCGGCCACAGTTCGCGCGACACCTTCGAGATGCTGCACGCGCGCGGCGTGCGGATCGACGCCAAGCCGTTCTCGATCGGCTTCCGCGTCGAGCACCCGCAGGGCGTGATCGACCGCGCGCGCTGGGGCCGCCACGCCGGCCATCCGCTGCTGGGCGCGGCCGACTACAAGCTGGTGCATCACGCGGCCAACGGCCGCGCGGTCTACAGCTTCTGCATGTGCCCGGGCGGCACGGTGGTCGCGGCCACCAGCGAGCCGGGACGCGTGGTCACCAACGGCATGAGCCAGTACTCGCGCAACGAGCGCAACGCCAACGCCGGCATCGTGGTGGGCATCGAGCCGAGCGACTTCCCCGGCTGGGAGCACGGCGCCACGGGCTCGCCGCTCGCGGGCATGGCGCTGCAGCGGCAGCTCGAATCCGACGCCTTCGTGCTGGGCGGCGGCGACTACCGCGCGCCGGCGCAGCTGGTGGGCGACTTCGTCGCCGGCCGGCCCTCGACGGCGCTGGGCGAGGTGGTGCCCTCGTACACCCCCGGCGTGACGCCGACCGACCTGCACGCGGCCTTGCCGGCCTATGCCATCGAGGCCATGCGCGAGGCCTTCCCGGTCTTCGGCCGCAAGATCCGCGGCTTCGACATGCACGACGCGGTGCTCACCGGCGTGGAGACGCGCACGTCGTCGCCGATCCGCATCGCGCGCGGCGAGGACGACTGCCAGAGCCCCAACGTGCGCGGCCTGTTCCCCGCCGGCGAGGGCGCGAGCTACGCCGGCGGCATCCTGTCGGCGGGCGTGGACGGCATCCGCGTGGCCGAAGCCGTGGCGCGCGCCATCCTGCGCGACGCCGGGCGCGCGGTCGGCTCGGTCGCCACGCCGACCCCGACCGAGCCGCCGTCGGCGAACGCGGACGCGATCGCGATGCCCTGAGCCCCGGCGCGCGGCGCCCGCTCCTTCCTTCCACCCACCGCCACCCCCTTTTCCAGGAACGCCATGTCCGACGCCCCGCAAGCCCCCGCCGACTTCCACTTCTACGAGCCCGCCCGGGGCCACGGCCTGCCGCACGACCCGTTCAACGCGATGGTCGGCCCGCGTCCGATCGGCTGGATCTCCTCGCGCGACGCGACGGGCCGGCTGAACCTGGCGCCCTACAGCTTCTTCAACGCCTTCAACTACACGCCGCCGATCGTCGGTTTCGCCAGCATCGGCACCAAGGACACCCTGCGCAACATCCGCGAGACGCGCGAGTTCGGCTGGAACCTGGCGACGCGACCCCTGGCCGAGCGCATGAACGCGAGCTGCGCGGCCGTGCCGCCGGAGGTCGACGAGTTCGAGCTCGCCGGCCTGACGCCGGTCGCCTCGCACACCATCGCCGTGCCGCGCGTGGCCGAGAGCCCGGTGTCCTTCGAATGCCGGCTGACGCAGATCGTGCAGCTCCAAGGTGTCGATGAAGCGCCGGTGGAAACCTGGCTGGTGCTGGGCGAGGTGGTGGGCGTGCACATCGCGCGAACGCTGCTCAAGGACGGCATCTACGACACCGCCGCGGCCGAGCCGATCCTGCGCGCGGGCGGCCCGGCCGACTACTTCGCCATCACGCCCGACAATCGGTTCCGCATGTTCCGCCCGCGCTGACCCGCCCCGCCGACCCCGCGACCGTCTCCTTCCCTTTTCCTTTTCTCCGAATCCGCCGACGCGCTCGACGTCCTCCGGGACCGACGCTGCGGGACTCCCCGCGTCGCGCCCCGCGCGCGCCCCTCTCCCTTCCCACCACCGCATTCCGATGACCGACGCTCCCGACGCCACCTCCTCCCCCTCGCCGCAGGCACCGGCCGCCGCCGAGCCCGCGCCGCGCCCGACCGCGTCGCTCCCCGAAGGCCGGACCGGCGCATCCGACGCCGCCGGCGCCGCCGTCGACCGCACCGAAGGCGCCGGCGATGGCGCCGATGCAGGTACGGGCACCGGCGGAAACGACGGCGGCAACGCTGAAGCCGGCGCCGCGACCGGCGCTCCGCGCGCGCGGCGCTCGCGCGGCGGACGCGGCCGACGCCGCTCCGGGCAAGCCGGCCCGAAGGCCGCCGGCACCGCCGACGACGACGTCGGCACTGTCGACGCGGATGAAGCCGAAGGCGCCGGAGACGACCACGCCGCCGAGCACCCAGGCGATCGCGCGGCGCCCGCGCCCGCCGATGCCGGCGCGCCCTTCGGACCGCGCCGCGACGGTGGCCCGCGCCGCCGCCCCGACGCCGCCCGGCCGCCGCGCCGGCCCGCGCAGGCGCAGGCGCAATCGCCGAAGGGCCAGGCGCAGCAGCAGCAGTCCTCGCGCAACAAGGTCCACCCGGTGCTCCAGCGCCTGTTCGAGCTCTACCCGTCGATGTTCGGCGCCCGCTTCCTGCCGCTCAAGCTGGGCGTCTACCAGGACCTGCTGGAGCGTCATGGCGACGAGTTCAAGGCCGAGGACCTGAAGATCGCGCTCGGCCTGCACGCGCGCTCCACGCGCTACCTCGACGCCGTCGCGGCCGGCCATCCGCGCCACGACCTCGAGGCCAAGCCCGTGGAACCGGTGGCGCCCGAGCACATCCACCACGCCATCCTGGAGGTGTTCCGCCGCCGCCAGTCGCGCACGCCCGACGACCTGAGCGCCGCCCTGCGCGACCGCATCATCGCGGCCATCGAGGCCTCCGGCGTCGGCCGCGACGCCTATGCCGAGCGCGTGCGCGCCCGCGACGTCAAGGGCAACGCCGCCCTCGACGACGCCCTCGCCGAGCTCGGCCGCCAGGGCGCCAAGCGCGAGGCCCTGCTGCGCGCCTTCGAGACCACCGGCAAGACCGAGGCGGAGTTCGCCGACATGTACGGCATGGAGCCGCGCGAGGTCACCCGCACGCTGCAGCGCGCGCGCAAGGACCAGGCGGACGCGCAGGCCTTCGCCGAGGCCCAGGCGGCGGCCGCCGAAGCGGCGGCGATGGCCGGGCCGGCCACCCGCGACGACGCGGCGGTCGACGACGCATCGGTCGATGGCGGATCGGGCGAGTCCGGCGAGCATCCGGCGTACGGCGATGGCACCGAAACCGAGCCCGAGCCCGAAGCCGAAGCCGAAGCCGAAGCCGACAACGATGCCGACGGCGAGGTCGGTCCCGAAGTCGAGCCGCAGGCCGCGACGGAACCCTTCCCGCCCGTGGCGCCGAAGCCGGCGGACTGAGCGGCATCGCCGCGTCGCCTGCGCGCATCCGGGCGCGGGCGCCTCGCGGCCCGTGCCGGCGACCTGTCGGCCCTCCGGATCGACGATGCCCCGCACGCGCGGGGCATTTTTCGTTGGGGCGGACGAACGGACCGGACGTCTCGGACCGCGCGGCGGAAAGCGCATCGACGCCGCGGCATTCGCCCGGACGATGCCGCGTCCCGCGCTTCGCGACGCGGGACGGCGGCTGGCGCCGCCCTCGCGCATCCCGTCGCATGCCGGTGGCGATGGCGCCCGGGCATCGGCACAGTCCGCCGGGTCGGTCGGGCTTCCATCGTCGTTCGAGCCCGCCGACGCTTCCAAGGAGTCCCGCCATGCTGCTGCAAATCGTCCTCCACACCCCTCGATGGGTGTTCGCCCTCTTCCTGCTGCTGCTGTGGCTGGGCGCCCGGCAACTCGTCGCCCACGACCCGGGCCTGGGCCGCGTCACGCTGATGCCCCTGGCCATGGGCGCGCTGTCGGTCCTCGGCCTGGTGTCGGTCTTCGGCGACTCGCCCGTCGCGCTGGCCGGCTGGGCCGTCGCGGCCCTGGCCGCGCTGACGCTGGTGCTGCGGCGCCCGCTGCCCGTCACGACCCGCTACGACGCCGCGCGGCGCCGCTTCCACGTCGCCGGCAGCGCGGTGCCCCTGATGCTGATGACGGGCCTCTTCCTGATCAAGTACGCGGTCGGCGTCGCCCTGGCGCTGCATCCCGAGCTGCGCCGGCAGGCCGCCTTCGGCCTCGCGGTGCCGCTGCTCTACGGCGCGTTCAGCGGCGTCTTCGCGGCCCGCGCGCTGCGGATGTGGCGGCTGGCTTTGGCCCCCGACGGCATGGCCCTGCGGTACAACGGGGAGCCGTCATGAACCACTCCGCTTCCGACGCTTCCCCGTCCGACCTCGACCGCCTCGCCCGCCGCCGCGCCGGCGCCAAGATGGGCTGGTACGTCCACGCCTCGGTCTACGTGCTGGTCAACCTCGCCCTGGCCGGGCTGTCGGCCGCCCGGGGCCATGCAGGGGCGATCCAGCCGCTGCTCGGCTGGGGGCTGGGGCTGCTGGTCCACGGCGCGGTGGTCTGGTTCGCGGCCTCGGGCAGCGGCCTGCACGAACGGCTCGTGGCGCGCGAGCGCCGCGCGCTGGGCGACCGGGACCGCGCGTGAGCCCGGACCCGACCGCGACCACCACCCCCCGCTCCATCGGGGACGACCTGCGCCACATGCTGCGCCACGGCCTGATCACCGCCACCTTCTCCTGCGCGATCGCTGCCGCCCTGAGCATCGCCGGCGGCGGCCGATGGACCTCGCACCTGGTCTATTCGCTGTCGATCGGCCTGCTGAGCTGGCTGTTCATCGACACCGGCCGCCTGCTGGCCACCCGGCACCGCGAGGTCCGCTGGCCGCCGGGCGCCCGGGGCTGGGTGATCGTCGCCGTCGGCGCCACGCTGGGGTTCCTGGGCGGCAACCTGATCGGCGACGCCTGGGTCGGCGCCCCGACCCTCGACTTCCTGGACCTCGCCGGCCGCAGGCTGGCCACGGGGGTGATCGTCACGCTCGCCGCGACGGTCGGCCTGTGCCTCTTCTTCTACGGCCTGGGCCGCAGCCGTCATCTGCAGGGCCAGGTCGACCAGGCGCGGCGCGCGGCCACCGAGGCGCGGCTGAAGCTGCTGGAGACCCAGCTCGAGCCCCACATGCTGTTCAACACGCTGGCCAACCTGCGCGTGCTCGTCACCCTCGACCCGCCGCGCGCCGTGGCCATGCTCGACCGCCTCGACCGCTACCTGCGCATGACGCTCGGCGGCTCGCGCGCGTTGGCGCATCCGCTGTCCGACGAGTTCGACCGGCTGGACGACTACCTGGCGCTGATGGCGGTGCGCATGGGCGAGCGCCTGCGCTACGCCCTGGAACTGCCCGACGACCTGCGCGACATTCCCGTGCCGCCGCTGCTGCTGCAGCCGCTGGTGGAGAACGCCATCCGCCACGGGCTGGAGCCCCGGGTCGAAGGCGGACGGATCGACGTGCGCGCGAGCCGCCAGGGCGACCGGCTGGTGATCGAGGTGAGCGACACCGGCGTCGGGCTCGACGCGGCGCCCGCCGCCGACGACGGTGGCGGCTTCGGCCTCGCCCAGGTGCGCGAGCGGCTGGCCGCCGTGCACGGCGACCGGGCCCGCCTGGACCTCGCGCCTTCGCAAGACGATGGCGGCACCCGCGCCACGCTGAGCGTTCCGCTGCCCGAGCGGCATTGACGCGCCGGCCACGACGATCCCCAAGGACCCCCGATGCACGCCACCGCCCTCGTCGCCGAAGACGAACCGCTGCTCGCGCGGGCCCTCGTGGCCGAGCTGGCCGCCGCGTGGCCCGACCTGCGCGTCGTCGCCACCGTGGGCGACGGCCGCGCCGCCGTGGAGACGGCGCTGCGGTTGCTGCCGCGGGTGCTGTTTCTCGACATCCGCATGCCCGGCCTCGACGGCCTGGGCGCCGCCGCCGAACTGGCCGAGCGCTGGCCGGTCGACGCGGCGCCGTTGCCGCAGCTGGTCTTCGTGACGGCCTACGACGAGTACGCGACCCGCGCCTTCGAGGCCCAGGCCCTCGACTACGTGCTCAAGCCGGTGCGGCCCGAGCGCCTGCGCCGGACCGTCGGCCGGCTGCGGCAGGCGCTGGCCGCGAACGCGCCGCCGGCCGTGCCGCCCGCGCCGTCGATGCCGTCGTCCGCGGTCGCGCTCGCGGTCGACGAGGCGCTGGAACGCGCGCTGGCGCGGTGGCGCGGCGCCCTGGACGCGGCGGGCGCCGCCGCCGCGGCGGGCGCGCGGGCGCCGACCCCGCTGCGCCTGCTTCCCGTCGGCGATGCCGGCGGCGGCACCGTGCGCCTGGTGCCGATCGACGAGGTGCTGTGCTTCGAGGCCGCCGACAAGTACGTGCGCGTGCTCACCGCGACGCACGAGCACCTGATCCGCACGCCGCTGCGGCAGCTGCTGCCCCGGCTCGACGCCGAGGTCTTCTGGCAGGTGCATCGGGCCGTGGTGGTGCGCGCCGCGGCCATCGACTCGGTGCGGCGCGACGAGGCCGGCCGGCTGCACCTGACGCTGCGCGGGCGGCCCGGGACGCTGCCGGTGAGCCGGCTGCACGCCCATCGGTTCCAGACCCTGTGACCCGCGTGCCGACGACGAAAAAAAAGCGCCCCGACCGGGGCGCTTCTTCCATCTGCGTCGATGGGCATCGGACCGCCGATGCCCGGGGTCTCAACCCCGCGCGTTCTGCAGCGCCGCGATGCGCTCCTCGATCGGCGGGTGGGTCGCGAAGAGCTTGCCGATCGAGCCGGTGATGCCCATCGCCTCGACCGCCTTGGGCAGTTCGCCGGCGGGCAGGCCGCCCAGGCGGGCCAGGGCGTTCATCATCGGCTGCTTGCGGCCCATGAGCTGCGCGGCGCCGGCGTCGGCACGGAACTCGCGGTGGCGCGAGAACCAGGCCACCACCATCGCGGCGGCGAAGCCCAGCACGATGTCCAGCACGATGGTGCTGACGTAGTAGCCGATGCCCGGGCCCGAGCTGCGGTCGTCGCCGCGGCGCAGGAAGCTGTCCACCGCGTAGCCGATCACGCGCGAGAGGAACACGACGAAGGTGTTCATGACGCCCTGGATCAGGGTCATGGTGACCATGTCGCCGTTGGCGATGTGGGCCACCTCGTGGCCGATGACGGCCTCGACCTCCTCGCGCGTCATGCCCTGGAGCAGGCCGGTGGACACCGCCACCAACGACGAGTTCTTGAACGCGCCGGTGGCGAAGGCGTTGGGCTCGCCCTCGAAGATCGCGACCTCGGGCATGCCGATGCCGGCCTTGTCGGCGAAGTTGCGCACGGTCTGGACGATCCAGGCCTCGTCGGCGTTCTGCGGGTTGTCGATCATGCGCAGGCCGGCGGTCCACTTGGCCATCGGCTTGCTGATGAGCAGCGAGATGATCGCGCCGCCGAAGCCCATGACGAGCGCGAAGCCCAGCAGCGACCCCAGGTTCAGCCCGTTGGCCGTGAGGAAGCGGTTGACGCCGAGCAGGCTGGCGACCACGCCCAGCACGGCGACGACCATGACGTTGGTCAGGACGAAGAGAAGGATGCGTTTCAAGTTGATTTCTCCGTGGGAGGAAGGACGGTTCCGGACGCGGCGGTTCGGTCCCTCCGACAGATGGGGACCGGGCCGCGCGCTTCAAGCCGCAGGGGGAGGACGCCGGTCGGCCGTCGGGGCGGCGCGTGTGGTTGTCGGTGTGGGACGGCGCGGCGGCCGGAAGACGTCGGCGTCATCATAGAAGCCGGGCGCCTCATTCCCTGCCCACCACAGGGGCACTCCCAGCACCGGCAGCGGAACGAAGGGCTTGGCGCGCAAGTGCGCCGGATCGAGCGCGGCGGCCAGCGCGGCGTCGTCGTCGGTCAGGCGCCGCGCGCCGGACGTGCCCGGCAGCAGCACGTGGGCGGTGATCGGCTTGCGCGGCGTCGCGAGTTTTTCGAGCAGGGCGTGGCCGAAGAGCTGGAGCCGCGCCTCGCGCCACAGCGCGCGATGCGTCACGAACAGGCTCCGCCAGTCGCGCGCGACGAGGGCGCGCCACAAGGCCGGCGGCGCGTCGAGCACCGCGCCGTTCTCGTCGAACAGCGTCAGCGCGTCGCGCAGCGGCCCGCGCGTGGCGCCGATGCCGCAGCGCGCGATCTCCGCCGCCTGCAGTGCGTTGAGCCGGCGCTTGGCCATCGGGCGATGCAGCCAGACCAGGCCGTTGAAGAAGTCGTGCAGGTTGTCGCGCGTGGGCACGCCGCCGGTCTCGGCGATGAAGCGCTCGTAGGGCTCGCCCGGCGGCAACCGGGACTGGGCGACGAAGCGGACGGGGAACGGCGCGCCGGGCGGCACGCGGGCGTCGAGCGCCTCGGCGACCGACGTCGCGAGGACCTGGTCGGGACCCCCCGTCGGGCCGCCGTCGCCGGCGGTCACGGCCCGCAGCGCCGGCTCGCCGAGCGCGCGGTACGGCGCGAGCCACGGCGCGGTCCAGTCGACGGCCGGCGGGTTCACCGCGCGTTCGCGGCGCCGATCCAGCGGATGCGGTCGGGGTGGTGGAAGACGGCGAACTCGGTGGGCAGCTTCTCGAACAGCTTCACCGAACTGGCGTTCCGACCCAGCAGCCCGGCCGTGCGCAGGGCCTGGGCGATGTCGTTGAGCGCCACCTCGCCGCCGCCGCGCAGGCTGGGCGCGGCGTCGAGGATGAAGCCGGCCGCCTCGGCGGCGGCGGCCGCGGCGGCATCGACCGGCGGCGTCGCCGCCTTGGCGCCGCGGGTCTTGCGGGCGGCCGTCTTGCGCGCCGGCGGCGGGGCCGTCGAGGCCGGCGATGTCGGCGCCGACGATGGATCGGCGACGCCGGCCGGGACGCGGGAGGACGGGGTGCGGGAGGCCGTGGCCGACGCGGGTTTCGCGGCGTCCGACACCGACGCGCGCGACGTCGCCGCCGGAGCTGGAGCTGGAGCTGGAGCTGGAGCTGGAGCTGGAGTCGGAGCCGGGGCCGGGGCCGGGGCCGCGTGGGATGCCACGGGCGCAGGTGCAGGTGCGGTCCTGGTCGTGGATGCGGGCTCGACAGGCGCAACGCGCGTGCCGGACGCTGCGCGCGTGGCGGACGCGCCGCCGGCCCGGCGCGCCGGGGCCGCGCCGCCATCGGCGCGATGGCGCAGGTCGGTGAAGGCGTCGTAGGCGGCGACGGTGTCCTCGCCGGTCTTGCCCTGCTGGCCGATGCCGCAGACGCGGCAGCCCTTCTCGCGCAGCCGGATCACCAGCGGCGCGAAGTCCGAGTCGGACGACACCAGGTAGACCACGCGCGGCCGCTCCGCCACGACCAGGTCCATGGCGTCGACCGCCAGGGCGATGTCGGTGCTGTTCTTGCCGGCGGCGAGGTTGACCATCGGCCGCACGCCCAGGCGCTTGAACAGCATCTGGTGCTTGAGCGCCGCCTCGGCGGTGCAGTAGGCACGCCGCACGTGCAGCGCGCCGTGCTCCGCCAGCACCTGGTGCACGGCCTGCTCGATGACGTCCCCCGAGACGTTGTCGGCGTCGATCAGCAGCATGGTGCGGTCGTTCATGGCGTCGTCCTTCATCGTGGCGGTGTTCAGACGAGCTTCCATTTCAGCGTCTCGCCCCCGCGCAGGGGCTTGAGCGTGGCCTCGCCGTAGGGCACGGTCTCGGGCACGGTCCAGGTCTCGCGGCGCAGCGTGACGGTGCCGGTGTTGCGCGGCAGGCCGTAGAAGTCGGCGCCGTGGAAGCTGGCGAAGCCTTCCAGTTTGTCCAGCGCGCCGGCGTCGTCGAAAGCCTCGGCGTAGAGCTCGAGGGCGGTCAGCGCGGTGTAGCAGCCGGCGCAGCCCAGCGCGTGCTCCTTGAGGTGGGCGGCGTGCGGCGCGCTGTCGGTGCCGAAGAAGAAGCGGTCGCTGCCGCTGGTGACGGCCTCGACCAGCGCCAGGCGGTGCGTCTCGCGCTTGAGCACCGGCAGGCAGTAGTAGTGCGGGCGGATGCCGCCGGTGAAGATGGCGTTGCGGTTGTAGAGCAGGTGGTGCGCGGTGACGGTGGCGGCGGTGAAGCGGTCGGCGGCACGCACGTACTGGGCGCCCTCCTTCGTCGTCAGGTGCTCGAAGACGATCTTCAGCTCGGGGAAGTCGCGCCGCAGCGGGATCAGCACGCGGTCGATGAAGACGGCCTCGCGGTCGAACAGGTCGACCGCCGGGTCGGTGACCTCGCCGTGCACCAGGAACAGCAGGCCGTGCTTCTGCATGGCCTCCAGCGTCGGGTAGGCGAGCCGCAGGTCGGTCACGCCGGCGTCGCTGTTGGTGGTGGCGCCGGCCGGATAGAGCTTGAGGGCGCGCACGCCGGCCTCGGCGGCGCGCGCGATCTCCTCGGGCGGCGTCCGGTCGGTGAGGTAGAGCGACATCACCGGGTCGAAGGCCGTGCCGGCGGGCACGGCGTCGAGGATGCGCCGGCGATAGTCCAGGGCCTGTCGCGCGGTCGTGACCGGCGGACGCAGGTTGGGCATGATCAGCGCCCGGCCGACCTGGGCCGCGGAGTGCGGCACGACGGCCCGCAGCGCGGCGCCGTCGCGCACGTGCAGGTGCCAGTCGTCGGGGCGGGTGATCGTGAGGGTGGAGGGCGATGCGGCGGGGGTGGGCTCGGCGGAACGGGTCATGCGGCGATTCTCCCATCGCGCCCGCGCGGCGGCCCCTCGGGCGCCGCCCCGTCCGCGACGATCACTCGGCCTTGATGCCCGCGCGGCGCACCACGTCGCCGAAGGTCACCAGGCGCTCGGCCATCATCTTCTCGAAGGCGGCCGGCGGCAGCTCCTCCGGCGGGATCACGCCGCGCTCGTTGAGCGCCTGGACCATGGCCGGCGAGACCGCCGCCCGGCGCACGGCGTCGTAGAGCGCGCGCACCACCGGCTCGGGCGTGCCGGCGGGCGCGGCCAGGCCGGTCCACGAGGTGATGTTGAGCTGCGGGTAGCCGACCTCGGCGAAGGTCGGCACGTCGGGCAGCTGCGGCATGCGTTTGTCGGCGGTGACGGCGAGCGCGCGCATCTTCCCGGACTGGATGTGCGGCAGCATGATCAGCAGGTTGTCGAGGATGAACTGCACCTCGTTGCCCAGCACGGCCGTGATCAGCGGCGAGCCGCCGCGGTAGGGGATGTGCGTGGTGTAGATGCCGGTGGCGGCCTTGAGCATCTCGACGTTGAGCTGGCCCATGCTGCCGACCCCGCCGCTGCCGTAGTTGAGCTTGCCGGGGTTCTTCTTCGCGTACTCGACGAACTCCTTGAAGGTCCTGACCGGCAGGCTCGAATGCACCACCAGCACGTTGGGCTGGCGGCCCAGGATGGTGATGTTCTCGAAGTCCTTGACCGGGTCGTAGCCCAGCTTCGGCTGCGTCAGCGGATTGGCCAGGTGGCTGCTCTGCGACGACACCACCAGCGTGTAGCCGTCCGGCTTGGCGTGCGCCACCAGCTGCGACGACACCGAGCCGCCGGCACCGGGGCGGTTGTCGACGATGACCGGCACGCCCAGCGCGCGCGACATCGGCTCGGCGTACTGGCGCGCCATCAGGTCGACCGAGCCGCCGGCCGGGAACGGCACCATCAGCGTGACCGGGCGCGACGGGAATCTGTCCTGCGCGCGGAGGCCCAGGGGCGCGGCCAGCAGGCCGGCGCCCAGCGACAGGCCGGCGCCCAGGAGGCCGCGGCGCAGGGATCGGAAACGAAGGTCGGGAGCGGAAGACATGGTGCGTGGATTCGATGGAGATGGAAGAACGAAGGCGGTGACACCCGGTCGAGGTCCTCAGTCGAGGTCCAGCAGCGCCAGGGCCAGCGCCTGGGCGCGCGGCACGAGGGTGTCGAGTTCGCAGTACTCGCGCTCGGTGTGCGGATGCCCGCCGACCGGCCCGGTGGCGCACAGCGTGGGCACGCCGATCGAGGCGGTCAGGCCGCTGTCGGCGGCGCCGCCGGTGAACTCGCCCTGGACGTCGAAGCCGACCGCCTGCGCGCTGCGGCGATAGAGCGCGAGCAGCGCCTCGGGCGTCTGGCGCATCGGCAGCGTGCGGCGCTCGGCGACGATGCGGCCCCGGGTGCGCGGCGGGTTCTCCGCCTCGACGATGGCCCGCACGCGCGCAAGCACCTCGTCGGGATCGAGCCCGGCGGTGTAGCGCAGGTCGACCTCGGCGCTCGCCTCGGGCGCGACCATGTTGGGCACGATGCCGCCCCGGATCACGCCGACGTTGACCGTCAGGCCGCGCTCCGGATCGTTGAGCGCGTGCAGCGCCACGATCTTGCGCGCCAGGGCATCGATGGCGCTGGCGCCGGCGGACGGATTGATGCCCGCGTGGGCGGCCACGCCGTCCACCGCGAACTCCACCACCATCGAGCCCTTGCGGCTGGTCACGACGTTGCCGTTGGCGCGGCCGGGCTCGGCGTTGAAGACGGCGCGGGCGCCGAGGGTCACCTCCATGATGCGATCGCGCGTGGCGGGCGAGCCGATCTCCTCGTCGCACGAGAACAGCAGCCGCAACGGCGCCTTGAGGCCGGCGGCGGCGCCCGTGCGCGCCAGGGCCTCGGCCACGAAGACGTTGAGCACCAGGCCCGACTTCATGTCGGCCACGCCGGGTCCGAAGGCGCGTTCGCCCTCGACGCGGAACGGCCGGCGCTGCGCGGTGCCGGCCGGATAGACCGTGTCCATGTGCCCCATGAGGAACACGGCCGGGCCCTCGGCGGCGTCCGGCAGGCGGGCCTGCAGCATGGGGCCGTGGCCGGCGACCGGATGGAAGTCCACCGCCAGGCCGGCCGCCTCCAGGTGCCGCCGCAGCACCGTGGCGACGGCCTCGATGCCCTCGACCTGGCGGCTGCCGCTGTCGATGTCGACGATCTCCTGCAACAGCAGTTGCATCGAGTGGCGTTGGTCCGCCAGCCACGCCAGCACGGCGGCGCGTCGGGCAGCGGGGTCGGTCTTCGGCATAGTCTGCATGGGAGTGCCTGCGATCAGGCCAAGGTTGGAGTGTCCGAAGTTTCCCATTCTTCGGGTCATTCTGCAATTAGCATTGCAAAAACGAGACGATAAATGACGAATTCATTGCAGAACCGGTTGCTGCCCGAACGCCTGTCGCGCCATGGGGCCGCCCTCACCGGCAGCGAACGCGGCCTCGCACAGGCCCTGACCGACGGTTGGCCCCACGCGCTCCTCGACTCCGCCACCGCATTGGCGTCGCGCACCGGCACCAGCGCCTCGACCGTGGTGCGGCTGTTTGCCAAGCTCGGCTACGAGAGCTATGCGCAGGCGCAGAAGGAGGCGCGCGAGGAGGTCGCCTCGCTGCTGCAGACGGCCGGCCAGCGGGCACCGGCCGCGCTGGGCACCCGGCGCAGCCTGCGCGAGTGCGTGGACGACGCGGCGGCCCACGACCAGCGCAACCTGGCCGCGACGCGCGACGGGCTCGACGGCGTCGCCTTCGAGGCCATCGCCACGCGGCTCGCCAAGCCCGAGGGCCGCGTGTTCGTCTTCGCCCAGCTCAACAGCGCCCCCGTCGCCGGCTGGCTGGCCCTGCACCTCAACATGTGCCGGCCACGGGTGCAGCAGCTGGGCGCGGGCGCGACCGCCGCGACCGACGAGCTGCTGTGGATCGCTCCGGACGACGTGCTGCTGGCCTTCAGCATCCGGCGCTACGCGGCCGGCCCGGCGCGTGTCGCGCAGCGCTTCCGCGAGGCGGGCGCCCGGGTGTTCGCGATCGTCGACGGCCCGGCCGCGCCGCTCGCCGCGTGCTCGGACGCCTGGATCCAGGTGCACACGGCCAACGCGTCGCCGTTCCGTTCGTACACGGCCGCCTTCTTCCTGTGCAACGCGCTGGTGTCGGCGGTGGCGCAGCTGCGCGGCCAGGCGGTGTCGGACGCGCTGCAGCGCCGCGATGCGCTGTGGAGCCATTTCGAGGACCAACTGGAGCTGCCGGTCGGCCGGACCGGCGGCCGCGCGCGGCGCCGCACCGGCTGACCGAGCGAGCAGTCGACGTCCGTGCCGACCCGAAGCGGCGCCGAGGCCGTCTCGGCGCTCCCGGCGCGTGCCCACGCCCTGGCGATCGCCGTCTCCACGCGGCATCGGTCGCGGCGGCGGCCTCCGCGCGCGGCCAGCGTCGCGTCTCGACGCCGTGCCCTCCCGGATGGAACGGGGGCGGCCAAGAAAAAGCCCCGCGATGCGGGGCCTCGTCGTGACGGGACGCGACGGGCGGGGCGCCCGGGCGCGCGACCTCAGTGCTGCAGGATCTTGTTCAAGAATTCCTTGGTGCGCGGCTGGCGGTTCTCGGGATGGCTGAAGAACTCGTCCTTCGAGCAGTCCTCCAGGATGCGCCCGCCGACGTCGATGAAGATCACGCGGCTGGCGACCTTGCGCGCGAAGCCCATCTCGTGCGTCACGCACATCATGGTCATGCCTTCCTTGGCCAGGCTCACCATGACGTCGAGGACCTCGCCCACCATCTCGGGGTCGAGCGCCGAGGTGGGTTCGTCGAACAGCATGACGATCGGGTCCATCGACAGCGCGCGGGCGATCGCCACGCGCTGCTGCTGACCGCCGGAGAGCTGGCCGGGGAACTTGTCCTTGTGCGCCATCAGGCCCACGCGGTCGAGCATCTTCAGGCCGCGCGTCTTGGCCTCGTCGGGCTTGCGGCCGAGCACCTTGATCTGCGCGATCGTCAGGTTCTCCGTCACCGACAGGTGCGGGAACAGCTCGAAGTGCTGGAACACCATGCCGACCTTGGAGCGCAGCTTGGGCAGGTTGGTCTTGGGGTCGTGCAGCGCGATGCCGTTGACCGTGATCTCGCCCTTCTGGAAGGGCTCGAGCGCGTTCACGGTCTTGATGAGCGTGGACTTGCCCGAGCCCGAGGGCCCGCACACCACCACCACGTCGCCCTTGCCGATGCTCACCGAACAGTCGTTGAGCACCTGCACCGGGCCGTACCACTTGGAAACGTTCTTGATTTCGATCATTTTTGAAACTCCTGTCTGGGGGTGCCGGTCACCGAATAATCGCGATCTTCTTGTGAAGCCGCTTGACGAAGTACGACAGCACGTAGCACATGACGAAATAGACGACCGCCGCGAGCAGGTAGGCCTCGATCGGGCGGCCGTAGTTCTTGCCGGCCGTCTCGATGCCCTTGAGCAGGTCGTAGGCGCCGATGGCGTAGACCAGCGAGGTGTCCTGGAACAGGATGATGGTCTGCGTCAACAGCACCGGCAGCATGTTGCGGAACGCCTGCGGCAGCACCACCAGCTTCATGTTCTGGCCGTAGGTCATGCCCACGGCCAGGCCGGCGTTGACCTGGCCGCGCGGGATCGACTGGATGCCCGCGCGCATGATCTCGCTGAAGTAGGCCGCCTCGAAGGCGATGAAGGTGATCACCGCCGAACCCTCGGCGCCGATGGGCCGCCCGATGGCGAAGGGCACCAGCAGGAAGAAGCCCAGGATCACCATCACCAGCGGCACGCTGCGCATGCCGTTGACGTAGACGGCCGCGGGCATGTCCAGCCACTTCTTGCCCGACAGGCGCATGAGCGCGAGCAGGGTGCCGAAGAAGATGCCGCCGAGGGTGGCGACGATGGTCAGGACGACGCTGAAGTACAGCCCGTTCAGCACGAACTTGCTGATGACGTCCCAGTTGTAGAACGAAAAGTCGAGATTGCTCATGTCAGTGGCCCCCGCCCGAGGCCGAGACGATGAAGCCCGGCACGCGCGAGCGCTTCTCGATGAAGGCCATGAGCCGGTTGATCGCGAAGGCCGAGACGATGTAGAGCGCCGTGACGCCCAGGAACATCTCGATGGGTCGCGAGGTCTCCTCGCTCGACTGGATGAAGAACATCGTCAGCTCGGGCACCGACACGGCGAAGGCGACCGACGAGTTCTTGAAGATGTTCATGGTCTCGCTGGTGAGCGGCGGGATGATGATGCGGTAGGCCATCGGCAGGATGACGTAGCGGTAGTACTGCGCCGTGGTGAAGCCCACCGCCATGCCCGCGTAGCGCTGGCCCTTGGGCAGCGCCTGGATGCCCGAGCGCACCTGCTCGGCGATCCGCGCCGACGTGAAGAAGCCCAGCGCCAGCACCACCAGCACGATGCTCGGCACGTCCTTCATGAACGGCAGCACCGCCGGGATGACGTGGTACCAGAGGAAGATCTGCACCAGCAGCGGAATGTTGCGGAACAGCTCCACCCAGGCATTGCCCAGGCGCACCAGCCACGGGCTGTCGGGCAGCGTGCGGATGATGCCCACCAGCGAGCCCAGCACCAGGGCGACGATCAGCGCCAGCAGCGCGACCGACACCGTCCAGCCCCAGGCCGAGAGCATCCATTCCCAGTAGGTCGGGTACTTCCCGCCCGGGTCCTGCAAATAGACCTGCCAATCCCAGTTCGATCCCATGGGGATACTCCTTCGCGTCGTCGTTGTCGTTGTGGTTCGTCGTCGGGGCGGCGCCGGCTCAAAGCAAACGCCCGCCGGGGATGGCGGGCGTTGGCCTCAATGCATCGGCGCGCGGATCACTTCTTCGCGGCGTAGTCTTCCATCGGCTTGTCGTTCGGGTTCGCCCAGGCGTTCTTGGTGGCGTCCGACAGCGGCAGGCCGATCGTCACGTTGGCCGGCGGGATCGGCTTGAGGAACCACTTGTCCCAGAGCTTGTTGAGTTCGCCGCTCTTGATCTGGCCCTTGATGCTGTCGTCCACGGCCTTCTTGAAGGCGGCGTCGTCCTTGCGGATCATGATCGCGATGGGTTCGACGCTCAGCACCTCGCCCACGAGCTTGTACTCGGCCGGGGCCTTCGACTTGGCGATGTTCGACGCCAGGATCGAGCCGTCCATCACGAAGGCGTCGGCGCGGCCGGATTCGAGCAGCAGGAAGCTGTCGGAGTGGTCCTTGCCGTAGAGCTCCTTGAAGTCGATGCCGCCGGCGCGCTCGTTCTTGCGCAGCGTCTGCACCGAGGTCGTGCCGGTGGTGGTGGCGACGGTCTTGCCGTTGAGGTCCTTGATGCCGGTGATGCCGGAGTTGGCCTTGACCGCGATGCGCACTTCCTCGACGTAGGTCGTGACGGCGAAGGACACGTCCTTGGCGCGCGTGGCGTTGTTGGTGGTCGAACCGCACTCGAGGTCGACGGTGCCGTTCTGCACCAGCGGCACGCGGTTCTGCGAGGTCACCGGCTGGTACTTGGTCTCGAGCTTCTTGCCGACGGCCTTCTCCAGGTCCTTGATGATGTTGGCGCAGATGTCGTAGTGGAAGCCGGTGTATTGGCCGTTGCCCAGCGTGTAGGACAGGCCGGAGGACTCGCGCACGCCTTCCGTGATCACGCCCGATGCCTTGATCTTGGCGAGCGTGTCGTTGGCTTGGGCGAACGCGCCGCCCGCGGCCAGCGCCGTGATGGCCATCGCCAGTAATTGCTTCTTCATGCGGAAAACTCCTGAGTGGGTGAGACGGACATGCAACGGGAATTCTAGACATCGGAATCTGCGGGAATACCCGCGAGAACCCACGAAATGGCCCTTGGTGCGCCGCCTTGGTGCACGGAATGCGCGCCGAGGCCCCTGATCCGACATCGCCGCGCGCCTTATGGGTGCATGGCGGTGTCGCTGCACTGTCTTTTCATGCTAAGCAGTCTTTGTGCCCGCGTCGGGCATCCGACCCTGCCGGCGGCCTCGGAAGCGCCGCGAGACCCGTTTCAGGACGTCGCCGGCGGCTGCGTGGCCAGCAGGTGCGCCCAGAGTGTGTCGACGGCGCGACTGCCATGCGACATCGGCATGACGCTCCCGGCCCCATGCGAGATCTGCATGTCGGTGCCGCGACCGCCCGCGCGGGCGGGTTTCGGGGTCGCGGCGATCGGTCGCGCCCGGTAGGCGCGGATCTCCAGGGTCGCCTCCAGGTGGCCGATCTCCGGCGGCAAGGCGCTCACCAGCGTGCGCTGGCGGACCTCCTTGCGCACCGCGTTCTGCGGCAGGAAGGCGATGCCGTGGCCCTCGAGCGCCATCGCCTTCAGGCCCTCGGACATGTCGGTCTCGTAGACGCGGTCGAGGTGGATCGGGATGTCGGAGTCCTTGATGAGCTGGTCGACCACGCCGCCGAGGTAGGCGCCGGGCGCATAGCCCAGGTAGGGCAGCGGCTGGCCCGGACGGCCGGGCAGCCTGAAGCGCGGCGCGCCGCCGGCGTCGGGCTTGACCCACGGCGCCACGACCTCGCTGCCCAGGCGCACCGTCTCGTAGCGCCCGGCGTCGAGCTGCAAAGGCTGCGACGGATGCTGATAGGCGATGAGCAGATCGCAGCCGCCCTCGATCAGGCGCAGCATGGCGTCGTGCACGTTGAGCGCCATCAGGCGGCTGCGCATCGGCCCGAAGTGCTCGCGCAGGGTGCTGACCCAGGCCGGGAAGAAGTTCAGCGCCAGCGTGTGCGGCACCGCGAACTCGATGACGTCGTGCGAGGTGGCCGAGTGTCCGCGCAGCATGGCGCGCGTGCTCTGCAGGCCCTGCAGCATCTCGATGGCCTGGCTGTAGAGCGTCTGGCCGGCCGGCGTCAGGCGCGTCGGATAGGAGCTGCGGTCGACCAGGTCGGTGCCGGCCCAGCCCTCCAGCGCCTGGATGCGGCGCGAGAACGCCGGCTGCGTGACGTGGCGCAGTTGCGCCGAGCGGCTGAAGCTGCGCGTCTCGGCCAGGCTGACGAAATCCTCGAGCCACTTGGTTTCCATGGGGCCGGATTATCGGGACCTCAACCGACCACCGACACCGCCCCGCGCCCCGAGAAATGCCCTTCGGCGTTGGCCAGCACGCGCCGCACCGATGCGCCCATCGCCTCCGGCGACCAGCCGGCGACGTGCGGCGTGAGGATCACGTTGTCCAGGTCCAGCAGCGCCTCGGGCGGACGCGGTTCGCCCTCGTAGACGTCGAGGCCGGCGCCGGCGAGCCGGCCCGCGCGCAGCGCGTCGGCCAACGCGGCCGTGTCGACCACGCTGCCGCGCGCGATGTTCACCAGCACGCCCCGCGCGCCGAGCGCCTCGATCACGGCGGCGTCCACCAGGTGCTTCGTGCCCGCGCCGCCGGGGGTGGCGACAACCAGGAAGTCGGCCCAGGCCGCGAGCGCCGCGAGGTCCTCGAAATGGCGGTAACCGACGTCGGTCACCGGCCGGCGGTTGTGATAGCCGATCTCCAGGTCGAAGGCGGCGGCGCGGCGGGCGATCTTGCGGCCGATGGCGCCCAGGCCGAGGATGCCCAGCCGGCGGCCCGAGAGCTGCGGCGGCAGCGGGATGTGGTCGCGCCAGACGCCGGCGCGGCATTGCGCGTCGAGCCGGCCGATGCCGCGCACGGCGGCGATCAGCAGGCCCAGGGCGTGGTCGGCGACGCAGTCCTCGTTGGTGCCGGCGCCGGTCGCCACGACGACGCCGCGCGCGCGCGCCGCGTCGAGCGCGACGTTCTCGTAGCCCGCGCCCAGAGTGCAGACCAGTTCGAGCTTCGGCAGCGCGGCGATCTCCTCGGCCGTGAGGCCGGTGGCGCCGTTGGTCAGGACGATGCGGCCCTCCGCGGCGTGGGCCGCCACGGCCTCGCGGCGCCGGGCGGGGTCGGGTTCGTAGGTGAGTTCGTGCGCCGCCTCGACCCACGCGCGGTGGTCGTCGGCCAGGCTGACGAGGCTCAGCATCGGGATCTTCGTCGTCATGCGTTCCTTGCTCCTTTCGATGAATGGACGGGTGCTCAGAGGACCTCGCCGGACTCGGCCCGCTGCAGGTTCCACATGCGGGCGTAGCGCGCCTGCTTCGCCAGCAACTGCGCGTGCGTGCCGCGCTCGACGATCACGCCGCCCTCCAGCACCAGGATCTCGTGCGCCTCGACCACGGTGGACAGGCGGTGCGCGATCACCAGCGTGGTCTTGTCCTGCGCGGCGCTCTTCAGTTCGGCCTGGATGGCGCGCTCGTTGGCCGAGTCGAGCGCCGAGGTGGCCTCGTCGAAGATCACGATCGGCGGGTTCTTCAGCAGCGTGCGCGCGATGGCCACGCGCTGCTTCTCGCCGCCCGAGAGCTTGAGCCCGCGCTCGCCCACCGTCGTCTCGTAGCCGCGCGGCGTGGCGGCGATGAAGTCGTGGATGCGCGCGGCCTGCGCGGCGGCGACGACTTCGTCGTGCGACGCGCCGGGCCGGCCGTAGGCGATGTTGTATTCGACCGTGTCGTTGAACAGCACCGTGTCCTGCGGCACGATGCCGATGGCCGCGCGCACGCTGGCCTGCGTGACCACCCGGATGTCCTGGCCGCCGATGGTGATGCGGCCCTGCTGCACGTCGTAGAAGCGGTAGAGCAGGCGCGCCAGCGTCGACTTGCCCGAGCCCGACGGGCCGACCACGGCGACGGTCCTGCCGGCGGGGATCTCGAAGCTGACGTGCTTCAGGATGGGGCGGGCGGGGTCGTAGGCGAAGCTCACGTCCTCGAAGCGGACGGTGGCGTCGACGGGAAGGCCGTGGCCCTCACCCCCGCCCTCTCCCGGAGGGAGAGAGCGTAGAGCCAGGGGCTGCGCGTCGGGGGCGTCGCGCACCTCGCGGTCCTTCTCCAGCAGCACGAACATCTTGTCGAGGTCGGTCAGGCTCTGCTTGATCTCGCGGTAGATCACGCCGAGGAAGTTCAGCGGGATGTAGAGCTGGATCATGAAGGCGTTGACCATCACCAGGTCGCCCAGCGTCATGCGCCCTTCCACCACGCCGGAGGTCGCGCGCCAGAGCATCAGCACCAGGCTGACGGCGATGAGCAGCTGCTGGCCGGTGTTGAGCATCGACAGCGTGCGCTGGCTCTTGATGGCCGCCTTGCGGTAGCGGTCGAGGCTGGCGTCGTAGCGGCCGGCCTCGAAGGCTTCGTTGTTGAAGTACTTGACGGTCTCGTAGTTCAGGAGCGAGTCGACGGCGCGGCTCTGCGCCACCGAGTCGAGCTCGTTCATGGTCTTGCGGAACTGCGTGCGCCATTCGGTCACGGTGACGGTGAAGCCGATGTAGAGCACCAAGGCGATGCCGGTGATGACGACGAACAGGATGTCGAACTTCACGCCCAGGATGGTCAGCACCAGCGTCAGCTCGATGAGCGTGGGCACGATGCTGTAGAGGGACATCGAGATCAGCGAATGCACGCCGCGCGTGCCGCGCTCGATGTCGCGCGTCATGCCACCGGTCTGGCGCTCCAGGTGGAAGCGCAGGCTCAGGGCGTGCAGGTGCTCGAACACCTCCAGGGAGATGCGCCGCGACGCGCCCTCGGTCGCCTTGGCGAAGACCAGCTCGCGCAGTTCGCCGAACAGCGAGGTCGAGAAGCGCAGCAGGCCGTAGGCCGCCAGCAGGCCGATCGGCACCACCAGCAGGGCCTGCGCCATGTCGGGCCGGGGCGTCATGGCGTCGATCAGGTGCTTGAGCAGCACCGGCACGCCCACGTTGGCGACCTTGGCGCCGATCATGAAGGCCAGCGCCGCCGCCACGCGCCACTTGTAGGGCCACAGGTAGGGCAGCAGCCGGCGCAGCGTCGCCACGTCGGAGCGGTCGGCGCGCGCGGGCTCGGAGCCGGGGGCGGAAGGGGAATGGTGGGGAGAAGAGGCGGCCGAGGGCGCCTCGCCGCTGCGGCGCATGGAGGGACAATCGTGGGTGTTGTTTGCTCCGGATTGTGCCCATGTCCTCCCTGCCGCCCGCCTCCCCCGCTCCGATGACCCCGCCGCACGCCGCCGCCACGGCCAGCCCCGCCGGCCGCGACGCCACGCTCCAGAGCCTGCCGCTGGACATGGAGCTGGTGCTCAAGGTGATCCCGATGCCCAAGGACTGCAACGTCAACGGCGACATCTTCGGCGGCTGGGTGATGGCCCACTGCGACATGGCCGCCTCGGTCATCCCGGTGCGCCACGCGCGCGGCCGCATGGCCACCGTCGCCGTCAACGAGTTCGTCTTCAAGCAGCCGGTGCGCCTGGGCGACATCCTGTCGTTCTATTCCAAGCTGCTGCGCATCGGCCGCACCTCCATCACGGTGAGCGTCGAGGTCTTCGCCGAGCGCGCCCTGGCCCAGGGCGCCTACGTCAAGGTCACCGAGGCCACCTTCACCTACGTCGCCATCGACGACCACGGCCGCCCGCGACCGATCCCGCGCGACTGAGGCGCCGCCGGGGTCGGCCCGGCGCGGCCCTCACAGCCCGTAGAAGTCCGGCTTGCGCTTCTCCATGAACGCCGCGAAGGCCTCGCGCGCGGCCGGCGCCTTCATCATGCGGCGGAAGCTGCGCGCTTCCTCCTCGATGCGTTCGAACACCACGGCCTGGTTCGACTGCTTGAGCAGGCGCTTGGTCTCGATCAGCGCGGCGAGCGGCTTGGCCGCCAGGCGGCGCGCCTGCGTCTGCGCGATGGTGTTGGCCTCCATCGGCGGCACGATGCGGTTGACCAGGCCGACCTCCAGGGCCGCCTCGGCCATGAAGGGATCGCCCAGCAGCAGGGCTTCGGCGGCCCGGTGGTGGCCGAGCATCTGCGGCACCAGCAGGCTCGACCCGGCCTCCGGGCACAGGCCGAGGTTGACGAAAGGCATCGAGAACGCCGCGTTGTCGCCGGCGTAGACCAGGTCGCAGTGCAGCAGCATCGTGGTGCCGATGCCCACCGCCGGCCCGCAGACGGCGGCCACGACGGGCTTCGGGAAGCCGGCCAGGCCGCGCAGGAAGCGGAACACCGGCTCGTCCAGCGCGATGGTGTCGTCGGCCTCTTCCTGCTTGGCCAATGCCCGCAGGAAGTCGCCGATGTCGTTGCCGGCGCTGAAGACCGCCGGGTCGCCCTGGATCAGCACCGCGCGCACGGCCGCGTCGTCGACGGCGCCCTCGAGCGCGTCGGCGAGCGCGGCGTACATGGCCGCGGTCAGGGAGTTCTTCTTGTCGACCCGGTTGAGGGTCAGGGTCATCACGCCGGCTTCGGTGTGGACGAGGATGTCGCTCATGGAGTGCGTCGCTTTCGAACGGAGGAAACGGGAAGGATGACGGGTCGCGGGCCCGTCGGGACGGGTCGAGTTTCGGGGATGGCGGCCGCGCGCGGTCCGGCGCGACCCCGCGGCGCTATTCCTTGAAGTAGACGATCTGGCTGCTGGTGGCCAGCAGCGTGCCGCTCGCGCTCCAGAGCTGCGCGGCCTGGTCGAAGAAGCCGTTTCGGAACTGCTGGCCGGTGGCGCGCGCGAGCAGGTGGCCGGTGCCGACCTCGGCCAGCTCGGCCGCGCCGGCGTGGAAGTAGGTGGTGATCGACACCGTGCCCGCCGGCACCCGCGTCGCGCGGCGCAGCCAGACGCGCGGGTAGAACAGGTCGCTCATGGAGGCCAGCGCCGGGAAGTCGAGCGCACGCGGCACGGCGTCGCGCACCCACAGGAGCGTCTCGCTGCGGTCGCCGCCGCCGTCCCAGCGCGCCGGGATGCCGCCGCTGATCGGCCGCATCTCGTACTGCTCGATCCAGGGCACGCCGGCCGGGCCGATCGTGACGCGCTCGACGGCCTGCGGCGCGGGCGCCTCGGGCACGGCCAGGTCGGTCGCGCCCCAGGTCTCGCGCCGCACCGCCGTCACGACCGTGGCCGTGGTCGTGACCTGCGACGCCCCGCTCGCGCCGGCCTGCGTGATCTGCACCGTCCAGTGCTGGGTCGAGCGATTGGTGCGCGCCGGCGTGGCCTGCACGTCGAAGGCGCCGGCCTCGATCGCGGCGGCGTAGTTCACCGTCAGCGCGATCGGCAGCCCCAGCAGGTCCGGATGCCGCAGCACCGCCTGCAGCACCACCGCCGCCGTCGTACCCCCGAACGGCCCGACCATGTTCCAGTAGTCCATGCTCGTCGTGCCCGCGAAGAGCCCAGCGCGCAGGTCGCTGTGGTCGAGCGCCAGGGCCCGGTCGAACGGATGCTGTGATTGCTGCGTCATTTCGGTTTTCCTCGATTCAGCCATGTCGTTCGCGGCGCACTGCCCTGCCAGGAATGCCGCAGAACCGGCTTTGCCGGGCTGTTGGCATTGCCCCCTGCAAGGGGGTGGGCGCTGCCACACGAAGTGAGCAAGCCTGGGGGTGAGCCAACTCTTCGACACGCAGTGCGCGAAGACTGGGGGTCGGGTCGTCAGACCCGTTCGAATACTGCGGCGGCCCCCTGCCCCATCCCCACGCACATCGTGACCATGCCGTGCTTCAGATTCTTGCGCCGCAGCGCATGAACCACTGTCGCCGAACGGATAGCCCCGGTCGCCCCCAGCGGGTGGCCCAGCGCGATGGCGCCGCCCATCGGATTGACCTTCGCCGGATCGAGCCCCAGCGTGCGGATGACCGCCAGCGACTGCGCCGCGAAGGCCTCGTTGAGCTCGATCCAGTCGAGGTCCTGCTGCGCGAGGCCGGCGTGACGCAGCACGGCGGGGATCGCCTCGACCGGGCCGATGCCCATCACCTCCGGCGGCACGCCCCGGCTGGCGAAGCCGGCGAAGCGCGCCAGCGGCGTCAGGCCGAAGCGCTTCACGGCCGCCTCGCTCGCCAGGATCAGCGCGCCGGCGCCGTCGGAGGTCTGCGAGCTGTTGCCGGCCGTGACCGTGCCGCGCGCGGCGAACACGGTGCGCAGGCGCGCCAGCCCTTCGAGACTCGTGTCGGGCCGGGCGCCCTCGTCGAGGTCGACGGTGCGCGTGGTGGCGACCGACTCGCCGCTGTCCAGGTCGGGCGCGCGGTCGGTCACCTCGACGGGCGTGATCTCGTCGGCGAACTCGCCGGCGCGCTGCGCCGCCAGCGCCTTCTGGTGCGAGGCCAGCGCGAAGGCGTCCTGGTCGGCGCGCGAGACCTTCCACCGCCGCGCGACCTGCTCCGCCGTCAGGCCCATGCCGTAGGCGATGCCGACGTCGCCCTCGCGCTCGAAGATCGCCGGCGACAGCGAGGGCGAATTGCCCATCATCGGCACCAGGCTCATGCTCTCGACGCCGGCGGCGATCATCACGTCGGCCTCGCCCACGCGGATGCGGTCGGCCGCCATCTGCACCGCCGACAGGCCCGAGGCGCAGAAACGGTTGACCGTGATGCCGCCGACGCTGGTCGGCAGCCCGGCGAGCACGGCGGCGATGCGCGCCACGTTGAGGCCCTGCTGCGCCTCGGGGATCGCGCAGCCGCAGACGATGTCCTCGATGGCCGCCGGATCGAGCGAGGGCACCGCCGCCAGCGCGGCGCGCAGCGTCGTGGCCAGCAGGTCGTCCGGCCGGGTGTTGCGGAAGAACCCGCGATGCGACCTGCCGATCGGCGTGCGCGTGGCGGCGACGACGTAGGCGTCCTGGATCTGTTTCATGGGGATGCTCCTGATGTGTGTCTTGCTTCCTCCGCAGCCGGTGGCAGAGGACTGCGTCTTGCTCCCTCCACAGCCGGTTGCAGAGGACTGGGTCTTGCTCCCTCTCCCGCGAGCGGGAGAGGGAGCAAGACCGGCACCGGACGGGTTGGGGTGGTCGCTCATGCGTCTGACGTCTCGTGCGAGGTCAATTCCTCACCGGCTTGCCCGTCCCCAGCATCCCCATGATCCGCTCCTGCGTCTTGGGGTGGACGATGAGCGAGCAGAAGGCCTTGCGTTCCAGCGCCATGAGGTATTCCTCGGTGACCAGCGAGCCGGCGTCGACGTCGCCGCCGGTCACCACGTGGGCGATCAGTCCGGCGATGTGGAAGTCGTGCGCGCTGGCGAAGCCGCCGTCGCGCAGGTTGACCAGCTGGCCGCGGATGGTCGCGGCGCCGCTGCGGCCGGCGACGCGGAAGCGGCGGCGCGGCGGCGCGCGCCAGCCGGCGTCGGCCATCGACCGCACCTGCTGCAGCGCGACGTGCAGCAGCTCGTCCTTGTGGGCCACGATCACGTCGCCCTCGATCAGGTAGCCCAGCCGCTTCGCGTCCAGCGCGCCGGTGCCGACCTTGGCCATCGCCGCGGCGGTGAAGCCCTCGGTGAGGAAGGGCAGCAGGTCGGTGCCGGTCGATGCCGCCGCGTTCTCGGCCGCGCGGCGGGCGATGCAGGTCAGGCCACCCGCCCCCGGCACCAGGCCGACGCCGACCTCCACCAGCCCCATGTAGCTCTCCATCGCCGCCACGCGCCGGGCCGAATGCATGGCCAGCTCGCAGCCGCCGCCCAGCGCCAGTCCGCGCACGGCCGATACCACCGGCACGGCGGCGTAGCGGATCTTCAGCATCACGTTCTGCAGCTCCTCCTCCGCGCCCTCGACCGCCCCGACGCCGGCGACCACGAAGGCCGGCAGCATCGCCTGCAGGTCGGCGCCGACGGAGAACAGATCATCCGGCGACCAGATGACCAGGCCCTGGTACTCGGCCTCGGCCAGCTCGACGGCGGCGCCCAGCGCCTCGGCGACGTCGGGGCTGATGGCGTGCATCTTCGACGTGATGCTGGCGATGAGCACCTCGCCGTCGAGCGTCCAGACGCGCACGTCGCCGTCCTCGCCGATCGTGGTGCCGGACTCGGCGGCCGTGGGCGCGGCGGCGCCGAGCACGTTTTCCGGGAACAGCTGGCGCGCGTGCACCGGCAGGCGGCGCAGCGGCACGAAGCGTTGCTCGGCGGCGCTCCACGAGCCCTCGGGCGTGTGCACGCCGCCGGCCTCGGCCACCGGGCCCTCGAACACCCAGGCCGGCAGCGGCGCGCGGCTCAGCGCCTCGCCTGCGTCGATGTCCGCCTGCACCCAGCGCGCGACCTGCGCCCAGCCGGCCTCCTGCCAGAGTTCGAACGGCCCCTGCTTCATGCCGAAGCCCCAGCGCAAGGCGAAGTCGACATCGCGCGCGCTCTCGGCGATGGTCGTCAGGTGCACGGCGGCGTAGTGGAAGCCGTCGCGCAGGATGGCCCACAGGAAGCGTCCCTGCGGCCCCTTGGCCTCGCGCAGCAGGCGCAGGCGCTCGCCGGCCGGCTTCTTCAGCATGCGGGTGTAGACCTCGTCGGCCTTGGCGCCACCGGGCACGTAGCCGCCCTGGCCGCCCTCGGCCGCCGGGTCGAAGCGCAGGATGTCGCGCCCCACTTTTTTGTAGAAACCGCCCTTGGTCTTCTGGCCGAGGAAGCCGCGCTCCAGCAGGGTCGCGAGCACCGGCGGCGTGGCGAAGTTGCCGTAGAACGGGTCGCTCGCCTCGTCGAGCTGGTCCTGCAATGTCTTCACCACATGGGCCATGGTGTCCAGACCCACCACGTCGGCCGTGCGGAAGGTGCCCGAGGAGGCGCGGCCGAGCTTCTTGCCGGTCAGGTCGTCGACCACGTCGGGCGTCAGGCCGTACTTCTCGGCCTCCTTCACCGTCGCCAGCAGGCCGGCGATGCCGACGCGGTTGGCGATGAAATTGGGCGTGTCGTGCGCGCGCACCACGCCCTTGCCGAGCGTGGTGGTGACGAAGGCCTCGAGCCGGTCGAGCACGTCGGCGCCGGTGGCCGGCGTGTCGATCAGCTCGACCAGGAACATGTAGCGCGGCGGGTTGAAGAAGTGGATGCCGCAGAAGCGCGGCCGCAGAGCCTCGGGCAATGCCTCGCTCAAGGTCGTCACCGACAGGCCCGAGGTGTTGGACGCCAGCAGCGCGTGCGGCGCGACGTGCGGCGCGATGCGGCGGTAGAGGTCGCTCTTCCAGTCCATGCGCTCGGCGATGGCCTCGATGACGAGGTCGCACTCGCCCAGGCGGGCGATGTCGTCGTCGTAGTTGGCGACCTCGATCAGCGCGGCGTCGGCGACGTCGCCCAACGGCGCGGGCTTCTGCTTCTTCAACGCCTCGACGGCGCGGGTGACGATGCCGTTCCTCGGGCCTTCCTTGGCGGCGAGGTCGAACAGCACCACCGGCACGCGCACGTTGACGAGGTGGGCGGCGATCTGCGCACCCATCACGCCGGCGCCGAGCACGGCGACCTTCTTGACTTGGAATCTGGACATGGCGGGATTCGGAATTGAGAGGGTTGAGGCGGCGGACGTCATTCCTGGCGCGTCCAGGTCTGCGTGCGCCAGAAGGGACCGAGGTAGCCGCGCACCTCCAGCCGGCGGCCGCCGTCGATCGGGGTGAAGCGGGCGCGGTACTCCTTGCCGTTCTCGGGGTCGAGGATGCGGCCGTCCTCCCAGACATCCTGGCCGTCGGCCTTGCGGCCGCCGCGGATGATCTCCAGGCCGGTGATCGGCCGGCCCTTGCGGTCGTCGGTGCAGGCCTCGCAGACCGCGTCGGCGGCGGTGTCCTTCTTCAGCGAGCGCTGCAGCCGCCCGCTGAGCGCGCCGCCCTGCTCGACGATGCGGATCTCGCCCTTCACCTCGCCGGTCCTGTCGTCCACGCTGTGCCATAGGCCGACCGGGGTCGCCTGCGCGAAGGCCATCGCGCCCGGCAATGCGAGCGCGAGGGCCAGCGCCCCGGCGCGCCAGCCGGTGCGGCGTTCCCTCGTCGTCGAGGAGCCGGTCATGCCAGGGCCTCGTCGGTGTCCATCAGCGATCGGGTGCCGGCGCGCGCGGTGCGCATCAGCGACGCGGTCTCGGGGAACAGGCGGGCGAAGTAGAAGCGCGCCGTCTGCAGCTTGGCGACGTAGAACGCGTCGGTGCTGCCGGCGTCGATCTGGCGCAGCGCGACCTGCGCCATGCGGGCGAACAGGTAGCCGAAGACGAAGTGGCCCGCCACGCGCAGGTAGTCGACCGCCGCGGCGCCGACCTCGTCGGCGTTCTGCGAGCCCTTGAAGCCGATCTCGGTGGTGAACTTCACCAGCTGGTCGCCCAGCGCGGCGATCGGGTTGACGAACTCGGCCATCGATTCGTTGACGCCCTCCTCCTCCACCAGACGGCCCACCAGCTTGCCGAACTTCTTCAGCGTGGCGCCGTTGTTGCCCAGGATCTTGCGGCCCAGCAGGTCGAGCGACTGGATGGCGTTGGTGCCCTCGTAGATCATGTTGATGCGGTTGTCGCGCGCGAACTGCTCCATGCCCCATTCGCGGATGTAGCCGTGGCCGCCGAAGACCTGCAGGCAGGCGTTGGTGGCGACGTGGCCGTTGTCGGTGATGAAGGCCTTGACGATCGGCGTGAGCAATGCGACGAGCTCGCCGCTGTCCTTGCGGACGCGCTCGTCGGGGTGGTGGTGCTCCTTGTCCAGCAGAAGCGTGCAGAAGATCTGCAGCGCCCGGCCGCCCTCCGCGTACGCCTTGGCGGTCAGCAGCATGCGGCGCACGTCGGGGTGGACGATGATCGGATCGGCCTCCTTGTCCTTCGCCTTGACGCCGGAGAGCGAGCGCATCTGCAGCCGGTCCTTGGCATAGGCCAGGGCGTTCTGGTAGGCCACCTCGGTCAGGCCCAGCGACTGGTTGCCCACGCCCAGGCGCGCCGCGTTCATCATCACGAACATCGCCTGCAGGCCCTTGTTCGGCTCGCCCACCAGCGTGCCGACGGCGCCCTCCATCACGATCTGCGCCGTGGCGTTGCCGTGGATGCCCATCTTGTGCTCGAGCCCCCCGCAGTGGATCGGGTTGCGCACGCCGAGCGAGCCGTCCTCGTTCACGTGGAACTTGGGCACGGCGAACAGGCTGATGCCCTTGCTGCCGCGCGGCGCGTCCGGCAGCCGGGCCAGCACCAGATGGACGATGTTCGGCGCCATGTCGTGCTCGCCGGCGGAGATGAAGATCTTGTTGCCCGTGAGGCGGTAGGTGCCGTCGGGCTGGGGCTCGGCGCGGGTGCGCAGCAGGCCCAGGTCGGTGCCGCACTGGGGTTCGGTCAGGCACATGGTGCCGGTCCACTCGCCGCTGACCAGCTTGGGCAGGTAGGTCTTCTTCTGCGCCTCGGTGCCGTGCGCGATCAGGGCGGCGTAGGCGCCGTGGGAGAGCCCGGGGTACATCGTCCAGGCCTGGTTGGCGCTGTTGAGCATCTCGTAGAGGCACTGGTTGAGCACCAGCGGCAGGCCCTGGCCGCCGTACGCGGTGTCGCACGACAGCGCGGCCCAGCCGCCCTCGACGTACTGCGCATAGGCTTCCTTGAAGCCCCGGGGCGTCTTCACCTCGTGCGTCGCGCGGTCGAGCACGCAGCCCTCGGCGTCGCCGACGGCGTTGAGCGGGAAGGCCACCTCGGCGGCGAACTTGCCGGCTTCCTCCAGCACGGCGTTGACGGTGTCGGCGTCGGTCTCGGCATGGGCCGGCATGGCCTTGAATTCGCTGGCGACGTCGAAGACTTCGTGCAGGACGAACTGCATGTCGCGCAGGGGTGGCGTGTAGAGAGGCATCGGGGAGGCTCCGTGGAAAGGTGTCGGGAAAGACGGAAGAAAGGGAAGGAAGACGGGACGACGGGAGGGGGCGAGGCCGGGGACGCGGCCGGCGTGCGCGCGGACGGCACGCGCGGGTGGCGCCTCGGCGTCAGCGGCCCGGCACGCGCTCGGACGCCACGGCGGCGTGGCGCGAGAGGATGTTGTCGAACCCGGCCTCGGCCCGCGCCAGCGAGCCCGGCGCGCGCAGGAAGCGCGCCTCGTAGTGCAGGGCCAGGATCAATGCGTGGATCTCGAAGGCGACCTGGCGCTCGTCAGCGTCGGCGCGCAGGTGGCCGGCCTCGCGGGCGAGCACGACGGCCCGCGTCATGGCCGCGAGCCAGATGTTCACGGAGTCGGCCAGCGCGTCGCGCACCGGGCCGGGCCGGTCGTCGAACTCCACCGCGCCGCTGATGTAGATGCAGCCCGAATCGATCTCGGTGGAGGTGCGCCGCATCCAGTTGGCGAACATCGCGCGCAGGCGCGGCAGGCCGCGCGGGGCGCCGAGCGCGGGGTAGAAGACTTCCTGCTCGAAGCGGTGGTGGTATTCGCGCACCACCGACAGCTGCAGCTCCTCGCGCGAGCCGAAGTGCGCGAAGACGCCCGACTTGCTCATCTGCATGACCTCGGCGATGGCGCCGATCGACAGGCCCTCCAGGCCGATCTGCGCGGCCAGCGCCAGCGCCGCGTCGACGATGGCCGACTTGGTCTGGCGGCCCTTCTGCGGGGCGCGGACGGGTGCGGCAGGGGTGCCGGAGGCGTTGGGAGCGTTGGAGACGTTGGCGTGGGCAGCGACGGACATGGCGGGCCTCCGGACAGGGAACGAGGGCGGTCTGCGACAAAAAGAACGACCGTTCTATTTTGCAGGAGTTCACACTCGTCCGGCAAGCGCGGGATTCCCCGCACGTCCTCCGCCCGGCCCGTCCTCACCCATCCATGGGACGCGTCGCCGGCGGATCAGAGTTTGAAAGGCACCACGTCCTGCCGCTGCTCGCCCAGGCCCTCGATGCCCAGCGTCATCACGTCGCCCTTCTTGAGGTAGAGCGGCGGCTTCATGCCCAGGCCGACGCCCGGGGGCGTGCCGGTGGTGATGACGTCGCCCGGCATCAGCGTCATGAACTGGCTCACGTAGCTCACGATCTTGGCGACGCCGAAGATCATGGTCTTGGTGCTGCCGGTCTGCATGCGCCGCCCGTTGAGGTCGAGCCACATCGACAGCTTCTGCGGGTTGGGCACCTCGTCGCGCGTGACCAGCCAGGGGCCGATCGGGCCGAAGGTGTCGCAGCCCTTGCCCTTGTCCCAGGTGCCGCCGCGCTCGATCTGGTACTCGCGCTCGCTGACGTCGTTGACGGTGCAATAGCCGGCGACGAAGTTCAGCGCCTCCTTCTGCGACACGTGGCGCGCCCGGGTGCCGATGACCACGCCGAGCTCGACCTCCCAGTCGCTCTTGACCGAGCCCTTGGGCAGCATCACGGGGTCGTTCGGACCCTGGATGCAGGTGGTGGCCTTCATGAACAGGATCGGCTCGGCCGGGATCGGCAGGTTCGACTCGGCGGCGTGGTCGGCGTAGTTCAGGCCGATGGCGATGAACTTGCCGACCTGGGCGACGGGGCTGCCCATGCGCGGTCTGCCGCGCACCGCCGGCAGCTTCTCGACCTTGAGCTTGCGCAGCTTCGCCAGGGCGGCGTCGCCGAGCTGGTCGGGGCCGATGTCGGACACGACGGCGCTCAGGTCGCGCAGCTGGCCGGTCTCGTCGATCAGGCCGGGCTTCTCCTTGCCGGGCTTGCCGTAACGCACGAGTTTCATCAGGGATTCCTTGGTTTCGGGTGGAAGAAGCCCGCGAGCCTAAGCCGTCCCGGCACCGGACCCACCGAATCAGATCGTGATGCCGCCGTCCACCGAGTAGGCCTGGCCGGTGACGAAGGCCGCGTCGTCGCTGGCGAGGAACACCACCAGCGGCGCGATCTCGTGCGCCTGCGCGAGGCGGCCGAGCGGCTGACGCGCGATGAAGGCCTGACGTGCCGCCACCGGGTCGGCGCTGGCGTTGATGCGCCCGGCCAGCGAGGGCGTGTCGACCGTGCCGGGGCACACCGCGTTGCAGCGCACGTTGCGCCCCACGTAGTCGGCCGCGACGCTCTTGGTCAGGCCCAGCACCGCCGCCTTGGTGGTGCCGTAGACGCAGCGGTTGGGCAGGCCCTTGATGCTGGAACACACGCTGGCCATGTTGACGATGCTGCCGCCGCCGGCCTCCAGCATGCGCGGCAGCACCGCGCGGATGGTCCAGAACTGCGCGCGCACGTTGAGGGCGAAGGCGAAGTCGAGGTCGTCGTCGGTGGCCTCCAGCGCGGTGCCGCCGTGCACGACGCCGGCGCAGTTGAAGAGCACGTCGACCTTGGGCATGGACGCCACCAGCGTGTCGATGGCGACGCGGTCGAGCACGTCGAGCACGGCCGTGCGGATGCCGGGCGTGTCGGCGTAGCTGCCGAGCAGTTCGGCGTTGACGTCGGTCGCCCAGACCTGGGCGCCCTCGGCCGCCATTGCGAGCGCGGTGGCGCGGCCGATACCCTGGCCGGCGGCGGTGACGAGGGCGGTCTTTCCCTGGAGTCGCATGGTGTGTGTGTCCTTTGATCGGGTAGAGGAATGGCGCGACCGAAAAGTCGAGAAGCCGAGGGGAGGAAAAGGAGGAAGAAGCGTTCGGCGGGGTCGGCGTCGCGCTCAAGGGTTTCGCCCGATGGCCGCTCGGCATCGGCAAACTTATTCTGGATTGGCCTGACCACTTGTCCAATTCAGGACAACCCTTAAGCGGTCCGGCGTCTCCCCGGACCTCCCGTTTCCAGCCCTGTGCCGATCCGCAGCCACCCGCCGTGCCCCTCCAGTCCATCGAACCGCAACGCCTCTACCGCCAGATCGCCGACCAGCTGCGCACGCTGATCGGCCAGGGCGAGTTCGAGGCCGGCGCGCGCCTGCCGGCCGAGCGCGACCTGGCGCGCCAGCTCGGCGTGAGCCGGCCGTCGGTGCGCGAGGCGCTGATCGCGCTGGAGGTCGAGGGCTGGGTCGAGGTGCGCACCGGCTCGGGCGTCTACGTGCAGGACCGCACCCACCGCAGCGCCGAGCGCGTGGCCGCGACCGAATGGGGGCCGCTGGAGCTGATCCGCGCGCGCCGCGTGGTCGAGGGCGAGACGGCCGCGCTGGCCGCCGCTGGCGCCCGGCGCAAGGACCTCGACGCCATGGCGCGCGCCGTCGCCCTGATGCGCGAACTGGCCGAGCGCGACGTGATGCCGCTCGACGGCGACCGCGCCTTCCACGTCGCCATCGCCACGGCCTGCGGCAACGTCGTGCTGACCGAGACGGTGCAGGGCTTCTGGGACTCGCGCCGGGGGCCGATCTTCACGCGCCTGGGCGGCCACTTCGAGACCCTGCCCTCGTGGCGCGCGGCCATCGCCGAGCACGGCACGGTGCTCGACGCCATCGCCGCGCACGACGCCGACGCCGCCCGCGCCGCGATGCACGCCCACATGGACAAGGCGCACCAGCGCTTCAGCGCGAGCTGGCGCCGTGCGCGCCGGGCGGCCTGACGCCCTCCTCTGCCTTTCCCGTTCCGACGTTCCTTTCATTCACAAGACCACCGACGGAGACACACCGATGAACGACTCGACGACGACACGCCATCACGGCCCGGCCCGCACCGCCCTCCGCCACGCCGCGCCCGCGCGCCGGCGGCTGCTGCTGCAGGGCCTCATGACCGCCACGCTGGCGGCCGCGGTCATCGCCACGCTGGGCGTGCCCGGCACCGCGCGGGCGCAGGCCAAGCTCAAGTGGGCGCACGTCTACGAGACCTCCGAGCCGTTCCACAAGTATTCGGTCTGGGCCGCCGAGGAGATCAAGAAGCGCAGCAACGGCAAGTACGACATCCAGGTGTTCCCGGCTTCCAGCCTGGGCAAGGAGGCCGACATCAACCAGGGCCTGACCCTGGGCACGGTCGACATCGTGCTGACCGGCGCGAGCTTCGCCGGCCGCAGCTACACGCCGCTGTCGATCTCCTACTTCCCGTTCATCTTCCGCGACGCCGAGCACCAGCTGAAGTACGCCAAGAGCGACGTCTTCCGCGAGCTCGCCAAGGGCTACGACGACAAGACCGGCAACCACATCACGGCGCTGAGCTACTACGGCGCGCGCCACGTCACCTCGAGCGCGGCGCGCCCGGTGGCCAAGCCCGAGGACATGAAGGGCCTGAAGATCCGCGTGCCCGACGCGCCGGCCTACCTGGCGTTCCCGAAGGCGCTGGGCGCCAACGCCACGCCCATCGCCTTCGCCGAGGTCTACCTGGCGCTGCAGAGCGGCACGGTCGACGCGCAGGAGAACCCGTTGCCCACCATCGAGGCGAAGAAGTTCTTCGAGGTGCAGAAGAACATTTCACTGACCGGCCACATCGTGGATTCGCTGCTCACCGTGGTCTCGGGCCAGCTCTGGGGCCGCCTGTCGGCCGACGAGAAGAAGATGTTCGCGGAGGTGATGGAGGAGGCCGCCGAGAAGACCGGGCGCGAGATCATCGCCTCGGAGACGCGCCTGGTGGAGGAGTTCAGGAAGCGCGGCAACAACATCATCACCGTCGACAAGAACGCCTTCCGCGACGCGGTGCTGAAGAACACCAAGCCGACCGACCACGGCTACCGCCAACAAGATTACGACCGCATCACGGCGATCAAATAAGGACTCGCCCCCAGGCTGCGCGCACGTCGCGTCGCGACGCCCACCCCCCGACCGGGGGCAACACCAGCGGCCCGGCAAAGCCGGTGCCACGGTGTTCTCGAACAAGAAGAACGGAGATATTTTCATGAGCGACAAACTCGTCGGCGACGACGGTGAGTTCCATGCGGTCGACGAGGCGGTCGACCTGTCGGGGACAACCTTCGAGGCCTGGATCGCGCTGGGCATCTTCTGGCTGCTGGGCGCGACGGTGCTCTACCAGTTCGTGACGCGCTACGTGCTGAACGACTCGGCCGCCTGGACCGAGGAGATCGCACGCTACCTGCTGGTAGGGGTGGTGTTCGTGGGCGCGGCCATCGGCGTGGCCAAGAACAACCACATCCAGGTCGACTTCTTCTACCGCCACATGCCGCCGTCCGTCGGCCGCGCGCTGGGCGTGGCGGTGGACGTGCTGCGCACCGGCTTCTTCGCCGCGGCGGTGGTGATGACGGTGCAGATGATGATCCGCATCGGCAACAACGCCAGCATGACGATCGTCGACCTGCCGATGAACGTGGTCTACGCCGTGTGCCTGTTCGGCTTCGTGGCGATGCTGGGGCGCTCGATCCAGGTCAGCGTGGTGCACTGGCGGCGCGGCTACTGCGCGCTGGAGCGGCCCGAATCCACCATGCAGGACCGCTGAGGCGGCCGGACGGAAACGCACCCTCATGCTCAAGATCGCATTCCTCCTGTTCATGAGCGCCGGCATCCCGGTCGCCGTGGCGATGGCCGGCGCCTCGCTGGTCTACATCTGGTGGTCGGGCAACCTGCCGGGCTTCGTCGTCATCCACCGCATGGTCAGCGGCGTGGACAGCTTCCCGCTGCTGGCGGTGCCGTTCTTCATCCTGGCGGGCAACCTGATGAACAACGCCGGCATCACCAACCGCATCTACAACTTCGCCCTCGCCCTGGTCGGCTGGCTCAAGGGCGGGCTGGGGCACGTGAACATCCTGGGCTCGGTGATCTTCTCGGGCATGAGCGGCACGGCCATCGCCGACGCCGCCGGGCTGGGCACGATCGAGATCAAGGCCATGAAGGAGCACGGCTACTCGACCGAGTTCGCCGTCGGCGTGACGGCGGCCTCGGCCACGCTGGGGCCGATCATCCCGCCGAGCCTGCCCTTCGTGATCTACGGGATGATGGCCAACGTGTCGGTCGGCGCGCTGTTCATCGCCGGCATCCTGCCCGGCGCGATCATGACGCTGCTGATGATGCTCACGGTGGCCTACTACGCCCACAAGAACGGCTGGGGCGCGGACGTCAAGTTCCAGTGGCCGCGCCTCATGAAGGCCCTGGTCGAGCTGCTGGTGGTGTGCGTCTGGCCCGCCGCGCTGTGGTTCGCGGTCGACCGGCTGGGCGTGCCGGCGCAGCCGGCCGTGGCGGTGGCCCTGGTCGTGCTGTTCGTGGCCGACAAGGTGTTCAGGTTCGAGGCCGTGCTGCCGATCATGACGCCCGTGCTGCTCATCGGCGGCATGGCCACCGGCCTGTTCACCGCCACCGAGGGCGCCATCGCCGCCTGCGTGTGGGCGATGGTGCTGGGCTTCTTCTGGTACCGCACGCTCAAGTGGAAGATGTTCGTCAAGGTCTGCCTGGAGACGGTGGAATCGACCGCCACGGTGCTCTTCATCGTCGCGGCCGCCTCGATCTTCGGCTGGATGCTGACGGCCACCGGCGTCACGGCGGACATCGCCGCCTGGGTGCTGAACTTCACCAAGGAACCCTGGGTGTTCCTGCTGCTGGCCAACCTGCTGATGCTGTTCGTCGGCTGCTTCCTGGAGACCACGGCGGCCATCACCATCCTCGTGCCGATCCTGCTGCCGATCTCCAACCAGCTGGGCATCGACCCGGTCCACTTCGGCGTGGTGATGGTGCTCAACCTGATGATCGGCGTGCTGCATCCGCCCATGGGCATGGTGCTGTTCGTGCTCGCGCGCATCGCCAACCTGAGCCTGGAGCGCACCACCATGGCGATCCTGCCGTGGTTGGTGCCGCTGCTGCTGAGCCTGGCGCTGATCACCTACTGGCCGGCCACCGTGCTGTGGCTGCCCCGGCTCATGCAGTGAGAACGACGCGGCGGGCGCCCATCGGGCCGCCCCGCCCGGAACAAGGAAGACCCCCGATGACCACCCCCTTCATCCGACTCCATCCCGCCGACGACGTCGTGATCGCGCGCGCGCAGCTCGTGGGCGGCACGCCCGTCGAGCACGTCACCAGCCGCGGCCTGATCCCGCCGGGCCACAAGGTCGCCATGCGCGCCATCGCGCCGGGCGAGCCGGTGCGCCGCTACAACCAGATCATCGGCTTCGCCAGCCAGCCGATCGCCCCGGGCGAGCACGTGCACACGCACAACCTCGACATGGGCCCGGACAAGGGCGACTTCGCGCGCGATTACGCCTTCGGCAGCGACGTCAAGCCGGCCCCGGCGAAGCGCGAGGCGACCTTCATGGGCATCCGCCGCGCCGACGGCCGCGTGGCCACGCGCAACTACATCGGCGTGCTGACCAGCGTGAACTGCTCGGCGACGGCGGCACGCGCCATCGCCGACCACTTCTCGCGCCGCACCAACCCGGCCGCGCTGGCCGCCTACCCGAACGTCGACGGCGTCGTCGCGCTCACGCACGGCACGGGCTGCGGCATGGACACCGAGGGTCTGGGCATGCGGGTGCTGGAACGCACGCTCACGGGCTACGCGACGCACGCCAACTTCGCCGCCGTGCTGGTCGTCGGCCTGGGCTGCGAGGCCAACCAGATCAACGCCTGGCTGGCCACCGGCAACCTCGCCGAGGGCGAGAACTTCCGCACCTTCAACATCCAGGACACCGGCGGCACGCGCAGGACGGTGGACAAGGGCGTGGCGTTGATCGAAGAGATGCTGCCGCGCGCCAACGCGATCGTGCGCGAGCCGTGCAGCGCGGCGCACCTCACCATCGGGCTGCAGTGCGGCGGCTCGGACGGCTATTCGGGCATCAGCGCCAACCCGGCGCTGGGCGCGGCGGTCGACCTGCTGGTGGCGCACGGCGGCACGGCCATCCTGAGCGAGACGCCCGAGGTCTACGGCGCCGAGCACCTGCTGACGCAGCGCGCGGTGCGCCGCGAGGTGGGCGAGAAGCTGGTCGAGCGCATCCGGTGGTGGGAACGCTACACCGCCCTCAACCAGGGCGAGATGAACAACAACCCCTCGCCCGGCAACAAGGCCGGCGGCCTGACGACCATCCTGGAGAAGTCGCTCGGCGCCGTCGCCAAGGGCGGCACCGGCAACCTGGAGGCGGTGTACGAGTACGCCGAGCCCGTGACCGCGCACGGCTTCGTCTTCATGGACACGCCGGGCTACGACCCGGTCAGCGCCACGGGCCAGGTCGCCGGCGGCGCCAACCTCATCTGCTTCACCACGGGGCGCGGCTCGGCGTACGGCTGCGCGCCCTCGCCCTCGCTCAAGCTGGCCACCAACTCCGCGCTGTGGCGCCGGCAGGAGGAGGACATGGACATCAACTGCGGCGAGATCGTCGACGGCACGGTGTCGATCCAGGCCATGGGCGAGCGCATCTTCCAGTTGGTGCTGGCGACCGCCTCGGGCGAGCCGTCCAAGAGCGAGCGGCACGGCTACGGCCAGAGCGAGTTCGTGCCGTGGCAGATCGGCGCGACCATGTGAGCTCGCCCCCAGGCTTCGCGCACTTCGTGTCGCTTCGCCACCCCCCTACCGGGGGCGACACCGGCGGCCCGGCGAAGCCGGTTCCGCGGTGTCCGCGAAGGGGCCGCGCTGCGCGGGCCCTGGGCGATTGGCTAGGGTGGGCGTGTTGAGGCTGTGGTTTGTTTACTGGGTTTTGATCGACGGAGGTTTCGATGTCACGGATTTTTCAGGCTTCGGTGTTGCGGGCGCATTGCGCGGGCATTCTGGAGGCGGCGGGCAGTTCGGCCGGAGAGGCGGCGCAGGTGGCCGACAACCTCGTGCTGGCCAACCTGAGCGGGCACGACTCGCACGGGGTGGGCATGCTGCCGCGCTACGTGGACGCGGTGGCCGAGGGCGGGCTGGTGCCCGGCGCGTCGGCGGCGGTGACGCTGGACATCGGCACGCTGCTGGCGCTGGACGGCCGGCGCGGCTACGGACAGATCGTCGGCGTGCAGGCGATGGAACTGGGCATCGCGCGGGCGCGCGCGCACGGCAGCTGCATCTTCACGCTGGCGCAGGCGCACCACCTGGGACGCATCGGCCACTTCGCCGAGATGGCGACGGCGCAGGGGCTGGTGTCGATGCACTTCGTCAACGTGCTCTCGCGTCCGGTGGTGGCGCCCTGGGGCGGCGGCGACGGACGCTTCGGCACCAACCCGTGCTGCATCGGGGTGCCGCTGGCGGGCGCGGAGCCTTTCGTGCTGGACTTCGCGACCAGCCGCGTCGCGCAGGGCAAGATGCGCGTGGCCTACAACAAGGGCGAGCGCGTGCCGCCGGGCTACCTGATCGACGAGCGCGGCCGGCCGACCGACGACCCCGGCGTGGTCGTGGTGCCGCAGCGCGACCCGGCCGATGCCGGCGACGACGCCTCGCCACCGGGCAGCGGCCTGTTCGGCGCGTTGATGACCTTCGGCGAGCACAAGGGCTACGGCATGGCCGTGGCCTGCGAACTGCTCGGCGGCGCGCTCACCGGCGGCGGCACCTGGCACCGCCCGGCCGACGCCGCGCGCTCGGTCTACAACGGCATGCTGACGGTGCTGATCGACCCGGCGCGCCTGGGCACGCAGGCCGCCTTCGCGCAGGAGGCCACGGCCTTCGTCGACTGGCTGCGCCGCAGCCCGCCCGGCGAGGGCCACGAGGCCGTGCGCATCGCCGGCGAACCCGAACGCGCCGCGCGCCAGGCCCGCGCGCAGGCCGGCATCGAACTCGACGACGCGACCTGGACCGAGATCGTCGCGGCCGGCGCGAAGGTGGGGGTGAGCGTCACGGCTTGACGGAAGTCACGCCCCGACCGTCGAGACGGCCTGTCGGAATTCCGGAGATACCGGGGAACCGGCTCCGCCGGGCCCCTGGTGTCGCTCCGTGCAAGGGGGTTGGCGAAGCGACACGAGGTGCGCGGAGATCGGGGGTCAGACGAGCCTTTCGAGTGCCAGCTCGAGGTGTTCGGTCGGCAGCCGCTTGAATCCCGAGCGCGTGAAGCGCTGCAGCCGACCGGCGACGAAGGAGGTCAGCACGCCCGAGCGCACCTGGGCATCGAGCGCGCTCAGGGGCATGCCGCTTTCGGCCGCATCATCCTGCAGGGCCTTGCCCAGGGTCGACTCGATGCGGTCGAAGAACTGGTTCATGCGGTTCTGCAGCCGTTCGTTCTCGTAGACGAGCGCATCGCCCACCATCACGCGCGCCATGCCCGCGTTCTTCTCGGCGAACTGCATCAGCGTGGTGACGATGCGCGCCGCACGGTCGCCGGGCGACGCTTCGCGCGCCAGGATCTCGTCGACGCCCACGAAGACGCTCTGCTCGATGAATTCGATCAGCCCTTCGAGCATCTGCGCCTTGCTGGCGAAATGGCGGTAGAGCGCCGCTTCGCTCACGTCCAGTTCGGCCGCCAGCGCGGCGGTCGTCACGCGCTCGCCGCCCGGGCGTTCCAGCATCGCGGCCAGCGTCTGCATGATCTGCACGCGGCGCTCGCCAGGCTTGGGACGCCTTCGCGTCAGCAGCGCAACGGCGCCTGACGACACGGTGGCGCCCGGGACGAGGACTGCCATGTTCTCTTCAATTGTCATTGCGTGTATACGAATGTAAAAAATTAATTCTCGCATGCGGCACTTCTCGGCACGAGCAAAGCACGGTGGAAAAGGCCTCTGCGTGAGAATAGATGCTCACTTCACGAATCGAACGAGGGAAACGACATGGGCAATTGCATCCTGGTGACGGGCGGCGCGGGATTCATCGGCAGCCACACCTGCGTGGCCCTGGCCGAGGCCGGTTACACGCCGCTCATCCTGGACAACCTAGGCAACAGCGACCTGCGGGTGCTTGAGCGCCTGGCGCGCATCAGCGGCACCGCGCCCGACTTCATCGAGGGCGACGTGCGCGACCGTGCCCTGCTCGACCGGGTGTTCGCCCGGCACGAGATCGCCGGCGTGATCCATTTCGCCGGCCTGAAGGCGGTGGGCGACTCGGTGGCCGAGCCGATGGCCTACTACCAGAACAACGTCCACGGCAGCTGGGTGCTGGCCGAGGCGATGCAGGCCGCGGGCGTGAAGACGCTGATCTTCTCGTCCTCCGCCACGGTGTACGGCGAGCCCGATAGCTCGCCGATCCCCGAAGGCGCGCCCTGCCGTCCGGCGAGCCCGTACGGCCGCTCCAAGTACATGGTGGAAGAGTCATTGCGCGACCTGCAGATCGCGCAGCCGGACTGGCGCATCGCCCTGCTGCGCTACTTCAACCCGGTCGGCGCGCACGAGAGCGGCCTGATCGGCGAGCACCCCCACGGCAAGCCCAACAACCTGATGCCCTTCGTCAGCCAGGTCGCGGTGGGCCTGCGCGAGAAGCTGGCGGTCCACGGCGGCGACTACCCGACGCCCGACGGCACCGGCGTGCGCGACTACGTGCACGTCATGGACCTGGCCGAGGGCCACGTCGCGGCGCTGCGCCACACCGAGAAAGCGCCCGGCCTGGTCACGCTGAACCTGGGCACCGGCACCGGCGCCTCGGTGCTCGACGTCGTCAAGGCCTTCGAACGCGCCAGCGGCCAGCGCATCGCCTACGACATCGGCCCGCGCCGCGCCGGCGACGTGCCGGCCTACTGGGGCGACCCGGCCCTCGCCGAATCCACCCTCGGCTGGCGCGCCCGCCGCAGCCTCGACCAGATGTGCGCCGACAGCTGGCGCTGGCAACAGGGCAACCCGCGCGGCTACGAATGAACGGGACTGGTCAGCGATCGCACGAGCGCCCGGACCGTGGAGTCGAGGCCGCGAAGCAGGCCGACTGCGCCAGGACATCCGAGGAACCGGCTTCGCCGGGCCGCAGGATGTGCCCCCGGTGGGGGTTGGCGAAGCGACACGCAGTGCGCGAAGCCTGGGGGCGAGCCTATCTGGCTCGGATCATGGTGCCGTACGCCTGATCGGTCAGGATCTCCAGCAGCATCGCGTGCGGCACGCGGCCGTCGATGATGTGGACGGCGTTCACGCCGCTCTTGGCCGCGTCGAGCGCGCCCTCGATCTTGGGCAGCATGCCGCCGGAGATGGTGCCGTCGGCGAACAGCTCGTCGATCTCGCGTGCGCTCAGGTTGGTCAGCAGCGTGCCGGCCTTGTCCAGCACGCCGGGCGTGTTGGTCAGCAGCATCAGTTTTTCCGCCTTGAGCACGGTGGCGAGCTTGCCGGCCACCACGTCGGCGTTGATGTTGTAGCTCTCGTTCTCCTCGCCGAAGCCGATCGGGCTGATGACCGGGATGAAGGCATCGTCCTGCAGCGCCTTGACCACGCTCGGATCGATCGAGACGATGTCGCCGACCTGGCCGACGTCGTGCAGCAGGCTCGGATCGGCGCGGTCGGCCAGCTTGAGCTTCTGCGCGCGGATCAGGCCGCCGTCGCGCCCGGTCAGGCCCACGGCCTTGCCGCCGGCCTGGTTGATGAGGCCGACGATGTCCTGCTGCACCTCGCCGGCGAGCACCCACTCGACGACCTCCATGGTCTCGGCGTCGGTCACGCGCATGCCCTGGATGAAGCTGCCCTTCTTGCCCAGCCGGTTGAGCGCCGCCTCGATCTGCGGGCCACCGCCGTGCACCACCACCGGATTCATGCCCACCAGCTTGAGCAGCACCACGTCCTCGGCGAAATCGGCTTGCAGGGCCGGATCGGTCATGGCGTTGCCGCCGTACTTGATGACGATGGTCTTGCCGTGGAACTTGCGGATATAGGGCAGTGCCTGGGCCAGGATCTCGGCCTTGTCGCGGGGGGGGATGTTGAGCACGGGATCGCTCGCGGTGACGGTCATGGAGACTCCGGTTCGAAGGAGGGCAAATTGTGCAGCACGGACGATGACGGAACTCGCCGGAAGATCCGCCGCTGGGCCACGATCAGCAGCAGCACGAGGTCGATGCCGACACGCAGACTCCAGGCCATGGCGGCGCCGATCAGCCCGAACTGGCTCATCCCCAGCCAGAGCAGCGGAAAGTAGATCAGCGCCTCGATCACGTGCAACTGCGCCGTGACGCGCGCGAGCCCGGCGGCCTGCACCGCCGCGAACGGCACGAAGGCGATGCCGTTGAGCAGCAGGCCCAGCGCCAGGAAGCTGACCACCGGCGCCGACCGGTCGGCGAAATCCGCGCCCAGCCAGTGCGACAGCCCCCAGTGCGCGCCCAGTCCCAGCGCCAGGCACAGCGGCAGCAGCGCCGCGGCGACCACGGCGATGCACTGCCGGTAGAGGCGGCGCGCGGCGCCGAGGTCGGTGGCGGTCATGAGCGAGGCCAGCCGTGGGAACAGCGCCCCGGTGAGCGCGGCGGGCAGGATGAGCACGCGCGCCATCACTTCCGAGGGCACCGTGTAGTAGGCCACCACGGCGGCACCCAGCACGGCCGAGATGACGAAGCGGTCGCCCGTCACCATCAGCGGGCTGACGATGTTCGACACCGTCATCCAGGCACCGAAGGTCAGCAGGCGGCGCAGGTCGACCCCGTGGAGCGCCGCCGTGCCGAAGCCGCCGGGCAGCCGGCGCCGCACCAGCATCCAGTGCGCCAGGCAGAACACCAGCCGCACCACCATCAGACCCGCCACCATCGGCACCAGCGACGGACCGAAACACCAGACGCTGAGCGCCGGCAGGCCGAAGTTGGCCAGCCCCAGCAGCATGCGCAGCAGGTTGACGTCGCGGAAGTCCTCGTAGGCCTCCAGCACGCCGCGCAGGCCGACCGTGACGGTGGTCACCGGCACGCTGACCGCCGCGATCAGCAGGGCGAACCAGACGTCGTGCTGCAGCCCCTCGGACACGCTCAGCCAATGGACGGCGAGCGGATGCGAGAAAGCGGCGAGCAGCACGCCACCGGCCAGTCCGGTGGCCAGCGTGAGGCCCAACCCGCCCTTGACCAGCGCCGGTACCTCGCCGACCGACCCGACGCCCAGCCGCTGCGCCACCTGCTGGGTCAGCGCGCGGCCGAGACCGAAGTCGAACAGGCTGAAGTAGCCGATCAGGGCCCAGACCAGCGTCAGGATGCCAAAGATCTCGACGCCGGCTTCGCGCAGCAGGTAGGGGATGAACGCGGCGCCCGCGAGCAGAGGCAGCCCGGCGCCGGCGAGGTTCCACAGGATGTTGCGGCGCAGGGACATCGGGCGGGTACGGGCAGAGGAAGCGAGGGAGTGCCCGGGGATCAGGGCCGCAGCCAGCGCGGCACCTTGAAGCGGACGATCATCAGGTAGGCCAGCACGTAGGTCGTGATGAAGAGGAGGCAGCACAGCATGAGCGCCAGCGTGTTGCGCCAGAACAGCACCGCCGGCACCACCGACAGCGCGGCGAACATCCAGAGATAGGGCGAGGTTCGGTTGTTGCGCGCGAGCAATTGACGGGCCTCGTCGTCGGTGAAGGCGACGCGCACGATGCGCCGGAAGATCAGCTGGTGGAAATGCAGCGCGTCGGCCGTGCCCGGCGACTGGCCGCGCGCGAGCTTGCGGTAGATGGAGAAGAGCGTCTCCCACACCGGATAGATCAGCAGCAGCATCGGGAACCACGGCGAGACGGCCGAGTGCCGCTGGACCAGCGCCACGCAGGACACCGCGATCACCATGCCCCACACGTAGGCGCCGCCGTCGCCGGCGAAGATCTTCCCGCTCGGGTAGTTCCACATCAGGAAGCCCATCGTCGCGCCGACCAGGCAGATCACCATCGCCGCCAGCTGCCGGTCGCCCACCTGCAGCGCCACGTGCGAGATCGCCAGGCACACCAGCACGGCCACCGTGCCCGCCAGGCCGTTGTAGCCGTCGATGATGTTGAACGCGTGCGGCAGCCCGCCGATGGCCAGCACCGCCAACAACACTCCCGCGAACGGCACGGCCCGCATCCCGGCGTCGACGAAACCCAGGCCCGTGCGATGCACGCCCAGGCCCAGCAGCCAGCACAGCAGCAGGGCCGAGCCCAGCGTGAGCGCCAGCCGCCAGCGCACCTGCACGCGCTGCGTCACGTCCTCGGCGATGCCGCCGACGACGGCCGGCGCCATGCACAGCAGCACCAGCGACGAAGCCGACGCCCGCCAGCCGACGTTGAACGGATCGCCGAACAATCCCGCCGCCAGCCATGCCGTCCCGGTGCCGACGAAGATGCCGGCGCCGCCGAGCCGCGGCACGTGGCCCTTGTGGAAGCGCTGCGGCATGTCCGCCGCATAGCGCCGTGCGTGCCGACGCGCCCTTCTCATGAACACCAGCACGGCGAACGCGGACACGACGAAGCTGATGACGATCAGGGCAATCATTGGGGAGAGACGGAAGAGAGGAGCGGGAACCTAGAATTCCCGGCGAAATTAGACCATGCCCACCACCGCCTCCCCCGCGCGCGAATCCGAATCGCTCCTCTCCTCGCCCACCGCTGCCACGGCACCGACACCACGGCCCATCACGGTGTCGATCGTGAGCCACGGACAACTCGCGCTGATTCGTCCGCTGCTCGACCAACTCGACCGCTGGAGTGCCGGATCGGTCGAGAAGGTGGTACTGACGGTCAACGTCCCGGAGTCGGACGATGCCATCGCCGACCTGCGGACGCGCTTTCCGATCGAACGCATCGACAACCCGAAACCGAAGGGTTTCGGCGCCAACCACAACGCCGCGTTCCGCCGGTGCGCGACGCCGTGGTTCCTGGTGCTCAATCCCGACATCCGGCTCGACGGCGACGTGCTGGCCGCGCTGATCGCCCAGGCACGGCCCGACAGCGGCCTGCTGACGCCGCGCATCCTGGAGCCGGGCAAGACGGCGCCGGAGCCGCACCGGGCGATAATCTCGCCGCTCGAGATCCTTGCACGCAAGCGGGCGACCTACGTGCCCCCGGCCGCGCCGGCCTGGATTCCCGGTCTCTTCATGCTGTTCCGCAGTGCCGCCTACCACCAGATCGAAGGCTTCGACGAACGCTTCTTCATGTATGGCGAGGACTTCGACATCTGCGCGCGCACCCGTCTGGCCGGTTGGCGACTGCAGGTCGCCGAGGGCCTGCAGGCCCGGCACGACGCCCAGCGCGCCAGCCATTCGAGCCGCAGCCATCTGGTCTGGCATGTGAGCAGTCTGGTGAAGGTCTGGCTGTCGGGTGCGTTCTGGCGCTATCGGTGGCATTTGAATCGCACGCGAGACGATGGCCGTCCTGACACCCATGTCTGAGACGAGCCCATCGAAATTCCTTGCCGTTTCGGTCGCCCTGTGCACCTACAAGGGTGCGTCTTACCTCGGCACGCAACTCGATAGCGTCCTCGCGCAAACGCGATTGCCCCAGGAGATGGTCGTCTTCGACGATGCGTCGCCGGACGGTACGTGGGCACTCCTTGAAGCCTTCGAGCCGCGCATCCGCGCCGCCGGTATCCGTCTCGTGATGAGTCGCAACCCTGTCAACGTCGGCTTCGTCGCCAATTTCGAGCAAGCTTTGCAAGCGACCACGGGCGACATCGTCTTTCTCTGCGACCAGGACGATGTCTGGCATCTCGACAAGATCGAGCAATTTCTGAAGGTGTTCGAGTGCCGACCCGACCTGATGATGCTGCACAGCGATGCACGGCTGGTCGATGGTCAAGGCAGCGACATGCACTGCAGTCTGTTCGAAGCGCTCGAAGTCGAGCGCGACGAGATCGATGCGATCCATGCCGGACGCGCCTTCGAGGTGCTCGTGCGCCGCAACGTCGTGACCGGCGCAACCATGGCGGTTCGCCGTCGGGTGCTGGAGAGAGGCCTGTCCGTTCCCGACGGGTGGATCCACGACGAATGGCTCGCGATGATCGCGACATTCATGGGGGCGGTCGATTGCCTCGAATCGTCGACCATCGACTACCGGCAGCACGGCGGCAACCAGATGGGAGCGCGTCGGCGTGGCTTCGTCGAGCGCGTGACCGGCAGTGGCACGTCGCGCCTCGACTTCATGACACGTACGGTACGACGCACGAAGACTTTGCTGGACCTGGCCGAAGCCAGCCCATTGCGCTTGAAGGAATCATCGCTGGAAATGCTGCGCGACCGCCTCGTCCATGCGCGTTTCCGCGCCGCGCCACCTGAGCGCTGGCCCGCTCGGCTGGCGGCAGTGCTGCGCGAATACGCGAGCGGCCGGTATTCGCGCTTTTCCAACGGCCCGCGCTCCGCCCTGAGCGACCTCCTGCTGTTGCGCCGATGAGCCATCCACATCCGTCCACCGCGCCGGCGACGCTGCCGTCGGCGTCTTCGCTCTCGCCTCGCTGCGACGACGTCCTCGCGGTGATCGTCACGTACCAGCCCCAGATCGACGTGCTGCGTCAGGTCCTCGAGAGCGTCGCGCCCCAGGTCGGCCGGGTCCTGATCTTCGACAACGCCACCGCCTCAACGGCGGTCGAGGCGCTTCCTGCTTTCCTGGCCCAAGCCGAATCCGATGGCGCGAGCGTCGTCCGCTCGCCGACGAACGTCGGTCTCGGCGCGGCCATGAACCGGGCCGCCGACCACGCGCGGGCGGCCGGCTTCGCCTACCTGCTGCTGCTCGACCAGGACAGCCTGCTGGAGCCATCGATGGTCTCGACACTCAAACTCGCCCACGAGGAACTCGCCGCTTCGCGACCGGTCGCGGCGGTCGGTCCGCAATTCAGCGACCGTCGCAACGGCCACGTCGCGCCCTTCGTCGAAATCGCCTTCCCGATCAGTCGCAAGCTGTTCGGCGGACCGGGCCGGCGCGTGCCCTGCGATTTCCTGATCTCGTCGGGAAGTCTGATGCGACTGGACACGCTGGAGCGCATCGGCGGCATGGACGAGCGGCTGTTCATCGACAACGTCGACCTGGAATGGTGTTTCCGTGCGCGCCATCGCGGCTTCGGCCTCTTCGGGATCTGCGATGCCCGCATGCGCCACAGCATCGGCGACACCGTGCGCGCCGCATGGCTCAAACCGGGCGGCGTGATGATCCACAAGCCGATCCGGCTCTACTACATCATGCGCAACCGCGTGCTGCTCTACGGGCGGGAGGAGACGCCGGCGGTCTGGATCGCGCAGGATCTGCCGCGACTCGTGCTCAAGTTCATCGGCACGGCGCTGTTCGTGGCGCCACGCCCGGCCTACCTGCGCATGATGCTCGGCGGGCTGTGCGATGCGCTACGCGGGCGCAGCGGGCCGTTTCCCGGCCGCTAGCGCCGGCGTGCCGGTGCGTTCACTGCACCGGCACGGAAACCATGCGCCGATGCACCAGCCGCTTCGGCGACGCCTGCGGATCGATCGCCCAGCGCGTGCTCGTGTGTGAGAGCGACGGATGGAAGTACGGATCGCCCACGGCCAGGAAGTCGGCCCAGCGCGCCCTGAACAGCGCCGAGTCCTCGGGATGCGGATCGTTCGTGCTCTTGCCTCGGCTGATCGACTCGTGATGGATCAGCTGCGCGTTGGCGCACAGCACCACCAAGTAGTCGGCCGCGCGGATCCTCAGGCACAGGTCGACGTCGCCGAAGCCGACGGCGAGTTGCTCGTCGTAGCCGTGGACCTGCTCGAACACGTCCTTGCGCACCAGCATGCAGGCGGCGGTCACGGCCGACATCTCGCGGTTGGCGATCAGGCCGCCCATGTAGCCCCGCTCGGGATCGCCGTCGGCGGTGTGCACCTTCATGAACTTTCCATAATGCTCTGCCGCGCCGAACATCCCCACGCCCACGCCGGCATGCTGGCAGACCTCGGCGCCTGGATAGAGCAGCTTCGCGCCCACCGCACCGGTCCCGGGTCGCTGACCCAGCTCGAGCATGCGATCGAGCCAGCCTTCCTCGATCGCCTCGATGTCGTTGTTGCAGAAGAGGTAGTGCGTGCAGTCGAAAGGAATCCGGCGCACCGCCCAATTGTTGATCGCCGAGAAGTTGAAGGGGCCGGTGTAGTTGAGCACGACGTGACGCTCGCGCAGCGAATCGAAGTAGACGACCGACTCGGCATCGTTCGAATCGTGGTCGACCAGGACGATCCGGTAGTCGACGCCCAGGACCGTGCGCTCGATGCTCTCGATGCACTGTCGCACCAGCGCGCCATGGTTCTTCGTCGGGATGACGATCGCCACTCTCGACCCCGGCTCCAATGGATAGCGGATCTCGAAGAAGTTGAAGTCCAGCCCGTCGTGCACTTCTCCCGGCGTGTGCGTGCGAGCCAGATGCGCAGCGAGAACCGCTTTGGAACTCTCCATGACCCGGTCCTTGCGCTGGTGGCCGACCGAGCCCGGCTGAGTACGCCAGCGATAAAGAACTTCCGGGATGTGGACGATCCGCTCGGCGCGCTCGACGGCGCGCAGGATGAGATCGTAGTCCTGGGAGATCGCCAGCGACGTGTCGAGACCACCGAGATCGCGCAGCAGTGTCGTCCTGAAGGCGATCAGGTGCACGATGTAGGGATGCGATCGCAGGTATTCCAGCGAGAACTGCGGCCGCAGCGCGAAGCCCAGGACCTCCTGGCCATCCGGCCCGACGATCGCCTCGTCGGAATAGACGAAATCGGGATCGTCGGCCACGACCGCCTCGGCGATGCGGAAGATCGCCTGTCGTTCGAGGATGTCGTCGTGGTCGAGCAGAGCGACGAATTCCCCGGTGGCCAGCGCGAGTGCCCGGTTGGTCGCCGACGAGACGCCTTCGTTGAGGTGGCCGACGTCGATCTTGATCCGGGCATCGGACCGCGCATACGCCTCCAGGATCGTGCGGACCTGTGGATCGGTCGAGCCGTCATCGCCGATGCACAGTTCCCAACGTTCGTAGAGCTGTCCCCGGACGGAATCGATCGCCTGACGCAGCACGTCCGCAGGCGTGTCGTACGTGGGCATGAGAATCGAGATCGTCGGCTGCCTGGGCCAGGCGGCCATGCTCTCGATCATCTCCCGGCCGAGCGCATCGCTGAACTGGAGCAAGCGCTGCTCTGGCTTGTCTTGGCCGTCGGCGCCGGCCGCCACGATGAAAAGCGCCCGCTTGACGCCTTCCAGGCCACCGGCGCGCCATTCTTTGCGCACGAGTTCGCACGTGCTCGCGATACGGTCGGGTTCGCGCGCGAGGAGTCGCACGATGCGCCACAGGGTGCGCGCATTGCGCATGCGACGACCGCCCCAGCGGATCGGCGCGGTCAACTGCCAGCTGCGCGACGCATGCATCTCCTGCAGCCGGGTCTCGAGCGCGAGATTGCGGGCACGCGCGGCCTCGAGTTCGAAGCGCAGGACCGCCATCTCCCTGGAGATCGGATTGCGACGGCCGGCCGGTCTGCTGGGGGCAGGCATGGAATTTTCTTTGATCATCTGGGTGGTCTGTGGAGTCGGCGGATGCTTGACGGCCTGTCGTTCTTGACGGAAGCCAAGTCTCGTGAATCTGATGTCACACACGACCGGTAGACATGCGACTGATGCCCGATGGCTCAAGAACGTCAAGAACGTCAAGGACGCCCAGAGCCAATCCGTCGAATCAATTTCAGCGTAATGGAGAGGATGAACCGTGCTCGGCTCCGGACCGGGCTGCAGGCGTGTTCATCCAGAATGACACTGAAACCGCAATCAGTATCGCGGCCATGAAATTCGACGCGAGCATGTAGCGCATCTCCACAGCCCAAGCCTCCGAATCCAGCATCGCGTAGAAAAATACGCGCAGGAGGAACATTGCCAACACCAGGAGAATGAATATGCGAATTCTAGATTGCCCTTTCCGAACATGCGCGCTGGCAAAAAACGGCAGGATTGAAAGCACGAAGAGCACGATCACTAAAGCGCCGGACACGATGGGAATATTGACGACGGACGAAAGCAGAGATTGAAGCCGGTGACGATATCCGGTTCTTACGACAGGCTCAGCAGTCGAAAAATCGATGCCTTGGAGCAGACCGGGACTGGCACTGCCCGGTCCGATGCTTTTGACGCCTGTCGCCAACTCATCAACGAACATGGTCGAACCATCTTGAAACAGGTAGAGGAGCTTGCCAGCCGTCCTCGAGGAGGAATAGAAGTCGAACTTGAAGCCGATCACCGAAGGGATTGATCCATCCGGTTTCTTGAAAGCCTGCTCGACATCTTTGCGTGGCATATAGGAAACGGTCACGGGTTTCTGGCCCGCCCCTCCAACAGACATCACCGACTCGATCTTCCTGTCCGATCGATCGTTCACGAAAGCCCAGCCTTGAATGGCATGTTTATAGCCGCCGCCCGTGAGCGCGGAACGACGCAGGGCGACGGCATCAAACAACTCCTTCTCTTGACCCACGTCGCTCCCCTGCGGATAGGTTTGGAAGGTCTTTTTAGCCACCTCCCAAACGCCCTCCGGCAGTCTCCTCAAGATCTCGGAGACAGGAGCGGCGGCAAAGGAATGCAGGATGAATCTTTTCTTCAACAGGCCCGATTCGAATCCCGAAGCCAACTCGGCATTGATCCTCTCGTATTCCCGCGCGCCTTGAACAACGCCATTGGCCTCCAGAATAGCTACGTTGAACACATGCCAGATCCAGCCTGCGCCTATCTCCCCAAGCGGTAAACCTGCTTCTCTGCTCACGTTCTGGAAAATGCTGTCGCGGTTCTCAATGGCCCCCGCATACTTTCCCAGGGTGGGGCTTGCCCGATAAGCAAGCGAACGCGCTTTCGCCGACACAGGAACGTAGTGAATGTCCGCCTCACCAGTCTTGATCTCCGCCAGCTGGCGAAGCATGCGCATGTGTCCCGGCAGTCCAGGAAGCGTCCGGGCGAAAACACCCGACTTGTGCCAATGAATCAGGTTGACACCTTGGACAAGTCCAGCCGCAGGCCCAGCTATCGCGATTCCGACGAGGATCACGTGGCTGAACGGAAATCGAACGGACTCGTTCGATCTCATCCTGAACCAGCGTAAAGCCAGCAGTGAGAGGAGCATTCCGACCCAGGCCACCAGAAGTGGGTCTTCGTTCCTGGAAAGCGCCATCCACCCTAGCACGATCCCTAATGCCACTCCTGAGACGATTTGAATCCGCCGTCGAGCGGAAAAGATCAAGATGCCGGACAGGGTGATGGCCAGGATGCTCAAGCAACCGTAAAACCCGTCGGTCAGCGCATAGTCAAACAGAAAATACGTCGCTGGTGACAAAACGATCATCGAAAAGGTAAGCAATGCACACAACTCCCCGAACATTCTTTTCAACCAGCAGGACAGGACGAAGCTGGAGAATATAAGGAGGATCTCGATCGAGATGCGTTGTGGTACTCCGCTCAGTCCTGACAAAGCAAGCCATAAGGGATATCCCGGGGGAGCTCCCAATTCGTATAGATGACTGGCGGCTTGCCGAATGTAACCTTCCGAGTCATAAGGGATCGCGACGATCTCGTTCCTAGCGACGAGCGCCAATTTGAGGATTGAGATGATCAGCAAAAGATAAAAGAACCGTCTGCTCTTTGGAATGTCCATGGCATCTCTAGGATAGTTTGACAACGTGCTTTGGCACGGCACCGACTCGACCCCCTCTGATTCGAAGCGAGTCCGCAGAATTTGTGGAGGGAGATTTACAAAGCGATCACAGTGGAGCTTGGGCGACGCGGTCGCCGATCGACCGGGCGCATGCTCATTTCGCGAGCGACTTACGCATGTAATCGACAGTTCTACGTATTCCTTCTTCCAGATCCACCCTCGGTCGCCACATCAACTCGTCGCCTGCCAAGGTGTTGTCCAACACGCTCAAAGGCACATCGAATGCTCTCCCCGGCTTGAAGATCCGAGCCACGGGTAGCCTCGTGATACGTTCGATCAAGGTGATCAGATCATTCAGACTGGTTGCCTTACCGGAGCTGATGTTGAAAACCGATTTCGGTCCGTCGTAGGCGACTGCGAGGGCGAACGCTTCGGCGACATCGCCAACATAGAGGTAGTCACGCGCCACACTACCGTCACCCCAAATTTCGATCGGCAGATCCTGCAAAGCGCGACTCAGGAAAGCCGCCACTGCGCCTTGAGCCGTCTCGATGCGTTGACGATCGCCGAATGGATTGGCGACTCTGAGGATGTTCGCCTTGATCCCATGCATCGCCTGGTACATCAGCAGGTATTTCTCGATCGCGAGCTTGGTGATGCCGTAGGAGACCAGGGGTTCGGTCGGATGCTTCTCGTCGATCGGCAGGTAGCAAGGATTGCCGTAGACCGTGCCTCCCGACGAGATGAATACGATCTTCTTCACGCCCTTCGCGACCATGATGTTGAGCAACTGGATGGTCGCGACGAGGTTGCTTTGGACGTCGAAGATCGGATCGTCGTTCGAACTCTTGGGCAGCGTCGTCGAAATCAGGTGCAGCACGATGTCGACACCGTCGATGACTTCTGCGACATCGTGGGCGCTCATGAAGTCGCCCGTCATCCACTCGACCCGTTCCTGGACGGCGAACTCACGGTAGGGCGGCACGCGCGGCCGTTCGAAGACGCGCAGGTCATGGCCGTCGAGCAGCAGGCGGTCGGCGATGGCCGAGCCTATGAATCCTCCGCCACCGAAAATTGCAATCTTCATCGCGTCACCCCCCTCACGTTCGTCGTCCCGATCCTCCAAGTGTCCGCCGGCACGGCCAAGGCGATCAGTCGTTCCAAGGCATGCAGCATGCTGCCGTCATAGGGCAGCGGCTCGGGCGGGTAATCCTCCCACCGCAGCTTCAGATCGGCGATCGGTCGCAGCGCCGCGGGGCGCGCCCAGAACATCGTGCCCACCGGATAGTTGAAGTACTCCGGAATGGCCGTGATGCCGAGCCTCTGCATCCACGGCTCGGCGAAGCTGCGATTGGTTTCCATGCCCGAGATGTACGGGTCGTCCGCGAACACCATGCCGATGCCCGGGTCGCGTTCGAAGCTGCCCAATACCACGTCCACCATCCCGCGCGTCGCGTTGCCGAGCAGGTTGTCGGCCAGGAAGGAGAACCAGCGCCTGCCCATTAGCTCCTCCTTGAGATCGACGCTCTTCTTGGTGTGGAAGTGACCGACGATGTCGTAGCCGTCCTGCATCGCGTCGAAGAATTCGGTGAAGAAGGGGCCGATGTCGCGACCGCGGTTCGGCACGGTCCGCACGCTCACCACGCGGCCGGCGTAAGTCGCTGCATGTGCCTGTGCTACCTGGAGCGCCTCGTCGTTCGCGACACTGATGAACAGATCTACCTTGTGTCGGTTCGTCGCCAGGCGTTCGATGATTTCTGGCAGCATTTCGACATAGTAGGCGTGGACATGAAGTGCCACCCGCATCCCGGACGGCGTTCCGGTGCGTGCGCTTTCGGGCGTGATGACCGTGTAGTTCCAGGGACCCTGCGGTCTTCCAGCGCGCAGATAGTCGGCCAGTGGATCGCCTCCCGCGACGGCGACACCATGCCGCTCGAGATAGATGCCTGGATGGAAACCCGGAAATGGCTTGCGCCGTCCGATGCCCGACGCCCATGTCCGGACATAGCGGCGAACCATGTGCTGCACCGGCGCGTCAGCTGGCAAGTCCGCAAAGTCCGGACGCATCACGCCGGCCTCGAGGATCGTCGCGCAGTCCGCGGCCTCCTGTTCCACCCGCGAGCGAATTTCCTGCGCCAGTGATTCGAGCCGCCCGACGTAGCCCGCCATGTTGAAGTATTCCGCAGCCCGCGCTCGACACCGGGCGCCGATCTCGGCGATCGTCTCGCGCGAGTCCGCGAAGCCGATGATCCTGGCGGCGATGCCTTCGGTGTCGAAATAGCCTGCGACACAGGCCTCGCCGAGCCCGACGTCGTGCAGGAAGTCGGCGATGCCGGTTGTCTTGTCGAAACACAGCACCGGCACGCCCTGCGACATCGCGTCGATGGCGACGTTGGGCAATGGATCCAGTCTCGAGGACAGCAGGAACAGATCGGCCACTTCGTAGGCGGCTTCGATCGCCGAACTCTCGCCGAGGAAGACGACGTCGGAGGTCAGGTCGGCGCGCCGGATCTGGTCCTGCAGGTAGACGGAATATGCGACGTCCACGTCAGGGTCGTAGCCGTTGCCGATCCAGACGAAGCGGAATTTGCGTTCGCCTGCCTGGCGCTTGACGCGTGAAGCGCATTCGATGAAGAGGTCGACACCCTTGCGCAATTGCACGAAACCCGCACCCAGCACGACGAGGGTCTCCGGTGGCAGATCGTTCGGCCGGATCAGCCGCTGCAGGCGTTCGCCCTCTCGCCGTTCGGCCTCCCGGTCATCGGAGGAAGATGGCAGGAGGCACTTGCCCTGCGGCAGCACGGTCGCCGATGCCTCGGCCAGTTCGGTAAAGGTCGACAGGGCATTGTCCCGCGTCACGTTGGCCGAGAAGACGACTTCGCTCGACCATTGGAGCGCCTCCCTGAAAGCCTCCCTGGGTCGGGTGTAGGACGCGAATTCATGGACCAGACTGATCGTCGGCACGAAGCGTTCCGCCAATGCCGGCAGCACCGCGCGTGACTCGATGCTGTTGACCAGCGCGAAGTCGAATTCGAATTGCTCGCAGATCTGCGAGATCACGTAGTCGGCGACAAAGGGATTTCCACGCGCCGCCGATGCCGTGAGAACCGTCGCTCCCGTGGCCTCGAAAGCCGCGATCAGCGCCCCACCACCGAGCAGCAACACAACGACGTTGTGCTTGCGAGCCAACGTCTGTGCGAGATTCAGGCTGAGGATCGGCGCCCCGGTGCGCGATGCCTCGTGACTGACCAGAAGGACCGTGGTCAGCGCCGCATCGAACCGAGGACTGCGTGCGACATTGAAATCCGGCAAGGCATAGCGGCGATTTTCGCGCTGACCATGCGAAAGGAAATGGGCCACCGGATCGACGCCGGCGGCCTTCAGATCGGGATTCAACTTCAGATAGACGCTGCCGACGAAATCCGGGGGTAGTTGCGACGCGATCTTCCCGGCGATTGAACCGGTGCCTGTGATGGCAGGACGGTCGAGCACGATGTCCCCGGCATTCGGGAGGACGTGTGGCGCCATGTCGGCGTCCACGGCTCCTTTCTTCATCAGACGAGAGAGCAAGCGCAAGGGTCTGGTGACTCGCCAGCTCGTCGAAGTCCGCAATGCGTGTATCTCTGCAAGAAGTGCCGATGCTGACGAATCGCTCGCCGGCATGGCATGGGCTTGGGCGGGAGCCGCTCTGCGAGTCTCGGCGATCGCGCTGGCGTCTTTCTCGATCTGCAGCCGGCAGTTCGCGATCGCACCGAGTTCCCTTCGGATCTCTTCGAGATTCGCCTCGAGCGCCATGCCGACGCGCAATGCGTCCTGACGCTGACTGTCGATCTCCTTGCGATGACTCACGAGTTCGGAGCAACAGTCGAAGATCTCCTGTCGACTCCTTTCCATCTCGGACAGGCCATTCCCGATCTGCGTATTCGCCTCGCTTCTCGCTTTCGCCAGTTCCGATTCCGCCATCGATGCTCTTTCCGTCATGCGGATCAGTTGAGCCTGGAACTCTTGGGCCTGCGCTTCGTAGGCGTCGAGTTCTGCAACCTGTGCCTCGATGCGAAGTCGGCTCGCTTTAGCGTCGACCTCCCGCATGCGCTTGTCGTCGAGAAAGCATTCGAGATCGTCGCTGCGGAAGTCGGTCAACGGTGGAATAACCGATTCGTCCTGCGGACGATCGAAATCGCAGGAAGCGACAAGCAGTTCGTCGCTGTGGTATTTCTCGTAATGATGACGTGCCCGTGCGGAATGATCGGCCAGCATGGTCGCATCAATGCCCTTGAGAATGCTGAGCAACTCCGCCGCGTCGCGCCAGACGAACGCACCACGATAGGCGATGTCAACGCCGCCATGAAAGCGGGTCTTGTAGCTTTGGTGCATCAGAACGGGAATGCCCGACGCCATGGCTTCAAGCAAAGCCTTTCCGCCACCCAGAGGAAACGATGAGATGTACAGATCGACTTCCAGATCCACGAGCGCGCGCGCAACGGAATCGACCCAAGGCATGTGGATGAACCGGGAGACATCGACACCCGCCGACGTCATCCCCTGCTCGAGTTGCCGCAAACGTGCCGGATCGAGATTGCCGATGTGCACATGACGACCGCCGGTGGTACGCATTACCTCGGGAAGCAGCTCGAAGTAATCGTAGAGGTATGTCCCGGCCTCGAACTTTTCAGCCCGTCCGCTGGTGCTGGTCGTCAAGGTCCCCGCGCCCAGGAAAGGCGTCCGGCGATGCTGGCCCGCAGATACGCCGACGGTCAAGGGCCAGTAATGATTGCAGCGGTTTCCCAACTCGTCGCGGCAATGGAAGTAGCCGATGTTGTGCGGATCCACATGTATGAAGTCTGTCGTGGCCGCTCCCAGACTCAAATGATGATCACCGTGGTGGATATAGACGACTTGCTGCACCGGCGACGAAGCCTGGGCCGCGAAGGCAGTGGCAATTGCAAGAGCATCTTGGTTGTGGGCCAACAGCAGAATCTTCTCGGGCGGGGCATGACGCACGGACTCGACGAGCCAAGAGAATTTCTCGCCCAGAGAACCGCCTTCCGCCCGACAGACGCCAATGCCCGCTTCCGCGGCGAACGATTTGGCCACATCCATGTCGATCCGCTCGAAGCAATCTGTCAACACGAGCCGCAAAGGCTCCGGGAACAGTTTCAGGCGAACGATGTCCCTGATGAGTTCGTTGTGCCCGCCGGCCTTGGAGAGTTCGGTGGCCAGAATAAGGGTGCCGGCGCCATCGGCCGATCCGGCGGGACCGAGTGCTTGCGTCTTCCGGAGCGCGACCGCCTTGCACAGCATGTCCAGTTCAAGACTCGCGAAGACCTTGGTGACGGATGCCGGATCGAAGATCACCTGTTCGACGAACTGCTGCACAGCGAGAAGCGCCGCGCCGAAATCCTCCCGGTCGGTCATCGATTCATCGATGCTGGCGGCGAGGGTGTCGAGCTCCGACACCTGTGACTCTTGAATCCTCATTTAAACGATGCCATTGAGTTGGGTGCAGACATGGCGGACTTGATCCGCCGAAATGTGAGGTCCGATCGGCAGGCTGAGAATGCGATCGGCCATCTGCTCGGCGATCGGTTGATCGCCTCTTCGAAATCCCGCATCGCTATACGCGGGCTGAAGGTGCGGCGGAATCGGGTAATGGATCAACGATCCAATGCCCGCCTTCGCGAGATCGGCCTGCACCCTGTCGCGCTGCGCGACCTGCACGACGAACTGATGCCAGACCGGTGTCGCCCAATCGGGCACTGTCGGCAGCACGGCCGAAGTCCCACGGAGCGCTGCCAAGTAGTACTGGGCCACCGATGCGCGTCGCTCGTTCCACTGATCAAGGAACTTGAGTTTCTCCCGAAGGAACGCCGCATGCAGTTCATCCAGCCGGGAATTGAAACCCTTGACCTCGTTTTTGTATTTGACTTCGGAGCCATAGTTTGCAAGCACGCGGACCTTGCGGGCGAGCACCTCGTCGTTGGTCGTGACGCAGCCGCCGTCGCCAAGCGCGCCGAGGTTCTTGCCAGGATAGAAACTGAAAGCAGCCGCATCGCCCAGCGAGCCTACCTTTCTGCCCTTGTAGCGCGCGCCATGCGCCTGCGCCGCATCCTCGATGACCTTGAGTCCATGCCTGCAGGCAACGGCGTTGATGGCGTCCATGTCGGCGGGCTGGCCGTAGAGGTGGACGGCGATGATCGCCTTGGTCTTCGACGTGACTGCGCGTTCGATCCTGTCGGGATCGATGTTGTATGTCGATCGGTCCGGCTCTACCGGAACGGCGCGCGCGCCCGCTTGGTCCGCCGCAAGCCAAGTGGCGATGTAGGTATTTGACGGCACGATGACCTCGTCGCCGATGCCGACGTCGCAGGCCCGCAGGATGAGATGCAGGGCATCGAGCCCATTGCCGACGCCGACGCCATGACCGACCTCGCAGTACTTGGCGAACTCTTTTTCGAAGCATTCGACCTCGTTGCCCAGGATGAGCCAGCCGGAGTCCAGCACGCGGTCGAACGCCGACTGCAACTGCGAACGGAGTTCGCGATGCGGCGCCTGCAGGTCAAGGAACGGAACGTTCATCTGTTGTTCATTCATTCGCGATCACCGCGGCCATGAATTCCCCATGGTCGCGGATGTAGTCTTTCTCGTTGAAGTGCGCGGAAGCCAGCACCATGCAGACCGCGCCGGAAGAAAAGTTGTCCAGGTATCGCCACATCATTGGACAGACGTACAGCCCATAGTAGGACCGGTTGAGGTGGATGCGCTTCTGGGCCCGACCGTCGTCGAGCACGACGTCGAAGCTCCCCGACATTGCGACGATGAACTGGTGCAGGGTCTTGTGTGCATGGGAGCCACGGTCCGACCCGCCCGGCACATCGTAGAGATAGTAGACCCGCTTGATATCGAACGGGATGTGCTGCCCCGACTCGATGAAGGACAGATTGCCACGAGGATCCGAGATCTTGGGCAATTCGATCAGCTTGCATCGCTCGATGGTCATATCGTCTCCTTACTGTCGTCCAATCGGCGCTCGTAGAACTCATGCGCGATGCCGCCACCGCCGAAACTCGACTTGAATTCATAGAGCCCTTCGTTGAGTACCCAGCCACCATCCTCATTGCTGATTCCGAAGTCGAACCAGCGCTTCCCGGCCTCGGTCGCAGAGGCGATGCAAGACTCGAACACCGCGTCGAGCGCACAGGTCGCATGGCCTTCGGCACCGGATGCGATGTATTGGGCATGTATCGCGGTCGGTGTCTCGAACAGCACGACGCCCGCAACCACTCGCTTCTCCATGAACCCGCAGACGAAACGGATGTGAGCTGGAAAACGCTCGTGGAGCATGCGGATTTCTTCGACGGTATGCACGGGCCTGGCATCGAACCGAGTCCTGAGGTTGTCCGAAAGTACGCTCCAGAATGGTTCGATATGGGCGGCACCGCAGGCCACCTTGACGCCGCCCTTCACGGCCTTCCTCAACGCACGGGTCCGGCGATGAGAGACCGGCAGCCGGTTGGCTGTATCGATCGCGCTGCTGATGTCGCAGCGCGTGCGCTGGAATCCAAGCCGGAATAGCGCATACAGATCGTCCTGAGCCGGAACGCGGTGATAGATCGAAGGTACCGCCTTGTACGAAAGCCGCGAGAAGCCAGCCTCCGCGCACCGCGTGCAGATCGCGCGCAGCGCCTCGACCATCCGCTCGCCACGCAGGGCACCCTGGTGTACCACGCCGCCATAGGTCGCGCCCGGGTGCGACACGACCAACGACCGATCCGAAGGAGCGACAGCCGCGGGCAGAACGCCGACCCAGACGCCATCGTTCTCGACGATCAGCGAGAAGTCCTCGAACCGTTCACCGTGATAGGACAGGAACCGACGCGAATGCAGGAAGGTCGCCTGCAGTCCCTCTTCGCAGAAGGCATCCCACGCCTGGGCATCGGCGTGCTCGTAACGGCGTGCGATGAGGGTCACTCAGACTCCAGACGAGCCACGGCAAAACCGTCGCGACCGAAGTCGTTGCCGTTGTAGAAGACGTACAGCACGCCGTCGATGTCCAGCGGCGCGGCGTACATGATGGCGTCCGAATCGAAACTGCCGGGCGTGACGTCGAGTCCCAGTCGACCGTCCATGCGAGTCCATTGCCGGCCGTCGGACGATTCCGCATAACCCATGCGGTAGGCACCAAGCGATCTGCGGCGTATCGAATAGAACATCCGATAACCTCCACCAGGCTTCGCGATCACACATGGGCGCCCGAAGCCGTGTTCATCGGCCTTCGAAACCTGGATCTGCACTTCGCCTTCGCGCGGCCAATGGATGCCGTCAGCGGATTCGACATAGCGCACGTCGTAGACCGGCATCGCTTTGCCGTCCAATTCGGTCCATTGACTCCCAGCGACGTACCAGAGTCTGAACACGTCATCGCCACGGAGGCAGTACGGCCCACCGCGAAAGAAAAGCTCGGATGCAGAACGTTCGAGGATCGGTGTCGAAGATTGGCGCTGAAAGGATTCGCCGCCATCGGTGCTAATAGCCAAGCCACTGAGCAGCCGGTACCGTATCTTGGTTCCCAGTTCGAAGCCGACGTAGTACATGTACATGTGACGGTCGCCCAGGTCTATCACCGAGCAGGTCAGCAATCCGTTTTCGTCGAACGTACCGGGAATCCCCAGGTCCAGCAGTGGCGTGTCCGAAACGCGGAGTACACGGCGTGGATCGCTCGCAGACACATCGACGAAGCCCGGCCGGCCGATTCCGTGTCTGTCGCACGAGGTGATGAACACTCGCACGGTACTCGGGTCGAGCCGAATCGGCGTAGGCACCATCGCATGAGACGTTGCCCAGGGCATCGATCCATCGGGGCCATAGACCAAGCCTAGTTTCTGCCAGCGCATGCTAAGACCTGATCTTGAAGAAGCGTGGAGCCGAAACCTTCGACTTCTCCGACGCATGCGCCGCGAAGAAATCGCCGTCCTGCGTGTTCTGCATGATCACGCTCCCTGGACTGAGCCAGTTGTCGCGCCCCACGCTCACGTTGTTGGAGATTGTCGAGTTCACCCCCAGAAAGCAATTTTCGCCAATGTCGCAGAAGCCCGAGATCACGACGTGCGACGAGACGAAGCAGTTGCTGCGGATGGTCGAATGGTGGCCGACGTGGTTGCCGCTCCAGAGCACGACGTTGTCTCCGATCTTCACGAACGGCTGCACGGTGTTGTCTTCGAAGATGAAGCAATGCTCACCGATTTCGGCGTTGCGCCAGACGAAGGCACGCGAGCTGACATACGAGGCCAGCGCGTAGCCCTTGGCCTTGGCGGCCGCCGCCAGTCGTGCCCGCAACCGGTTGAGCTGGGTGTAGACGATCGCGACATAGACATCGTGCTCGGCGGGATCGAATGTCGCTTCGATGTCCTCGAAGGCGACGACGCGCAAGCCCAGCAACGTGTCGCGCTTCTGGAATGCGCGCTCGACCGCGAAGGCCACGACCTCGTAGGCCGAGTCGGCATCGAAGTACTCGAACGCGATCTCGGCGAAAGCGGAATCGCCGACGATGATCAGTTTGCGAGTTTTGGACACTGCAGGCTCCTCCTCAAGGCCGGACGATCAGGATGTCTTCGCGGCGGTTCGCCATCGGAAGTTCGGGCGATTGCGGCAAGACGTAGCCGTGGAATCCGGCCGCGCGGGCACGGCCCAGGATGGCGAAGACGACCGCGTCATCGATGTGCGCCGGTTCCATGCGGTTGAAGCGGACCTCGGGCACCGCGTCGGCGGTCCGGGTGAAGACCCGGTGATGCGCGACACCACTGTCGCTGCCGAAGAAACGCTTGCGCATGGAGATGTTCGGGATGTCGCCGATCAGCAGCCTCCCGCCCGGTGCCAGCAGTCCGAGCGCCTCGTCGACGAAGCGGAAGACATTGCCATCCGCGAACACGTATTGCAGGACCGAGTAAGTCACGATCGCGTCCAGCCGTCCCTCGGCCTCGCGCAGGAGTTCGGGACAGTCGGGGAATTTTGCTGCGATTTTGACGATCGACGCGGCCGGCACGGCCGTCGAGCTGGCGCTTTCGGAGCCGTCGGGCAACTGCCCGAGCATCTCCGCCGAATCCAGGAGGAACAGCTGCTGCTCCCGGACCTGTGCGGTGCGCATCATCCATCGGGGCAGGTCGCTGCAACCGCAGCCGATGTCCAGGATGCGCGAGCCCTGCGCGGTCAGGGCGGGCACCTTGGCCTGGATGTCGGCGTAGATGCGCTCCTCGTGCTCGGCACGATAGGCATCCGGGAAACCGACCTTCTCGTAGACGGAAAGGCCGGGGTCGAGTGCCAGGCGTTGGAAGTCCTCGAAGCTCAGGTTCTCGAAAAAAGAAGGATCTCTGGGCATGATGGCCTCCATTCATTCACCGACGGGGGCCAGCGCGATGGGCGCGGTACCCCGTACGCAGGCCACGCTGAAGTCGACCGGCTGCCACACCATGCCCGGGAAGATGTCGTGCGCATCGCTGCCGAAGCTGCTCTGGAAGGTCACGACGTTCTCGACCACGTCGACGTACTCGTGTGCCCGGTTGTTGTCGACGACGCTTTCAAGGCCCAGTGTGAGCGTGTAGGCGCCCTGCGTGAGCACGTTCTCGCCCGCGATCTCCACCACATAGCTCTCGCCGGCCACGAGATCCGGCACGCTGCAATCCCGGTAGTTGGAGGTGAGCGAGCTGATGATCTGGTTGCCTTTGAGGTCGCGGAAAGAAAATCCGATGGCCGGGTTGGCCACCGCCTCGGTCGCGGTGATCAAGAGCCGGATCACGAACCGCTCGTGCAGCAGCAGCGTCTGGGCGCTGACGCCGCCGCTGTTGTGGATCATCACGTTCTGAATCCGCGCGCGGCCATCGCCGTAGCGCCGCCACCCTTTGGCGAAGGTGGCATGGGGCGCCATCGTGGTCATCGAGTCCTCCACAAAGTCGAGTTCGACGTCCTTGGAGCGGGTATCGACGTGGACCTGCGAAAGATGGTCGTTCATCGACAGGTGCGCCTCGGCCACATATTCGCCGAGGATCGACTCCGGGTCGCCGAAGGCCCTGACCTTGCCGCCCTCGAGCCACAGCACCTTCTTGCACAGGTTGCGCACGCTCGACGTGTCGTGGCTCACGAACAGCACCGTCGTGCCGTTGTCCATGAGCCGCTTGAGTTCGACCATGCACTTCGCCTGGAAGGCGATGTCACCGACCGCGAGCGCCTCGTCCACGATCAGGATGTCGGCGTCCACGTGGATCACGACGGCGAACGCGAGCCGCACGTACATGCCCGACGAATAGGTCTTGACCGGCTGGTCGAGGAAGTCACCGATGTCCGCGAACGCGACGATCCGGTCGAAACGTTCCTCGATCTCCCGCGTCGACAGGCCGAGCACGCCGGCGTTGAGATGGACGTTCTCGCGCCCGGTGAATTCGCCGCTGAAGCCCGCTCCCAGTTCGAGTAGCGCCGCCACGCGGCCGCTAATTTCGACCTCGCCCCCGGTCGGATTGAGCGTGCCGCAGAGCACCTGCAGCAGCGTCGACTTGCCTGCGCCGTTGCGCCCGATGATCCCCACCGTCTGCCCGCGCTCGACCTCGAACGAGACATCGCGCAGTGCCCAGAACTCTCGGAAATACGTCGGCGCCCGCTTGCCGAGCAGGCGGAACAGTCGCGGCAGGACGAACTGCTTGAGGCGATCTCGGGGTGTGCCGTAGATCTCGTAGCATTTCGCCAGGCTGCTGATGCGGATGGCAGCGGAATCAGAGGACATCGGCGAAGCCCTTGCGCGTTTTCTGGAACCAGGCGAAGCCGCCCCATGCGACCAGGGAGGCGACCACGGTGTAGATCACCAGCCCGATCCAGTTCGGCTGACGGCCCCAGACGAGCACGTCACGCGCCTGCTCGATGATGAAGGTGAGCGGGTTCGCCATGATGAACACTCGGAATCGCTCGGGCACGGCCGTGATCGGGAAGAACACCGGCGACAGGAACATCAGCACGGTCGTCAGGATGCCGATCGTCTGCCCGATGTCCCGCAGGAACACGCCCAGGGACGCCAGGAACCAAGCCAGTCCCGCCGCAAGGATCACCAAAGGCAGCAGCACGAAAGGCGCGAAGAGGACCGTCCAGTGCAGATAGCCGTTGAAGAGCAGGAAGGCCAGGAGGAAGACGCCGAGACTGATGAGCGCGTGGAACAAAGCAGCCATCATGCCGATGATTGGCAGTATCTCGATCGGGAAGACGACCTTCTTCACATAGTTGACGTTGCCCAGGATCAGGGTCGCGGAGCGGTTGAGTACCTCGCTGAAGAAGCCCAGCACGATGATGCCGACGAACAGGATCACGGCGAACTGGGTCTTGCTCTCGCCGGCACCGGCACTTCCCCAGCGGGCATTGAAGATCTCGGAGAACACGAAGGTGTAGACGATCAGCATGAAAACCGGGTTGAAGAAGGACCAGGTCAAGCCGAAGGCAGAGCCCTTGTAGCGGCCGACGACCTCCCGCCGGGTCATCTGCACGATCAGGGCGCGATGAACCACGAGGCTTCTCGCCAACGCAGCGAAGGATTTGGGATGGGCTGCATTTGGATTCATAAGCACAATCTGTCGACGCCGGACGCACCAAGGCTGCCACCGGGATCGATTCCACGTTCTAGACCGACGAAACCTCGGACAGGTTCAATCGAAGACCTCCGCATTCGCGAAGGTTGCTCCCGACCGATCTTTCGCCGACAGGTTGGGCAAGCCGCCGATATCCGGCCACATGATGCCGATGGATGGATCGTCCCAGGCAATGCAGCGCTCGGCGGCCGTGGCGTAGTAATCGGTCGTCTTGTAGAGGAAATCGGCCGTGTCGCTGAGCACCAGGAACCCGTGCGCGAACCCAGGCGGAATCCACAACTGGCGGTGGTTGTCTTCGCTCAATTCTTCACCGACCCATCGACCGAACGTCGGGGACGATCGGCGGATGTCTACCGCGACGTCGAACACCGAGCCACGCACGACCCGCACGAGCTTGCCCTGCGCATGGGGAGCGAGCTGGTAGTGCAATCCGCGCAGCACGCCTCTGGCGCTGCGACTGTGATTGTCCTGCACGAATTCGATGTCCAGTCCCGTGGCCTGGTTGAAAGAGATCTGATTGAAGCTTTCGTAGAAAAAGCCGCGTGCGTCGCCGAACACCCGGGGTTCGAGTCGGACGACGTCCGGGATCGCCAGTGGAACAGCCCTCATCAATAGACCTTTTCTTTCAATATGCGCATCAGGTACTGCCCATAGCCGTTCTTGCTCAATGGCTTGGCCAGTCGTTCCAGGCGGGCGGCATCGATCCAGCCCTGGCGGTAAGCGATCTCCTCGGGGCAGGCGACCTTCAGGCCCTGGCGGTGCTCCAGTGTCGCGATGAACTGGCCTGCCTCCAGCAGACTCTCGTGAGTACCGGTGTCGAGCCACGCATAGCCCCGACCCATGATCTCCACCCGAAGCTGTCCCTTCTCGAGATAGAGCCGATTGAGGTCGGTGATCTCCAGTTCCCCGCGCGGCGATGGCCGCAGGCGCTTGGCGAGTTCGACGACCTGCGCGTCGTAGAAATAGAGTCCGGTGACCGCGTAGTTGGACTTGGGCGCCGTAGGCTTTTCCTCAAGCGACAGCACTTGGCCTTGCGCGTTGAATTCGGCCACGCCGTAACGCTCTGGATCGTGTACGTGATAGGCGAAGACACTAGCACCCACTTCGTGGCGGTTGGCGCTGTCGAGCAGTTCTTGGAAGTGATGGCCGTGATAGATGTTGTCGCCCAGCACCAGCGCGCTCGGTGCGCCATCGAGAAACGTCTCGCCGATCACGAAGGCTTGGGCCAGGCCGTCGGGACTGGGCTGCACCGCGTACTCGATGTGGATACCCCACTGGTTGCCGTCACCGAGCAGTTGCTCGAAGCGCGGCGTATCCTGCGGCGTGCTGATGACCAGGATATTGCGAATACCCGCAAGCAACAGCGTGCTCAGCGGGTAATAGATCATGGGCTTGTCGTAGACCGGCAGGAGTTGCTTGCTGATGGCCAGCGTGGCCGGATGCAACCGGGTGCCGGAACCTCCGGCAAGGATGATGCCTTTGCGTGGAGTCGTCATGGTGTCGGGTGTGTTTATTTTTCTGACGGAAGATGGACACGACCACGGCGGGTCGTCTCCGGCATGGAGATCACAGCGTCTCGTGCAGCATCCGCGCCACGCCGACGCGCCAGTCGGACAGCACCAGGCCGAAGGTCGACTGCAGCTTGCGGGTATCGAGGCGCGAATTGCGCGGCCGCTGCGCCGGCGTCGGAAAGGCGCTGGTCGGCACGGCTTCGACGGCGTCGGGGCCGGCCTTGAGTTCGACGCCGGCTTTCGAGGCCTGCTCGAGCACGAAGCGCGCATAGCCGTGCCAGCTGGTCTCGCCACCGGCGACGGCGTGATAGAGCCCGGCCTTCGACGGATCGCGCAGGGTATCGCGGATGGCGTGGGCGGTGATGTCGGCCAGCAGTTCGGCCCCCGTCGGCGCGCCGAACTGGTCGTCGATGACGGTCAGGCGCTCGCGCTCCTTCGCCAGGCGCAGCATGGTCTTGGCGAAATTGCCGCCCCGTGCGGCATAGACCCAGCTGGTGCGGAAGATCAGGTGCTTCGTGCAATGCCGTGCCACCAGCTGCTCGCCTTCGAGCTTGGTGCGGCCGTAGACGCTCAGCGGGCCGGTGGGGGCGTCCTCGACCCAGGGCGCGCCGCCGCTGCCGTCGAAGACATAGTCGGTGGAGTAGTGGACGAGCAGCGCGTCGATCCGCTGCGCTGCCTGCGCGATGGCGCCGGGCGAAGCGGCGTTGATCAGGCGCGCGACGTCGGGTTCGCTCTCGGCCTTGTCCACGGCCGTGTGCGCGGCGGCATTGACGATGACGTCGGGGCGCACTTGCAGCACGGTCTCGGCCAGCGCATCGGGACGGCTGAAGTCGGCGGCGAATTCCTGACTGTCGAAATCGAGCGCGACCACCTCGCCCAACGGCGCCAGGCTGCGCTGGAGCTCCCAGCCCACCTGCCCGCCCTTGCCCAGCAGCAGCAGCTTCATGCGACGTCCTTCGACGTGTCGTACTGCTTCTCCACCCATTCGCGATAGGCGCCGCTCTGCACGTTGCGCACCCATTCGCCGTTGGCGAGGTACCACTCCACCGTCTTGCGGATGCCCGACTCGAAGGTCTCGGCAGGCTTCCAACCCAGTTCGCGCTCCAGCTTGCGCGCGTCGATGGCGTAGCGGCGATCGTGGCCGGGCCGGTCGGTGACGTAGGTGATCTGCTCGCGGTACGGCTTGCCGTCGGCGCGCGGGTGCAACTCGTCGAGCAGGGCGCAGACGATGTTCACGATGTCGATGTTGGGCTTCTCGTTCCAGCCACCGACGTTGTAGGTCTCGCCCAGGCGGCCACCTTCGAGCACGCGGCGGATGGCACTGCAATGGTCCTTGACGTAGAGCCAGTCGCGCACCTGCATGCCGTCGCCATACACCGGCAAGGGCTTGCCGGCGAGCGCGTTGACGATCATCAGGGGAATGAGCTTCTCCGGGAAATGGAACGGGCCGTAATTGTTGGAACAATTGGTAGTGAGCACCGGCAGCCCGTAGGTGTGGTGCCAGGCACGCACGAGGTGGTCGCTGGCGGCCTTGCTGGCCGAGTACGGACTGTTGGGCTCGTAGGTGTTTTCCTCGGTGAACGCGGGGTCGGTGGCCGACAGCGAACCGTAGACCTCGTCGGTCGACACGTGGAGGAAGCGGAAGGCGGACTTCTCCTCTGGCGGCAGCGTGTTCCAGTGGCCGCGCACGGCTTCGAGCAATCGGAAAGTGCCCAGCACGTTGGTCTGCACGAAGTCCTCGGGACCGTGGATCGAACGGTCGACATGCGACTCGGCCGCGAAGTTCACGACGGCGCGCGGCCGGTGTTCGGCGAGCAGTCGATCGAGCAGCGCGTTATCCCCGATATCGCCCTGAACGAAAATATGAGAAGCGTTGCCATCAAGCGACGCCAGCGTCTGCAGGTTGCCGGCATAGGTAAGCTTGTCGAGGTTGACGACCGGCTCGTCGTTGCGTGCGAGCCAGTCGAGAACGAAATTGGCACCGATAAAGCCGGCGCCGCCTGTGACCAGAATCATGTGGGAGCTTGTCCAGTTGACTTGTGCAACCGCCACTGCGACGGTCTGAGGGCCGGATTATCCACAAGGGGCACTTTTCGAACGTCGAACGAACTAGTTAGTCGGGCTTAAAGACGAATGTCGTTCGGAATGCTCCGCATTTCCGCGACATCCGTGACTTTCAGCCTGATCAGACTCCCTTTCATCCACTTTTCACGCTTCGCTTGCAAGACTTGAGAAACAATTGAGCGTTACATTACGCGTTCTTTTGTATTAAGTTGTCACCAAGTCGTGTGTCGCGGACGACGATGCGCATGACTGCTCCGAAACCCGTCCACCAAGACCGATCATTGCTCATGACCACTTCCATTCATCCAGTTGTTCTCTGCGGCGGCAACGGCACGCGCCTGTGGCCCCTGTCGCGCAAGGCGCTTCCCAAGCAGTTCACCCCCCTGATCGACGGCAAGAGCCTGCTGCAGATGACGCTCGAGCGCCTGCGCAGTCTCAACGACACGATCACCTGCATGGCCGCCGACGACCATCGCTTCCTGGTCCAGGAAGCCCTCGACGCCGCCAAGGTGTCGGGCAAGCTGATCCTCGAACCCGTGGGCCGCAACACCGCCGCCGCCATGGCCGCGGCCGCGCTTCTGGCCGACAGCGACGACCTGCTGCTGTTCGCCCCGGCCGACCATCACATCCCCGATGCCGAGCGTTTCGCCGAGACCGTGCGCGCCGGCGCCGATGCCGCCCTCGCCGGCAACATCGTCACCTTCGGCATCGCGCCAACCTTCCCGAGCACGGCCTACGGCTACATCGAGACCGGCGCGGCCCTGACCGGTGCGGACGGCGCCGAGGCCCCGGCCGGCAACGCCGTGGTGCGCTTCGTCGAGAAGCCGACCGAGGACGTCGCCCAGTCGATGCTGCTCAAGGGCGGCTTCCTGTGGAACGCGGGCATCTTCCTGGTGCGCGCGGGCACGCTGATCGAAGCCCTGCGCCAGCAGGCCCCGGACATCCTGGCCGCCTGCCAGCAGGCCACCGCCGGTGCCGCCGCCGACGGCAACTTCGTGCGCCTGAACCGCGAACCCTTCGCGGCCTGCCGCAGCGAGAGCATCGACTACGCGGTGCTGGAGAAGCACGCGGCCATCGCCGTGCTGCGCTTCGACGGCGCCTGGAGCGACGTCGGCAGCTGGAACGCCGTGGCCAACCTGTACCCGGCCGACGACGCCGGCAACCGCCTGAACGGCATGGCCAGCGCGCTCAACGCCAGGAACACCTTCGTGCACGCGCCGATCCGCCCGGTGGTCGCCCTGGGCACCGAGGACCTCATCATCGTCGACACCCAGGACGCCGTGCTGGTAGCCAACGTCAAGTACGCCGAGCAGGTCAAGGACGTGGTGAGCATGCTCAACCGCGAAGGCCGCCTCGAGGCCGTCGAGCACCGCCGCGTGGCCCGCCCCTGGGGCGCGTACGACGGCGTCGACTCGGGCGAGCGCTTCCAGGTCAAGCGCCTGACCGTCAAGCCGGGCGCCAAGCTGTCGCTGCAGATGCATCACCACCGCGCCGAGCACTGGGTGGTCGTCAAGGGCACCGCCAAGGTCACGCGCGACGAGGAAACGATCCTGGTGCGCGAGAACGAATCGGTCTACATCCCCCTGGGCACCGTGCACCGCCTGGAGAACCCGGGCAAGCTGATGCTCGAGGTCATCGAGGTGCAGTCGGGCGGCTACCTGGGCGAGGACGACATCGTGCGTTTCGACGACACCTACGGCCGCGTCACGCCCCTCAACGCTCGGGCAAAATAAAAGCAATGACCACGACTCTGAAAAAAGCCCTCATCACCGGCATCACGGGCCAGGACGGCTCCTACCTCGCCGAATTCCTGCTCGAGAAGGGTTACGAGGTGCACGGCATCAAGCGCCGTGCCTCCTCGTTCAACACCGACCGCATCGACCATCTCTATCAGGACCCGCACGAGCAGGATCGCCGCCTCCACCTGCACTACGGCGACCTGACCGACACTAGCAATCTGACGCGCATCGTGCAGCAGGTGCAGCCCGACGAGATCTACAACCTCGGCGCGCAGAGCCACGTGGCGGTGAGTTTCGAGGCGCCCGAGTACACGGCCGACGTCGACGCCATCGGCACGCTGCGCCTGCTGGAGGCCGTGCGCCTGCTGGGCCTGCAGGAAAAGACGCGCTTCTACCAAGCCAGCACCAGCGAGCTCTACGGTCTGGTGCAGGAGATTCCGCAGCGCGAGAGCACACCCTTCTACCCACGCAGCCCCTATGGCGTGGCCAAGCTCTACGCCTACTGGATCACCAAGAACTACCGCGAGGCCTATGGCATGTACGCCTGCAACGGGGTGCTGTTCAACCACGAGAGCCCGCGCCGCGGCGAGACCTTCGTGACGCGCAAGATCACGCGCGGCCTGTGCAACATCGCCCAGGGCCTGGAGAAGTGCCTGTTCGTCGGCAACCTCGACGCCCTGCGCGACTGGGGCCACGCCAAGGACTACGTGCGCATGCAGTGGATGATGCTGCAGCAGGAAGAGGCGCAGGACTTCGTGATCGCCACCGGCGTCCAGTACAGCGTGCGCGACTTCGTGCGCAAGTCGGCCGCCGAGCTGGGCATCGAACTCGACTTCATCGGTCGCGGCGTCGAGGAGAAGGCGATCGTGCGCGCGATCACCGGCGACAAGGCACCGGGCGTGCAGGTCGGCGACACGATCGTCTCGGTCGATGCCCGCTACTTCCGTCCGGCCGAGGTCGAGACGCTGCTGGGCGACGCCACGATGGCCAAGGACAAGCTCGGCTGGATCCCGGAGATCACGCTCGACGAAATGGTCGCCGAGATGGTCGCGCGCGATCTGGAAGATGCGCGCCAGCATTCGCTGCTGAGGAAGCACGGCTACCAGGTATCGGTCAGCCGCGAGAACTGACGACTTCGACTCCCGGCGCGTGCGGATTGATGCGATCTCCGGAGCCAAACGACAAAAACAGCGGCCATGGCCGCTGTTTTTTCTTTCGTCTTGAAATCACTGAATTTTGTTCGACAGGCGATCCGGATCGTGCAGATAGAACGGCAACCCACTGAGTCGCGAGATCGCCGTCAGTACCTGGAACGTCAAGCCGATGGCTGCGCCCACCGAAACATGCAGCAAGGACGCGAAGACGACATCGAAGGCCGCAGTGCCGACGCCGAAGCCACCCGCGAAGCCGAACGTGTTGCCGAAAATGGCCAGAGGGAAGACCGCGAATCCCTGCACGGCGGCGATCGATAGGCCGAAGGCCACCGTGATGCACAGCAGCGCCGCGCACCAGCATGCGTGATTGGCCACCGACAGCGCCATGACCCAGACCAGTTGGCGGGGCTGCTCGCGCAGCGAATTGAAGCTGCCGATGACCTGGCGCAGGAGAGAGCCACCGGGCAAACGCAGCATCGTGGCCGCCAGCCATTCGTTGCGGTAGAGGCGGCGAGAGCCGAAGATCCGGAAGAAGGCCAGCGATCCGATCGTGAACAGTGGCAACAACACCAGCAAGCGGCTGCTGCCGGGGAGTTGCTGCACGTATTTCCAGCCAGCCACGATGGTCAGGCTCGACAGCATGAACAGCCCGATCAATCCCAGGACGCGATCGAAGGCCACTGCCATGACACCACGGGTTCGCGAGCCCTGCCCGACATGCTTCACGACATAGGCCGCCTTGACGATGTCGCCTCCGGAATTGCTGGGCATCGCCAGATCGAAGAAGGAGCCGATCATCGTCCAGCGCAGCGCGATGGCGAAAGGCACGTCGATGCCCTGGTTCCTCAGCACCAACCAGAACCGACAGGAGACGATCGCATACGACGGCAGCATCAGCACGAACGCCAATGCGAGCCACGGCCAACGCTGCCCCAGTTCAGCGAAGGCACGCGGATCGATGCGGTTGAAGTGAACCAGCGTCGCCAGCACCAGCAACGCCAGCGCGATGCGGAACCAAGTCGACTTCAGAATGCGGATCACCCCGCCACGGTGGGCCGGTGCGGCCGGCACGACATCACGGTCAGTCACGTCTGAAGAACTCGAATTTGAGGTACTTGAGCAGGCGCTTTCCGGTCGGCCAGATCTTGAAGTGCGTCGTACCGTAGGCGCGGCCGACTTCCGAGGTCGGGAATTCCGCACGTGCGATCCGCAGCTTGTAGGCTCGCACCACCATCTCGATGTCGATCGACAGGCCGTGGTCGAGCACCTTCATCTTCTGGAATGCGCTGCGCGACCATCCTTTGAAGCCATGCAGGACGTCGCGGACCCAATAGCCATCGCGCTTCCACACCAGCATCGCCAGGACCGACAGGATCCACACGGCCCATTTGCGCGGTCGCCACAGGCTGACGTCCTCCTCGTTGACCGATCCGGCGATCTGCCGGCTGGCGACGACGAGTTCGTTACCCTGCGCGAACAACGGCCTGAACTTGAGAAGGTCGGTCACGGGCGTGGTCGCCTTCGGGAAGAACACGACGACGTGATCGCAGGTCGACATGTCGTTCGCGTGCACGTAGGCCGCGTTCAGGCCCTTCTTGGGCTGGACATGCACCGGGATGCCTTGCGATTCCAGGTAGGCGATGGTGCCGTCGGTGCTGCCGCCGTCGACGGCATAGATCTCGTCAAACTGGTCGCGCGGGAGTTGCGGCACGTCGATCTGGCAGCCCTGGAGTTCGTTCCAGGTGACGAGGCAGAGAGAGATCCTCATGACTGCGAACGTCCTTCGAGACGCGACTGCGCCAGGGACCGCGCGAGCGTCAGACCCTCGGCCACCGCGACATCGGAGTTCATGTGTTCCCACTTGCCCCAGCGACCGGCGCCGACGATGCCGTGCTTCGCAGCCCATTCGCAGATGCTGGCCACGGCCTCCGGCTTGCCGAGGGTGTTGATCGGATAGGCGAACTCGTTGCGATGGCGCCACGTGCCGGGTGCCACGGCGCGTGCCGAATTCGTCTCGGTCCAGTAGCCTCGCGAGCCTTTGGCGAAATTGGCGCGCAACAGCAGCCGGTGATGCGGAATGGCCTCGTCGGGCTCGTAGACCCAGTGCGAGGGGTTGTCGAGCGTCTCTTCGTGGTAGTCGACATCGATCGGAGCGTTCCGGAGCTTCGCGATAGCGGCGGCGATTTCGGCGGGAAGTTCGCAGAACCGATCCCAGAGCGTCCAGGGGACCGTGTTGATGATCGTCCGTCCCCGCCACTGGCCATTGACCACGCGCTCGTTCAGATCGATCGAGGTTACCGTCGTATCCAGTCGAAGCGAGTCGCCCAATCGCTCGCCCATGCGGCGCCAGACTTCCCCATAGCCGTGTGCCTTCGGATAAAGGAAGACACCGTGGGCCGGCAAGGCACCATAGGCGCTTCCCTCGAGGCAGCTGCGCAGCGTTTCGCGGAACGACACGTTGGGCAGCTTGTAGAGCCAGTAGGTGCCCAGCGCATTGGGGTCCATCGACCAGATCTTGCGGTTGTAGGGCAGCATGTAATCCTCGGCGATGCGCTCGCCGAGCTTCCATCGGGTCCAGTCGGCGAACGCCTCCGGCATGGGCTCGTCGCGCACGCAGCCGGCCTGGGCGATCGATTCGAGGTAGTCGACCTGCTCCGACTTGGGCAATTGCCACAGGTTGGCTTCCAGGGGATGGTCGACCTCGGTGCCCTTGATGCGGATCTTGGAGACGCGTGCGTACGTGTCCCATTCGCTCTCGGGCATGAAACGGAAGACGAAGTCCAGCACCTCCTGTCGCTTGACGTCCAGGAAATGCCCTCCGCCGATGTCGAGAGGCGCACCGTCGACCTGTTCGGAGCGACAAAGGCCTCCGGCGACGCTTTCCTTCTCGATCACGAGGATCCCGTCCTTGTCCACGCCTGCGTCGACCAGGGAATGCGCCAGGGTGAGTCCGGTGGGCCCTGCGCCCAAGATGATGTATTCGTAGTTTTTCACTGGAAATTCGTTTGAAGAAGCCATTTCGTCTCGACGAGGATTCGGGAGATTCGGCGGGTCGGGGATCGCAATCGAACCTGCAAGGATAATCGTGGTGAGACATCGACAAGACACGTCGAGTCCGACGAAGCTCCGGCGGAGCCATCGCTCTGCAGATGCGCAGTCCAGCCCCATTCAAAGGAAACGACCATGGCAACCCCTGAAGAAGACAAGGCCGCCGAGCGCATCAAGGACTCGGCCCAGCAGATCTGGCTGGCCGGGCTCGGCGCCTTCGCCAAGATGCAGCAGGAAGGCAGCAAGGCGTTCGAGGCCCTGGTGAAGGATGGCGTCGGCATCCAGAGGAAGACGCAGCAGGCGGCCGAGGAGACGCTGGCGCAGGCGCAGGCGCGCATGGCCGGCCTGGCCAGCGAGATCGGCAGCAAGGCCTCGGGCGGCTGGGGCAAGCTGGAGAACATCTTCGAGGAACGCGTGGCGCGCGCGCTGGCGAGCCTGGGCGTGCCCACCGCCGAGGAGTTCGCGGCGCTGAAAGCGCGCGTCGAGGAACTGGAGGACGAGCTCGACGCCCTTTCGAAGCCGCGCACCACTGCTCGCACCGCGCAGCGCCGGGCGCCGGACGACGACGCGTCCTGAAGCACCGCCCAGCCGGGACCCATGCGTACTTACCCGGCACAAGACTGGCACGCATCACCTGAAAGGTAACAGTTGAGCTAGAGTGTCCCGGAGACACCAACCGAGGCACCATCATGGCCAAGAAGGCGCCCAGACGCACTGCAGAGCGCATCCTCGAAGCGGCGCTGGACCTGTTCAACCGCTTCGGGGAGCCCAACGTGTCGACCACGCTGGTGGCGAGCGAACTGAACATCAGCCCGGGCAATCTCTACTACCACTATCCGGCCAAGGAAGAACTCATCAACCGCCTCTGCGAGGCCTACGAACACGAACTCGACGAGCTGCTCCACGCCGCCGAAGGCGTCAACGACGTCGAGGACGCCTGGTTCTTCATGCACAGCCTGTTCGAGCTGCTGTGGCGTCATCGCTTCCTCTACCGCGACCTGAACGACCTGCTGAGCAAGAACCGGCACCTGGAGATGCGTTTCCAGAGCGTGCTGCGCAACAAGGCCGACGCCGTGCGCACCATGCTCGCCGGACTGGGCCGGGCCGGCCACCTCGACATCGACGCGCAGGAGGCGGGCATGCTGGCGCAGAGCATGGTGGTCGTGCTGACCTACTGGCTGAGCTACGAGTACGTGCGCAACCCGCGCGAGGCGCTGGAGCCCGAGCATGCGCAGGCGGCCCTGCTGCGCGGCGCGCACCACACCCTGCACCTCATGGCGCCCTATCTCGCCCCGGCGCAGCGACGGCACCTGCTGGCCTTGAGCAGCGCCTACGCCCACGTCGACCAGGCCATGGCCGCATGACCGACCGCGACGACCGAGCCCAGGAGTCCCGCGAGACCATGCCGACATCGAACTTCAATCCACTGGGTTTCCTGCCCCGCACCGCCCGGCGATCGACCGCGGCCGGACCGGCGCCCGAACCCGCGACCGGTCCCTGGCTCTCGATGCCCCATGCCGACGTGCCGCGCTTCGACGCCGACACCCTGATGTCGCGCTGGGCGCGCCTGCATGCCGGGCAGGCGCTGGCCCGGCCCTCGTCGGCGGCCTTGATCGATGGCTGGATGCTCTATCACACGGGCCAGTTCGAGAGCGCCGCCGCTGCCGGCCTGATGCAGGGTGCCGAGGGCCTGACGCTCGCCAACCAGGCCACCGCCATCTACGCCAACTACCTGGAGCCGCGCGAGTCGGTGCGGCTGGCCCTGTTCCTGCAGGTGGCCGAACGCGCCGCCACCCAGCTCGCGAAGAACCCCGACGACCCGCAGGCGCTGTTCTGGGAGGCCTATGCCCTCGGGCGCTACAGCCAGGGCATCAGCGTGGCGCGGGCGCTGGCGCAGGGACTGGGCGGCCGCATCAAGGAGGCGCTGGAGCGCGTGGTCGCGCTGGAGCCGCTGCATGCCGACGCCCACATCGCGCTGGGCTCCTTCCATGCCGAGGTCATCGACAAGGTCGGCGCGCTGGTCGCGCGCATGACCTACGGGGTGCGCGCCGAGACCGCCATCGCCATGTTCGAGCGCGGCGTCGCGCTGAATTCCCATTCCGCCAGCGGCTGGATGGAATACGCGCGTGGCCTGATGATGCTCGAGGGCGACGCGAAGGCGGCCGAGGCCGGGCGCCTCTACGAACGGGCCCTGGCCATCGTGCCGGCCGATGCCCGCGAGCGCCTGGACGCCGAGCTGGCGCGGACCGCCAGCATCGGCTGAGCGCTCACCCTTCTTCCCTCTTTCCTTTTCATTTCTCCGCCGCTCATCCATGTCCGATCTGAACGCCCTCTTCGACACCGCACAGGCCAACTCCAAGCTGCTGACCGAACGACCCGACAACCCGACGCTGCTGAAGATCTACGGACTGTTCAAGCAGGCCACCCAGGGCGACAACACCGCCAAGCGGCCGAGCTTCAGCGATTTCGTCGCACGCGCCAAATGGGACGCATGGTCCGCGCACAAGGGCGTGTCGGCCGACGAGGCCAAACGGAAATACATCGATCTGATCGACTCACTCCGCGCCGGCTGACGCCGTGGGCGGCAACGCCGGCAGGGCGGCCCGGCGCTCGGCGGGGGGCAGCGCGGCGATGCGCCGGACCTCGGCGTAGAAGCGCGGCCAGTCGCGGCCCTCGCGCTCGAACACCGCCACGAACGCCGGCACCAGCGCGTCGTAGGCCGCCTGAGCGCCGAACATGGCGTTGTTGGCCCGCGCGATCCAGCCGTCGTAGGCCGCCTGCCGCTGCGGCGGCCAAGTGGCGCGCAGCGTGGCGAACTCGGCGCGGAAGGTGTCCATGACGGCACGCTTCAGCGGCTCCACCGTGGCCGCGTCGCCCGCGCGCGCGGCCGGCGTGTCGTAGACCGCCTGCAGGCGCTGGCGCGTCGCCAGGGTCAGGGCACGGAACTGGCGCCGCCGGGCGTCGAACTGCGCGTACTCGGCGCGTGCCGGCTCGCCGGCGCGTTCGGCCAGCCAGCGCATTCCGCCCAGACGCTCGACCGCCGTCGCGAAGGACTCGTTGAACAGCGTGTCGCCCGGCACGTAGACCACCTGGTGCGCCAGCTCGTGGAAGATCAGCCGCGCCAGCTCGCCCTCGGGATAGCCGATGAAGGTGTTGAGCAGCGGGTCGCCGCCGGCCCAGTCGAGCCAGCCGAGCGTCGAATAGGCCGGCACCGGATAGACCGCCGTCTCCAGGCCCTGCGCGGCCTGGGCCGCCGCCTCGGCGCGGGCGTCGGCCTCGGCGTAGTAGCCGCGGTAGCCGACGCAGCCCGCGACCGGGAAGCACCAGGTCTTGAGCGTCAGCGAATACGGCGGCGCCGCGACCACGTTCCAGACCGCCGCGTTGCGATGCAGGTCGGCATAGCCGGTGTAGCTGCGGTTGTCGGGCAAGGCGAGTTCGTCGACGGCGAAGCGGCGGATGCGCTGCGTGAGTTCGAGCCTGGCGCGCAGCGCGTCGCTGGTGGCCGGATCGGCGATCCACTGCGACACCGGCCGCGCCGCGCGCAGCAGGTCGACGTGGCCGTGGGCCGACTGCCAGTAGTAGCCCAGGTTGGCGCAGGCGCTCAGCCCCAGCGCCGCGAGGGCCGCCAGCGCGACGCCGACGACCGTGCGGCGGCCCGCGCGCCTCACGCCGCCGTGCTCCCCGTCGCCGGCGCCACCTCGACCAGGCAGTCGTAGAAGGTCGGCGCCCGGCCCAGGTCGGTCAGGCGCTGGCTGGTGAGCTGGTTGACGTTGGTGCCGTCGACGCCGAACTTGCGCCACCAGATGCCCAGGCCGTTGACCACGCCCGGCCGCGCCCGGCGCGAGACCTCGGCGCGGCAGCGGTGCTCGCCGCGGCGGTTCCAGACGCGCACCATCGCGCCGTCCTCGATGCCTCTTGCGGCGGCGTCGGCGGCGTGGATCTCCAGCACCGGCTCGACCTCGATGGCGCGCAGGCTGGTGACGTTGACGAAGGTCGAGTTGAGGAAGTTGCGCGCCGGCGGCGAGATCATGGCGAGCGGGAACTCGGCCGAGCTGCCGGGCGGCTCGTGGTTGGGCAGGTGGTCGGGCAGGCCGTCCTGGCCCCGGGCGGCGAGGCGCTCGCTGAAGAACTCGCAGCGCCCCGACGGCGTCGGGAAGCGGCCCTCGGCGAACGGTGCCTCGGGCAATGCGAGGGTCGCGAAGCCGTGGTCCAGCAGCCGGTCGAAGTCGACCGCCCCGGGCGCGAAGGCGCTGCGGCACAGCGTCTCGTCGTCGTCGCGGAAGCAGGGTTCGTCGAAGTCCATGCGCCGCGCCAGCTCGCGGAACACCCAGGCGTTGCTGCGCGCCTCGCCGCGCGGGGCGACGGCGGGCCGGTTGAGCAGCACGTCGGTGTGGCCGTAGCTCATGTGGATGTCCCAGTGCTCGATCTGCACGGTCGCCGGCAGCAGGTAGTCGGCGTGGTCGGCGGTGTCGGTGCGGAACTGCTCCATCACGACGGTGAAGAGATCCTCGCGCGCGAAGCCCGCCGCCACGCTGGCCGAGTCCGGCGCCACCGCGACGGGATTGCTGTTGTAGACCACCAGCGCGCGCACCGGCGGCCCGCCGTCGAGCGCGTCGGCGTCGCCGGCGAGCACCTCGCCGATGCGGCTCATGTTGAGGGTGCGCGTCGGCCGCCCGCCGGGCATCAGGTCGGGTCGCTGCAGGGTGGCGCGGTCGACCGGGAACTGGCTCGACGCGCTCATCAGCAGCCCGCCCGCGCGATGGCGCCAGGCGCCCACCAGCGCCGGCAGGCAGGCCACCGCGCGCACCGCGTTGCCGCCGCCGCGCACGCGCTGCATGCCATAGTTCAGTCGGATCGCCGCCGGCTTGATGGACGCGTAGTCGCGCGCCAGCGCCACGATCTGCGCCTCCGGCACGCCGCACACGGCGGCCGCGCGCGCGGGCGGCCACTGCAATGCACGCTCGCGCAGGGCGGCCCAGCCGAGCGTGTGGCGCTCGATGTAGTCGTGGTCGAGCGCGTCGTTCACGATCAGCTCGTGCATCAGCGCGAAGGCCAGCGCGGTATCGGTGCCGGGCAGCAGCGCGATGTGCTCGTCGCACTTGTCGGCGGTCTCGGAACGGCGCGGGTCGATGCACACCAGCCTGGCGCCGGCCCGCTTGGCGGCCTGCGCGTGGCGCCAGAAATGCAGATTGCTGCCGATCGAGTTGCTGCCCCAGATCAGGATCAGCTTCGACTCGGCGAAGTGCTCGACGCGCATGCCGACCTTGCCGCCGAGCGTCATGGTCAGGGCTTCGGCGCCGGCCGAGGCGCAGATGGTGCGGTCGAGCTGCGAGGCGCCCAGGCGGTGGAAGAAGCGCCGGTCCATCGACTCGCCCTGCACCAGGCCCATGGTGCCGGCATAGCTGTAGGGCAGGATGGTCTCGGCGCCCTCCGGCCCCGCGGCCAGGGCGCGCAGGCGCGCGGCGATGTCGTCGAGCGCCTCGTCCCAGGTGACGGGCTCGAAGCGGCCCTCGCCCTTGGCGCCGACGCGGCGCATCGGCTGCAGCAAGCGCTCCGGGTGCGCGCAGCGCTCCAGGTAGCGCGACACCTTGGTGCACAGCACGCCGCCGGTGTGCGGATGCGCCGGGTTGCCCTGCAGCCGGGTGGCGACGCCGTCCTGCACCGTCGTCACGAACGAGCAGGTGTCGGGGCAGTCGTGCGGACAGGCGCCGAGCACGGTGGCGGCAGCGCCGGCGGGAGCGGCGCCGGCGGCGAGAGCGCGGGATGCAAAAGCCTGGGGATCGGTCATCGCGCGAGTCTAAGTTCCATCGCCGCCCCCGGCTCGCCGACGCATCGGACGGCTGACCGACGCCAGGGCAAACCGCCTGCATCGCGGCCCGCGCCGGACCGGCCTACTCCGTCGCCATGGACCTCACCGACCCCACTTCCGCCACCGCCGCGGCCCACGCGCTCACCGAATTCGCCGCCCGCCATCCACGCCTGTTCGTCCTCACCGGCGCGGGCTGCAGCACCGAGTCGGGCATCCCCGACTACCGCGACGTGCGCGGCGAGTGGAAACGCCCCTCGCCCGTGACCTTCCAGGCCTTCACCGGCGAGGACGCCACGCGACGGCGCTACTGGGCACGCAGCCTGGTGGGCTTTCCGACCATGGCGCACGCGCGCCCCGGCGCCGCGCACCGTGCGCTGGCCGACCTGGAGGCGGCCGGCCGCGTCGAGTTGCTGCTGACCCAGAACGTCGACGGCCTGCACGAGGCCGCCGGCAGCCGCCGCACCATCGACCTGCACGGGCGCATCGACACCATCCGCTGCCTGGGCTGCGAGGCCCGCACGCCGCGCCCGCTGTTCCAGGCCGAGCTGCGACGCCGCAACCCGCGCTGGGCCGAACTCGAGGCCCGGGCCGCGCCCGACGGCGACGCCGACCTCGACGGCCTGGACTTCTCCGGTTTCGACGTGCCCGACTGTCCGATCTGCGGCGGCATGCTCAAGCCCGACGTGGTCTTCTTCGGCGAGAACGTCCCGCGCCAGCGCATCACGGACGCCTTCGCCGCGCTCGAGGCCGCCGATGCGATGCTGGTCGCCGGCTCCTCGCTGATGGTCTATTCCGGCTTCCGCTTCGTGCAGGCCGCCACCAAGGCCGGCAAACCCATCGCCGCCGTCAACCTCGGCCGCACCCGCGCCGACGAGCTGTTCGACCTGAAGGTCGAGCGGCCGGTGGGGGAGACGCTGGCGGCGCTGGCAAAGGCGTTGGGCGCCTGAGCGACGACTCGTTCGCTCGCAGGTGCGCTCAGCGTGGCCTGCATGAGTGCTGCATTCGCCAGGGACACCGTGGAACCGGCTCCGCCGGGCCACCGGTGTCGCCCCCTGAAAGGGGGTTGGCGAAGCGACACGAAGTGCGCGAAGACTGGGAGTGAGCCCAGACTCAGGCGGGCACGGCCTCGATCCCGGCGCGATCCCAATGCCGGTGCTTCGCGATCGCCGCGACGAAGTCGCTGGCGATCTGCAGCGCCGCCGTGGCGTCGCCAAGGTTGGTCACCGGCGTCGGCGCCACGACCACGCCGGCGGGCTTCACGCCTTCGGCCAGGCGCAGGACGTCCAGCAGCTGCGCGCCCTCGCCGACGGTGCAGATCGCCTTGCAGTGCTTGAAGGCCTCCATCACGTAGTGCACGGCCTCGCCGTTCTGCGCCAGCGCCGCGATGCCCTCCTTGCCGGCGGGCACCAGCACCGCGTCGAACATGATCGAGGGCATCGCCGAGAACGTCGCGTCGATCTCGATCTGGCGTTTGGACGCGCTCGACACCGTGCCCATGCGCGGCCCGACCACCTTGCAGGTGAGGCCGGCGTTCTCCAGCGCCTCGCGAATCGGCTTGAGCGAGGCCGAGTCGACGCCGTCGGCCACCAGGATGGCGACCTTGCGCGTCTTGACCGAGCCTTCGCCCGCATCGACCATGCTCAGCGCGCGCGACTCCTCGATGGTCGTCGCGATCTGGTGGTCGCGGAAGCCCGAGCGCCCCGCCGCGGCACGCGCGTCCGGCGCGCCGATGCCCAGCGGCTCGGCCACGCGGCGGGCCAGCTTCTCGTCGACGTGCGCGAGGTTGTCGACCACGCGCTGGCGGATCGCCGGCACCTCCAGCTTGGACAGCTCGAAGCGGAAGGCCGCGACGATGTGCTCCTTCTCGGCCGTGCTCTGGCTGTTGAAGAACAGGCGGGCCTGCGTGAAGTGGTCGTCGAACGACGGGCTGCGCCGGCGCACCTTGGGCGACTCGAGCGCCTCGGGGTACGACTGGAAGCCGGCGCTGGCGCCGTCGACCCGGTACTCGGCGCCGGTGGCCAGCGAGTTGGGCTCGTAGGCGACCTGGCCGCGCGGGATCGTCTGGCGGTGCATGCCATCGCGCTGGAAGTTGTGGAACGGACAGATCGCGCGGTTGATCGGCAGCTCGTGGAAGTTGGCGCCGCCCAGGCGCGAGATCTGCGTGTCGGTGTACGAGAACAGCCGGCCCTGCAGCAGCGGGTCGTTGGAGAAGTCGATGCCGGGCACGACGTGGCCGGGATGGAAGGCAACCTGCTCGGTCTCGGCGAAGAAATTGTCCGGGTTGCGGTCGAGCACCATGCGGCCGATCTTCTGCACCGGCACCAGCTCCTCGGGGATCAGCTTGGTCGGGTCGAGCAGGTCGAAGCCCAGCGAGTGCTCCTTGTCCTGCGGGATCATCTGCACGCCCAGCTCCCATTCGGGGAAGTCGCCGTTCTCAATGGCTTCCCAGAGGTCGCGGCGATGGAAGTCGGCGTCCTTGCCGGCGATCTTCTGCGCCTCGTCCCAGACCAGTCCATGCACGCCCAGCTTGGGCTTCCAGTGGAACTTGACGAAGTGCGACTCGCCGCGCGAATTGACGAAGCGGAAGGTGTGGACGCCGAAGCCTTCCATCATCCGGTAGCTGCGCGGGATGGCGCGATCGCTCATGGCCCACATCAGCATGTGGGTGGTCTCGGGCATCAGGGAGGCGAAGTCCCAGAAGGTGTCGTGCGCCGAGGCCGCCTGCGGGATGGCGTGGTGCGGCTCGGGCTTGACGGCGTGGATCAGGTCGGGAAACTTCATCGCGTCCTGGATGAAGAACACCGGCACGTTGTTGCCCACGAGGTCGTAGTTGCCCTGCTGGGTATAGAACTTGACGGCGAAGCCGCGCACGTCGCGCACCGTGTCGGCCGAGCCGCGCTCGCCCGCGACGGTGGAGAAGCGCACGAAAACGGGCGTGCGCTGCGACGGGTCCTGCAGGAAGTCGGCCGAGGTGAACTGCGACATCGACTTGTAGACCTGGAAGTAGCCGTGCGCGGCCGAGCCGCGCGCGTGCACCGCCCGCTCGGGGATGCGTTCGTGGTCGAAGTGCGTGATCTTCTCGCGGAGGATGAAGTCCTCCAGCAGCGTCGGACCGCGCAGGCCCGCCTTGAGAGAGTTGTGGTTGTCGGGGATGTGCACCCCCTGGTTGGTCGTGAGCTGCGAGGTCGGGTCCTGCGAGAAACCGGCGAGCTGCTGCTGCTTCGGGTTGACGGTGTCACCGGCCTTCGGACGGCGGCCGGCGGCGGCCCTGTTTCTGAGCGTCATTCCAAATCCTTGATGAAATTCTTCGATGCCCGGCCGCCCTCGTGAGGCGTCCGCAGCACGTTGCGAGAGGGGAAAAGACCATGGAGCAGGCGCGGACGCGACCGTCGACACCTTCCCTGGCCGGAACGAAGCCTATGTCGAGCAACATCCACATGGCACCTTAGGGGCGGGTGGTGGAATGCCCTCGCGGCAGCGGCCGACGGGACGCGTAGGACGCTGGATGGATTCACAGTAGGAAATGGTTCGGGGCTGCGACGATCAGCCTTCGCCTACGCCGGCACGCGTCGGCAATGCGGGGTGGAAACCACCGACACTGCATACCATCGACTGCACATTGGCATTGGGGCGGCACGTCTCGTGCTTGCACCCGTGGTGGTTTTCATTACACGAACCACTCCTCGTTCTTTTTCTTAGCTCACCCACTCCTGCGAGGCGCCATGCTCATCAAAATCGGCTACGACATCGAACTCGGCGTCAGCGCCCCCACCGCGCTGATCTACATGCTCAAGGTGCATCCGTCGCGCGCCGGCGACGTCACCCAGGGCGAGAACATCACCATCAGCCCGCCGCTGGTCACGGACTTCTACCGCGACAGCTTCGACAACGAGTGCGCCCGCGTGCACGTGCCCTGGGGCGTCAACAGCGTGCGCCTGCGCAACGAGGCCGTGGTCTACGACAACGGCCTGCCCGATCCGGTCGACTACGGCGCCAAGGAGCATGCCGTCGCCGAACTCCCGGTCGAGGCCCTGCCCTTCCTGCTGCCCAGCCGCTACTGCGAGGTCGACGGCGAACTGCTGGGCTTCGCCTGGCGCCAGTTCGGCAACGTCGCGCCCGGCTGGTCGCGCGTGCAGGCGATCTGCGACTTCGTGCACAACCACCTGCGCTTCGACTACCAGCAGGCGCGCGCCACCCGCACGGCGCAGGAAGGCTTCAACGAGCGCGTGGGCGTGTGCCGCGACTTCACGCACCTGGCCGTCACGCTGTGCCGCTGCATGAACATCCCGGCGCGCTACGTGACGGGCTACCTGGGCGACATCGGCATCCCGCCGGTGCCCTACCCGATGGACTTCAGCGCCTGGTTCGAGGTCTACCTCGGCGACCGCTGGCACACCTTCGACGCGCGCCACAACACGCCGCGCATCGGCCGCATCGTGATCGCCCGCGGCCGCGACGCCGCCGACGTGCCGATCACGATGGTGTTCGGCGCCAACACGCTGCAGCGCTTCGAGGTGGTGACGGACGAGGTCATTTGACCCACCCCCAGGCTTGCCCACTGCGTGTGGCAGCGCCCACCCCCTTCGAGGGGGCGACACCGGAGGCCCGGCGAAGCCGGTTCCTCGGTGTCCTTGGTTCACCCCCAGGCTTGCGCACTTCGTGTCGCAGCGCCTACCCCCTACCGGGGGCGACACCGGAGGCCCGGCGAAGCCGGTTCCTCGGTGTCCTTGGCCGGATGACTGTTCGCACCTGGACGGAGCTGCGCAATCGGCGCGGTGGGGCTCCCTCTCCCTCCGGGAGAGGGCAGGGGTGAGGGCCGACGGCGGTCGTTGAAGCTGAGCCACCTCCACCGCCCACGGCCTCTCACCCAGCCTCTCCCCGGTGGGGAGAGGGGCAAAACCAGTCCGTTCTCGGGCTCGGGGTCGAGTTCCGCATACAGCGAAGCGGAAGTTCTCCGCTTGTCTCCCAGTCCCGATCGCCAGGCGTGAGGGCGTCAGGGCGTCATCCGTCAGGCGCCAGCGATCGGATCCCGGCCATCAATCGGCGACCGACGCGGGCCTGAACCCGACTCGCTTCATCGCGGCCGCCAGTCCCTTGCGCGATCGCTCCATGTCGGCCCAGGGCGCGTTGCCGACGCTCGGGCGCGCGTCGATCGAGCGCAGCGTCCAGTGGGCGCCGCCGGTCAGCGAGGGCAGTTCGTCCCACGCCACCGGCACCGACACCCCCAGCCCCGGCCGCGCCCGCACCGACCACGCGCTCGCCGTGGTGGCGCCGAAGCCGTTGCGCAGGCAGTCGACGAAGACCTTGCCGACGCGGTGCCCGGCCCCGCTCTTCGCCGAGAAGCGTTCCGGGATCGTGGCCGCCAGGTGATCCGCCAATGCCTGCGAGAAGGCCCGCACCACCGCCCAGCCGTGGTGCCGACGCACCGGCACCACCACGTGCAGGCCCTTGCCGCCGCTGGTCTTGAGGAAGCCGGCGAGGCCGATCTCGTCGAGCAGCGTGCGCACCAGCAGCGCCGCCTCCCGCACCCGGTCCCAGGCCACGCCCTCGCCCGGATCGAGATCGAAGGTCATGCGGTCGGGCCGGTCGATGGCCGCCGAGGTCGCGTTCCAGGTGTGCAGCTCGATCACGTTCATCTGCGCCGCGCCCAACAGTCCCCGAACGTCGTCGATCCGCAGCAGCGGTGCGTGGCCGGGGTCGAGCGCCGAGTCGAGCCGCGTCACGCCGACGAGCCCGGGCCCCTTGGCGTGCTTCTGGAAGAACAGCTCGCCGCCGATGCCCTCGGGCGCGCGCACCAGCGACACCGGGCGGTCGTCGAGGTGCGGCAGCAGCAGCGGCGCAACGCGCTCGAAGTACGCCGCCAGTTCGCCCTTGGTGACGCCGCTGGCGGCGTCGATCACGCGCTCGGGGTGCGTGATGCGGGGGCCGCGGGCGGCAGCCGCGCGCGCGCCCGTGGCCGAATCCGTGCCCTTGCCCTTGCCCGCGCGCCCGCCCCGCGCATCGGCGGTCGCCGTGCCTGGCGACGACCCGGCCGCCGGCACCACCGCGCGCTCGCGCACGATCTCCCGCGCCGGCTTGTCGTCGCGCAGGCCGTGGAAGACGCCGTGGCGCACGCGGCCGTCGCGCGTCCATTCGCCGAAGGCCACCTCCGCCACCAGCACCGGTTCGACCCAGCGCGCCTTGACCGACCTCGGCACCTCGCCCGCCGCGAAGGGCGACGCCTCCGCCGCGTGCGCGTCGAGCCGCGCCTTGACGGCGTCGAGCGCCTCGCCGTCGAAGCCGGCGCCGACGTTGCCGCAGTAGCGCAGCACGCCCTGCGCGTCGTGCACGCCCAGCAGCAGCGCGCCGAATCGCTCGCGCACGCCCCGGGGCGCGGTGTGGCCGCCAATCACGAACTCCTGGCGCCGGCCGGTCTTGAGCTTGATCCAGTCGCCCGAACGGCGCGACACGTAGGGCGAGCCGTGCCGCTTGCCGATCAGGCCCTCGAAGCCGAGCCGGCCGACCGATTCGAGCAGTTCGCGCGGCGGCGCGTCGAAGGACTCGGAAAAGCGCAGCCGGGGCGCCTCCTCGTCGCCCAGCAGCGTGGCGAGCCGGGCGCGGCGCTCCGCGAGCGGCCGCTCGCGCAGGTCCTCGCCGTCGTGGAACGGCAGGTCGAACAGCCAGCAGACGATGCTCGCGGTGGCGCGCCGGTCGAAGGCGTTCTGCAAGGTCTGGAAGGACGGCCGGCCCTCGGCGTCCATGGCGACGATCTCGCCGTCGAGCCAACCCGAGCGCAGCTTCAGCCGGCCGAGCGCCCGCGCGATCTCGGGCAGCCGCGCCGTCCAGTCGTGGCCGTTGCGGGTGAAGCAGCGGGCCTCGCCGTGCGCGATGCGCACGAGGATGCGGTAGCCGTCGAACTTGAGCTCCCACGACCAGTCGGACGCCGGCCCGGGCGGCGCGGACGCCAGCGTGGCGAGCTGGGGCGCGAGCGAGTCCGGCAGCGCGGCGGACCCGCTCGACGCGGCCTCCGATGCCGGCCGGGCGACCGTCCGCGCGCGCGCCGGCACGCCGAACCGGGCCCGGCCCGACGCATCGGCCGACGCGGGCGCCGCGCCGTCGGACGCCGTGGCCAGCACGCTGTCGGGCAGCGCTTCCAGCACGTCGCCGTCCTCGGCGTCGCGCGCCTCGCCGTCGCGCTCCTTGATGAGCAGCCAGGGCGCCTTCTTCTCGCCCTTGCCGCGCATGCGCACCAGCGTCCAGCGCCCGCGCAGCTTGGTGCCGCGCAGCTCGAACTTCAGCTTGCCCGCGGCCAGGGCGGCGCGCGGATCGCCCTCGGGCCGCCACTCGCCCCGGTCCCAGACGATCACGGTGCCGGCGCCGTACTGGCCGGCCGGGATGGTGCCCTCGAAGTCGGCGTACGACAGCGGATGGTCCTCGACCTCGATCGCCATGCGCTTGACGGACGGGTCGAGGCTCGGCCCCTTGGGCACGGCCCAGCTGCGCAGCGTGCCGTCGAGTTCGAGGCGGAAGTCGTAGTGCAGGTGGCTGGCGTCGTGCTTCTGGATCACGAAGGACAGCATGCCCGGGCCGGCGCCGGCCCGGCGCCCGCCGTCGGCGGCGCGCTGCGGCTCGGGCGTGCGCGCGAAGTCGCGTTTCTCGCGGTAGGCGGCCAGCGATCCGCGTTCACCCGTGTCACCCGTGTCACCCATGGCGGGGCTCCTTGCGGTCGTGGCGTCGCGCGGGGTCTCAGGCGGCGCGGCGCGTCGGCGTCTTGGCCGGCGCGGCGCTCCGGCGCGCGGCGGCGCCCGTGGACCGAGCCGGCGCCTTCGCCTCGACAGCTTTCGTGGCTTTCGTGGTCCTCGGGGTCTTGGCGGTTCCGGTGGCCTCGCCGGCCTTCGCGGCGCGGGACGGCTTCGACGTCGCGCCGTCGCCGCGCGCCTTCGCACCGGGCGCCTTCGCCGCCTTTCCTCCACCAGCGCCCTTGCGCAGGCTGCGCTGCAGCAGTTCGGTCAGGTCGAGGATGCGGGCCTCGCTGCGCTTCGGATCGGGCGCGTCCTCGAGCGCCGTCGTGTCCGAGGTCTTGCCGCTGGCGACCTTGTGGTCGACCAGCTTCATGATCGCGTCCTTGAACGAGTCGCGCCAGGCGTGCGGGTCCCAGTCGCCGCTCATGTCCTCGACCAGCTGGACGGCCATCTTCAGCTCGCGCTCGCTCAGGCCGGCGGCCTCGGCACCGTCGGCGGGCAGCGGCAGGTCCTGCCAGGACCGGATGTCGGCGCCCCAACGCAGCAGGTTGAGCACCAGGCCCGGGCCGCTGGGCACCAGCACCGCCAGGTGCTGCTTGGTCTGGATCACCACCCGCGCCACGCCGACGCGGCCGGCGGCGCGCAACGCCTCGCGCAGCAGGGCGTAGACCTTGGCCGCCTTGCCCACCGGCGCGACGTAGTAGGGCCGCTCCAGGTAGATGAAGGGGATGCCGTCGGCCGGCACGAAGGATTCGATCTCGATGGTCTGCGTGGTGGTCGGATAGGCGGCGGCGATCTCGTCGTCGCCGAGCACCACGTAACGGCCGCTCTCGTACGCGATGCCCTTGACGATCTGCTCGCGCGGGATCTCGCGACCGGTCTTCTTGTTGATGCGCTTGTAGCCCACCGGGTCGAGCGTGCGCTTGTCGAGCCAGTCGAAGTCGATCGCGTGCTCGGAGGTGGCCGGGTAGAGCGCGATCGGGATGTGCACCAAGCCGAAGCTGATGGCGCCCTTCCACAGCGCGCGCGGCGCATGCGTCGTGGCGGACGGAGACGCCGAAGCGGCGGAGGACGAGGAACGCGGAGCACGGGCCATGGACGGTTCTCCCGGGACAGGACCCGTCAACCTAGTCCCGCGCCCGCCGCCGCCCTGTAGGAACCGGGCGGGTCCGGGCTTCAGGCGCCTTCAGGCATGTCCGCGCGCGCGCCCAGGTCGCGGTCGCTGGCCACCGCGAAATAGAACCACTCGGTGCCCACGCCGGCCCGGGCGTTGGGGAAGACGATGACACCGTCGCGCTCGGCGCGCAGTTCGGTGCCGTCGGCGCGCACGGCGACGAGTTCGCCGGCGGTCACGGGGTCGAAGGTCGCCCACTCGCGCACGAAGCGGTCGCCCTCGTGGTGGCGGTCCGTCACGCTCACCAGCCGCAGCAGCGTCGGCGCGGGCGGCGGCGCGGCGGCCATGGCGGCGGCGAGGTCGGCCGGCACGTCGATCAGGCCGAGCAGGCGCAGCGCGGCGTGGATGGCCTGGTAGGCGACCTCCGGCGCGGCCGGATCGCGGTGCTGGCCGCATTCGAGCGTGACGCCGTAGCCGCCGCGGCTGCGCATGTACTCGTTGGTGCCCCAGCCGAAGGCCAGCGCGGCGTCGCTCGGCGCGGCGCCGCCGGCGCGCTCGGCCAGGCTGGCGGCGTAGATGTCGAGCCAGCCCTCCACCACGCGCGGCGTGCCCAGGTGCAGCGCGAGCCGGCCCTCCTCGCGGGCGCGGGCGAAGGGTTCGAGCACGCCGGCGTTGTCGCGCGGGCCGATCATCGCGAAGGCCTCGCCCGCGCTCTGGAAGGAGTGCAGGTCGAGCAGCGCGTCGTGGCGGTCGAGCAGCGGGCACAGCAGGTTGGTCAGGCGCGCCTCGTGGTCGGCCGGCGCGGCGCTCGGGCGGAACGAGCGGTTGAGGTTGCGCTCGCCCTCGCGCCGGCCGAGCGCGCGGGCCAGCGGGTTGGCCACCGGCACCAGCGTGAGCCGGCCGCGCGCCAGGCGCAGGGCGCCGCCGTCGAGTTCGGCCAGCACGCGCTCGATGCCGACGGTGCCGCAGGTCTCGTCGCCGTGCACGCCGCCCAGCACGATCAGGCGCGGACCGGGTTCGGTGCTCTCGAAGGCGTGGACGCGCAGGGTGCCGGCGCGGGCGGGATCGGTGGCTGGGAGGGGGAGCTTCATGATCGGATCATCCTACCTACAGTCGCCGGCCCGGCGGTCCTACCGACACGCCGCGGCGGTGGACCGACAACGAGGACCAGGACATCGCCACACGGAGAGAACGACCATGAACCAGTCCACCGACAAGCCCGCATCCCGGCCCGAATCCCCGCCCCGTTCCGACGCCGGCGCCGACGGCGCCGACACCGATCCGCGCGAGAACGCCGCCGCGAGCAATTCCGACACGCCCGCCACGCCCGGTGCCGACAAGCTCGCCCAGGGCAACACGCGCGCCAGCCAGAACGGCGAGTCGCTGCCCCGCAACCCGAACGAGCGCGACCAGACGGCGGGCGGCGCGGGCACCCAGGAGCGGCGCGACGACCGGACCAAGGACGATCCGGTGGGTATCGGCAAGCGCGCCCACGACGACGCCGCCGGCGACACGCAGGACACCAGCCTGGCGCCGGTGACCGACAAGGTCTACAACGAGAAGGTCAAGCCGTGACGGTCTGATCCTGCCGCGACGCGCCCGCCACGGCGGCGAGGTTGCCGCGCATGGTGTCGATGACGCCGCGATAGTCCCGGGTACCGAAGATGGCGCTGCCGGCGACGAAAGTGTCGGCGCCGGCGGCGGCCACGCGTGCGATGTTGTCGGCCTTGATGCCGCCATCGACCTCCAGCCGGATGTCGCGGCCCGAGGCCTCGATCCGACGCCGCGCCTGCTCGATCTTGCGCAGCGCCGAGTCGATGAAGCTCTGGCCGCCGAAGCCCGGGTTCACGCTCATGATCAGAATCAGGTCGATCTCGTCGATGGCCCAGTCGAGCGCTTCCAGACCGCTGCCGGGATTGAAGACCAGCCCCGGCTTGCAGCCCGCCGCGCGGATCGCCTGGATGCTGCGGTGCACGTGCGGCGAGGCGTCCGGGTGGAAGCTGATGTAGTCGGCGCCGGCCTGCGCGAAGGCGGCGGCCAGGGCATCGACCGGCTGGATCATCAGGTGCACATCGATCGGCACCGGCGTGCCGTCGGGGCGCTTGGCGTGCGGGCGCAGCGCCTGGCAGACCATCGGTCCGAAGCTCAGGTTGGGGACGTAGTGGTTGTCCATCACGTCGAAGTGGATCCAGTCGGCGCCGGCGGCGATGACGTCGCCGACTTCGGCGCCCAGGCGCGCGAAATCGGCCGAGAGGATGGAGGGGGCGATGAGGAAGGGGGCGCGGGGGGTGCTCATGACCGGAATTGTCGCAGCGCCTCCCGGCATTCATAAGAAAGGCTCCAGTTACCATGCAGGCCATGTCCCAGAACCCACTGAGCGTGACGGTCGAACCGCGCTACCTCGCCGATCAGTCGGCCCCGGACGACCACGTCTACACCTTCTCCTACACCATCACCGTGACCCACGTCGGCAAGGTGCCGGCGCAACTGATCGCGCGCCACTGGGTCATCCACGACGCCTCGGGCCACCGGCAGGAGGTCAAGGGACTGGGCGTGGTCGGCCAGCAGCCATTGATGTCGCCGGGCGAGTCGTTCCGCTACACCAGCGGCTGCCGCCTGCGCGCGGCGAGCGGCACGATGCACGGCAGCTTCCTGGTGATCGACGAACTCGGCGAGCGCTTCGAGGTGCCGGTGCCGCTGTTCGTGCTGGAGGCCCAGGACGAGGCCGGCGAGCCGCCCGTGCCGCGCGTGCTCCACTAGCCTCGCCGCCTCCCCGCTCCCCCGCTTCTTCCCTCTCTCTTTCTCCCCTCCCATGGCCGCCGTGCGCGATCTGTCGACCCTGCTCGCCCGCCTCGACCCCGAGGCGGACCTAGCCGCGCGCCACGTCTGGCTGATCCGGATGTTCGACTGGGTGCGCGGCGACCGCGCCTCGCCGCAGGCGGCGGCCGGCCGCGCGATGCTGCTGGTCGACGCCATCGAGGCGCGCGCCGACCTGCGCGCGAAGGCGCGCGCGTGGTGGGCGGTGTTCACGCGCACGGTCGACCTCACGGCGCTGCTGGCCGACCACGGCTTCGCGCCGCGCACCGCCTTCCTGAGCGAACTGGGCGAGCGGCTGCGCCGCAAGGTCCTGCCCGGCACGCCCGAGACCACCGACGCCTCCGACCTGTTCCGCATGGTGCTGCCGGGCAATTTCGACGCCCGCTGGATCGCGCTGCTCGACGAGGACGCGCTCTCGCGCATCGGACGCCTGCTGGCGCTGCCGGACGCGACGGCGCCGACAGGCACCGACGGCCCCGCTCCCTATTGGCGCCTGACGGTCATGGACGCCGTCACCTACTGCGCCAGCCAGGTGGTGGCCGCCGGCTTCTCGCCCGAGCTGCGGCTGCGCATGGGACCGGTCGCGCCCGCCGGGCCGGACGGCGCGCCGCAGGCCTCGCGCGCCCTGGCCTTCCGCACGCTGATGAGCACCCTGGACGACCTGCGCGAGGAGGTGCTGCGCACGCCGCGCGACCCCGCCGCCTTGCAGGCCGCCTTCGTCGTCTTCCGCGACCGGCTCGACGACTGCCGGCTCGCGACCGCCTCGGTCTACGCGCACCTGGAGGACAACGGCATCTCGGTGGGCCTGGTGTTCCGCCTGCGTCAGCTGCGCGAGCGCGTGCTGCGCATCCGCGAGCTGCTCGACTGCGTGCTCGCGCCGGCCCCGGCGCCGAGCGTGGCGCGGCTGATCGGCCGCCTGGTGATCGCGGGCGGCGAGCGCAGCTCGGTCCGCGGGCTGATCGCCACCAATTCCTCGCTGCTCGCGGCCAAGGTCACCGAGCGCAGCGCCGAGGCCGGCGAGCACTACATCACCCGCGACCGCCCGGCCTACCTGCGCATGCTGCGCCAGGCCGCCGGCGGCGGCGCGCTGACCGCCGTCACGGTGCTGATGAAGTTCGCCATCGTGGCGGTCGGGCTGTCGGCCTTCTGGGGCGGCTTCTGGGCCGGCGCGATGTACGCGGCGAGCTTCGTGACGATCCAGCTGCTGCACCTCACGCTGGCCACCAAGCAGCCGGCCATGACGGCCCCGGCCATGGCCGCGCGGCTGCACCGGCTCAAGGAGCAAGGCGGCGTCGAGGCCTTCGTCGACGAGGTCACGCACCTGGTGCGCTCGCAGGTGGCGGCGGTGCTGGGCAACCTCGGCCTGGTGGTGCCGGCGATGCTGGGCGTGGCCGTGCTGGCCCGCACGGTGCTCGACCATCCGGTGCTCGACGAGGCCCACGCCCTGGCGGTGCTGAAGTCGCTCTCCCTGGCCGGCCCGACCGCCCTCTACGCCGCCTTCACCGGCGTGCTGCTGTTCGCCGCCAGCATCGTGGCGGGCTGGACCGAGAACGCCTTCGTGCTGCACCGGCTGGATTCGGCCCTGCGCCACAACCCGCGCATCGTCGCCGTGCTGGGCCCGAAGCGGGCGCGGCGCTGGTCCGGCTTCATGCGCACCCACGTCTCCGGCTTCGCCGCCAACGTTTCGCTGGGCTTCATGCTGGGGCTGGCGCCGGCGTTCGCGGCCTTCTTCGGCATCGCCCTGGAGGTGCGCCACGTCACGCTGTCGGCCGGGCAGATCGCCGCGGCGGCGGGCTCGCTCGGCCCGGACGCGCTGCACCTGCCGGCGCTGTGGTGGGCGGTGGCGGCGATTCCGGTGACCGCCACCCTCAACGTCAGCGTGAGCTTCTACTTCGCCTTCCGGCTGGCGCTGCGCGCGCACAGCGTCAGCCGCGCCGACCGGGTGCTCATCCGCGCGGCCATCCTCGCGCGCTGGCGCCGCCGCGCCACCAGCTTCTTCCTGCCCGTGGGGGCCGGCCGATGAACCCGTCCTCTCTCCTCCCCGCCGACCTGCTGGGCTTCTGGGCCGAGTGGCTGCGGCCCTCGGCCGGCCTGCCGACCGTGCTGTGGGCGCTGCTGCTGGCCGCCGCCGCCGCCGCCGGCCACCTGGTGCAGCGCTACCTGGGCCTGCCCAAGGTGGTGGGCTACTCGATGGTCGGCACCACGGTCGGCCTGGCCGGCTTCGAGGGCGCGGTCTGGCCGCTGCAGGGCATCCCGCTGTTCCTGCTGGAGCTGGGCGTGGCGATCGTGCTGTTCGAGGCCGGCGGGCGGCTGCCGCTGCGCTGGTTCCGCCACAACCCGCAGGTGCTGCTGCAGAGCCTGCTCGAATCGGCGCTGACCTACTTCGGCGTCTTCTGGACCCTGCACGCGATGGGCGTGCCCGACCCGGTGGCCAACCCGGTGGCGCTGATGGCCATCGTCGCCTCGCCGGCGGTGCTCAGCCGCGTGGTCATGGACACGCGCGCCTCCGGCCCCATGACCGAGCGCGCCATGACGCTCGCCACGCTCAACACCTTCTACGCGCTGGCGCTGGGCTACGCGCAGGCCGGCCTGCTCGAGCGCGGCCCCGAGGGCCTGCTCGGCAGGCTGCACCCGGTGCTGGTGGTGCTGGGCCTGTCCTTCGTGGTCGGGGCGCTGATGGCGCTGGCGTTGCGCTCGGCGCTGCGGGTGATGAGCCCGACGAGCGAGAACACCTCGATCCTGCTGCTGGCGATCATCGGCGCCGGCGCGGCGGTGGCGGCCCACGTCGGCGGCGCAGCGGCGCTGGCGGCGCTCATCGGCGGCATCCTGCTCAAGCAGCTCAACCCCAAGCCGTGGGCCTGGCAGCGCCAGCTGGGCACGGCGGCGTCGCTGCTGACGATGCTGATGTTCGTGCTGGTGTCGATCGTGGCGGCGCAGGGCGACTGGAGCGTGCCGGTCGCCGGCGTCGTCATGGCGCTCATCGGCGTGCGCGCGCTGGCCAAGATCGCCGGCGTGGCCATCGCCAACCCGGGCAGCGGCGCGAGCTGGAAGCAGGCCTTCTGGGTCGGCTGCGCGATGTCGCCGCTGTCCTCGATCGCGCTGCTGATCGCTTCCAACTTCTCCGCCGCCTCGCCCCTGCTGGGCGCCCTGATCACGCAGATCGCGCTGCCCACGATCCTGGTGATGGAGATGCTCGGCGCGGTGCTGGCGACGGTGGCCATCCACGCCTGCGGCGAGAGCTCGCGCCCCTGGCGGCCCGAGGCCTTCGTGACGTTCGCGGCCGACGACGACAACGACGACCGGGAGACCCGACGATGAGCACGCAGCCCCTGGACTCGCCCCAGGCCCGCCCCCTGCCGGCGCGCGAGGACCGCGCCGTCGCCCTGGAGCCCTTCAACGACTCGCGCGCGCTGTCGCTGGGCGTGGAGCTGGAGCTGCAGCTGGTCAACACGCACGACTACGACCTCGCCCCCTATGCCGAGGACATGCTGCGCCTGATGGCCGAGACGCCGCTGCCCGGCAGCGTGGTGCCGGAGATGACCTCCAGCATGATCGAGATCTCGACCGACGTCTGCCACTCGGCGCAGGACGTGATCGAGCAGCTGACCCCCATCCGCGACGCCCTGGTCCGGAGCGCCGACCGGCTCAACATCGCCGTGCTCGGCGGCGGCACGCACGCCTTCCAGCAGTGGCACGAGCAGCGCATCTACGACAAGCCGCGCTTCCGCCAGCTCTCCGAGCTCTACGGCTACCTCTCCAAGCAGTTCACCATCTTCGGCCAGCACGTGCACATCGGCTGCCCCGACGCCGACGCGGCGCTCCTGATGCTGCACCGCATGAGCCGCTACATCCCGCACTTCATCGCGCTGTCGGCCTCCAGCCCCTACGTGCAGGGGCAGGACACGCAGTTCGACTCGGCGCGGCTCAATTCGGTGTTCGCCTTCCCGCTGTCGGGCCGTGCGCCCTTCACGCTCAGCTGGGACGAGTTCGGCAACTACTTCGAGCGCATGACCCGCACCGGTGTGGTCCGCAGCATGAAGGACTTCTACTGGGACATCCGGCCCAAGCCGGAGTTCGGCACCATCGAGATCCGCGTCTTCGACACGCCGCTGTCGGTCGAGCGCGCCGCCGCGCTGGCCGGCTACGTGCAGTCGCTGGGGGCCTGGTTCCTGCAGGAGCAGCCCTTCGTGCCGACCGAGGACGACTACCTGGTCTACACCTACAACCGCTTCCAGGCCTGCCGCTTCGGCCTCGACGCGGTCTACGTCGACCCGGCCACCGGCGACCACATGCCGTTGCGCGACCACATCCTGATGACCATGACCGAACTCGAATGGCACAGCGAGGCGCTGAACGCCACGCGCGCCATCGCCGGCCTGCGCACCGACGTCGAGCGCGGCCACAACGACGCGCGCTGGCTGCGCGAGCGCCAGGCGCGCGAGAAGATGCTGCCGGAGGTGGTGCGCCAGGCGGCGCTGCGCTTCCGCGGCCCGACCTGAACCGGGCCGCGCCGGCTCACGGCGCGACGCCGCCCTGCGAGAACTGCCGCCGGTAGGCCGTGGGCGAAACCCGGAACGCGGCGACGAAGTGCCGGCGCAGCGACACCGCCGAGCCGAAGCCGGCATCGGCGGCCACCTGCTCGACCGACCGGCCGGTGGTCTCCAGCAGGCGCTGCGCCAGCGCCAGGCGCTGGTTCTGCAGCCACTGCCCGACGGTCGTGCCGGTGGATTCCCGGAAGCGCCGCGTGAAAGTGCGCCGGCTCATCAGCACGCGCCGGGCCAGGTCGTCGAGCGCGTGCGGGCAATGCAGCTCGCCGCCCAGCCACGCCAGCAGCGGCGCGAGGCGGTCGCGCCCGGCGGCCTCGGGCATCGGCTGGCGGATGTACTGTGCCTGCCCGCCCTGCCGGTGCGGCGCGACGACCATGCGCCGCGCGGCGCGGTTGGCGGCCTCGGCGCCGTGGCGCACGCGCAGCAGGTGCAGGCAGCAGTCGATGCCCGCGGCCGTGCCGGCGGAGGTCAGGACGTCGCCGTCGTCGACGTAGAGCACCTCGGGCCGCAGGTCGACGCGCGGATGGCGCCGCGCGAACGCCTCGGCCAGCTTCCAGTGCGTGGTGGCCGGCCGGCCGTCGAGCAGGCCGGCCTCGGCCAGCACGAAGGCGCCCAGGCACAGCCCGACCACGGTGGCGCCGCGGCGATGCGCCGCGCGCAGCGCGCCGACGAGCGCCTCCGGCGCCGCCCGGCCGTCGGCGTGCCAGGACGGCACCACCACGATGCGCGCGCGGCGGACCGCCGCCAGCCCGTGCGGGACGCCGATCGTGAAGCCCGCGTCGGTGCGCAGCGTGCCGGGTGCGTCGGCGCACACGCGCAGGTCGAAGCGTGGCGCGCCGGCCTCGTCGCGCTCCTCGCCGAACACCATGCAGGGCACGGACAGGTGGAACGGGCTGATGCCGTCGAAGGCGACGACGGCGACGGTCTCGACGGTTCGGTGGGCGGTCCTGCGCATGGCCCGATCCTATCGATGGATGGCCACCGGGCCACTTTCGGCCGGCGCGGCGGCGGCGAAGAATCGGGCTTCCGGCATCCGCCCCAACCTTCCAAGGACCCCTTCCAATGAGCTCCCCCGCACCGCGCCGCGCCCTCGTCGTCATCGACGTGCAGAACGAGTACTTCGCCGATGGCGGCCTGCCGATCGCCCATCCGCCGGTGGAGACCTCGCTGCCCAACATCGCCCGGGCGATGGACGCCGCCCGGGCGGCCGGCACGCCGGTGGTCGTGGTGCGCCACCACGCGGCGCCGGGCGCGCCGGTGTTCCAGGCCGACGCGCCGTCCGGCCGGCTGCACCCGGAGGTCGCGCGGCGGCCGCACGACCTGCTCGTCACCAAGTCGCTGCCCAGCGTCTTCGCCGGCACCGGCCTCGCCGACTGGATCGAGCGCCACGGCATCGACACGCTCTGCGTGGCCGGCTACATGACCCACAACTGCGGCGCCTCCACCGTCTTCGAGGCGATGCACCGCGGGCTGGCCGTGGAATTCCTGTCGGACGCCACCGGCGCGCTGCCCTACGCCAACGCGGCCGGCCGGGCCAGCGCCGAGGAGATCCAGCGCGTCTTCAGCGTCGTCTTCCACAGCAACTTCGCCGCCGTCGTCGCCACCGGGGAATGGATCGCGGCCTTGCGCGAGGGCCGTGCGCTGGAGAAGGACAACGTCGTCCTGTCGAGCCGCCGCGCGCGCGGCTGAGCCGGCACCGCTTATGCTCGATCCCCCATGGGGGAATTCGACCTGATCACGCGCCATTTCAAGCGCCCCGCCACGCGCTCGCCCCTGGGCGTGGGCGACGACTGCGCCCTGCTGGCGCCGGCGCCGGGCATGCAGCTGGCGGTGTCGTCGGACATGCTGGTCGAGGGGCGGCACTTCCTCTCCACCGTCGATCCGGCGCGGCTCGGCCACAAGGCATTGGCGGTGAACCTGAGCGACCTGGCCGCCTGCGGCGCGAAGCCGCTGGCCTTCACCCTGGCGCTGGCGCTGCCGGCGGTCGACGAGCCCTGGCTCGAAGGCTTCTCGCGCGGCCTCTTCGCCCTGGCCGGAGCGCACGGCTGCGAACTCGTGGGCGGCGACACCACGCGCGGCCCGCTCAATGTCTGCATCACCGTCTTCGGCGAGGTGCCGCCCGGCGCGGCGCTGCTGCGCTCGGGCGCGCGCGCGGGCGACGACGTCTGGGTCAGCGGCACGCTGGGGGACGCCCGGCTGGCGCTGGAGGTGTTCCGCGGCACGCTGACCCTGCCGGCCGCCGCCTTCGAACTCGCGCGGCGGCGCATGGAGACGCCCGTGCCGCGCGTCGCGCTGGGCCTGGCGCTGCGCGGCATCGCCACGGCGGCGCTCGACGTCAGCGACGGGCTGGTCGGCGACCTGCGCCACATCCTGGAAGCCAGCGGCGTCGGCGCGACGCTCGACGCCGACGCCGCCGCGGCACGAGTGGCGCTGGGCACGCCGGACGCGGACGCCGGCCTGGACATCGACACCCTGCGCCTGTGCGCGCTCTCCGGCGGCGACGACTACGAGCTGGCGTTCACCGCCCCGGCCACCGCCCGCGCCGCCGTCGAGGCCGCCGGCCGCGCCGCCGGCACGCCGGTCGCGCGCATCGGCCGCATCGACGCCGAACCCGGCCTGCGCATCGTCGACGCCGCCGGCGCGCCGGTCGCGCAGCGGTTCGCGTCCTTCGACCACTTCGCTTAGAAAAGCCCTGTGCATCCATTTGCCATGTCGCCCGTCGCCCCTCCCACCTTCGCCTTCATGCGCTCGCATCCGGCGCACTGGATCGCCTTGGGCTTCGGCTCGGGGCTGGCGCGGCGCGCGCCGGGGACCATCGGCACGCTGTGGGGCTGGGTCGCGTTCCTGGTGATGCAGAGCTTCGGCTGGTCGGACGCGACGCTCGGCGGGGTGATCCTGGCGTCGCTGCCGGTGGGCTGGTGGGCCTGCACCGTGACGGCGCGCCACATGGGCGTGGCCGATCCCGGCAGCATCGTCTGGGACGAGATCGTCGCCTTCTGGATCGTGCTGTGGCTGATCGCGCCGGCGGGCCTGTGGGGCCAGGTCGTCGCCTTCGCTCTGTTCCGCTACTTCGATGCCGCCAAGCCCGGTCCGGTGGGCTGGGCCGACGCATTGTTCAAGCCCGACCCGACCGGCCGGGCGCGCTGGCAGGCGGCGGGTTTCGGCATCCTGTTCGACGACCTGGTGGCCGCCTTCTGCACGCTGTTCGTCATCGCGCTGTGGCGCGCCTTCGCCTGACCGGCGCCTTTCCTCTCCATGCCCATCACCTCGACGGAGCCCGCGATGAACGACGGCATCCCGCACGACCCGCAAGACGCCATCGACGACAGCGACGACGTCTCCGCGCTGACCGCGCGCCTGGCCGCCCTGCTGCAGCGCGACGGCCGCCTGCTGGCCACCGCCGAGAGCTGCACCGGCGGCCTGATCGCCGGCGCCTGCACCGACCTGGCCGGCTCCAGCGCCTGGTTCGAGCGCGGCTTCGTCACCTACTCCAATGCCGCCAAGCACGACCTGCTGGGCGTCGACGCGGCGCTGATCGACGCGCACGGCGCCGTCAGCGAGCCGGTGGCGCGGGCCATGGCCGCCGGCGCCGTCGCGCGGTCGCTAGCCCGGGTGGCGGTGGCCGTGACCGGCGTCGCCGGCCCCACGGGCGGCTCGGCCGACAAGCCGGTCGGCACGGTGTGGTTCGGCTGGGCGCTCGATGGCGACGTGCGCACCGAGCGCCGCCGCTTCGAGGGCGACCGCGCCGCCGTGCGTCGCGCTACCGTGCGCCACGCGCTGCGCACGCTGGTGCTGCGGCTCGAAGCGCCCGGGAGCGCCTGAGCCGCCCGGGCGCCGGCCGTTATTTCGCCTGCGCCGCCTTGACGATCAGGTCGGCCACCGCACGCGGCTGCGACTGCATCGGCACGTGGCCGGTGGGCACCTCGACGGTCGTCGCGTTCAGCTTCTTCGCCAGGTCGCGTTCCAGCTGCGGCTGGATCATGCGGTCCTTGGCCGCAACGAGGTAGTAGTTGGGCTTGGTCTTCCAGGCCACGACGGTCACCGGCTCGGCGAAGGCCTTGCTCTGGATCGGGCCCTGGGTCGCCGCCATGACGCGCAGGGTGGCGCGCGGCAGGTCCTGCGCGAACTCGGTGGCGATGTCCTCCGGCGACATCGACAGGAAGCCCGCCGCGTCGGCCTTGACCTTCTGGATGCCGGTGGTCGGCGGGTAGTCCTTGCCGACGTCGGCCGAGGACTGGCCCTCGGAGGGCGCGAGCGCCGCGACGTAGACCAGCGCCTTGACCTTGTCGCCGGCGCCGGCCTGCGTGATCACGGTGCCGCCCCACGAGTGGCCCACCAGCACGACCTTGCCGGTCGCCGCGTCGATGGCGCGCTGGGCGGCGGCCACGTCGTCGGCCAGCGAGGTCAGCGGGTTCTGCACCGCCACCACCTTCAGGCCCTTGGCCTGCAGCAGCGGGATGACCTTGTCCCAGCTCGATCCGTCGGCGAATGCGCCGTGGACCAGCACGACGGTGGTGTCGCCCATCGCGGCGGCGGCGGTCGGCGCCGCGGCCTTGCCGGCGGCGAGGGCGGGCACGCAGGTGGCGGCGGCCAGGGCGAGGGCGGCGGCCAGGAAGGTCTTGGAAGCGGTGGGGTGCGTCATGCGAAAGATCCGATCGAGTGAAGGCATGGAAGTTAACGTCGGCACCTCGATTGGTGAATTCGATTGATCGAATCCCATCGATATCCAAATCCAATGCGAAGGATTTGGCATTCGGCTGCGACGCCGCTTCAAGTCGCATGCCGGCCCTGCCGATATCCCCGTCATGAAGCCCTCCCACTACCGCCTGAACATGGAAGCGAGCCCGGATGCGACCCCGGCGGCGCCCCCGGGTCCGGCGGTCGCCGGCCTGCGACTGTCCGAACTCATCGGCTCGCTCAGCCACGCGCTGGACATCACCGAGGGCCAGCCGCGCGGCCACTGCGTGCGCGCCTGCTGGATCGGCATGCACATCGGCCGGCAGATCGGGCTCGACGAGGCGTCGCTGCGCGACCTCTACTACACGATCCTGCTCAAGGACCTGGGCTGCAGCAGCAACGCCGCGCGCATCTGCGAGCTCTACATGACCGACGACCTGAGCTTCAAGCGCGACTTCAAGACCGTCGGCGACAGCCTGCCGCAGATGCTGAGCTTCGTCTTCAGCCACACCGGACTGAAGGCCGGCCTGTCCGACCGGCTGCGCGGCATCGTGAACATCATGCGCAACGGGCCGCGGATCGCCGACGAGCTGATCCAGACGCGCTGCACGCGCGGCGCCGACATCGCGCGCCAGCTGCGCTTCGGCGAGCCGGTGGCCGAGGGCGTCGGCAGCCTCGACGAGCACTGGGACGGCGGCGGCCGGCCGCAGCACCTGGCCGGCGAGCGCATCCCGCTGTACGCGCGCATCGCGCTGCTGTCGCAGGTGATCGACGTCTTCCACACCGCCGGCGATGCCGACGCCGCGATCCAGGAGGCCCGGCGCCGCGCCGGCGGCTGGTTCGACCCGGCGCTGGTCAAGGCCTTCGAGCGCGTCGCGCTGGACCCGGCGTTCTGGCGCCACCTGGCCTCGCCGGGCGTCGAGGCGCTGGTGTTCGCGATGGAGCCGGGGTCGGGCCGCGTGGTGCTCGACGAGGACTACCTCGACGACATCGCCGAGGCCTTCGGGCAGGTGGTCGACAGCAAGAGCCCGTTCACCAGCGGCCACAGCGCGCGGGTGGCCGACTACGTCGAGGCCATCGCAGCCGACCTGGGCATGGCGCCCGAGCGGCGCCGCTGGCTGCGCCGGGGCGCCCTGCTGCACGACGTCGGCAAGCTGGGCGTGAGCAACTCGGTGCTCGACAAGCCGGCCAAGCTCGACCAGGAGGAATGGGTGTCGGTGCAGCAGCACGCGCAGCACACCGAGGCCATCCTCTCGCGCATCGGCGCCTTCGAGGAACTCGCGCGCATCGCGGCGGCGCACCACGAGCGGCTCGACGGCAAGGGCTACCCGCGCGGCATCGGCGCCGACCGGATCTCGCTGGAGACCCGCATCATCACCACCGCCGACATCTTCGACGCCATTTCCGCCGACCGCCCCTACCGCGGCGCCATCCCCGTGGAGGGCACGCTGGAGATCATGGCCGGGAGCGTCGGCACGGCGATCGACCCGGACTGCTTCGAGGCGCTGAAGCGGGTGGTGCGGCGGGCGTGACGCCCGAACGCGCCGCGGCCTCCCAGGCGCGCCGGCCCCAGAGCGCGGCGGCCTCGCGGTCCTCGAACACCTCGGGCGGCGCCTCGCGGTAGGAGGTGCGGACCGTCCGGTCGCCGCGCGCGTAGGCGAAGGCTTCCAGTCGCAGCGCCTCGAACGCCTCGACGCTGCGCGCGTCGGTTTTCAGGTAGAGCCGGTCGCGCACCACCACCGCGAACATGCGGCCCGCGTGGAACACGCCGTGGCCGCCGAACATCCGCCGCAGTTCGACCGGGCCGAGCGGCTCGAAGAGTTCGTGGAGTTGGGCGGTGAAGTCATTCATGGCCATGGCTCGACGGAGGTGATGTGATCAATGCCGACTCTCCGGCGTCGCATCGGGGAAAGGACTCACGGCCCAATGCCCTCCTGGCTCTTGCTTGACCGACAGTCGGTCGTAGGTCTTCACCATTTCCAGCAAGCCCGAATGCCCGAAGAGCTTGGGTGAGAACGCAGGATCGACGCGCTTGAGGTAGCTGCCGAGTGCACCCAGGTGGACCCTGTTTTCCGACGTGTCGCTCGACAGCAGCGTCACGGCCTCGACGACGAACAACGGCCGACGCTTGACCACCGGCCTGGCGGCCTCCGGTCGTGGTGCATCGGCACGGATCGGTTCCGCCTTCGCCGGAGCCTTGTCGAGAGGATCGACGGCCGGCTCGGGCGGCGGCTCGGGTCGGGTCCACTCGAAGAACTGGTCGCTCGCATTGCGCAATGCGTCCGGCGTCTTCGCCTCGCCGACGATGCAGACCGTCGCACCGCGCTCGCGGAGCTTGCGGCACAGGTAGGCGAAGTCGGAGTCGCTGGTGACGAGGCAGAAGATCTCGGCGCGCTGGTCGAACATGGCCTCCATCGCATCCAGCGCGAGCGCGATGTCGGCCGTGTTCTTGCCCGCGGCGTACTGGAATTGAAGGCACGGCGTGAATGCAAGGCGCACGAGCGCCTCCTGCCACCTGTTCGCCAACGTCGAATGATTGCCATAGCCCCGTCGCAGCACCACCCGCCCGAATTGCGCGATGACGCGCAATGCATGTTCCAGGATCTCGGGCGAGACGTTGTCGCAATCCACGAGCACCGCGACCCTGGCTTCCCTGGCATGACCTGCACTCATCTCGATGCGCCCCCTGATCGACCTTGAACGCCCAGGCGAACTCAGGCCGCCCCGCAGCCCCCGGGCCTGAACACCCGTTCGGTCGACGCCGGCGCGTTGGCCAGCTTGCCCGCCGGCCGGCGCGGGCGCGGCAGCAGTTCGCCGCCGCAGTTGGGACAGGCGCCGGCCAGGCGCCGCGTGGCGCAGTCGGCGCAGAAGGTGCATTCGAACGAGCAGATCCGCGCGTCGGCGGCGTCGGGGGGCAGGTCGCGGTCGCAGCATTCGCAGCCGGGGCGCATCTGGAGCATGGCGGGGCCTTCCGGAATCAGTAGGGCACGGCCTTGCGCGCGCGCTGCTCGCGCGCCGCTTCGGTCCACCACGCCAGGTCTTCGGCGAAGCGGCCGAAGGCGCGGTCGAGCGATTCGCCCGGCTTGCCGACCGGTCGGGCCTGCTCGTCGAGCGTCTGCGCGATCGGGCCGACGGCCAGCGTGCTGGAGACCACCACCATGCCCATCTCCGAGAGGATCGGATGCCAGGCCGCGCCCGCGCGCACGCCGGAGAAGCGGCCGGCCGAATAGCTCGCGATGGCCGCCGGGCGCCAGAACCACTCCTCCAGGAAATGGTCGGTCAGGTTCTTCAGGCCGGGCTGCGGGCCCCAGTTGTATTCGCCGGTGACGAAGACGAAGGCGTCGGCGGCGCGCAGCTTGCCGGCCAGCGCCTCCATCGCCGCCGGGGCCTCGCCCGGCGGGTATTCCTTGTACATGCGGTCGAGCAGCGGCAGGCCGACGGCCCGGGCGTCGATCAGTTCGGCCTCGGCGCCGCGCGCCGTCAGGCCGGCGACGACGTAGTCGGCCAGGCGGATGCCCTGGCGGTCGCGCCGGTACGAGCCGTAGAACACCAGCACCTTGTCGGCCATGGACGTCGCTCCTGGGAGTCGGGTTGGAATGGGAATCGGAGGGCGCCGCTCAGGCGCCGTGGCACTTCTTGAACTTCTTGCCGCTGCCGCACGGGCACGGGTCGTTGCGACCCGGCGCGGCCTCCTTGCGGATCGTCTCCTGGCGCGGACCCATGCTCTTCCAGAGCTGGCGCAGGTCGTAGACGGCCCAGATCGCCTCGCCGAATTCGTCGAGCCGGCGCTGGCTGACGCTGGGCGGGCCGTCCTCGCTGAACATCGAGACCTCGGGCCTGCCGGTGTCGTCCTCGGTCAGCGCGACGATGGCGTCGAGCGCGTCGTCGAGCATGCCGGCGGCCTCCTTGTCGCGCGGCGCGGCCCAGTCCTCGGGCCAGTTCTCGACCGCGAACATGAAGCCCAGCGCCCACACCTGGGCGAACGACGGGATGGCCTCGCCCGCGACCTCGGCGCGCTCCTCCTCGGGCAGCGAGGCGATGGCGCCGCGCGTGTCGAGCACCTCGGGCTGGTAGGCGCGGTCGTCGTCGAGCGCCTCCACGGCGGCGTCGAGCGCGGTCTCGATCTCCTTCCAACGGCGCTTCCAGTGCCACACCAGCTCCATGTTGCGCGCGGCGACGAAGTCCTCGCCGAAGATCATCGGGAAGTACTCGGTGGGCGGCACGGGGCGGCGCGAGCAGATCAGCGCGGCCATGAAGCCCTCGCAGAACTCCCACTGCGGGACCTCGTCGTCGCTCTCGCGCAGGGCGTCGAGCAGGCTGTCGAGCAGGTCGAAGTCCTCGGGGCCGAGCGGCTTGTCGCCGGTGAGGGCGGGCAGCGGCGTCGACGATGCGGTGCCGCCGGGGGCGGCCGGTTCGGCGGGGACGTCGGAGGGCAGGTCGGAGGCGGGCGTGGTCATGGCGGGATCGGACGGGTGGGCGCACGGGGCGCACCGGGGGGAAAGGAAGGGACTTCGCGGGGGCGCTCGGCCGGCGAAATCGGCCCTCTATGATGCAGCAGGCTCCCGGAGACCGATCATTCCCGCTTCTACTTTTTCGCCCTTCCCGGTCCGCTACACGGTCCTCGCGCTGTGCGCGGCCGGTTTCGCGGCCGGCCTGGGCGGCCTCGCGCTGGCATCGCCGGCCTCCGCCGGCCCCGGCTGGATCGCGCTGGCGGCGGTCTCCGGCGCCTTGACGATGCTGGGCCTGCGCGACCTGCGGCAGTCGCGCCACGCCATCCTGCGCAACTACCCGGTGGTGGGCCACCTGCGCTTCCTGCTCGAGTACGTCCGGCCGGAACTGCGCCAGTACTTCATCGAGAGCGACCGCGAGGCGGCGCCCTTCTCGCGCGCGCAACGCTCGCTGGTCTACCAGCGCGCCAAGGGCGAGCCGGACAACCGACCCTTCGGCACGCAGCTCGACGTCGGCGAGACCGGCTACGAGTGGATCAACCACTCGATGCAGCCGAGCCGGCTCGACGGCCACGACTTCCGCATCGTCATCGGCGGCGTGCCGGCGCCCGGTGCCGCGCCCGGCACCGGCTGCACCCAGCCCTACAGCGCCAGCGTGTTCAACATCTCGGCGATGAGCTTCGGCTCGCTGTCGGCCAACGCCGTGCTGGCGCTCAACCGGGGCGCCAAGCTCGGCGGCTTCGCGCACGACACCGGCGAGGGCTCGATCTCGCGCCACCATCGGGTCCACGGCGGCGACCTGATCTGGGAGATCGGCTCGGGCTACTTCGGCTGCCGCGAGGCCGACGGCCGCTTCAGCGAATCGCGCTTCGAGGAGAACGCGCGCGATCCGCAGGTGAAGATGATCGAGATCAAGCTCAGCCAGGGCGCCAAGCCGGGCCACGGCGGCGTGCTGCCGGGGCCGAAGGTGACGGCCGAGATCGCCGAGGCGCGCGGCGTGCCCGAGGGCGTGGACTGCATCTCGCCGTCCGGCCACAGCGCGTTCTCCACGCCGGTGGAGATGATGCATTTCGTCGAGCGGCTGCGGCGCCTGTCGGGCGGCAAGCCCACCGGCTTCAAGTTCTGCCTGGGCCATCCGTGGGAGTGGTTCGCGATCGTCAAGGCGATGCAGGCGACCGGCATCACGCCCGACTTCATCGTGGTCGACGGCGCCGAGGGCGGCACCGGCGCGGCGCCGGTCGAGTTCATCGACCACGTCGGCGTGCCGATGCAGGAGGGGCTGCTGCTGGTGCACAACACGCTGGTGGGCACGAACCTGCGCCATCGCATCGCCATCGGCTGCGCCGGCAAGGTGATCACCGCCTTCGACCTGGCACGCGTGATGGCGCTGGGCGCGGACTGGTGCAACGCCGGGCGCGGCTTCATGCTGGCGCTGGGCTGCATCCAGGCGCAGACCTGCCACACGGGTTTCTGCCCCACCGGCGTGACCACGCAGGACCCGGTGCGCCAGCGGGCGCTGGTGGTGCCCGACAAGGCCGAGCGCGTGCGCAACTTCCATCGCTCGACGCTGCACGCGCTGCAGGAACTGGTGCAGGCCGCCGGGCTCGCGCACCCGCGCCAGATCACCGCCCACCACATCGTGCGGCGCATCTCGGCCACCGAGGTGCGGCTGCTGAGCAACCTGGTGATGCAGGTCGCGCCGGGCGCCCTGCTCGGTCCGCTGGACGACCAGCACACGGTGTTCCGCAACTACTGGCCGCTGGCGAGCGCGCACAGCTTCCAGGCGGTCGACCCCCATGCGCCGGACGCGCAGGCCGCCGCCGGCCGGACGCCCGCCACGGCCTACGGCCTGGTCGCCGACCCCGTGCCGGCCTCGCGCGCCAGCGCCGACATCGCCCGCGACATCTGCGCCCGCGACGCCGACGGCGCGCCACGCCCCCTCGCGCCCGCGCCGGCCGCCCCGCCGCCCGCCACGACCGCTCCCACCGAGACCGCTCCCACCGAATGAACCCCTTCCGACGCCGCGCCCGCGTCGCCGCGCCGGAGCACCCGACGCCCGGCGAACGCGCCTCCTCCTCCCGACCCGTACCGCTCGCCGCGCCGGCGCCCGGCCAGCCACCCGCTCCCGCCCAGGTCCCGGGCGACTACGCCGGCTTCCTGCGCGCGATGCTGCCCCGGCAGTCGCGCGGCGTCGCCAGCCACCGCTTCGACGGCGAGCGCGTCTGGCTGAAGAAGGCCGGGCCGCGCCACGGCGCCTGGCGCTACCGGGTGCTCGGATTCATCGCCGCCGTGCTGCGGCTCGACGTGCTGCGCCCGGTGCCCAACCCGGGCGGCGAGGCGGCCATCGCCATCGAGGCGCGGCGCCTGCGCGAACTCGACGCGCTGGGCCTGCGCGTGCCGCGCGTGCTGGCGCAGCAGGACGACGGCCTGCTGCTGTCGGACCTGGGCGAGAGCCGCGCGACGGTGGTGGTGCTGCAGGAGCGCCTGGACCAGGCCGCCGCCGTCGGGCCGGCCGCGCTGCTCACGGTGTGGCGCGACGGGCTCGACGCCATCGCCGCCGTGCACGCGCGCGGCGCCTGCCTGAGCCAGGCCTTCGACCGCAACCTGGTGCAGTGCCCGGACGGCGTGATCGGCTACATCGACTTCGAGGACGACCCGCGCGCCACGCTCGGCCTGGCCGAATGCCAGGTGCGCGACTGGCTGAGCTACCTGCATTCCACCGCGATGCTGGTGCGCGCCGCCACGCCCCAGGCCGCCGGCGAGCACTGGCACGCCGCGCTGGCCGATGCCGACGCCACGGTGCGCGAGCGCATCGCCGCCGCCGCGCGCCGCATGCGCTGGCTGCGCCACCTGCCCCGGGGTCGGCGCTGGGGCCGCGACACCCAGCGCGTGCGGGCCTGCGCGCGGCTGCTGGCGCGCTGGCACGGCGCCGAGACCTGAGGCCGGGGCCGGAACCGACGTCGGCTCAGACAGGTCGACGACCGCCGCCGCCGGGCGCCGACGTCGCCCAGCGCGCGATGCGCCAGGTCAGCCACAGGCCGCCCACCGGCACGATCACCGTCTGCACCAGGAACACCACCATCAGGTCCACGATGCGGTCGGCCCAGGTGCTCGCCGAGGCCAGGATGGCGGCGTAGCCGGCCCGGAGGTCGGGCACGCCCTTCCACCAGCGCTCGAAGCGCTCGGTCAGGCCGCGCTTCTCCGCCACGGCGGGATCGGGCACGGCCTCGGGCGTCCGGTCGACCAGCGCCAACGCCGCGTCGTGCTGCGGCTTCATGTAGGCGACGTAGAGCCGCTCGTTGGCCAGCGCGATCGCCGGCACGGCGAACCGGGCGAGCAGCAGCAGCACCAGCGCCGGCTGCAGCCAGCGTGCGGCGCGGCCGTCGCGCCACGCCATCGCCGCGAACCAGAGCACGGCGACGACGCTCAGCGCCACCGCCACGGCGGGGGCGCCGCCGATGTCGAGCAGCACGCGCTGCACGCCGAACGCCACGCTGGCCGCCAGCATCGCGGTGGCGAAGTGGTCCACCAGCTCGTTGACGGGCTGCAGCACCTGACCGGGCGCCGTGCCCACGCCGACGCCGCCGGGCTTGACGTCGACCTGCGTGCCCTGCGCCACCGAGATCACCGCGCCCAGCGTGCGCGCGGCGGCGAAGGCCACCAGCGCGCGCTTGAGCCCGGCGTCGACGCTCGCGCGCGCCGGCTCGCTGAACGGCGCCGCCCACGCGCCCAGGAGGACGACGAGCGTGACGACGAGGGCGACCAGGCGGCGGGGCAGTGGGGAGGAAAAGGCCGAGGTCGGGGAAGGAGCGGACGACGAGTTCATGGCGGAGAGCTTAGGGGCCGCATCCCCGGTGCGGGTCCTGGTCCGACCCCCCTCTCCCGCTGGCGGGAGCGGGTTGGGGTGAGGGGGTCCACGCGCGCGCGGTACCTTGCAAAGGCCGCCGGATCGGATTCACTCCTCTCCCCTCCGGGGAGAGGTCGGGTGAGGGGCCGCGGGCGGTGGAGGCGCTGCGGCCTCGATGACCGCCGCCGGCCCCCACCCCCGCCCTCCCCCGGAGGGCAGGGAATCGGACAGGACGCGTGTTCAGCCGAAGGCCGGCGCCACCGCCACGCCCAGGGTCGCGAGCCGCTTCCTCATCGACAGCACCGCGCGGTCCTTGCTCAGCAGCCGCGCGCGGTGGGCGACGGCGAGGTCGATGAACATCTGGTCGTCGGTGTCTTTGCAGACGAAGGGTGCGCGCGGCGGCACGGCCGCGACGGTGCGCGCGACGGCGTCGAAGGCGGCCAGCACGGCCTCCGGCGCGCGCGCGTCGCGCAGCAGCCGCCGCGCGATCAGCGGATAGCCCAGCACGCGCGCCAACTCGGCGCGCATGGCCGGCGTGGCGATCCAGCGCAGCGCGCCCGCCGCCAGCCCGGCGTGCAGCGCCGCCCAGGATGGATCGGCGAACACCAGCAAGTCGAGCGCGATGTTGGTGTCGACGACGATGGGCGCCGGGGGTGCGCCACCGTCGCCGACGGCGACAGCCACGGCGCCGGCATCGGACGCGACGACGACGCCGCCCGCCGCCGTCACGGCAAGGGCCGCGGCGCCGCCGCCTTCAGGGCGCGCCACGGGGCGTGCGCGCCGAGCCCGCCACCATGTCGAAGCGGAACAGTCGGCACTCGATCGGCCCGTTCCACATCGGCACGCGGCGCGATTCCTTCAGGCGCATGCGCTTGGGGCACTGCAGGTCGGGCGTGAGCATCCAGGCGGTCCAGCCGGCGTAGTGCTTCTTCCAGTGGCTCGCGAGCTGGACGAAGAACTCGCCGCCGTCCTCGGTCTGCGCCTGCTCGCGGCCGGCGGCGGCGCGCGGCGCGGGCGCCTCGTCGTCGAACCCGCCGTCGCGCTGCGGCGGGCGCACCGGGCCGCCCCGCGCGCCGCGCGCGGCCACGCCGCCGACCTCGATGCGTTCGCCGTAGGGCGGGTTGAGCATGATCACGCCGCCCTCGGCCGGCGGCATGCGCTGCAGGGCGTCGCCGCCGCGGAAGTCGATGGCATCGGCCACGCCGGCGCGCTCGGCGTTGCGCTGGGCGAAGTCGACCATGCGGTGCGAGACGTCGCTGCCGAAGATGACGGGCGTCGCCGACCCCGCCGCGTCGCGGACGGCGGCCTGTTCGGACTCGGCCTTGAGCGCCGCCCAGACGTGGGCCTGGAACGGCAGCAGCTTCTCGAAGCCGAAGCGCCGCTGGCCGCCGGCGGGCAGGCCGCGCGCGATCTGCGCCGCCTCGATGGCGATGGTGCCGCTGCCGCAGCAGGGGTCGTACAGGGGCGCCGACGAGACCTCGCCGGTCTCCGGGTTCCACCAGCCGCTGGCCGCCAGCATCGCCGCCGCCAGCGTCTCCTTCAGCGGCGCGTCGCCCTTGTCCTGGCGCCAGCCGCGCTTGAACAGCGGCTCGCCGGAGGTGTCGATGTAGAGCGTGCAGGTGTCGGTGGTGAGGTGGGCGAAGACGCGGCAGTCGGGCCACTGCGTCTCGATGCTCGGGCGCACGCCGCCGGCCTTGGCGCGGAAGCGGTCGGCGATGGCGTCCTTGATGCGCAGGGTGGCGAAGTTCAGGCTGGTGAGCGGACTGTGCTGCGCCGTGGTCTCGATCTTGAAGGTCTGCCTGGGCGTGAACCAGATCTCCCAGGCCACGCCGCCGGCGATGGCGTAGAGGTCGTTCTCGCTGCGGTATTCGCCGTGGGCCAATTCCACCAGCACGCGCTGGGCGAGCCGGCTGTGCAGGTTGAGTTCGAGGGCGTCGCGCCACGAGCCGCGCACGAACACGCCGCCGCGCGAGGACATCAGATCGTCGCCGGCCAGGCCGGTGAGGTGGTGGACCTCCTGGGCCAGGAAATCCTCGACGCCGGCGGCGCAGGGCAGGAAGAGTCGCAGTTGGTTCATGGTGGGGATCGGGTCAGAGCGCCTTGCGCAGGTTGGCCGGCGCGATGCGCAACGCCTCGCGGTACTTGGCGACGGTGCGCCGCGCGCATTCGATGCCCTGCTCCTTGAGCATCTCGGAGATCTGGCTGTCCGACAGCGGCTTCTTCACGTCCTCGGAGCCGACGAACTGCTTGATGAGCGCGCGCACGGCGGTGCTGGAGGCGTTGCCGCCGGTCTCGGTGCCCAGCGCCGAACCGAAGAAGTACTTCAGCTCGACCGTGCCGAAGGGCGTGGCCATGTACTTGGCGGTGGTCACGCGGCTGATGGTGGATTCGTGCAGGCCCAGCTCGTCGGCGATCTCGCGCAGCACCAGCGGACGCATGGCCAGCTCGCCGTGGATGAAGAAGCTCTTCTGGCGCTCGACGATGGCGTTGGACACGCGCAGGATGGTGTCGAAGCGCTGCTGGATGTTCTTGATGAACCAGCGCGCCTCCTGCAGCCGCTGCGACAGCGCCTGGCTGCCCTCGCCCTTGTGCTGCTTGAGCGCCCCGGCGTAGATGTCGTGCACGCGCAGGCGCGGCATGACGTCCGGGTTGAGCGCGACGCGGAACTTGACGTTCGTGCCCCGCCCGGTGCGCGTGACGATCACGTCGGGCACGACCACGTTGCGCTCGACGTCGACGAAGCGCCGGCCCGGCTTGGGCTCCAGCGTCGCGACGAGCTGCAGCGCGGCGCGCACCGTCTCCTCGTTGCTGCGCACCAGCGTGGCCAGGCGCTTGAAGTCGCGCCGCGCGAGCAGCTCCATCGGCTGGCGGCACACGGCGATGGCGACGCGGCGCACCTGCGCGACCGCCTCGGACTCGCCCGGCCGCGCCAAGGCGCGCAGCTGGATCGTCAGGCATTCGCCCAGGTCGCGCGCGCCGACGCCCACCGGCTCCAGGCTCTGCAGCAGGCCGAGCGCGACCTGGAAGTGATGCACCAGGCCGTCGAACTCGTCGTTGTCGTCGCCCGCCAGGCCCGAGGCCAGCGCCGGCAGCGAGTCCTCCAGGTAGCCGTCGTCGTTGAGGGATTCGATGAGGAAGGCCAGCGCGGCCCGGTCGTTCTCGCCCAGGCGCAGGCTCAGGGCCTGCCGGTGCAGGAAGGCCGGCAGTGACTCCTGGTTGCGCGCGAACTCGGCGGCGTCGGCGCGCTCGCCGTCGTCGTTGGAAGCGGTGTTGCGCGCCGGCGCGTCGCCGCCCCACTCGCTGTCGTCGGGCGCCATGTCGACGGTGCCGTCGCCCTCCCAGTCGGGCTGGGCATCGGCGGCGGCGGTGGAGTCGACGGCGTCGGCGCTCGGCGCGTCGCCCTCGGTCGACGACGAGGTGGCGGTCGACGCGGCGGACGCCGTGGCCGCGGCGCCGTCGAGGAACGCATCGGCCTGGGCATCGGCGCCCGACCCGGCGAAGTCGTCGCCGTCGCCGTCGTCGCGCCTGGCCGGCGCATCGGCCGCGTCGACGCCGAACTCCTCGCGCGCGGCCTCCTCCATCGTGCGTTCGAGGAACGGGTTCTCGTCGAGCATCTGCTCGACCTCCTGGCTGAGTTCGAGCGTCGACAGCTGCAGCAGCCGGATCGACTGCTGCAGCTGCGGCGTGAGCGCCAGATGCTGCGAGACGCGGAGGGAAAGGCCTTGTTTCACGGGCGTGGGATCGATGCGGCGGGAAGGATCGAGGAAGTCAAATCAATACGGATGCGTTGAAGAAGGAACGAATGGAAGGCGAGGCGCCAGCCGAAGCCTTCCTGCGCCAGAAGCACCGCGGAACCGGCTCCGCCGGGCCGCCGGTGCTGCCCCCGGTAGGGGGGAGGCGAAGGCGACACGCAGTGCGCCGCAGCCTGGGGGCGAGCAACCAGCTACATCTTGAAGTGCTCGCCCAGGTAGACCCGCCGCACTTCCGCGTTGTCGACGATCTCCGAGGGCGTGCCCTGCGCCAGCACGTGACCGTCGCTGATGATGAAGGCGTGGTCGCAGATGCCCAGGGTCTCGCGCACGTTGTGGTCGGTGATGAGCACGCCGATGCCGCGTCCCTTCAGGAAGCTCACGATGCGCTGGATCTCGATCACCGCGATCGGGTCGATGCCGGCGAAGGGCTCGTCCAGCAGGATGAAACGCGGCTGCGTGGCCAGGGCGCGCGCGATCTCCACGCGCCGGCGCTCGCCGCCCGACAGGGCCAGCGCGGGCGAGTTGCGCAGGTGCTCCACGCGCAGGTCGGCCAGCAGTTCCTCCAGGCGCTCGTCGATGCGCTGCTTCGACAGCGGCGCCATGCGGCCGCGCGCGTCGGGCTCCTCCTGCAGTTCCAGCACGGCGCGCACGTTCTCGCGCACCGTGAGCTTGCGGAAGATCGAGGCCTCCTGCGGCAGGTAGCTCAGGCCCATGCGCGCGCGCTTGTGGATCGGCATGTGGGCGATCGGCTCGCCGTCGATGCTGATCTCGCCGGCGTCGGCGCGCACCAGGCCCACGATCATGTAGAACGAGGTCGTCTTGCCCGCGCCGTTGGGACCGAGCAGCCCGACGACCTCGCCCTTCTGCACCTGCAGCGAGACGTCCTTGACCACCTTGCGGCTGCCGTAGCTCTTCTGCAGCCCGTGGGCGATCAGGCGGCTGACGACCGGCGCCTTGGCACCGGCGTCGGATCGGGCCGGTGCGCCGGCGCCCACGAGGTTGGCGTCGATGGCGCTCACTGGGCCGGGGCTCCGTTGCCGCCGCCGAGCGTGGTGCTGGGGCGCAGGCCGCGACCGGCCGGCGCGGCGGGCGGCGGGGCGGGCGCGGCCGGCGCACCGGCAGCGCCCTCGGTCGCCGCGCGCGGCGTCAGGACGGCGCGCACGCGCCCGCCCTGCGCGCCGGCCGCGACGCTCGCGCCCGGCGGCACCGAGGTGCCGTTGACGGTGAAGGTGTCGTTGCTCTGGTCGTAGATGATCATGGCGCCGGTCGTCTCGTCGTTAACCTTGCTGCCGATGAGGCGGCGCATCACGGCGCGGCGGATGAACTTCACGTTGTCGGCGCGGCTGTCGTACTCGATGACCTCGGACTCGCCCTCGGTCCACTCGTCCGTGCCGCTGTCGCGCTTCTGCTTGTAGTAGGCCAGCTTGCCCGGCGCGGCGGTGACGATGCCGTACTGGTAGCCCTCCGGGTCCTGGCGCACGTCGATGCGCGCGCCGCGGATGATGATCGTGCCCTTGGTCACCAGCACGTTGCCGGTGAACACGCTGGTCTGCTTGAGGTCGTCGTAGCGCAGGGCGTCGGCCTCGATGTTCATCGGCTTGGTCCGATCGGCCTTCTCGGCCCGGACCGGCGCCGACACGCCCGCCAGCAGCGATCCCAGCACCAGCGAGGCGATCAGCGCGACGGTGGAACGCGTCAGCTTGGAAGTAGTGGAAAGCATTAATCGCAGGTTCATGGATGCAGGGAGGACACGAGGGACTCTGAAACTCTGGCACCGCACGGGCGCAAAGGCACGAAACTTGCTCGACGATTGTATGCGCCCGTCCCCGCGCACCGCCTCGCCCAAAACAAAGCCCGCCGAGGCGGGCTGGATGGCCTGCGCGCCGAGGACCGCCCCGCACGACCTTCGAAACCGTCACTCCTCAAATGCCGGGGATACCGGGGAACCGGCTCCGCCGGGCCCCTGGTATCGCCCCCTGAAAGGGGGTTGGCAAAGCGACACGCAGTGCGCGAAGACTGGGGGTCAGCCTTTCCTGGCTTCGACGATCAGCCCGTCCGTCACTTGCAGCGCGCGCTCCAGCGACCCGGCCGTGCCGCCGTCGACATAGAAGCGGCCCGCCACGCCCAGCGCCGGCACGCCCTCGACCTTGTAGTCGGTGGTCAGCTGCATCGCCCGCTTGGCCTTGCCCACGACCGTGAACGACTTGAACAGCTCGTTGAACTTCTTCATGTCGACGCCCGGCTGCTTCTCCATCCAGGCCGTGATGCCGGCGTCGCCCGTGAGCGGCTGGCGCTGCTGGTGGATGGCCTGGAACACCTTGAGGTGGAGTTCGTCGAGCTTGCCCATCGCCTCGAGCGTGTAGTAGAGACGCTGCTTGGGCTCGGTGTCGTTGCCCACGAAGGGCACCGGGATGCGCTTGAAGACCACGTCCGCCGGCAGCTGCTTGACCCAGCTCTCCAGCCGGGGCTCGAAGGCGGCGCAATGCGGGCAGTTGTAGGAGAAGAATTCGACGACCTCGACCTTGCCGGCGGGCGAATCGGTCGGCGCGCGCTTGCCCAGCACCTGGTAGTCGGTGCCGGCCTTGGGCGCGCCGCCCTGGGCGTGCGCGACACCGGTCGTGGCGGCCACGGGCAGCAGCGCGATCGAGGCGGCGGTCAGCGAGAAGTCACGGCGTTTCATCATCATCAAAAATTCTCCTGTAGGGCTGAGAGGAGCCGGAAGGCCGGCGGGGAGTTCCCGCGCGGCGTGCCGCCGGGTCCCGGGAGGTCGGCCGGGACGGCCCGGCGTTCGGAAGGAAGAGCGGGAGGGCGTCGTCAGCGCTGGACGCGCACCAGGTTCGATTCGAGTCCGCCGCTGTCGAGCCGTTCCTTGAGGCGGTCGGCGTCGTCCTTCTTGTTGAACGGGCCGGCGCGCACGCGGTAGACGGTGCGCCCGGCCTGCTCGCGCTCGGTGACGCGGGCCTCGACGCCCATCAGCGACAGCTTGGCGCGCTGGGCGTCGGCGTCGTCGTTGCTGCGGAAGGCGCCGGCCTGGACGAAGTACATGAACGGATCGGCCTCGCCCGCCGCCGGAGCGGCGGTGCCGGCGCGCGCGCGCGCCAGGTCGCCCAGCGGATCGCTCGACGCCGAGGGGATGCTGGCCGTGGTGGTCGAGGGCTTCACCTCGGCCGGCACCGGCGCGCGCGTGGCGCGTGCCGTGTTGCCCGCCGCGCCGCCGCTGCCGCCGCGCGCGTCGGGCGCCACGGTGACGGGCACCGGACCCGAACCGGTGGTGCCGTCCGAGACGGGGGGATTGAGCGGTCCGACCGTGGCGGGCTGCGTCGGCGTCGTGCGGGCGGCCTTGCCCGAGAGCGGCGCGTTCGGATTCCAGTCGCGGTTCTTGCGCGCCTCGGCCTCGTCCTGGTCGGCGCCCCCGCGCTGGGTCTTGTTCATGAACGGGACCGGCACCTTCGTCACGTAGAGCGCGATGCCGAGCGCCACGCCCAGACCGACGACGATGCCGATGATCAGGCCGATGGCCGTGTTGCCGCGTTGTCTGTGTTTCATGGTCGGGGAAGAAGAGAACCGAGAGAACCGGGGATCGGGACGATCACATCTTGCGCGGCGCGCTCACGCCGAGGACCGCGAGGCCATTGTGCAATACGCGTGCCGTGGCGGCGACCAGCGCCAGGCGGGCCCGCTTGACCGCCTCGTCCTCGACCAGGATGCGCTCGGCGTCGTAGTAGCTGTGGTAGCTGGCGGCGAGTTCGCGCAGGTAGAAGGTGACGTCGTGCGGCGCGAAGTCGCGCGCGGCGGCGGTGAGCATCTCCGGGTACTTGGCCAGCATCAGCATGAGCGCCTGGGCCGGCGCGCTGTCGAGCGCCGACAGGTCGGCGTCCGCGAGGGCCGCCTCGTCGCCGCCCCAGGCCGCCAGCACCGAGCAGATGCGCGCGTGCGCGTACTGGACGTAGTAGACCGGGTTGTCGTTGTTCTTCGTCACGGCCAGGTCGACGTCGAAGGTGTATTCGGTGTCGGGCTTGCGCGATAGCAGGAAGAAGCGCACGGCGTCGGTGCTGGTCCACTCGATGAGGTCGCGCAGCGTGACGTAGCTGCCGGCGCGCTTGCTGATCTTGACTTCCTCGCCGCCCTTGACCACGCGCACCATGGTGTGGAGCACGTAGTCGGGATAGCCCTCGGGGATGCCGACATCGGCGGCCTGCAGGCCGGCGCGCACGCGCGCGATGGTGCCGTGGTGGTCGGTGCCCTGGATGTTGACGACGCGGTGGAAGCCGCGCTCCCACTTGGCGATGTGGTAGGCCACGTCGGGCACGAAGTAGGTGAAGCCGCCGTCGGACTTGCGCATGACGCGGTCCTTGTCGTCGCCGTAGTCGGTCGACCTGAGCCACAGCGCGCCGTCCTGCTCGTAGGTCTTGCCGGCGTCGACGAGCTTCTGCACGGTGGCCGCCACGCGGCCGCTGGTGTAGAGGCTCGACTCCAGGTAGTAATGGTCGAACTTCACCTGGAACGCGCGCAGGTCGAGGTCCTGCTCGTGGCGCAGATAGGCCACGGCGAACTGGCGGATCGCCTCCAGGTCGTCGATGTCGCCCGTGGCCGTGACCTCGCGGTCGTCGGCCTTGACGGTCTTGCGGGCCTTGAAGTCGGCGGCGATGTCGGCGATGTAGTCGCCGTTGTAGGCGGCGGCCTTCTCGCCGCTCGGCCACTCGGGGTCGCCGGGCTTGAAGCCCAGCAGGCGCAGCCGGGTGCTCGCGGCCAGCGTCTGGATCTGCACGCCGGCGTCGTTGTAGTAGAACTCGCGCCAGACGTCGGCGCCCTGGGTCGCCATCAGGTTGCAGATGGCGTCGCCGAGCGCGGCCTGACGGCCGTGGCCGACGTGCAGCGGGCCGGTCGGGTTGGCCGAGACGAACTCGACCAGCACGCGCTCGCCGGTGGGCGGGCGACGGCCGAAGTCCGCGCCGGCGGCCAGCACCTCGCGCACCACCTCCTGCTTGGCCGCCGTCTTCAGGCGGATGTTGAGGAACCCGGGGCCGGCGATGTCGACGGCCTCGACCCAGCGATCGAAGACCGGCGTGGCGCGCAGCGCGGCGGAGATCTCCTCGGCCAGTTCGCGCGGTTTGCGCCCGAGCGGCTTGGCCAGCTGCATGGCCGCCGTGGTGGCGAAATCGCCATGCGCCGCGACCTTGGGGGATTCGAAGACGGCCCGGGCGCCGGCACCGGGGGAGAAGGATTCGAGCGTGCTCGCAAGGGCGGCGAGCAGCTCCTGTTTGACCAATAGCATCGACGGATTTTACCGGGGCGCTCCCGGCCCCCCGGCGGGTGTCATCCGCGTCGATCATGCGGGCGTTAACCAAAGTGGTCACTTTCAGAGCAGTTGACCAGCTTGTACGTTCTTATTCTTAATCCTCCAAGGACTCCGCACCATGAAGACGTTTCTCTCCCTGATCGCCCTGGGCGCCTGTCTTTCCTTCGGCGCGGCGCAGGCCCAGCCCGCGGCTCCGATGTCGGCGCCCTCGGCCGCGCCGCAGTCCTCGGCCCCGGCCCAGTTCCAGAACGCCCCCGATCGCGCGCCGACCGCGCAGCAGAACAAGATGACGGCCTGCAACAAGGACGCCGCCGGCAAGAAAGGCGACGAGCGCAAGGCGTTCATGAAGCAGTGCCTGTCGGCCGCCGGCACGCCCGTCGCCGCCAAGGCGACGCAGCAGGACAAGATGAAGACCTGCAACACCGGCGCCACCGACAAGAAGCTCAAGGGCGACGACCGCAAGACCTACATGAAGGCCTGCCTGAGCACGCCCGCCGCCTGACATCGGCCCGGCCCATCGCGCGCGGCGCCCGGAGCGATCCGGGCGCCGCGCTGCTTTCCGGATGCTCAGCCCCGCATCATTTGCCGTAGCCGCGCGCCAGGAACACGGCCAGCAGCGGGATCACGGCGATGATGTGCGCCTGCACCATGACCAGGCGCCGCGTCTTCGCGATCTGCGCCTCGCCCGGCAGGCTGCCGTCGGCGCGCAGGGCCTTGCGCCAGCGCAGGAAGGTCAGCGTCGGGAAGATCGAGATCACGCCGACCACCACGAACAGCGTGAGCTTCATGTGCAGCAGCGGGTTGCTCCAGTACCACGCCGTGCCCTTGACGCCCAGCAGCGTGCGCGCCAGCCCGGTGGCCAGCACCGCCAGCGCGGCGAAGCCGTAGACGCGGTCGACCCGGGCCAGGCGCTCGACCACGGCGGCGTTGAGCCACTGCACGCGGCACAGCGCGGCCTCGCTGGCGACGAAGACGACCATCGTCAGGATGGCCAGCAGGTGCAGGTAGGCGAGGATGGCTTCGAGGGTCATCGGGGGGACTCCGTGGGGGCTGGGGCGCGCGGGGCGGGTCGCGCCATTGTGCGGGGCGCCGGGCCCGCGCCGGCCCAGAAATCGGCGCGGCCGTATTCCGCCTTCAGGAAGTCCAGCCACAGCCGCACGCGCAGCGGCAGGTGCTTGGCGCCGGGGAACACGGCGTAGATGCCGTTGGGCGGCGCGGCGAACTCGTCGAGCAGCGGCACCAGAGCGCCGGCCTCGATCTCGGCGTCGATCTCCCAGGTGCTGCGCCAGGCGATGCCGTGGCCGGCGAGGCACCAGTCGTGCAGTACCTGGCCGTCGCTGCAGTCGAGCGGGCCGTGCGGCTTGAGGTGCACGGTCGTGGCGGCGTCTGTGCCGCCCGCGCCGTCCTGGGTGGGCACGCGGAAGGCCCAGCCGCGCGTCTGCGAGGCGTCGCTCGACAGCGTCAGGCAGGCGAAACGCGCCAGGTCGGCCGGATGGCGCGGCGTGCCGTGGCGCTGCAGGAAGGCCGGCGTGGCGACGCAGCGGCGGCGGTTGTCGGCCAGCCGCAGGCTGACCAGCGACGAATCGGGCAGATCGCCCACGCGCACGGCGCAGTCGAAGGCCTCGCCCGCCACGTCGACCACGCGGTCGCTCAGGTTCAGGGAGATCGTGACCTCCGGATGCAGGGCGTGGAAGCGCGGCACCAGCGGCGCGACGTGGCGGCGCCCGAAGCCCGCCGGCGCCGTCACGCGCAGATGGCCGCGCGCCTTCAGGCCGCCCGCACTGACACCGGCCTCGGCGTCGGCGACGCCCGCCAGCAGGCGCTGGCAGTCCTCCAGGAAGGCGCTGCCCTCGTGCGTGAGCGTCAGGCGCCGCGTGGTGCGCACCAGCAGCTTGACGCCCAGCCGGGCCTCCAGGGCGTCGATGCGCCGGCCGATGATCGCGCTCGCCACGCCCTCGGCGCGCGCCGCCGCGGCCAGGCTGCCGCGAGTGGCGACGGCGACGAAGGATTCGAGCTGGGTGAGGCGGTCCATGCAAGGATTATCCAAGGCCGATCGACAGTCTGGCCGCCGCTGGATGGTCGATTACCCTCATCCATGTCACGAATCCAAGGCGGCGGCGGTGCTCGATCTTCGCGCGTCGATCTCCTAAAGTACGACATGCGTCACGCGGCGAAGCGCTTACGCTTGCCGCCCGCCGACCAGCGCGCTCCGCGCCGGTCGGTCCGGCCCCCTTTTCTTTCAACGAGGTTCCCATGTCCGATCGCACCACCGTCCACGGCCTCCAGGTCGCCAACGAACTCCATCGCTTCATCGAGGACCGGGTGCTGCCGGCCACCGGCGTCGACAGCGCCGCCTTCTGGAAGGGCTTCGACGCCATCGTGGCCGACCTGGCGCCGAAGAACGCCTCGCTGCTGGCCGAGCGCGACCGCCTGCAGGTCGAGCTCGACACCTGGCACAAGCTCAACCCCGGCCCGATCACCGACATGCCGGCCTACCGCGCGCACCTGGAGAAGATCGGCTACCTGCTGCCGCAGCCGGCCGACGTGCAGGCCACCACCGCCAACGTCGACGCCGAACTGGCGCAGCAGGCCGGCCCGCAGCTGGTGGTGCCGATCCTCAACGCGCGCTACGCGCTCAACGCCGCCAACGCGCGCTGGGGCTCGCTCTACGACGCGCTCTACGGCACCGACGCCATCCCCGAGACCGACGGCGCGGAGAAGGGCAAGGGCTACAACCCGGCGCGCGGCGCCAAGGTCATCGCCTTCGCCCGCGACGTGCTCGACCAGGCCGCGCCATTGGTCAACGGCTCGCACAAGGACGCCACCGGCTACGCCGTGAAGGACGGCGCGCTGGTCGTCGCGCTGCACAGCAGCAGCACCGGCCTCAAGGACCCGGCCGCGTTCGTCGGCTACCAGGGCGACGCCGCCGCGCCTTCGTCGGTGCTGCTCAGGCACAACGGCATCCACCTGGACCTGCGCATCGACCGCACGACCGCCATCGGCAAGACCGATCCGGCCGGCGTGTCCGACCTGGTGCTGGAAGCCGCGCTGTCGACCATCCTCGACCTGGAGGACTCGGTGGCGGTGGTCGACGCGGCCGACAAGGTGCTGGCGTACTCGAACTGGCTGGGCATCATCGAGGGCACCCTGACCGAGCAGGTCGACAAGGGCGGCAAGACCTTCACGCGCGGCCTCAACGCCGACCGCGAATACACCGGCGCCGACGGCAAGCCCCTGAAGCTGCACGGCCGCTCGCTGATGTTCCTGCGCAACGTCGGCCACCTCATGACCAACCCGGCGATCCTGTACGGCACCGCCGGCAAGGAGATCCCCGAGGGCATCCTCGACGCCGTGGTGACGACCACCATCGCCACCATCGACCTGAAGCGCAAGGGCAACTCGCGCACCGGCAGCGTCTACATCGTCAAGCCCAAGATGCACGGCCCGGCCGAGGTGGCCTTCGCCAGCGAGCTGTTCGGCCGCGTCGAGCAGCTGCTGGGCCTGCCGACCAACACCGTCAAGCTGGGCATCATGGACGAGGAGCGCCGCACCAGCGTCAACCTCAAGGCCTGCATCGCCGAGGCGGCCGCGCGCGTGGCCTTCATCAACACCGGCTTCCTCGACCGCACCGGCGACGAGATGCACACCGCCATGCGCGCCGGCCCGATGCTGCGCAAGGGCGACATGAAGACCACGCCCTGGATCGCCGCCTACGAGCGCAACAACGTGCTCACCGGCCTGTCCTGCGGCCTGCGCGGCAAGGCGCAGATCGGCAAGGGCATGTGGGCCATGCCGGACCTGATGGCCGACATGCTCAAGCAGAAGATCGCCCATCCCAAGGCCGGCGCCAACACCGCCTGGGTGCCCTCGCCCACCGCCGCGGTGCTGCACGCCCTGCACTACCACCAGGTCAGCGTGGCCGACGTGCAGAAGGAACTGGAGAAGATCGACGCCAACGCCGAGCGCGACCGCATCCTGAACGACCTGCTGCAGGTGCCCGTGGCGCCCAAGGCCGACTGGAGCGACGCCGACAAGCAGCAGGAGCTCGACAACAACGTCCAGGGCATCCTGGGCTACGTGGTGCGCTGGATCGACCAGGGCGTGGGCTGCTCGAAGGTGCCCGACATCCACAACGTCGGCCTGATGGAGGACCGCGCGACCCTGCGCATCTCTAGCCAGCACATCGCCAACTGGCTGGTGCACGGCGTGGTGACCTCGGCCCAGGTGAACGAGACCTTCGAGCGCATGGCGGCGGTGGTCGACGGCCAGAACGCCGGCGATGCGCTCTACCAGCCGATGGCCGGCAACTTCAAGACCTCGGCGGCCTACCAGGCGGCGCAGGACCTGGTGTTCAAGGGCGTCGACCAGCCCAGCGGCTACACCGAGCCGCTGCTGCACGCGTGGCGGCTGAAGGTAAAGGGCGAGGCCTGATCTAAAAAGGCGCCTCACGGCGCCTTTTTCATGCTCCTGTTGTCACCGCGAACTGGAAGAAATCCTGCAGCCGCTTGTCTTCCGTCACTTGCTCGTGAGGAACAAGCAGGTACAGCCAAGGCTTAGCTCCGATCTCTTTCGCGTTCGTTGATGCATGTCGGCACCAGAGTGCACCGGCCTGAGCTTTGGCCAGCACATCTTCTGCTTCCAAGTCTTTACGCGCCTTGGTTTCGCACAGCAACAAATGATCGGTGGTCTCGACTACGAAGTCGGGCACGTATTCGGGGTGTTCGTGGTTCAGCTTGTAGAAGATCTGAAATTGCCCTTTCGCCGGCTTGAACCACTTACTTGAATCCCGCTCAAGAATCACGGCAAAGCGGCGCTCAGTGTCCGAGTCGAATTTCTGAATTGGATAGAGGCAGCGCGAGAAGCCCCCGAACAGCATCTGCTTGATGCGGCTCGGATCGTCAACAGTCTGGCGATAGTCCCTCGGCACCTGACCCGCCGTGGTCGTGTAAGTCGGCGCCTTCAGCGCGGTGAACCCTCGCCGCACTTCCACGTCGTACTGGGTGGCATCCGATTCGAAGAAGTGCTGCGCCATCTGCGCATGAATATTTCGCGCGATGAGTTGCCGGTCGAGATCAAGGACATTGCGAACCTCCGTCTCATCGGACAGATAGCTGCGCAAATGCGAAACCATCTGCCCTGCGAGGTCGTACAGCAACGCTGCGTGCGTCATGTAGTCGATGTCGTCGAAGTCGATGAGCGCATGGACAATGTAGTCCTCCAAGCGACGCTCGATACGCCCACTCTGCGCAGACAGCGTGAACTGCTCATGCGTACGCAAAGTTTGACCAACGAGCGAACGGTCCTTTGGCTGCAGATGCAGGCTCGAGACATCCAAAGTGAAGGGCCGGAAACCGCTCGTCACCTCACCTTTGGGGGCTACGACAATGCGAGGGATATCAATCGTTTGCTGAACAAGATTTTCGACAGCACGTCGCACGACATCCGCAAGATTGATCTCCGGCGGCGCATCGTCTCCCTCCAGCAGCGTGACCTGTTGCGGCGGCAGTTTTGCCCTCACGGCTTCCGTGATGCGCGCCTGAAATTCGGGCGTCAGAAGGGTCTGACGGGTGGGTGCGTCTTTCGGAAGCAACTCGTAGCTCGCGGCCGCTTCCATCGCCAGAACCGCTGCCTGCCGCTCAGGCTCTGTGTTGAACAGCGGGGGTTGTGAAGTCCTGTCCCCGCTCGGCTGAACGGCCTGGGAGCCGGTTATCGCCAGCCCGCCGATGGCGCGTTCCCAATTTGGCTGTACGACGACGCTGCGCGGCATGTCTCCAGCTTCTCTACCCATCGGATCCAGGTAGAACTCTTTGAGTCGTATGGGCGAGTCAGCCCGGTTTGCATCGTCGATGATTTCCTGGAAGCGATCGTGCGCGATGATGCTGAGTCGATCGACCTTGGCAACGCCGGTCCGTTTCCCATAGGGAAGTCGCAGCCCACGTCCGATCGACTGCTCCACCAACGTGCGCGCATTGGCTGCCCGCAGCGGCACGATGGTGTAGAGGTTGGTGACGTCCCAGCCCTCCTTGAGCATGTTGACGTGGATCACGATCTCGGTCGGCTCGTCCACACTTTCCACCGCCAGCAGGCGGCGCACCATCTCCTCCTCCTCAGCGCCGGTCTTGCTGCTATCCACCTGGATGACCTTGCCTTTGTAGCGACCGCTGAAGAACTCATTCGACTGCAGGTGCGCTATCAGCTGGCCGGCATGCGTAGTATCGCGTGCAATCACCAGCATGAATGGCTTGACCTCCTTCGCGCCGTTCGTCCGCGCGTAAGTCTGCAGCTCGACCTTGGTCGCCTCGTGCATGCGCACGCCGTCCTGCAGCTTGACGCGCTCCACCTCTTCGGGCGGCATCTTGCTGGCGTCGAAGTTGCGCTGCGTGACCACGGCCGGCTCTTTCACAAAGCCGTCTTCCATGGCCTGTGCCAGCGGGTAGTTCATCACCACGTTCTTGAATGGCACCGGACCCTTGGTCGTTTCGACGAAGGGTGTTGCCGTCAGCTCCAGCCCGATCAGCGGCTTCAAGTCGTTGATGGCGCGCACGCCCGCACTGGCGCGGTAACGGTGCGACTCGTCCATCAACAGCACCAGGTCAGGCAAGCCCGCCAGATAGTCGAAGTAGCTCTGCCCGATGTACTCCGACAGCCGCTTGATGCGCGGCGACTTGCCGCCACGCACCTCGGAGTTGATCTTCGAGATGTTGAAGATGTTGATGGTCACCGGCGAAAGCAAATCGCCCAGCGCCTGGGCTCGCTCTTCGTAGTTGTCGCCCGTGATGATCTCGGGCGGATAGGCCGCGAAGTCGGACACACCCTTGAACACGTACTTGGGCGTGTTGGGCGTGAAGTCGCCGATCAGCTTGTCATAGATCGTGAGGTTGGGCGCCAGCACGAAGAAGTGCTTGATGCTGTGCGCCTTGTACAAGTAAGCGATGAAGGCGCCCATCAGCCGCGTCTTGCCAACGCCCGTTGCCAAAGCGAAGCACATCGACGGAAACTCCCGCTCGAAGTCTTGCAGCGACGGGAACTGCCCTTTGAGCGTTTCCAAGACTTCGGCCACGTCTGCCGCATCGCGCTGATGCTTGAGCATGCCGGGCGCCGCCTCCAGCGCAGCGGCGAGCTTGACGAGCGATTCCCTTTGCGGCGCCCGCAGGCTCATGCGCCCAGCGGTATCGTTGACATCGCGCTGACTCATGGCTTGCCCTCTTTCGTCTTTTTCTTAGTTGGCACCTTGGCTGGTGCGCTGATGGAAAGCTGCCGCAGTTCGCGGCGAAGCTCATGCTCCAGTTCCTGCTCCGTTGGCAGATGCAACTGGTAGCGGCTCGTGAAGATGTTGCGTTCCTGCTGCTCGCCGAGGGTGTACTTCACCACCGCATCGTTCTTGTCCGGGCACAGGATCACCCCGAGCGTTGGGTTGTCGCCCTCGGTGCGGCGCTCACGATCGAAGTAGTTCACGTAGAACTGGATCTGACCCAGGTCGCCATGCGTCAGCTTGCCGACCTTGAGATCGATCAGCACATAGCACTTAAGCACCGCATGGTAGAAAACCAGGTCGATGTAGAAGTGATCGCCATCGACCGTGATTCGCTCCTGGCGCGATACAAAGGCAAAGCCTTTGCCCAGTTCGAGCAAGAAGGTCTGCAGGTTGTCGATGAGCGCCTGCTCCAGCTTCGACTCCACCAGCTTCGGCGATTCGGGCAGTCCGAGAAACTCGATCACCAACGGATCCTTCAGCGCATCGAGCGGTTGCATCACCTCCTGCCCGTGCGTGGCGAGGCGCATCAAGCCCTTCTTGTCCTTGCTCTTGGCCAACCGGTCATACAACAGACTGGCTGTCTGCCGCGACAGCTCGCGCACCGACCACGCATTGCGGATCGCCTCGATCTCGTAGAAGGCGCGGGCCTCGCTGCGCGCGACGCGCAGAAGCTGACGGTAGTGGCTCCACGACAACGAGGGATGCAGCACGCCGGGTCGCCAGGCTTCGTCAGCCTTCGATGATTTCCGAGAAGGCGTCTCGGGCGTTGAGGCCAAGGGCAGCACCAAGGAGCCCACCGCTGATTTCCGAGACAGCGTCTCGGAAATCAACTGCGGGTAGTCGAGATAGAACTGCCGGAACGCTTCGAGGTTGTCGACCGAGTAGCCACGCCCGAACTCTGCATTCAACCGCGCCGACAACTCGGCCAGCAGCTTGCCGCCGTAGCCCGCGCGTCGCTGCCCGCGCTGCTCTTCCTCCACGATTTCCCGGCCGATCAACCAGTTGGCCGCCACCTGCGTGGTATTGACCGTGCGCACCACACCGGCACGAGCGGCCTCCAGGATGTCGCGCACACGGCCATAGAGCGGCGGCGCAACCTCGACAAGTTTCTTGCGCAATGGTGTTGCCACCTCAGTCGGCCTCACCGTCGGCGGCGTCGGTGAAGAAATCAGGCTGCGCTGGCGCGTCCACCGTCTTCTGCGCCATCGGCAAGTTGGCAACGTTCAGGCTGTAGTCGTCATGGCCCCATTCGCAGCGGTCCTTCACCATCTTGGGGATCTTCTTGATAGTGAGATTGGGCCAGCGCTCTGCCGCTTGCTCTCCTGAAACACCGTGCCACGCGCCGCAGCAGACCAGCAAGGAACGGTCCGAGCCGACCTCGTCGCTCAAGGCGGCGAGTTGGTCGGCGGACAGGGTTTGCGTGGTGACATAGATGAAGTCCCGCTCGCTGGAATGGCCTTGCTTCCACCACAGCACGTCGGAAGGCGCATAGCTGAACCCTTCGAGTTTGCACATGGCCGCCGCTAGCATGCTGGCGTCGTATTCGACATTAATAACGAGGTTGCCCCAGCGGTCAGTAGATAGCAGTGTGGGGGCTATTTCGTAATAGCGAAAACCACCTCCACCCTGCCACCCTGTGGTCTGAGTTACGCCGCTGGCATCTTGCCCATCAATAACCTTCTGCAGCCGCGGAATGATATGCGTGTCGCAATGCTCGCCCAACTCCACCATGATCCAGCGGCGACCCATTTTGTGGGCTACCGCACCTGTAGTCCCAGAGCCGGCAAAGGAATCCAGAACCAAATCTCCTGGTCTTGAAAAATGTCTTAGAACGACTTCGAGTAAAGCCTCGGGCTTTTTCCCAGACCTGAAGTCAACACCCCCTTCATGTCTGCAGTTTCCAAAACTTCCAGCAAGATCGTAAAAATTCTCAATCGGCGACGCTTGTTCAACGCCCTCGCTCTCAAGTTTGTCAAGTGGAACGCCCTGGTAGTACTTCCCTTTGGTTGCAGTAGCGCGCGCTGGACCAGTTATGTACCGATAGCCCAGACCATCATCCCCGATTCCTGGCACCTTATAGAGCATGCCCAATCCGTCAATCTTTGACCTGCCAGCAAGATGATCGCGAAAAAATCGACCAGTTGAGTTGCCATCAAGGATTGAGCCTGTGGCCCAAATTTCCTTTAACCCTTTGGCTGAGCCCTCCTGCTTTTTGACCTCCCATTCGTGAGCCTCAAATGCCCGGACATCGCGCCCTCCAAGCTTCACTATCCTTCCCTCACCCTTCTCCTTAACGTGATAGCAGAACTTCTCAAAGTCGAGCGCGCGACTGTTCTGAACAGGTTGCGCACCAAATTGCTTTCTGTAAACATGAATTTGCTCAATCTGTTTATGAAAAGCCATGTCCTGCTTCAGCGTTTTCTCAGAATATCTAACTTGTACATACAAAGTTACAAGGTAATTTGCGCGTCCAAACACCTCATCCATCAAGACTTTTAGGTACGGCCCTTCCGAATCATCGATATGACAGCAAATGAATCCATCTGGCGCCAACAGGCCACGCAACCGCTCAAGCCGATCACGCATTAATCCAATCCAAATCGAATGTTCTAGCGCATCATCGTAATGCTCGAACGCACTTCCGGTGTTGTACGGTGGGTCAATGAATACGCACTTCACTTTGCCAGCGAACTCCGCCTCCAGCGCTTTAAGCGCCAACAAGTTATCACCCTTGATCAAACGGTTGTCGAATATGTCTAAATCGGACCTGCACGAAGACGCGTAGTACCTGCGATTCGGGTCTTCCAATAAGATGCGCGGCTCCAAGCGCGGCCGCTGATCCTTACCGATCCAGGTCAGTTCTAGTTTTTGTCGAGTCATGCGAATTATTTTGTGATCTTCAAGGCGCGCATTACATCGGCCTTGAGGGCCTGTAGATTTCCCGGATGGGAGAAAATTTCGGCTGGCGGCTTTCCAACCCAATGGGCTTCTGCGCAGGCTTTGGCCAACTCGCTCCGGACCTCATCGATGGCGACCGATATTTCCATGCGCTCCGCGCTGGTCAAGGTCAGCGTCACGGCGTCGGTCAGCGTTCTCTTGCGCGTGAAGACAAGGTGCGAAACCAGTTCGATCGTTTCTCGAGTGAAGGCGGCATCCTCTAAAGATTGCGTCGCTAGATCCGCGTTGATAGTCGTTCGGATCATGCGGCCGATCTGCGTGGTCCGCCACAGCTTCCGGGCCGTCAGTTCGTCTGGAAACAACTGTCCGTAGAGCGAATCCGCAGTCTGCGCGACCGCATCGCCCGCCAGATTGCGCCTGCGGTCCCACAGACGCTCTGGCGTGCTGCGCAGCGCAGAGAGCAATTGCATGCTCGCCGTGCCGGTCAAGGAACACGCTAAGCAGTTGGCCGCCTCCTGCGCGGTGAAGACCTTCTCTGCAGCATGCGGGTCCGATGCACTTTGCTTGTAGATGTAGGTGATGCCGGCAGCCTTCAACGTGCGGCGCCAGTCTTCCTGGTTGTCGTCCAGCGCAATGAAGTCCTGCACCGTCACCGCGTTCTGACTGTTCCGGTATTCCGTCACTCGGTCGCCGAAGTCAGCCGCGCCGCCCTCCTGAATGCAGGTCACCAGAACATAGGCCTCGTGCGTGTCGTAGTGCGCCAGCGGTTGCTGCGCCACAGTGCCTGCGGTCTGGGCGCCGTTGATGATGGAGACGCCTGTGAGCTTGAAACGCCCGCGTGATCGCTGCGCATCCATGGGGCCGACCGGCGTGATCCGCTGACACAAGAGGGTGATGCCGTTGTTGAAGTAGAGAAAGTCCGCGGGTGCCTGCGTCAGCGTGCGGGTGATCTCCGCGTTGACTTCGGACGAGCCCCTATAGCGGCGGATGTTGGCGCGAACGAGTGCGTGATCATGCGTTTGATAGAGCGATGCCAAGTCTCGAACTCGCATGACACCGTAGAAGGCGCGAGCAGGCGCTTCCACCAAACCGAAGTTCTGCAGTTCGATCTCCACCTCGATGACCTGTTCGGCACGGCGCGCCATGAGAACGTCATGGAAATCGCTGAGACCAAAGCGCGTGAATTGCGCGCGCCCCGGATGGATCGCATTGATGCGCTGCACCACATCGGAGAACAGTGTGCGGCGATCTTCATCCAGCGATGTTCCTGTGTAGGCCAGTGCAAATCGCAGTTTGTAGTCGCCATTCATTGCGGCTTCGATAGCCGCCTTGCGCTGCTGTAGGGCCGCATTGAACCGCTCGAATCTCCCCGCAGCGAAGTCCAGCACACCCAGTTGAAATTTGGACGCATCACCCAGGATGGGCTCACCGAGCCCGCTGTGGATGTACTTGGACTGAACGAGCCAGATCACGCCGGTCGTACCGATGTAGACCGAGTCAACGCCATGGTCTTGGCCCCCATCAATGCTTGCCGCCACCGCCTCAGCCTTCGAAGCGCCGGCCTGTGACATCAGAAAGAAGGCAGCCAACGCTTTCGATAGGAAGTTGCGATCTTTGTCTTTCTCATTGCCAAGGCCCTCGATGGAACCAGCAAATTCGGCTTTGAGAAAGGCTTGAATCTGCTGGACTTCCAACGGGCGCGGTGTTGCGGTTGCCATTACACCAACTCCCAAGCGATGACGAAAACATCTTGCAACCGGGCCGCGCTCGACAAGCGCGACTCCAGGTCGTCGATCAACCTGCTGCGCTGTGCATCGATCTCGTCCTGCCGATCGAAAATCCGCCGACGCAACTGGCCGCGCTTGTCTTCGAGCGCCCTCTGCTGCTTCTGCCAATGCAGCTTTTCGTCCAACGTGCCGGAGACGCTGGCCGTCCGGCGAACGTCCTTGATCTCGCGGTCGAGCTCTTTGACTTCGTTCTCCAACCCGATTTTCAGATCGTCGGCCCAGGCGTCGAGCTTCTGCACTTCGCCATCGAAGTACCCGAGGTTGCGCAGATTGATCTCCCCCAGGCGAGCACTTTCCAGAGCCAACATCTGGTTGTCGAGCGATGCCGGAGGTTCGTCGAAAAGTTGCGTTTCGAGCAGTTGCGCAGGAAGGCGCAGTAGCTTTTCAGGGTCTTCATCGTGCAGAGGCTTGCCTTGGCTGTCGACCGCCGTCACCAGCAAGTGCTCTTCTTTCGTTCCAAGAGAGTCCACTGAAAGGACACTGAGGGCAAGCCACCCATGCTGACCTCGAAGATCGCGCAAAGTGGCGACGTGAACACCGTGGGCCTCGTAGTCGAAGCGCAAACGGGCAGGCGGCAGGCGCCTTGCACGGGCGCTGGCGATGAGCGCCTGCGCCAGCGGGTGACCGACCCGGTACAGGTGAGCATCACTGTTACGGCGGGGCAACTCGTAGCGCCCCAATGGAATGCTAGAAGCATCGGCTGCCTCGACCGCCTGCGGAAGCGCGTGCAATTCGAAACCGCCTTCATCGGCAGTGGCGAGGTCTTTTAACTCCGATCGCGTCAGGTCCAGCAGCAAACGCTCAAAACGTGTGCGCGAGCTTTTGCTCTGGGTCTCCCGCAGCTTGAGTTTTTCCTGCACCGCCTCGTCGAAGTTCTCCAACAACAGTTGGCGTGTCTTCAGCATGGTGCTGTTGATTTCCCCCGCCAGATCGAGCTGCAGTTGGCGGAAAGAGTCTTCGATCTCATCGGGCTTCCGGCAGCCCTCATAGATTGCGGCGATGCGCCGTTCGATATCAACGCCACTCTCCAGCGCACCCAAAACCTCATCGCTGGCACCGAACACGCCCTCGAAAAGCTGAAACTTTTCGGCTAGGAGGTCATAGACACGCCGATCCGCCGCGTTGCTCAGATCGATGAAGTTGACAACCACCACGTCGTGCTTTTGACCATAGCGGTGGCAGCGACCGATCCGCTGCTCGATGCGCTGCGGATTCCACGGCAAGTCGTAGTTGATGACGAGCGAACAGAACTGAAGGTTAATGCCTTCGGCGCCCGCTTCGGTCGCGATCATGATATTGGCGTGATCCTTGAAGTGCTCAACCAGCGCGGCACGCGTGTCCGCGGTGCGCACGCCCGTGATGCGATCGGTGCCCGCATGGCGGGCGAGCCACCCTTGATAGAGATCCGTCGCCTGAGCGCTGTTGTTGGTGCCGTTGAAAAGCACGGTTTGGCTGGCCCATTTACTCCTTTCGAGTAGCCCGAGCAGGTAATCCTGCGTGCGCCTCGACTCTGTGAAGATCAGAGCCTTCTTCGGCGCATCCATGCTTTCCAGCTTAGTGAATGCCAAGTCCAGCGCCTTAAGCAACGCATCGCCCTTGGCGTTGTCGTGCAACGTGCCGGCCCGCCGTTGGAAGTCCCGCAACTCGGCAATTTCCTCGGCAACGCTCGAACTCACCGTTGAATCCGGCCGCGCCCGTTGCTCCGACCACTCCTCTTCGGTTTCGTCGAGCGCCTCGTAGTCTTCGTCCAATGTCTCCGTCAACGACTCGTCCAACGGCTTGCTGGCCAACTCGGCCTCTAGCCGGGTGGCCATCGTGCCCAACGCACCTGCGATGGCGAAACTGGAGGACGCCAGCAGCTTCCAGAGCACCAGCGAGATCAGCTGCCGCTGCGCGCCGGGAAGTGCGTTGAGCACCGGTCTACGCAGGTAATCCGCGACGTCTTCATGCAGCGCCTGCTCCTCCGCCCGGGGCGTGAAGTCCTGAACCATCGGAATGCGCCGCGTGTACGGGATGAAGGGCTGCACCTGCCGGCGAAGCGTGCGGATGCAGACGGTATCGAGCCGGCTGCGCAGGCGCGCAAAGGTATCGGGGTTGCCCAATCCGCTGAACTGCTCGCGGAAGCTGTCGGCGTCGCCGAATACCCTGTCATCCACTAAGCTAACCAAGCCATACAGCTCCATCAGCGAGTTCTGCAGTGGCGTGGCTGTAAGCAAGACTTTCGGCGCATGACTCAGCGCATCTTTCAGCGTCTTGCCGATGACGTTGCCCCGCTTGTAGACATTGCGCAGACGATGCGCTTCGTCCATGACGACCAAGTCCCAGGCGATACCCTTCAGCTCGTCGGCTTTCGTTTTAGCGAACTGGTAGGAGCAAATGACGATTCGATCCGCCAGTTCGAACGGATTCTTGAGCCCTTGTTTGAGAAGCTGCCTGAAGCTCTTGGCTTCAAGAACGACAGCGTTCAGGCTGAACTTGTCTTGCAGTTCCTGGTGCCATTGCTTTCGAAGGTTGGCCGGAACGATGATGAGGATGCGTCGCTTCCGCTCGGCCCAGCGCTGCGCGATGACCAAGCCCGCTTCTATCGTCTTTCCCAGACCGACTTCATCGGCAAGGATGGCGCCCTTCGACAGCGGGCTACGGAAGGCAAACAGCGCTGCGTCGACCTGATGCGGATTTAAATCCACCTGCGCGTCGACCAGCGTCGACGCTAGCTTGTCGGCAGACGAGCCCTCAATCTGGCGTGAAAGCAGCCATGCGAAGTACTGCGTTTGATATAGGGTAAATCCGGTGACCAAGCGTCATTCCTTCTGGAGCAACCAGATTATCGGTGTGGTCCCGCAGCCTCCGAGCTTTTTAACATCGTAGAAGGGTGCAATGAGACGAGCGGGACGGACCAACCCGGTCGGCAACAGCAACGTGGTGTTCGAGCCCTCGCTGTCGACCCTCCTCGACATTCAAGCCCAAGATGCACGGCCCAAACGAGGTGAACTTCGACAGCGAGCTGTTCGGCCGCGTCGAGCAGCTGCTGGGCCTCCCCGCCAACACCGTCAAGCTAGACCTCATGGACGAGGAGCGCCGCACCAGCATCAACCTCAAGGCCTGCATCGCCGAGGCTGCTCCGCGAGCGTGGCTTTCATCAACACTGGCTTCGTCGACCAGACTCTCGTGAAACGTACAATTTAAACGTACGTTTTTAAAGAGCTTTTTTCCTGCAGCACATTCCCCTCTCACAAGTCCGTGCCAACCTCGCCGACACCTCGCGCATGGTGGAAATCAGCACGGAACCGGCGTTGATTTCGCGCCGTGGCGAACCCGCTGCCGTGCTGATGTCGATCGCGCAGTTCCGTCGGCTATCGGGTGCTCCGCGGAACTTCGCGGAACTGCTCGATGGCTGGCGCCAGCATCATCTCGACGGCGATGCTCCGATCGACGACTCGTGGGTCGACGTTCGCGATCCATTACCGGGGCGCAAGGTCGAATGGTGAGCTGGCTGCTCGATACCAACGTGCTCTCCGAAGCGACGCGCCCGGCGCCCGATGCAGACGTGAAGGCGGCGTTAACGCGCCATGCCGGCGAACTGGCCATCGCGACGCCGGTATGGCACGAACTGCGGTTCGGATGGCTGCGCATGCCCGAAGGCAAGCGGCGCGATGCGATCGAGCGCTACCTGACCGACGTGGTGGGCTCGCTGCCCATGCTGCCCTACGACGCGGCCGCTGCACGTATCCATGCCGAGCTCCGCGAGGATCGCGAAAAGGCGGGTGCGGCGTTGCCTTTCGTCGAGGGGCAGATCGCAGCGATCGCCATCGCGCACGGACTGACGCTGGTCACGCGGAATCAGAAGGACCTCGTGTCCGTTCCCGGCCTGCGAACGGTGAACTGGTGGGGTGCCGGCTGATGTCCCGCGCTACTCATACAGACCTCGATACGTTGTCCACAGGCGATCATCGACGGGTCGAGCCGTCGACGATCTCCACCTCGGGCAATGCTACGCTGTGCCCCTTGTGCGGCGCGTCGAACGCCTGCGCGATGGAGGCGGCACGCTCGACCGGGGCCGACGCACCGGCATCCTGTTGGTGCCAGTCGGTCGACTTCACGGCCGCGCTGAAGGCGCCCCTGCCCAATGGAGCGCGCGACGTCGCCTGCATCTGCGCACGCTGCGCAGCGCACGCCACCGCCGGAGCAGCCACGACTCAGGCGCCGACCTGAGCCGGCGCGTGGTCCCGCGGCGCTGACGGCACCGGTACGAAACCGTCGTCGGACGTGCCGTCGCCCCGACCTCCGACTTCTTCTTCCGGCACGTCCGTCGTGCCGTCGTCGCCCGTCGTCTCCGGCACCGGCATCTCGCCGATGGCCTGCGCGTGCAGGCGCTGCTCGGTGACGATCTGGTGGATGAACTGCAGCTTGCCGACCGCCGCGCGCGGCAGCGTGAAGGGGTAGTAGTCGGACTGGCCCATGCTGCGCGAGAGTTCGTTGAGCACGTTGGTCAGGCGCACCCAGCCGTTGAGGAAATCCAGGAACTTGGACGCGCCCGGGTGGTCGGGCTGCCACAGGTCGGCGAAGTCGAACAGGTCGCCGGAGAGCTCGACGTTGCGCGCGTCGACGCCGAAGCTCATCGCCGTGTCGGCCGCGTCGGCCATGTGCAGGTAATGCGCCCAGGTCTCGGCCCAGTCCTCCCACGGGTGCGCGCTGGCGTAGCTGGTGACGCAGCGGCCGGCCCAGTCGGGCCGCGGACCCTGCTCGTAGTGGACGCGCAGCGCGTCCGCATAGCTGGCGCGCTCGTCGCCGAAGAGTTCGCGGAAGTCGAACAGCCAGTCCGTCGGGTAGACCAGCCGGTCCCAGTAGTAGTGGCCGATCTCGTGGCGGAAGTGGCCCACCAGCGTGCGGTAGGGCTCGCGCATCTCGGCGCGGATGCGCTCGCGCACCACGTCCTCGGCTTCGGCGGCGTTCAACGTGATGACGCCGCCCTCGTGGCCGGTCAGGACGCGCGGCCCGCCGGGCAGCTCGCTCAGGAAGTCGAAGGCCAGGCCGCCGACCGGGTCGGCATGGCGCGTGACGATCGGCAGGCCCAGCACGAGCAGTTGCGACATCAGCCGGCGCTTGGCCAGTTCGAGCTTGTTCCACAGCGCGCCGTTGCCCTCGACCGACTGGTCGGGGATGGTGCGCGTGGCGCTGCACGACAGGCAGAAGCCGTCGAGCAGGCCGTGCCCCGTGCACTCCGCATCGTCGCCGGTCCGGGGCTGAGGCACCATCCAATTGCAACGCGAGGCCGTATTGAAGTTGGCGCAGCGCCGCCACGTCCGCCCGCCGTGGTCGCCATGGACCACGTACAGATACGGGTCGGCGCCGTCCTCGTGCGCGGACTCCAGCGGCACCACGCCCAGGCGGTCGGTGACGTAGCCCAGGTGCGTGCCGCAGGCCAGGCACTGGCTGTTGCGCAGGTAGACCGGGCGACCGCACTGGCACTGGTAGGCCCGGCTGATGGTGGGCGCGCGCAACTCGACCGCGAGCGAGCCGCTGTCCTCCTCGCGGGGCTCGGCCATCTCGGGACCGGCATCGATCTCGGAGGGGACGCGGCCGTTGTCGGAGGGCGGGCGGGAGTCGGGTGCGAAGGCGTCCATGGTGGAGAAATGTCGAAGCGGTGATGCGGAAGTGCGAGCCGGTCATTGTTGGGCGCCTCCTCCTGCAACCCCGCCTCGCAAAGGCCGATATCCTCGTAGGACACCCATGTCCAATCCCGACCCCGTCTCTCCCCTGCGGGCCCGCTACGGCGAGCGCTACCGGTGGTTCCTGCTGCTGTCGGTGATGGTCGGCGTGATGGCGTCCATCATGTCCTCGACCATCGTCAACGTGGCCATTCCCGACATGAGCCACTACTTCGTGCTCGGGCAGGAGCGCGCGCAGTGGGTCAGCTCGGGCTTCATGGTGGCGATGACGGTGTCGATGCTCACCACGCCCTGGCTGCTCGGGCGCTACGGCTACCGGCGCACCTACGTCGGCACGATGGTGCTGCTGCTGGCCGGCGGCGTGGCCGGCGGGCTGGCGACGGACTTCTCGCTGGTGCTGGCCGCGCGCATCGTCGAGGGCCTGGCCGCGGGCGTGGTGCAGCCCATTCCGGCCATCATCATCCTGCGCGCCTTCGAGCCGCACGAGCAGGGCCGTGCCAGCGGCATCTTCGGCATGGGCGTGGTGCTGGCGCCGGCCATCGGCCCGAGCATCGGCGGCGTGCTGGTCGACCTGTTCGGCTGGCGCTCGATCTTCTTCATGGTGGTGCCGTTCTGCGTCGTGTCGATCGCGCTGGCCTACCGCTTCGTGCCGGTCACCGCGCCCGGCGGCGTGGCGGCGGCGCGCGACCGGGCGCTCGACTGGCGCGGCCTGCTCATCGGCACGGCGGGCACGCTGTGCCTGCTCAACGGGCTGGTGGCGCTGCGCGGCGACTCGCCGTTGCAGGCGGGCGTGCTGCTCGCCGGCGCCGTCGTCGCGCTGGTGGCCTTCATCCGGCTGCAGCGGCGCATGACGGCGCACGGCGAGTCGCCGCTGATGCACATGGGCCTCTTCGGCTACCGCCAGTTCTCGATGGGCAGCGTGGTGGCCTTCATCTACGGCGCGGCCCTGTTCGGCTCGACCTACCTGCTGCCGGTGTACATGCAGGTGGCATTGCACCTGTCGGCCTCGCACGTGGGCACGATCATGCTGCCGGCAGGCATCGTTCTGGCCATCACCATCGCCGGCGTCGGGCGCCTGGCCGACCGCCAGCCGACTTGGCTGCTAGTGAGCATCGGACTGGCGCTGCTGGCCGTCTCGTTCGCGCTGATGGTCACGCTGCGCATGGACAGCCGGCTGTGGTGGCTGGTGGCCTTCGCCATCGTCGGGCGCGTCGGGCTGGGCTTCATCCTGCCCTCGCTCAACCTGGGCTCGATGCGGCCGCTGGCCAAGCCGCTGATCCCGCAGGGCGCCAGCGCGATCAGCTTCCTGCGCATGCTCGGCGGCGCCGCCGGCGTGAGCCTGTGCGCCATCGCGCTCGAATGGCGGCTCGCCGCGCATGGCGACTCGCTCGCCCGGGCCGCGAGCAGCCCGGCGCGGCTCGCGGCCTTCAACGAAGTCTTTCTGATGCTCGCGTCGCTGTGCGCCATCGCGCTGCTGGCGGCCTGGCAGCTGCGCACCGATGGCGATGCCCCGTCGCCCGCCTCGCGTCCCAAGGAGTCCTGATCCCATGTGCCAGCTGCTCGGCATGAACTGCAACACGCCCACCGACGTCACCTTCAGCTTCCGGGGCTTCGCGCACCGGGGCGGGCGCACCGACCATCACGCCGACGGCTGGGGCATCGCGTTCTTCGAGGACCGCGGCCTGCGGCACTTCGTCGACCACCTGCCCGCGTGCGAGTCGCCGGTGGCCGAACTGATCCGCCGCTACCCGATCCAGAGCCGCAACGTCATCGCCCACATCCGCAAGGCGACCCAGGGCCGCGTCAACCTGCAGAACTGCCACCCCTTCGTGCGCGAGCTGTGGGGCCGCTACTGGGTCTTCGCCCACAACGGCGATCTCAAGGACTTCCGGCCCCGGCTGCACGGCAGCTTCCATCCGGTGGGCGACACCGACAGCGAGCACGCCTTCTGCTGGCTGATGCAGGAGCTGGCCAAGTCGCACGCCGACGTGCCCAGCATCGAGGAGCTCACGCTGACGCTGCGCGAGCTCGCGCCCCGCGTGGCGCGCCACGGCACCTTCAACTTCATGCTCTCCAACGGCCAGGCGCTGTGGTCGCACGCCTCGACCCACCTCTGGTACATCGAGCGCCAGCACCCCTTCATGCTGGCCCACCTGGCCGACGAGGACGTGGCGATCGACTTCGCCCAGCACACCACGCCCGAGGACCGCGTGGCGATGGTCGTGACCGCGCCGCTGACCACCAACGAGATCTGGACGGCCTTCGCGCCGGGCGAGCTGGCGGTGTTCGTGGACGGCCGTCGGCAGCGCTGAGCACGGTCGAGGCGATGTAGCACCGAAGGTCGCATCCAAACAACAGTGCGACGGTTCCCGCCACCGAGAGCGGACGCTGACGCCAGCCGGATGAGGATAATAACGGTTCGCATTCGCGAAACCGTCCCACGCTCATTCCCATCCCGATGTCCTCCTCCTTCCCGCTCCGCCCGATCACGATCGCCGCCGCCCTGGCGCTCCACGCGCTCGGCGCCCTGGCGCAGACCGCGCCCGCCGCCACCGCCGACGGTGGCAACGCCACCCTCTCGACCGTGACCGTCGAGGCCAGCGCCGACGCCTCGGCCGAAGGCCTCGCCAAGCCCTTTGCCGGCGGCCAGGTGGCGCGCGGCGGACGGGTCGGCATCCTGGGCACGCAGGACGTGATGGCCACGCCGTTCTCGACCACCAGCTACACCAACGAACTCATCCAGGACCAGCAGGCCAAGAGTGTCGCCGACGTGCTGCTGAACGACCCATCGGTGCGGCAGGCACGCGGCTTCGGCAACTTCCAGGAACTCTACGTGGTGCGGGGCTTTCCGGTGTATTCGGACGACGTTTCGTACAACGGCCTCTACGGCATGCTGCCGCGCCAGTACATCGCCTCCGAATTCTTCGAGCGCGTCGAGGTCTTCAAAGGCGCCAACACCTTCCTCAATGGTGCGGCCCCTGGCGGCAGCGGCATCGGCGGCGCCATCAATCTGCTGCCGAAACGGGCACCGAGCGAATCCTTGACGCGCGTCGGCCTCGGCGTGCAGACCGGCGGCCAGGGTTTCGTGAATGCCGACATCGCGCGCCGCTTCGGACCCGACCAGAGCACAGGCATCCGTGTGAACGCCGTGCGCCGCGACGGCGGCACCGGCATCGACAACGAGAAGCAGGAACTCAGCGCCGTGGGCGTCGGCCTGGATTGGCGCAGCCGCAACGTGCGGGTGTCGGCCGACGTCGGCTACCAGAACTACGACCTGCGCGAGGGCCGTCCCAGCCTGACACCATCGGCCACATTGCCGATCCCGCGTGCGCCCTCCGCCGACGTGAACTTCGCGCAGCCCTGGACCTACTCGAAGGAGCGCGACAAGTTCGCGACCGTGCGCGCCGAGGTGGACATCACCGAAGGCATCACCGCCTGGGCTGCGGGCGGGATACGCCGCAGCGACGAGGACAACGTGCTGTCCAACCCGACCCTCACCAACGCCGCCGGTGGCACCCGCAACACGCGCTTCAGCAACACGCGCGACGACAAGGTCGGCACCGGAGAACTCGGTGCGCGCGGCAGGTTCACGACGGGCTCGGTGAAGCACACGGTGGTGGCCTCGCTGGCGAGCTACAGCAACGACCGCAAGAACGCCTATGCGATCTCTTCCGGCGCGGTGCTCAACAACATCTATTCGCCCTTCGCGTCGGCCCTCCCGGTGGCCAACGGATTCGTCGGCAATGCGCTGAGCGCCCCGGGACTGACCGACAAGATCCGGACCTCCAGCCTCGCCGTGGCCGACACGATGTCCTTCGCGGACGACCGTGTGCTGCTCACGCTGGGCGCCCGCCGCCAGACCATCGAGCAGACCAGCTTCGCCTACACCACGGGCGTCGAGTCCAGCAGCTACGACAAGAGCCGCACGACGCCGGTGGCGGGCGTCGTGTTCAAGGCCGCCCCGAACACGTCGGTCTACGCCAACTACATCGAGGGCCTGGTCAAGGGCAACGTCGCGGGCACGACGGTGAACAACCTTCCGGTGACCAATGCCGGCGAGGTCTTCGCACCCTACCGCGCCAAGCAGAAGGAAGTCGGCGTCAAGTACGACGGCGGCACTCTCGGCGCGGGCGCGGCATTCTTCACCACCGATCAACCGACCTACTACTACCAGGGACAGACCTACGGTGCCTATGGCGAGCAGCGCAATCGTGGTCTGGAGTTCTCGGTCTTCGGGCAACCGGCCCAGGGCGTGCGAGTGCTCGGCGGCCTGACCTTGCTGGATGCCAAGCAGCGGCAGACCCAGGGCAATGCGACCAATGGGCTCGATGCCATCGGCGTGCCGGACAAGCAATTGAACCTGGGAGCCGAATGGGACGTTCCCGGCGTTCCCAACCTGTCGCTGAATGCGCGGGTCCTGTACACGTCCAAGCAATACGCCAATGCGACCAACACGCAGCAAGTGCCGGGCTGGACCCGCATGGACATCGGTGCGCGCTACCTGGTGGACATCGGCAACGGTCGCCTGCTGACGTTGCGCGCCCGCATCGACAACCTCGCCAACAAGGCCTACTGGGCATCGGTGGGCGGCACGCAGGGTTCCAACTACCTCGTGCTCGGCGCGCCGCGCACCGTGTCGGTGAGCGGCTCCATCGACTTCTGATCCTGTCGCGCCGAGCGCCGGCTGACGCCAGGTGCGAGCGGCGCTCTACGACGCCGCCAGGTGCGCCTCCAGCGCATCCACGAACATCGCCGGCACGTCGAAGCCGGTCTGGTCGGTGATCTCCTGGAAGCAGGTCGGGCTGGTGACGTTGATCTCGGTGACCGAGTCGCCGATGACGTCCAAGCCGATCAGCAGCAGGCCGCGCGGCGCGAGCGTGCGGCCCACGGTCTCGGCGATCTCGCGGTTGCGGGCGGTCAGCGGCTGCGCCACGCCCTTGCCGCCGGCGGCCAGGTTGCCGCGCACCTCGCCGCCTTGCGGGATGCGCGCGAGCACGAAGGGCGCCGGCTCGCCCGCGATGATCAGGATGCGCTTGTCGCCCTCGGCGATCTGCGGCACGAAGCGCTGGACCATGATGGTCTCGGCGCCGCCCTTGTTGAGGGTCTCGACGATCGAGCCCAGGTTGAGGCCGTCCTGCCGCACGCGGAAGATGCCCATGCCGCCCATGCCGTCGAGCGGCTTCAGGATGACGTCGCCGTGCTCGGCGTGGAAGGCCTTGACCGCCGCCTCGCTGCGCGTGACCAGGGTCGGCGTGGTGAACTGCGGGAACTGCATGATCGCCAGCTTTTCCGGGTGGTCGCGCAACGCGCGCGGCTTGTTGACCACGCGCGCGCCCTCGCGCTCGGCCTGTTCCAGCAGGTGCGTCGCGTAGATGTACTCGGCGTCGAAGGGCGGGTCCTTGCGCATCAGCACGGCGTCGAAGTCCTTCAGCGCCTTCGTCTCCAGGCCGTCCTCGTGGAACCAGTCGTCGGCCGCGCCGGTGAGCGTGATCTTGCGCACCGTCGCCTCCACCACGCCGCCGGACTTCCACTGCAGGTCCTGCGGCAGGCACGCCGCGATGCGGTGCCCGCGGCGCTGGGCCTCGCGCATCATCGCGAAGGTGGTGTCCTTGTAGGTCTTGAATTGCTCGATCGGGTCGGCGACGAAGAGGAGGTTCATGGTCGGGTCGGGGAGGAAGGATTCGAGGAGGTGGCGGTGCCCAGGGACGCCGCCGGATCGGCCGGGGAAACGGCCGCGGGGGCGCCCGCGCGGGCGTCGAGCCTGATCTTGCAGGCCGGCGCGATGTCCTTGTCGGCGGGGGTCTTTGCGCGGCCGACGCGCTGGACCGCGAGCGCCACGGCGCCCGCCACCACGCCCCAGAAGGCCGAGCCGATGCCCGCGACGGTCACGCCCGAGAGCGTCACCAGGAAGGTGATGAGCGCCGCCTCGCGGTAGGGCTCCTCGCGCAGCGCCGCGGCCAGCCCGCCGCCGATGGTGCCCAGCAGCGCCAGCCCGGCGATGGCGGCGACCAGCTCCTTCGGGAACGCCGTCAGCAATCCCGTCACGGCGGCGCCGAACAGGCCGATGACGACGTAGATCGCGCCGCAGCTCACGGCCGCCGCGTAGCGCCGCGCCGGGTCCTCGTGCGCCTCGCGGCCCATGCAGATGGCGGCGGTGATGGCGCTGAGGTTGAGCGCGTAGCCGCCGAAGGGCGCGAGCACCAGCGTCGCCACGCCGGTCAGGGTGATGAGCTTCGAGATCGGCAGGTCGTAGCCGGCCGCGCGGATGGCCGCCACGCCCGGCAGGTTCTGCGACGCCATGGTGACGACGAACAGCGGCAGCGCCAGGCTGACGGCCGCCTGCCAGGTGAACACCGGCATCGTGAAGACCGGCACCGCCAGGCTGAAATGCACCGCCGACCACGACAGCTCGCCGCGCGCCGCCGTGAACGCCACGGCCGCCAGCAGCGTCAGCGGCACCGCGTAGCGCGGCACGAAGCGCCTGCCGGCGAGGTAGGTGCCCAGCATCAGCAGCACCAGCGGCAGCGCGGTCTGCGCGGCGGCGAAGCCGGCGAGGCCGAAGCGCGCCAGCACGCCGGCGAGCAGCGCCGAGGCGATCGCCATGGGGATGCGGTTCATCACGCGCTCGAACCACCCGGTGGCGCCGGCCAGCGTGACGAGCGCCGCGCAGACGATGAAGGCGCCCACCGCCTCGCCCATGCCGTGGCCGGCGCCGGCGGTCGCCAGCACGGCCGCGCCGGGCGTGCTCCAGGCCACCATCACGGGCTTGCGCAGCCACAGCGAGGGCAGCGCCGACGCCAGCCCCATGCCCAGCCCCAGCGCCCACATCCACGAGGCGATCATCGCCGGCGTCGCGCCGAAGGCCTGCGCGGCCTGGAACACGATCACCACCGAGCTGGTGAAGCCCACCAGCACGGCGACGAAGCCGGCCGTGAAGGCGGAAAGGCTCAGGTCCTTGAAGAAACGCATCGCGGGATTGTGCCGGGCACGCGGCGGCAGTCCTGCGACCGGGCGCGTCGCGTCGCCCGCCCGTCGCGCGAGGCGCCGGACGACGGCGAGGTCGCATCCGATCGCACGGATCCGGCCGGGCCGACGTGGGAACGTCGACGACGGGCATGTGACTTGCAGCACGAGCACATGCCGACCGCTGCCCACGCAGTGCCTTCCAGCCCCCACGCCATCCGATGGAGCGCCCCATGAACACCGACCGAGCGACCGACGCCCCGACTCCGACCCCGACCGACCCCGCCGCCGTGGTCGACGAGTTCCTGCGCCTGGTCATGATCCCCGACCCCGCGTCCGCCTCGCGCCACACGGCGCCGGACATCCGCATCCGCTTCACCGGCAACCGACCGATGACGCGGCCCGCCGACACCTCGGCCTTCAACGCGCAGCGCTACGCCTGGGTGAAGAAGCGGATCGAGCGCACCGAGGTGGTGGCCGGCGGCACGCCGGAGGAGACCGTGGTCTACAGCCTGGGCACGCTGTACGGCGCCTGGCCCGACGGCGAGGCCTTCGAGGGCAACCGCTATGTCGACCGCTACGTGGTCAGCCACGGTCTGATCGTGCGGATGGACGTCTGGAACGACAGCGCCGAATGGCTGCTGGTGCGCGCCGGCCTCGCCACCCTCTGAGCGTCTCCGGATGACGAATCCCACCCCCACTGCGGTCCGCTGGCCCGACCGGCTTCCCGACCACGGCCGCTTCGACTACCGGCCCATCACGCGGCGCCCTGACCACCTCTGGCCGAACGGCGCCCGGCTGGCGGTGTACCTCGGCTTCAACATCGAGCACTTCGCCTTCGGCGACGGACTGGGCGCCGGGATCGGCCCGGCCTCGCCGCAGCCCGACGTGCTCAACCACGCCTGGCGCGAGTACGGCAACCGCGTGGGCGCGTGGCGCTGCCTCGAGCTGTTCGACGCGCTCGGTCTGCCCGCCGGCGCGCTGGTCAACACCGCGCTCTACGACCATTGCCCCGAACTGGTGGCGGCCTGCGTGGCGCGCGGCGACGAGCTCGTCGGCCACGGCCACAGCAACGCCGAGCGCCAGGGCGGACTCGCCGAGGCCGACGAGCGCGCCCTGCTGCTGCGCTGCCGCGACCGCATGGAAAAGGAGAGCGGTCGCGTGCCGACGGGCTGGCTGTCGCCCTGGATCTCCGAGAGCGCCCTGACGCCCGACCTGCTGGCCGAGACCGGCTACGCCTACACCCTCGACTGGTGCCACGACGACCAGCCGACGCGCCTGCGCACGCGCGGCGGCGGCACGCTCTGGTCGGTGCCCTACCCGCAGGAGCTCAACGACATCCCGATGATCATGGGCCGGCAGATGGACATGAAGGACTTCGCCGCCCTGGTGATCGACAACTTCGACGAGATGCGCGCGCAGTCGTGCGCGCAGCCGCTGGTGATGGGCTTGGCGCTGCATCCGTACATCGTCGGCCAGCCCTACCGCCTGCGGCACCTGCGCACCGCGCTGCAGCACCTGGCGCGCGCCCGGGACCGGGGCGAGATCTGGTTCACCACGCCGGGCGCCATCGCCGCGCACATGCAGGCGCTGGCGGCCGAGCGCCCGGAGGACTTCGCCTGAACAGGTCCGGCGGAGGCGGCGCGTCCGGCGGCGCTACACCGCCGTCACGTAGCGCCCCGGCTTGTGGTTAACCGCCAGGAACACGCTCATCACCACCGCCGCCAGCACGGAGTACAGCACCCGGACCGGATCGATCACCAGGAAGGCCAGCGCGACGATGCTGCAGTCGATGGCCATCTGCACCTTGCCGGCGCGCCAGCCGTGCTTCTCCTGCATGTAGAGCGAGACGATCGTCGCGCCGCCCAGGCTGCCGCGATGCCGCGCCAGGAACAGGCAGCCCGCCCCCAGCAGCAGGCCGCCGAGCACCGCCGCGTAGGCCGGATGCAGCCGCTCGATGGCGAACAGCGCGGGCGACCACTCGGTCATCGCCGAGAGCACCGTGATCGCCACGAAGGTCTTGAGCGTGAACTCGCGTCCCATGCGCACCCAAGCGAAGCCGTAGAACGGCAGGTTGATCAGGAAGAACAACTTGCCGAAGCCGATGCCCGTCAGATAGTGCAGCAGGAAGGCGATGCCCGCCACGCCGCCGGTCATCAGCCCGACCTGCTTGAACAGGATCAACGCGAGCGAGACGAACAGCGTGCCGGCGAAGATCGCCTGGGCGTCCTCGAAGTGGCTGTGGCGCAGGGAAGGCATGGATGCGGCACACGCAAGATCCGGGCGAGGGGCTCCGTCCTCAGATCTCGATCTTGGAGCCCAGCTCTACGACAGCGTTGGTCGGGAGGTTGAGGAAGCCCGCCGCGCCGCTGGCGTTGTGGTGCATCTGCGCGAACAGCTTCTCGCGCCAGGGTGCCATGCCGCTGCCCAGCGTGGGGATGACGACGTCGCGCGAGAGGAAGTAGCTCGTCGTCATGCGCTCGAGCTGACAGCCGCGCATGCGGGCGTTCTCCAGGGCGCGCGGCAGGTCGATGTCGTTCTTGAAGCCGTAGTTCACCACCACCTGCCAGCAATGGTGGCCCAGCGGCGTGATCTCCACGCGCTGCGCCATCGGGATCCAGGGCACCTCGTGGCTGCGCACCGTGACGAACAGGTTCTGCTCGTGCAGCACCTTGTTGTGCTTGAGGTTGTGCAGCAGCGCGTTGGGCACCGAGCCCGGCTCGGCGGTCAGGAAGACGGCCGAACCCTCCACGCGCACCGGCGGGCTGACGAAGACGGCGTCGAGGAAGCTGCGCAGGTCGATGGCGTCGGAGCGCTGCGCCTCGCCCATCAGGCGCCGCCCCTCCTTCCAGGTGATCATCAGCATGAAGATGCCGCCGCCGATCATCAGCGGGAACCAGCCGCCCTGGGGCAGCTTGAGCAGGTTGGAGGCGAAGAAGGCGAAGTCGATGACGAAGAAGGCCGAGGTCGCACCGATGCACAGCGCCAGCGGCAGCTTCCAGGCGTAGCGGATGACGAAGAAGGTCAGCACCGTCGTGATGAGCATGTCGGTGGTCACGGCGATGCCGTAGGCCGCGGCCAGGTTGCTCGACGAGCGGAACATCACCACCGCCAGCACGATGGCCACGAACAGCCCCCAGTTGATGAACGGGATGTAGATCTGCCCGGCCGAGCGCACGCTGGTGTGCTCGATGTTCAGGCGTGGCAGGTAGCCCAGCTGGATCACCTGGCGCGTGACGCTGAAGGCGCCGGTGATGAGCGCCTGCGAGGCGATCACCGTGGCCAGGGTGGCCAGCAGCACCAACGGGATCAGCGCCCACTCCGGCGCCATCATGAAGAACGGGTTCTTCACCGCCTCGGGGTTCTCCAGCAGCAGCGCGCCCTGGCCGAAGTAGTTCAGCGTGAGCGCGGGCATCACGACCGAGAACCACGCGATGCGGATCGGCCCCTTGCCGAAGTGGCCGAGGTCGGCGTAGAGCGCCTCGGCGCCGGTCACGCACAGCACGGTCGCGCCCAGGACGATGAAGCTGGTCAGCGGGTTGTCCCAGATGAACTTGAGCGCGTAGTAAGGGTTGATCGCCTTCAGGATCTCCGGGTGGTTGACGATCTGCGAGACCCCCAGCACCGCCAGCACGACGAACCACACCAGCGTCACCGGCCCGAAGAACTTGCCGATGCCCGCCGTGCCGCGCTTCTGCACCAGGAACAGCACGAACAGCACCACCAGCGTGATCGGGATGACGTAGTGGGTGAAGTGCGGCGACACCACCTCCAGGCCCTCGACCGCCGAGAGCACCGAGATGGCCGGCGTGATGACGCCGTCGCCGTAGAACAGCGAGGTGCCGAAGATGCCCACGGCCAGCAGCACACCGCGCAATCGCGGCTTGTCCGCCACGGCGCGCGAGGCCAGCGCCAGCATCGCCACCAGGCCGCCCTCGCCCTCGTTGTCGGCCCGCAGCACCAACACCACGTACTTGATCGACACGATGACGGTCAGCGTCCAGAAGAACATCGACAGGATGCCGTAGACGTTCTCGATCGTGAAGGGCACGTGGCCGTGGCCGAACACCTCCTTGGTGGCGTAGAGCACGCTGGTGCCGATGTCGCCGTAGACGACGCCGATGGCGCCGAGGATCAGGCCGGCCGAGGAACTTTTGGGGGAAGACACGAGTCGGGTGGAAGCGCGCCGATGCGATGCCCGGGCCGCACTGCCCGTTCGTGTCGCGTCGCCTGGTTTTCCGTTGGCTGTGGGGCCGCTATTCTGCCTTTGCCGCATTGCAGCGGCAAAGTCGAGGACGCTTGTTACTCGTAGATCTCGGCGTCCGGGTCGGTCGCTTCCATCTCATAGCTGGCCGCGACCATCGCCAGGCGGCCGATCACGCCGTACATGTAGAAGCGGTTGGGCGCGCTGGCTCCCGGCTTGGCGCCGGGCTGCGGCAGGTGCGCGCTGTCGGAGAAGGCCAGCGGCACGAAGCTCGCGCCCGGCAGGGCCAGGGTCTCGTCGGTGCTGCGGCCGGCATGCACGCGGTAGAAGCCGCCCACCACGTAGCGGTCCATCATGTAGACCACCGGCTCGGCCACGCCGTCGTGCACGCGCTCGTTGGTCAGCACGCCTTCCTGGACGATCACGTCGTGCGTGCCGAGGCCCGGTCCGCCGCCCTCGGCCTGCTCGCGCAGCCGGCGACCGAACGCCTCGAAGTCCTTGGCGTCGCGCACCGTGGTCACGCCCATGCCGTGGCTGCCGTCGTCGGCCTTGACGACGACGAAGGGCTTCTCGTTGATGCCGTATTCCTTGTACTTGCGCCGCACCTTGGCCAGCATGGCGTCGACGTGGCCGGCGATGTCGTCCTGGCCGGCACCCGTGGACAGGTCGACGTCGCGGGCGTGGGTGGACATCGGGTTGATCAGCCACGGGTCGATGCCCAGCAGCTTGCCGAAGCGCTTCGCGATCTCCTCGTAGCCGCGGAAGTGGTTGCTCTTGCGGCGGATCGACCAGCCCGCGTGCACCGGCGGCAGCAGGTACTGCTCGTGCAGGTCCTCCAGGATGCCCGGCGTGCCGGCGGCGAGGTCGTTGTTCAGCAGGATGGTGCAGGGATCGAAGTTCTTGATGCCCAGGCGGCGCTTGGTGCGCACCACCGGCTCCAGGGTCACGACGTCGCCGCTGGGCAGTTCGATGGTGCGGGGCGCCTTGATCGCCGGATCGATCGAGCCGACGCGCACATTGAGCCCGGCCATGTGGAAGATGCGCACCAGCTGGGCGATGTTGGCCAGGTAGGAGGTGCTGTCGGACCGGTTTTCCGGGATCACCAGCAGGTTGCGCGCCTCAGGGCAGATCTTCTCGATGGCCGCCTGGGCCGCCTGCACCGCCAGCGGCAGCATCTGCGCCGTGAGGTGGTGCCAGCCGCCCGGGAACAGGTTGGTGTCCACCGGCGCCAGCTTGAAGCCGGCGTTGCGGATGTCCACCGCGCTGTAGAACGGCGGCGTGTGCTCCATCCATTCGAGGCGGAACCAGCGCTCGATGGCCGGAGTGGAGTCGAGGACGCGCTGTTCGAGTTCGTTGATCGGGCCGGTCAGGGCGGTGACGAGGTGGGGGACCATACGGCGGCCTTGTGCGTTGCGCGAAAAAGTTGAGTGGAACTTCAGGATCTGGGGACGACGCGACGATTCGCAACGCAAGCCGTGACTCGACGGCGACACCGCCCGCCGCCGCCGATCGTCCACGCGGTCAGCCGCGGATCTCGCCCTGCCCCAGCACCACGTATTTCAACGAAGTCAGCCCCTCGATCCCGACCGGACCACGCGCATGAAACTTGTCGGTGCTGATGCCGATTTCCGCACCCAGCCCGTATTCGAAGCCGTCCGCGAAGCGCGTGCTCGCATTCACCATCACGCTGGCCGAGTCGACCTCGCGCAGGAAGCGCTGGGCGTGGACGTGGTCGCGCGTGACGATGGCGTCGGTGTGGTGGCTCGAGTAGCGGTTGATGTGGTCGATCGCCTCGTCCAGCCCGGCCACCACCTTGATGCTGATGACGGCGGCGAGGTACTCCTCCGACCAGTCCGATTCCACCGCGTCGACGACCCGCTCGGCCACCCCCGCGTGCGTGTCGGCGCGTAGGATGGCGGCGGCGGCCGGGTCGCAGCGCATCTCCACGCCCTTGGCTGCGAACACGGCGGCGATCTCCGGCAGGAAGATCTCGGCCACCGAGGCCGCCACCAGCAGGCCCTCGGCGGCGTTGCAGGGGCTGTACTTCTGCGTCTTGGCGTTGTCGACCACCCGCACGGCCATGTCCAGCGGCGCCGTGTCGTCGACGTAGACGTGACAGTTGCCGTCCAGGTGCTTGATGACCGGCACCTTGGCCTCGCGGCTGATGCGCTCGATCAGCCCCTTGCCGCCGCGCGGGATGACGACGTCGACGAACTGCGGCATCGCGATGAGCTGGCCGACGGCCTCGCGGTCGGTGGTGCGCACCAGCTGCACGGCCTCGGGCGGCAGGCCGGCCTCCTCCAGCGCCTCGGTCACCAGCTGCGCCAGCGCCTTGTTCGACTCGATGGCCTCCGAGCCGCCGCGCAGGATCGCCGCGTTGCCGCTCTTGATGGCCAGGCTCGCGGCCTCGATGGTCACGTTCGGCCGGCTCTCGTAGATCATGCCGAAGACCCCGATGGGCACGCGCATCTGGCCGACCCGGATGCCGCTGGGCTGCTGCTTGAGGCCGATGATCTCGCCGATGACGTCGGCCATGGCGGCGAGCTGCTCGCAGCCGAGGGCCACCGTCTCGATGACCGGCGGCGTGAGCTTGAGGCGGTCGACCATCGGCGCGGCGAGGCCGGCGGCGGTGGCGCGCGCGATGTCGCGGGCGTTGGCCTCGGCCAGGCCGGGGCCGGCCTCGCGCAGGCGGCGGGCCAGCGCCCGCAGGGCGGCGTTGCGGACGGCGGCGCTGGACTTGGCCATCAGGGCCGAGGCGGCCTTGGCCTGGGAGCCCAGGGCCTGCATGGATTCGTTCGGGTTGAAGGCGTTCATGACGGCATTTTCCCACCGCCGCCGTCCCCGGCGCCCGAAAGCGCCTGCGCCGTCCCGGCTATGCGGTGGCCGGCGCGGCCATGCAGGCGCGGCACAGCATCAGCGCCAGACGCTGCAGGGCGGGCCAGCCGCCGGCGGGCCAGTCCGGCTGCCGCAGGCCCTTGACGATGCCGTCGACCACGTGCGCGGCGCGCAGCAGCCGCGCCAGGGCACGGTCGTCCAGGCGCGGCAGCACGCGCTCGAAGGCCCGCTCGCGCGCGCCCCAGATGCGGTTCTCGCGCAAGGCCATCGGCAGCGGCCGGCCGGCGGCCATGGCGTCCTTCACGCGCTTCAAGGCGCGGATGTCCTCGGCCAGGGCGTAATGCACCAGCACCTCGGCCTCGCCCTCGGCGCGCAGGCCGTCGAGCATGCGCGCCACGCGCACCGGCTGGCCGGCGAGCACCGCCTCGGAAAGCTTGAAGACGTCGTAGCGCGCGACGTTGTTGACCGCGCCCTCGACCTGATCCCAGGCCAGCTCGCCGGCCGGGTGCAGCAGCGCGAGTTTCTGGATCTCTTGGTGCGCGGCCAGCAGGTTGCCCTCCACGCGGTCGGCGAAGAACTGCAGCGTGCGCTGGCCCTCCTCGCCGGCCTTCACGCGCTGGCCCTGCTGCGCCAGGCGCTGGGCGATCCACTGCGGCAGCGCGGCACGCTCCACCGGATCGACCTGCAGCGTGACGCCGTGGTTCTCCAGCGCCATGAACCAGGCGCCGCTGCGCGTGGCCTTGTCCAGGCGCGGCAGCAGCACCAGCGTGAGCGTGGTGTCGTTGCCGTCGGCGGCCTCGGCGATCTGCTGCAGGGCGGCGCTGCCGTCCTTGCCGGGCTTGCCCGAGGGGATGCGGATCTCCACCACCTGCCGGTCGGCGAACAGGCTGAGCGAGCCACCGGCGGCGAGCACCGTGCTCCAGTCGAAGTGCGCGCCGGCCACCGTGTGGGAGGTGCGCTCGGTGTAGCCGCGCTCGCGGGCCGCGCCACGGATGGCGTCGGCCGCCTCCTGCGCGAGCAGCGGCTCGTCGCCGTGGATCGCGTAGAGCGCCCGCAGGCCCTTGGCCAGGTGCGCCGGCAACTGCGCCGGGCTCAATTGCATGGGGTGCGTCCGCCTACAGTTCCTTGACCGCCGCGAGCCGGCGCAGGAGCTGCTGGGCGATGTCGTTCTGCATGTCGCGGAACAGCAGCTCGGCCTCGCCCTCCTTGGCCAGCGCGGACGTCTCGTTGTAGGTCAGGTCGCGCTGCTGGATGATCTCGTCGGCCTGCAGCTCCTTGCCCGCGGGGGTGTAGAGCCGGAAGCGCACGCGCAGGCGCAATTGCAATTCGCGCACCTCGCCGGCCGAGTTGGTCGACAGCACCCGGCGCTCGCGGCCTTCGCCCAGGATCGCCAGGATGGCCTCGGCCTCGTTGGCGCGCTCGGCCGGCAGCAGCGTGACCGTTCCGGCGGCGGCGATCAGGCGGCGCAGGTAGTTGATGAAGGCCGAGTTGCCGCCCACCGACAGCGTCTTGAAGGCGAAGATCGGCGCCTTGCGCAGCGCGAAGCCGCAGCCGGCGAGGCCGGCGGCCAGCACCGGGGCGCCCAGCAGGGCGAGCGCGCCGCGGCGCGACGGGAAAGCGGGGAGGGTCGTCTTCATCGGGATGGAGCGCACGGGGCGATCGGTTGAGCGTGTCACAGGACCACGTTGACGAGCCGGCCGGGCACCACGATCACGCGCTTGGGCACCGCGCCCGCCGCGTGCAGGGCCAGCGCCTCGCTGCCGCGCGCGATCGCCTCGATCTCCTCCTTGGAGGCGCCGGCGGGCACGCGCACCGCGCCGCGCAGCTTGCCGTTGACCTGCAGCATCAGCTCGATCTCGTCCTGCACCAGCGCGTCGGGGTCGACCACCGGCCAAGGCGCGTCGAGCAGTTCGCCATGGTCGCGGGCGTAGGCCAGCTCGTTCCACAGCTGCTGCGCGATGTGCGGCGTGGCCGGGTAGAGCACGCGCAGCAGGATGCCGAAGCCTTCGCGCAGCGCCGCCGCGTCGCCCGGCTCGCCGGTCGACTTGAACGACTCCAGCGCGTTGAGCAGCTTCATCGCGCCCGAGACGACGGTGTTGTACTGCATGCGCTGGTAGTCGTAGTCGATCTGGCGCAGGACGATGTGGACCTCGCGGCGCAGGGCCTGGGCGGCCTTGCCGAAGGCGGCTGGCGTGCCCGGCACCCCGGCGTCGGCCTGCGCGGCCTGCCGCGCGACGCCGAAGTTCCACACCCGCCGCAGGAAACGGTAGCTGCCCTCGACGGCCGCGTCGTTCCATTCCAGCGTGGCCTCCGGCGGGGCGGTGAACATGGTGTAGAGGCGGGCCGTGTCGGCGCCGTACTTCTCGATCAGGTCCTGCGGGTCGACGCCGTTGCGCTCGCTCTTGCCCATCTTGCCGACGCCGCCGTACTCGACCGCCGAGCCGTCGGTCCAGGTGCCGCCGGTGATGCGGCCCTGCGCGTCGAGCACCGGCGTGACCTCCAAGGGCGGGAAGTAGTCCTTGCCGCCCTTCTCGTTGCGCCGCCAGTAGATGTGGTTGAGGACCATGCCCTGCGTGAGCAGCCTGGCGAAGGGTTCGTCGACCGTCACCAGGCCGAGGTCGCGCATCACCTTGGTCCAGAACCGCGCGTAGAGCAGGTGCAGGATGGCGTGCTCGATGCCGCCGATGTACTGGTCCATCGGCATCCAGTACCGCGCGCCCGCGCCGACCATGGCCTGGTCGTTCTTCGGGTCGCAGTAGCGCATGAAGTACCACGACGAGTCGACGAAGGTGTCCATCGTGTCGGTCTCGCGGCGCGCCGGCTGGCCGCACACCGGGCAGACGACGCCGGCGTGGAAGCCTTCGTGCCTGACGAGCGGGTTGCCGGAGCCGTCGGGCACGCAGTCGGTGGGCAGCACGACCGGCAGGTCGGCCTCGGGCACCGGCACGGCGCCGTGCTCGGGGCAGTGGATGATCGGGATCGGCGTGCCCCAGTAGCGCTGGCGGCTCACGCCCCAGTCGCGCAGGCGCCAGGTGGTCTGCTTCTCCCCCAGCCCCTTCTGCTCCAGCGCGTGCGCGACGGCGGCGACGGCCTCCTTGAAGTGCATGCCGCTGAAGTTGTCGGAGTTGATGGTCACGCCGCGGGTCTTGTCGGCGTACCAGTCCTGCCACTTGTGATAGTCGAAATGCGGTTCGTGGTCGACCAGCACGACCTGGATGATCTCGAGTCCGTACTTGTTGGCGAAGGCGAAGTCGCGCTCGTCGTGCGCCGGCACGCCCATGACGGCGCCGTCGCCGTAGCTCATCAGCACGTAGTTCCCGACCCACACCGGCACCGGCTCGTCGGTGATCGGGTGCGACACCACGAGGCCGGTGGGCACGCCCTTCTTCTCCTGCGTGGCGAGCTCGGCTTCGGTGGTGCCGCCGTTCCTGCACTCGTCGATGAAGGCGGCGACCTTCGGGTCGGTCTTCGCCGCGTGCAGGGCGAGCGGGTGCTCGGGCGCGACGGCGCAGAAGGTCACGCCCATGAGGGTGTCGGCGCGTGTCGTGAAGACGTACAGGCGGCCGTCCTGGATGGCTCGGCCGTCGTCGCCGCGGATGTCGTGCGGGAAGGCGAAGCGCACGCCCTCGCTCTTGCCGATCCAGTTCTCCTGCATCAGCTTCACGCGCTCGGGCCAGCCCGGCAGCTTGTGCTGGGTGTGCTCGAGGAGTTCGGGGGCGTAGTCGCTGATCTTGAGGTAGTAGCCGGGGATCTCGCGGCGCTCGACCGTGGCGCCGGTGCGCCAGCCCTTGCCGTCGATCACCTGCTCGTTGGCCAGCACGGTCTGGTCGACCGGGTCCCAGTTGACGACCTGGGTCTTGCGGTAGGCGATGCCCTTCTCCAGCATCTTCAGGAACAGCCACTGGTTCCACTTGTAGTAGGCCGGATCGCAGGTGGCGATCTCGCGGCTCCAGTCGATCGCCAGGCCCATCGCCTGGAGCTGGCCGCGCATGTAGTCGATGTTCTCGTAGGTCCACTTCGCCGGCGGCACGCCGTTCTTGAGCGCCGCGTTCTCCGCCGGCAGGCCGAAAGCGTCCCAGCCCATGGGCATGAGGACGTTGTAGCCCGACATGCGCAAATAGCGCGCGAGCATGTCGTTGATGGTGTAGTTGCGCACGTGGCCCATGTGCAGCTTGCCGCTGGGATAGGGCAGCATCGAACAGGCGTAGTACTTCTTCCGGGACGCGTCCTCGGTCACGCGGTAGGCGTCGGCGGCCGTCCACTGCTGCTGGGCGCTGGCTTCGACTTCGGAGGGCTTGTAGCTGGGATTCATGGGGGTTCGGGCAACGGCCCGGCGCTCGGTCGGCCGGGGAGGAGGGATTATCGCGGTCAACGCCCTACAGTCTGGCCCGACCCTTGCTGCAAACGCATTCCTTCCACATCCGGTACGACCGATTCCCATGCTCACCGAAGGACGGCCCTTTCCCCTGGGTGCCACGGCCGGCCCCGCCGGCGTCGATTTCGCGCTCGCGGCGCCCGATGCCACGAAGGTCGAGCTCTGCCTGTTCGACGCCGCCGGCCGCGGCGAGCAGCAGCGCCTGACATTGCCGGCCTGCACCGACGGCGTCTGGCACGGCCGCCTCCCCGGCGCCGGCCCGGGCCTGGTCTACGGGTACCGGGTGCATGGCCGCTGGGCGCCGCACGAGGGCGCGCGCTTCAATCCGGCCAAGGTGCTGCTCGACCCGTACGCCCGCGAGATCGTCGGGCGCTACGACGGCGGCGACCTGTTCCTCGGCCACGCGAGCGGCCAGCCCGCGCGGCGCGACGTGCGCGACAACGCCGCCGTCGCGCTCAAGGCGCGCGTCGAGGTCCCGGTGCCGGCCGGCGCCCTGCCGCCGCCGATCGAATCCCGCGCGCGCATCGCCGCGACGGACCGCGTCGTCTACGAACTCCACGTGCGCAACCAGACGATGCGCCACCCCGGCGTGCCCGAGGCCCTGCGCGGCACCTACGCCGGCCTGGCCGAGCCGGTCGTGCTCGACCACCTGCGGCGCCTGGGCGTCACCACGCTCAGCCTGATGCCGGTGCAGCACCGCGCCGACGAGGAACGGCTGCTGAAGGCGGGCCTGACGAACCACTGGGGTTACAGCACCATCGGCTGGTTCGCCCCGGAGGCGCGCTACTGGAGCGGCCGCCCGGGCACCACGCCGGCGGGCGAGTTCCGCGCCCTGGCCGAGGCGGTGCACGCGCGCGGCATGGAGCTGCTCGTCGACGTCGTCTACAACCACAGCGCCGAGACCGACGAGGCCGGCCCGACGCTGTCGCTGCGCGGCATCGACAACGCGCGCTACTACCACCTGCGCGCCGACGACCGCGCCCGCTACGAGAACTGGACCGGCTGCGGCAACTGCCTGAACTTCGCCGAGCCGCGCGTCGTGCAGCTGGCCACCGACAGCCTGCGCCACTGGGTGCAGGCACTGGGTGTCGACGGCTTCCGCTTCGACCTCGCGCCGGTGCTGGCGCGCCGCGCCGGCGGCGAGTTCGACCCGCGCGCGCCGTTCCTGGCCGCCGTCGCGCAGGACCCGGTGCTCGCGCGCGCGCTGTTCGTGGCCGAACCGTGGGACATCGGCCCCGGCGGCTACCGGCTGGGCGGCTTCCCGCCGGGCTGGCTCGAATGGAACGACCGCTTCCGAGACGCCCAGCGCGGCTTCTGGCTCGACCACGGCACCGGCCTGGGCGAATTCGCGCACCGCTTCGCCGGCTCCAGCGGGGAGTTCCAGCACGGACGCCGCTCGCCGGCGGCCAGCGTCAACTTCGTCACCGCGCACGACGGCTTCACCCTGCGCGACGTGGTGAGCTACGAGGAGCGCCACAACCTGGCCAACGGCGAGGGCAACCGCGACGGCAGCGGCCACAACCTCAGCCGCAACTGCGGCGTCGAGGGCGAGACGGCCGACCCCGCCGTGCGCGAGCGTCGCGCCCGGCTGCAGCGCGTGCTGCTCGCCGCCCTGCTGCTGTCGCAGGGCACGCCGATGCTGCTGGCCGGCGACGAGATCGGCCACACCCAGGGCGGCAACAACAACGCCTACTGCCAGGACAACGCGACCACCTGGCTCGACTGGGCGCAGGCCGACGCCGGCCTGCAGCGTTGCGTCGCGCAGCTGCTCGCGTTGCGCCGCGAGGCCGTGCCGCTGCGCAGCACCGCCTGGTGGCCGGCGACGCACCCGGCGGCGGCGGACGAGCCCGGCGGCGCTTGCGTCCTGCGCTGGCTCACCCCCGACGGCACCGACATGCAGCCCGAGGACTGGCTGCGCCGTGGCCGCCACGCGCTGGCGATCCTGTTCGACGCACCGCCTTCGGAGGTGGCATGGCTCGTGCTGGTGAACGCCGGTCCGGAGGCGGTCGAGTTCGATCTGCCGCCGGGCACGTGGCGGCGCCGGTTCGCGAGCGAGGCGGCATCGGACGACGGGACGCGGGACGCGCCGCTGGCGGCGTCGCGGAAACAACCGGCCGGCGCTCTTTGGCTCGCCTGCCGCGCCTCGTCCGCCCCCGCCGGTGCTACGCTGGCGTGATCAACGTCAGGGAGTCCCAGAACAACACGACGACACCGGCGCGGCGACGCCGCCGCGGCACGGCATTCCAATCCCAGGAGACACCCATGGACTCACCACGCAACCCGGCCACGCCGCTCCAGTCGCACCAGCTGGTGCGGCGCACCATCGCCCTCGTGCTCGCGGGCGGACGCGGCTCGCGGCTCAAGCAGCTGACCGACCGGCGCGCCAAGCCGGCGGTGTATTTCGGCGGCAAGTTCCGCATCATCGACTTCGCCCTGTCGAACTGCCTGAATTCGGGCATCCGGCGCATGGCGGTGGTCACGCAGTACAAGTCGCACTCGCTCATGCGCCACCTGCAGCGTGGCTGGAGCTTCCTGCGCGCCGAGCTCAACGAGATGGTCGACGTGCTGCCCGCGCAGCAGCGCACCGGCGACGAGCACTGGTACCGCGGCACGGCCGATGCCGTGTTCCAGAACCTCGACATCATCCAGACGCGCTCGACGATGCACGACTACGTCGTGGTGCTCGCCGGCGACCACATCTACAAGATGGACTACTCCATCATGGTCAAGGACCACGCCGAACGCGGCCTGGGCTGCACGGTCGGCTGCATCGAGGTGCCGCGCATGGAGGCCACCGCCTTCGGCGTCATGGCCATCGACGGCGACCGCAAGGTCACCGCCTTCCTGGAGAAACCGGCCGACCCGCCGGCCATGCCCGGCCACCCGGACGTCGCGCTCGCGAGCATGGGCATCTACGTGTTCGATTCCAGCTACCTCTACCAGCTGCTGGAGGAGGACGCGGCCAACCCGGACTCGGATCACGACTTCGGCAAGGACATCATCCCGCGCGCCGTGGCCGCCGGCCGCGCGCTGGCGCACCCGTTCGGCATGTCGTGCGTCACGCGCGGCCCGCGCGGACCGCAGACGCAGGCCTACTGGCGCGACGTGGGCACGATCGATGCATTCTGGGCCGCCAACCTCGACCTCGCCTCCGTCACCCCGGAACTCGACATCTATGACACCGACTGGCCCATCTGGACCTACCAGCGCCAACTGCCGCCGGCGAAGTTCGTCGTCGACATCGACGGCAACAACGGCACGACGGTCAACACCATCGTCTCGGGCGGCTGCATCGTCTCGGGGTCCAAGGTGAAGGACTCGGTGCTGTTCTCGGGCGTGCGCATCCACTCGTTCTGCGACGTCCTGCAGGCCGTGCTGCTGCCCGACGTCGAGGTCGGCCGCGGCGCGCGGCTGAGCAAGGTCGTGGTCGACCGCGGCTGCGTGATCCCGGCGGGCATGGTCATCGGCGAGGACGCCGAGGCCGACGCGGCACGCTTCGAGCGCACCGAGACGGGCGTGGTGCTCGTCACGCGCGACATGCTCACGGCCCTCGAGAAGGCGCCCGCCTGATGCGCGTCCTGCAAGTCAGCGCCGAGCTGTTCCCGCTGCTCAAGACCGGCGGGCTGGCCGACGTCACCGGCGCCCTCCCGCTGGCGCTCGGCACCGCCGGGGAGGACGTGCGCGTGCTGCTGCCGGGCTTCCCGGCCATCGTCGCGGGCGTGGCCGACGCGGTCGAGGTGGCGGCGTTCGACGCCCCCTGGGGCGAGCGCGCCGTGCTGCGGCTCGGCCGCATCGCCATCGCGCCGGCCTCGGCCAAAGCGGCCGCGACGAGCATCACCGCCTACGTCGTCGACGCGCCCGCGCTCTACGACCGTCCCGGCAACCCCTACGAGGACGCGTCCCGCCAGCCCTACGGCGACAACCACCGCCGCTTCGCGCTCCTGGGCTGGGCGGCGGCGCGGCTGGCGCAGGGCCTGGACCCGGCCTGGCGCCCCGAGGTGGTGCATGCCCACGACTGGCACGCCGGCCTCGCGCCCGCGTACATGGCCCTGGCGCCGGCCACGCCGGGCGTCCCGCGCGCGGCCAGCGTCTTCACCGTCCACAACCTGGCCTACCAGGGCGTGTTCCCGGCCTGGGCGCTGGACGGCCTGGGCCTGCCGCGCGAGGCCTTCGACGTCCGCGGCGTCGAGTTCCACGGCCAGCTCTCGTTCATGAAGGCCGGCCTGTTCTACGCCGACCGACTCACCACCGTGAGCCCGACCTACGCGCGCGAGATCCAGACGCCCGAGCAGGGCTGCGGACTCGAAGGCCTGCTGCGCGACCGCGCCGGCGCGCTCACGGGCATCCTCAACGGCGTCGACGACGCCGTCTGGAACCCGGCCACCGACGCCCTGATCCCGCATCCCTACGACGTGCGCCGCCCGGCCGGCAAGGCGGCGTGCAAGGCGGCGCTGCAGGCGTCGCTCGGCCTGGTCGTCGACCCCGACGTGCCGCTGTTCGTGATGGTCAGCCGCCTGACGCAGCAGAAGGGCCAGCCGCTGGTGCTCGACGGGCTCGACGCCCTGGTCGCGCGCGGCGGCCAGCTCGCCGTGCTCGGCAGTGGCGACGCCGCGCTGGAGCGCGCCTTCGTCGGACGCGCCGCCGCCACGCCGCGCTCGGTGAGCGCGACCATCGGCTACGACGAGCGCTTCGCGCACCTGCTCTTCGGCGCCGGCGACGTGACCCTGGTGCCCTCGATGTTCGAGCCCTGCGGCCTGACCCAGATGTACGGCCTGCGCTACGGCTGCCTGCCGCTGGTGCACCGCGTCGGCGGCCTTGCCGACACGGTGGTCGACTGCGCGCTGGAGCACATGGCCGACGGCAGCGCCACCGGCTTCGTCTTCGACGGCTTCGAGCCCCACCGCTACGCGGCCGCCGTGCGCCGCGCCTTCGCCCTCTACGAACGGCCGGCCGACTGGCGCCGCGTGCGCGCCGCCGGCATGCGCCGCAGCGCCGACTGGGCCGGCCCGGCGGCGCGGTACGCCGAGGTCTACCGGCAGGCGCTGGCGGCCTGAGGACGAGGCACCGTCATCGTTTCCCCTCAACATACCGACCCCGACCTTCCCAACGACGAGTCCTCCTCCATGACGATCAAAGACTTCGCCTACGACCATCCCGACCGTGACGTCGCCGCCTTCAAGCGCGCCGTGGCGAACAAGCTCATCTACGCGGTCGGCAAGGACCCCGTGACCGCCAGCCCCGACGACTGGCTCAACGCCACCGCGCTGGCCGTGCGCGACCAGCTGGTCGAGCGCTGGATGGCGACCACGCGGGCGAGCTACGACCAGGAGCTCAAGCGGGTCTACTACCTGTCGATGGAATTCCTCATCGGGCGCACCTTCACCAACGCCCTGCTGGCGCTCGACCTGCAGGCCACGGTGAAGCAGGCATTGGCCGACTTCGGCGTCGACATGGCGGAGCTGGCCGAGCGCGAGCCCGACGCGGCCCTGGGCAACGGCGGCCTGGGCCGGCTCGCGGCCTGCTTCCTGGATTCGATGGCCACCCTGGGCGTGCCGGGCTTCGGCTACGGCATCCGCTACGAGTACGGCATGTTCCGTCAGAAGATCGTCGACGGCCAGCAGGTCGAGACGCCCGACTACTGGCTCACGCGCGGCAACCCCTGGGAGTTCCAGCGGCCCGAGGTCACCTACCGCGTGCGCTTCGGCGGCCGCGTGCAACGCCGCGCCGGTCCCCAGCGCGAGGGCCAGCCGCCGAGCTCGCAGAGCGAGCCCTTCGGCGCGGCCGACTGGGTCGACACGCACGACGTGCTGGCCATGGCCTACGACACCATCATCCCGGGCTACGGCACGCAGGCGACCAACACGCTGCGCCTGTGGTCGGCGCGCGCGACCGAGGAGATCGACCTGTCGGCCTTCAACCGCGGCAACTACATGCAGGCGGTGGAGAGCAAGAACCACTCGGAAAACGTCTCGCGCGTGCTCTACCCGGACGACTCCACGCCGTCGGGGCGCGAGCTGCGCCTGCACCAGGAGTACTTCTTCGTCAGCGCCAGCGTGCAGGACCTGCTGCGCCGCTACCTGCGCAACCACGACACCTTCGACGCCCTGTCCGACCAGGTCAGCATCCACCTGAACGACACCCACCCCGTGCTGGCGGTGCCCGAGCTCATGCGCCTGCTGCTCGACGAGCACGGCCTCGACTGGGACGCCGCCTGGGCGCAGACGCAGAAGGTCTTCAGCTACACCAACCACACCCTCATGCACGAGGCGCTGGAGACCTGGCCGGTGGAGATGATGGGCCGCATCCTGCCGCGCCACCTGCAGATCCTCTACGACCTGAACTCGCGCTTCCTCGGCTCCGTGACCGAGAAGCTGGGCAACGACGTCGAACTGCTGCGGCGCCTGTCGCTGATCGACGAGACCGGCGAGCGCCGCGTGCGCATGGCCTACGTGGCGGTGCTGGCGAGCCACTCGATCAACGGCGTCTCCGGGCTGCACTCGGAACTCATGACGCAGTCGATCTTCGCGGACTTCTACCGGCTGTTTCCCGAGCGCTTCAACAACAAGACCAACGGCGTCACGCCCCGGCGCTGGCTGGCGCAGGCCAACCCGCCGCTGGCCGCCCTGCTCGACCAGCGCATCGGCCGCGGCTGGCGGCGCGACCTCACGCAGCTGCAGGCCCTGCGCCCGATGGCCCAGCAGGCGCCCTTCATCCGCGCCTTCCGCCATGCCAAGCGCGAGAACAAGCTGCGCCTGGCCAACTGGATCGAGCAGCACATGGGCCTCGTGATCGATACCGACGCCATGTTCGACGTCCAGGTCAAGCGCATCCACGAGTACAAGCGCCAGCTCCTGAACGTGCTGCACGTCGTCGCGCGCTACCGCCGCATCGTCGCCGCCCACGACGCCGGCCAGCCGGCCGACGTGGTGCCGCGCGTGGTGGTGTTCGCAGGCAAGGCGGCCTCGGCCTACCACGCGGCCAAGCTGGTGATCCGGCTCATCAACGACGTCGCCGCCGTGGTCAACAACGATCCGCGCGTGGGCAAGCTGCTCAAGGTGGTGTTCCTGCCCAACTACAGCGTCAGCCTGGCCGAGATCATCATGCCGGCGGCCGACCTCTCCGAGCAGATCTCCACCGCCGGCACCGAGGCCTCGGGCACCGGCAACATGAAGTTCGCGCTCAACGGCGCGCTGACCATCGGCACGCTCGACGGCGCGAACGTCGAGATGAAGGAGAACGTCGGCGACGAGAACATCTTCATCTTCGGCAACACCACGCCGCAGGTGGCCGACATCCGCGCCCAGGGCTACCAGCCGCGCCACTTCTACGAGTCGAACCCCGAGCTCAAGGACGTGCTCGATTCCATCCGCGACGGCGCCTTCTCGCCGGGCGAGCCCGCGCGCTACCAGGGCATCTTCGACACGCTGGTGAACTGGGGCGACCAGTACCTGCTGCTGGCGGACTATGCGAGCTACGTGGCGATGCAGGCCAAGGTCGACGCGCTCTACCGCGACGCCGACGCCTGGACGCGCATGGCGATCCTGAACGTCGCGGGCATGGGCGCGTTCTCGTCGGACCGCACCATCGCGCAGTACGCGCACGAGATCTGGCGGACCAAGCCCGTCACACTGAACTGACCCCCAGTCTTCGCGCACTGCGTGTCGCTTCGCCAACCCCCTTCCAGGGGGCGACACCGGAAGCCCGGCGAAGCCGGTTCCTCGATCGTTGGCTCACCCCCAGGCTCGCGCGCTTCGCGTGGCAGGGTCTCTCCCCACACCAGAGGCCCCGGTGAAAGCGGTCTGTCGATGTCGGGGGCGGCGCAGGCCGCTCGGCGCGGTCAGCGGGACGGGGCGGGAGCAGGCGTATCGGCGACGAACCCGATGCGGGTGAGGCCGGCGCGGCCGGCGAGGGCCATGAGTTCGACGATGCGGCCGTAGGGGACGGTGCGGTCGGCGCGTAGCTGGACCTCGGTGTCGGGCGCGGCGGCGGCGAGGGCCGTCAGGCGCGTGGCCAGGGCGGCTTCGTCGACCGGCTGGTCGTCGAGGAACAAGGCGCCCTGGGCGTTCACCGACAGGCGCGCGGGCCAGGACGGCTGGGCGTTGGACGCGGCGCGGCCGGCGTCGGCGCGCGGCAGGTCGACGCGGATGGTGCTGGCCATCAGGGGCGCGGTGACGATGAAGATCACGACCAGCACCAGCATCACGTCGACCAGCGGCGTCACGTTGATGTCGGAGAGCGGACGCTGGCCGCCCGCGCCGGTCGCGCGGCCACCGCCTCCTCCCGATGCGGGACCGCCGGCCATGAGGCTGCGACCGAAGGCCATCAGACGGGCATGGGCCGCGCCGGCGGCAGTGGCGCCGCCGCCGGGCGCGGCTCGCCGAAGACGCCCAGCAGGTCGTGCGCGAAACCCTCGAGCTCGGCCTCGATGCGGCCGATGACGCGACCGAACACGTTGTAGGCCAGCACGGCCGGCAGGGCGACCGCCAGGCCGAGCGCGGTCATGACCAGCGCCTCGCCCACCGGACCGGCCACGCGGTCGATGGTGATGCCGCCACCGGCGGCACCGGACAGGCCCGCCAGGGCGCCGTGGATGCCCCAGACCGTGCCGAGCAGGCCGACGAAAGGCGCCGTGGCCCCGACCGTCGCCAGCAGGATCTGTCCGCCCTGCAGACGGCGCAGGACCGTGTGGAGCGCATCGCGCAAGGCGCGCGTGAGGCGCGGATCGTGACCGCCGGCCGTGCCCAGGTTCTGCGCTCCTTCGTCGTCGCGCGACCGCCGCGCCCGCGCGGCGAACGCCTGGAGCGCCGCCACCGTCGGCGCGATCCAGCCCCGGGCGTCGAACGCCGCCAGATCGCGCTCGGCATCGGCAAGCGTGGGAGCCTGCCAGAACGCCGCGATGCTGCGCAGCACCCTGTGGGTGCCGCCGCGCAGCAGCCAGGCCTTCCAGAGGATCGTCACCCAGCTGGCCACCGACATCGCCAGCAGCAGCACCGCCACCGCGCGGCTGACGCCGTCGCCATGGCCCAGCAGCTGCAGCACGGTCACGGCCGGGCGCCCTTCAGCGCAGGCCCAGGACGTCGAACATGTCGAACAGGCCGGCCTTCCGCGTCGCCAGGAAGCGCACCGCGCGCAGGCTGCCCTGCGCATAGGTCGTCCGGCTCGCCGACTTGTGGGTGATCTCGATGCGCTCGCCGGTGCCGGCGAAGAGCACCGTGTGGTCGCCGACGATGTCGCCGCCACGGATGGCGGAAAAACCGATCGACGACGGATCGCGCTCGCCGGTCACGCCTTCGCGGGCGTAGACGGCGCAGTCCTTGAGGTCGCGTCCGAGCGCCTCGGCGATCACTTCGCCCATCTTCAGGGCGGTGCCCGAGGGCGCATCGACCTTGTGCCGATGGTGCGCCTCGATGATCTCGATGTCGTAGCCGGTGGAAAGCGCCTTGGCCGCCATCTCCAGCAGCTTGAGGGTCACGTTCACGCCCACGCTCATGTTGGGCGCCATCACGATGGCGATGTCGCGGGCGATGTCGGCGATCTCGGCCTTCTGCGCCTCGCTGAAGCCGGTGGTGCCGATGACCGCCTGCACGCCCAGTTCGCGGCACACGGCCAGATGGGCGAGCGTGCCCTCGGGGCGCGTGAAGTCGATCAGCACCTGCGCGCCCTGCAGACCGGCGCGCAGGTCGGCGGCGATCGTCACGCCGCTGTCGAAGCCCAGGAAGGCGCCGGCGTCGCTGCCGATCGTGGGGCTGCCAGGCATGTCCAGGGCACCCGCCAAGGCGCAGTCCGACGCGTCGCGCACGGCCTCGATCAGCATGCGGCCCATGCGGCCGGAGGCTCCGGCGATCGCGATGCGATGCGGCGCGTCGGTGGACGACGAAGGAGCGGAAGAGGAAGCGAGGGATGCGGTCACGGGAAGAGGCCTTCAACGATTCGACGGGGCCGGTACCGGCTCGACGCCGGCTTCGGCATGCTGGGGCGACGGCGCCGCGACGGAACGTCGAGCGTCGCCCTGAAACTCAGCGCTCCAGCGGCGGATAGCTGGCGGGCAACGGAGGCAACGGTGCGGGCACGGCATCGGACGAGGGCGTGGCCTTGGCGGGCGCCACCTTGTCGAGCTGCGCCTCGGAGGCCTCGAGCACCGGCACCCGGCCCGTGCGGCGGCGGGTGTCGAGCTTGGCGACGAAGTCCTGTTCGCTCGGCATCTCGTCGCCCTGGAAGCGGTCGAGCAGTTCGCCCTTGAAGAACAGCGTCAAGCGGCGCTGCTGCGGCTCGACGCCCTGACGCCGGATGGTGAAGACGTAATCCCACCGGTCGGAATGGAACACGTCGGTCAGCAGCGAGGTGCCCAGGATCTCGCGCACCTGCTGGCGCGACTGTCCGGGCTTAAGCAGCGCGACCTGCTCGCTGGAGACGAAATTGCCCTGCACCACCTCGACCTTGTAGGGCGTCACGGCGACCAGGGCGCCCCGGGTGCGCTCGGTGACGCTGCTGCAGGCGCCCAGCGACAAGCTCACGCCCGCGGCAGCGACCATCGGCCACAGGCGGCTTTGGAGATTGACAAGCATGAAAAGAGGATGGAACGATATGATCGGACGATTGTAACGGCTGCCCTTCGGAGGCTCATCCCTGCAGGGCAGGCGCAGGAAAAGACCATGGGCAACATCGACGAACTCAAGAGCACGGGCCTGAAGGCCACGCTGCCCCGACTGAAGATCCTCCAGATCTTCCAGACCACGAGCCAGCGGCACATGACCGCGGAAGATGTCTTCCGCGTGCTGCTCAACGAGCACTCGGACATCGGCTTGGCCACCGTCTATCGCGTGCTGACGCAGTTCGAACAGGCCGGCATCCTGGAGCGCAGTCATTTCGAGAGCGGCAAGGCCGTCTATGAACTCAACGAGGGCTCGCACCACGACCACCTGATCTGCACGTCCTGCGGCAAGGTCGAGGAGTTCTACGACGCGGAGATCGAGCGCCGCCAGCAGCTCGTCGCCCAGGACAAGGGCTGGATCCTCCAGGACCACGCGATGTCGCTCTACGGCCTGTGCGCCGACTGCGCCGGCAAGCGCTGAGGTCCGCCCGCCTCGGTGCGATGTCGGGACTTCAGTTGTCGGCGCTGCTTTCCATGGCGCGCTGGTGGCGGGCGACGAAGTCGGCATAGGTGTCGATGCCGCGCAGCTGCAGGATCGAATTGCGCACCGCGGCCTCCACCAGCACCGCGATGTTGCGCCCGGCGACCACCTGGATGATGACCTTGCGCACCGGGATGCCCAGCACGTCCTGCGTCAACGGCGCCGCCGGCATGCGCTCGTAGTCGCGCTCGAAGCTGTCGCGGCGCACGAGGTGCACGATGAGCTTCAGGCGCATCTTCCGCCGCACCGCCGTCTCGCCGAAGATCGCGCGGATGTCCAGCAGGCCGATGCCGCGCACCTCCAGCAGGTTCTGCAACAACTCGGGGCAGCGGCCCTCGATGGTGTTCTGGTTGATGCGGAACAGGTCGATCGCGTCGTCCGCGACCAGCCCGTTGCCGCGCGAGATCAGTTCCAGCCCCAGTTCGCTCTTTCCCAGGCCCGATTCGCCGGTGATCATCACGCCCAGGCCCAGGATGTCCATGAACACGCCGTGCATCGACGTGCGCTCGGCGAAGTGCTTGGACAGGTAGGCGCGCAGCAGATCGATGACGAACGCCGAACTCTCGCGCGTCGCGAACAGCGGCAACTGCGCCCGCTCGCAGATGGCGAGCAGTTCGTCGGGGGCGGTCTGGCCGTCGGCCAGCACCAGCATCGGCGGCTCGAGCATCACGATGCGGGCGACGCGCCGGGCGCAATCCTCCTGGGTGCCACGGGTCAGGTAGGCGACCTCGCGCGTACCGAGGATCTGGACACGGTAGGGATGGATGTAGTTGAGGTAGCCCACCAGATCGGCGGCGGACTGCGCGCGACTGATGACGTCGGGGTCGAACTGGCGCTCCGACGCACCCAGACCCGCGAGCCATTCCCAGCGCAACGAGGCGCGGAACTCCTCGAACATCGCATCCGCGCTGATCACCGTCGGTTTCATGCGCGGTGCGTCGAGGTGGAACTCAGGCGACCTGGGCGGACTGCCAGCCGGCGATCAGGGCATGAAGCGCCTGGGCGTCGGTGCTCGACTTGATCTGTTCGCGCAGACCGGCATCGCTGAGCAGTTCGGCGATCTCCGAGAGGATTTCCAGATGCTTCTGCGTGGCGGCTTCGGGAACGAGCAGGAAGATCAGCAGCACGACCGGCTGCTCGTCCGGCGCATCGAACCCGATGGGATCGGCCAGGCGGAACACCGAGGCCATCGGCGACTTGAGACCCTTGATGCGACCGTGGGGAATGGCGACGCCGTGACCGAGACCCGTCGAGCCGAGTCGTTCGCGGGCGAAAAGGCTGTCGGTGATGAGGGCGCGTGCGAGACCGTGGAGGTTCTCGAACAGCAGCCCCGCTTCCTCGAAAGCGCGTTTCTTGCTCGTGGCATCGACGCTCACGAGGACTTGAGCGGGCGGCAGGATGGACGCGAGGCGATTCATGGTGATGTCGGGGCGGGGGCGATTATGCACCCGCATCCCAAAAAGCCAAGGCCACCCGAAGGTGGCCTGCAAGAGGATTTGCCCGAATGACGCTTACATCACGCGCTTGGGCGCTTCGTGATGGTGATCCTGCAGACGGTCCTTGTGTCGCACGACCTGGCGGTCGAGCTTGTCGACCAGATCATCGACGGCGGCATAGAGATCAGCATGGCTCGATTCCGCGAACATGTCGTTGCCCTTGACGTGGATGTTGCACTCCGCCTTCTGGCGTCGCTCCTTTTCCTTCTGATTTTCCACCGTGAGGATCACCTTCACGTCGACCACCTGGTCGAAGTGCCGGGTGATCCGGTCCAGCTTGGTGGTGACGTAATTGCGCAAGGCGGGAGAAACGTCGAGGTGATGACCGCTGATCGTCAAATTCATGAAATGACCTCCTGGAATTGACGGTTGGGAAAATGACCGACGCTCCGGAATGAAGACGTCGATCGGCGAAAAAAGAGAGGGGGAGACGAATTGCTGGAATGCGAAATGCGGCGGAATGAAGTCGGCGGCGATGGGTCGTTGAAGTGAAGATGGACCTGTGGCGAGTCCATGTCGAGTCGGACAAAGACGCGAATCGAGGAAGACGGATTCACTATGCCGAAGGCCCATGGGCATTGCAACCTGCATGAGGCAGTTCGCGGGAAACAGGCTGTAGCAGAAGCACTGGTGCTATCCAATGCATAGCAAGACAGTGTTGCTGGATGCTGTGCTCCACAGACATTAAGAAAAAAGATTAAAACTTGAAGAAGCGCTTTCGACCCTGCCGCAGGCAAGGCCTCCCCGGAGCTTTCGAAACCGATGTCAGCGCCAGGCGGCCCGCATGCGGCTGAGCAGGTCGATGGTGGCGGCCGGCGGCGGGACGGCCGGTCCGCGTGGCGGCGGCGGTGGCCAGGTGACGCGCTCGAAGCGGGCGGCATCGGCCTCGGTGATGAAGCGGGTGCGCGAGGCATACAGGTGGCGGTCGCCGCGCACCGCCTGCTGCGTGACGTAGAAGCGCTGCGGCACCAGGACGTGCAGATGGTCCCGGGCCCGCGTCATGGCCACGTAGAGCAGCCGTCGCTCCTCCTCCAGTTCGTGCGCGCCCTGCGCCACGTCGGCGGGCAGGCAGCCGTCGACGGCGTTGAGGACGTGTACCGACGTCCATTCCTGGCCCTTGGCCGAATGGATGGTGGACAGGACGAGGTAGTCCTCGTCGAGCGATGGCGGGCCGGGCCGGTCGCTGGTCGCCTCGGGCGGGTCGAGCGTGAGTTCGGTCAGGAAGCGTTCGCGCGAGGCGTAGCCGACGGCGAGCCGGGCGAGTTGCTCGACGTCGCCGCGCCGGATGGCGGCGTCGTCGTGCAGGCGTTCCAGATGCGGCAGGTACCAGCCCAGGGCGATGTCCATGTCGGCCGGCCACGACAGGTCGGGCCGGCGCAGCGCGGCGTAGGCCCGCGCGAACCGCGTCCATTCCACCTTCGCGCTGGCAGGCGGCACGAACGCCCGCACCGCGTCGGCGGGATCGACGGCGGCGTCCATCGCGTCGAGCAGTCGCGTCGAGGTGGCCGGGCCGATGCCGGGGATGAGCTGGGTGACGCGGAATCCCGCCATGCGGCCGCGCGGGTTCTGGGCGAAGCGCAGCACGGCCAGCAGGTCCTTGACGTGCGCCGCCTCCAGGAACTTGAGCCCGCCGTATTTGACGAACGGGATGTTGCGCCGCGCCAGCTCCAGTTCCAGCGCCGCGCTGTGGTACGAGGTGCGGAACAGCACGGCCTGCGACTTCAGCGCCAGCCCGCCTTCGCGGTGCGCCAGCACGCGGTCGGCCACCCACTGCGCCTGCTGAGCCTCGTCGGGGACCAGCACGAGCTGAGGCCGGCCGGCCGAGGGCTTGTCGGTCCACAGCGTCTTGGCATGCCGCTCGGCGGCGGCGGCGATGACGGCGTTGGAGACGTCGAGGATCGGCTGCGTCGAGCGGTAGTTGCGCTCCAGCGTGACGATGCGCGCCGCCACCGGCTGCGATCCCTCGGGTGAGGGGCGCGCGAACTGCCCGGGGAAGTCGAGGATGTTGCGCACCGTCGCGCCGCGGAACGAATAGATCGACTGCGCGTCGTCGCCCACCACCGTAAGGCCGCGTCCGTCGGGCTTGAGCCCGAGCAGGATCGAGGCCTGCAGGCGGTTGGTGTCCTGGTACTCGTCGACCAGCACGTGGTCGAAGCGTGCGCCGATGTGCGCGGCGAGCGCCGGCTCGGCCACCATGCCGGCCCAGTACAGCAGCAGGTCGTCGTAGTCGAGAGCCCGCTGATGCTGCTTGGCATCGACGTAGGCGGCGAAGAGGCGCTTGAGTTCGCCCTCCCATTCGGCGCACCACGGGAACGCCTCCGCCAGCACCCGGCCGAGCGGCATGCAGGTGTTGACGGTGCGCGAGTAGATCGACAGGCAGGTGCCCTTCTGCGGGAAACGCCGGGTGGTGGACGACAGGCCCAGGTCGTGCCGGACCAGGCCCATCAGGTCCTCGGCGTCGCCGCGGTCGTGGATGGTGAAATGCTCGTCCAGGCCGATCCGCGCGGCGTACTCGCGCAGCAGCCGCGCGCCGATGCCGTGGAAGGTGCCCGCCCACGGCAACGCGGGCGCGGCGTCGGCACGCAGGCCCAGCACCCGCGCTGCGACCTGGCCGGCGCGACGCGACATCTCCTGCGCCGCGCGGCGCGAGAAGGTCAGCAACAGGATGCGCTGCGGGTCGGTGCCACGGGCGATCAGGCCGGCGACGCGATGCGCGAGGGTGCTGGTCTTGCCCGATCCGGCGCCGGCGATCACCAGCAGCGGACGCGTGTCGGCATCGACCGCGCCAGCCGCCGCCACGCCGTGCTCGACCGCCTCCCGCTGGGCGTCGTTGAGGGTCGAGAGCGCCTCGGCGAGGCGCTCGGTCGACGTGGACGGCGCGGAGGCCGGGATGGTCGCGATGGTGGACATCGGGCCCGACTTTACTGGATGTCCATCCAGAGCGGACGGCGTTTCCGGCGGCCCGCGTCTACGGGTAAATGCCGAGGCCCGATGCCATAATCGCGGGTCGCTGCAACCGGAGATTTCGACTTGGAAAGCTACCCGTCTCGGCAGCTTTCGACTCCCGTCTGAACGCCATCGGCGAGGGAATCGGAAGCGCCCCCCACCCTCGCCCATCGTCAGAATTTTCACGGGAGTGAGCCCATGCTCAACATCTTCACGCTCGCCAACGGGCGCCTGGTCCAGGAAGAGATCGAGGCGCTCGAGGAGCTGTCGCAGTTCCAGCCCATCTGGGTCGACCTCGAATCGCCGACGCTCGAGGAGAAGCGCTGGATCAAGCAGTACTACGGCCTGTCCATCCCCGAGGACGCGATGGACGAGGACATCGAGGAGTCCGCGCGCTTCTACGAGGAGGACAACGGCGAACTGCACATCCGCAGCGACTTCCTGATCGACGACGACGAGAACCCGCGCTCGGTGCGCGTCGCCTTCATCCTGAACCAGCACAACGCCGAGCTGCGCAGCCGAGGCGTGCTGTTCTCCATCCACGACGAGGACGTGCCGGTGTTCCGCCTGCTGCGCATGCGCGCGCGCCGCGCGCCGGGCCTCATCGAGGACGCCAAGGAGGTGCTGCTCAAGCTACTCGACGCCGACGCCGAGTACTCGGCCGACACGCTGGAGAACATCTACGACGAGCTGGAGGTCGTCGGCAAGAAGGTGCTGGCCGGCAACGTCAGCGACGAGCTCGCCGGCGAGGTGCTGGGCGCCATCGCCCGGCAGGAGGACCTGAACGGACGCATCCGCCGCAACGTGATGGACACGCGCCGCGCGGTGAGCTTCATGATGCGCAGCCGCATGCTCAACGCCGACCAGTTCGAGGAGGCGCGCCAGATCCTGCGCGACATCGAGTCGCTGGACAACCACACCGCGTTCCTGTTCGACAAGATCAACTTCCTGATGGACGCGACGGTCGGCTTCATCAACATCAACCAGAACAAGACCATCAAGATCTTCTCGGTGGCCAGCGTGGCACTGCTGCCGCCCACGCTGATCGCGAGCGTCTACGGCATGAACTTCAAGTTCATGCCCGAGCTCGACTGGAGCTACGGCTACGGCTACGCGATCGCGCTGATGGTGGCGAGCGCGCTGGGGCCAATGTGGTACTTCCGCCGGCGCGGCTGGTTGAAGTAGGGCTCACCCCCAGTCTTCGCGCACTGCGTGTCGCTTCGTCAACCCCCTTGCAGGGGGCGATACCGGAGGACCGGCGGAGCCGGTTCCTCGGTATCCCCGGCATGGAGACCGCGACGCGTCGGGTGGGTGACGCGCGGCGTCCTCAGGCTTTGTCGCGCAGTTCGCGCCGCAGGATCTTGCCCACCGGCGTCTTGGGCATGTCGGTGCGGAACTCGATGCGCGCGGGCCGCTTGTAGCCGGTGAGGTGCTCCTTGCAGAAGGCGCGCACCTGAGCCTCCGTGAGGTCCGCGCTCTTCCTGACGATCACCAGCTTGACGGCCTCGCCCGTCTTCTCGTCGGCGATGCCGACGGCGGCGCATTCGAGCACGCCCGGCATCTGGGCGACCACGTCCTCGACCTCGTTCGGATAGACGTTGAACCCGGAGACCAGGATCATGTCCTTCTTGCGGTCGACGATGCGGAAGAAGCCGCGCTCGTCGACCCGGCCGATGTCGCCCGACTTGAACCAGCCGTCGGCCGTCATGACCTTGGCCGTCTCGTCGGGGCGCTGCCAGTAGCCGGCCATCACCTGCGGTCCCTTGATCGCGATCTCCCCGGCCTCGCCGGGCGCCGACGGTCGGCCATCGTCGTCCAGCAGGGTCATCCAGGTGCCGGGCAGCGGCACGCCGATGGTGCCGGTGTAGGCCGTGCTGGTGGTCGGGTTGCAGCTCACCGACGGCGACGTTTCCGACAGGCCGTAGCCCTCGCAGATCGGGCAGCCGGTCTTCTCCAGCCACAGCCTGGCGACCGCGCCCTGCACCGCCATGCCGCCGCCGACCGACACCTTCAGGTGCTTCCAGTCCACGGTGCCGAAGTCCGGGTGGTTGGCCAGCCCGTTGAAGAGCGTGTTGACGGCCGGAAAGCTGTGGAAGGTGTGCTTCGACAGCTCCTTGAGCGTGGCCGCGAGGTCGCGCGGATTGGGAATCAGGATCACCTTGCCGCCGGTTCGCAGGCCCAGCATCATGTTCACCGTGAAGGCGAAGATGTGATAGAGCGGCAGCGCGCAGACGCTGGTGGACTGCTCGCCGGCGGGCACCTTCGCCATCACCGGCTCGTTCCAGGCCTCGGACTGCAACACGTTGGCGATCACGTTGCGATGCAGTAGCACCGCGCCCTTGGAGACGCCGGTGGTGCCGCCGGTGTACTGCAGCACCGCGATGTCGTCGGGCCCGATGTCGGCCGGCCGGAACGCCGCGCGTCCGCCCCGCTCGAGCGCCGCGTTGAAGGGCACCGCGCCCGGCAGGTCGTAGGCCGGCACCAGCTTCTTCACCCTGCGCACCACGAAGTTGACCAGCGCGCCCTTGAGCAGGCCGAGCCGGTCGCCCATGGCGCAGCGCACGACGTGCTTCACGGGCGTCGAGGCCAGGCACTGCGCGAGCGTGGCGGCGAAGTTCTCCATGATCACGATCGCCGTGGCGCCGCTGTCCTCGAGCTGATGGGCGAGTTCGCGCGGGGTGTAGAGCGGATTCACGTTCACCAGCACCAGGCCGGCGCGCAGGATGGCCGCGACGGCGATCGGGTACTGGGTGCAGTTGGGCATCATGACGGCGACGCGGTCGCCCGGTGCCAAGCCGAGTCCCTGCAGGTAGGCCGCGAAGGCACGGCTCAGCCGGTCGACCTCGGCGTAGCTGGCGTCGCGGCCCATGAAGCTGTAGGCGGTTCGATCCGCGTGCGCGGAGAAGCTTTCATCCATCAGGGCCGGCAACGACGCATAGCGGGCGACGTCGATGTCGGCCGGCACGCCGGGGGGATAGCTGGCGAGCCAGGGGCGGTCGTTCATGAAGCGGCGATCCTCGGGGCTGTGCGGTTCATTCGATGGCCTTGCCCATGTCCTCGACGACCTTCTTGGCGTCGCCGAAGACCATCAGGGTCTTGTCCATGTAGAAGAGCTCGTTGTCCAGGCCGGCGTAGCCCGCGGCCATGGAGCGCTTGTTGACGATGACGGTCTTGGCCTTGTAGGCCTCCAGGATGGGCATGCCGTAGATCGCGCTGCCCTTGGTGTGGGCCGCCGGGTTCACCACGTCGTTGGCGCCCAGGATGATCGCCACGTCGGCCTGGCCGAACTCGCCGTTGATGTCCTCCATCTCGAAGACCTGGTCGTAGGGCACCTCGGCCTCGGCCAGCAGCACGTTCATGTGCCCGGGCATGCGCCCGGCCACCGGGTGGATCGCGTACTTCACCGTGATGCCCTTCTCCGTGAGCTTGGCCGCGAGCTCCTTGACCGCGTGCTGCGCGCGCGCCACGGCCAGGCCGTAGCCCGGCACGATCACCACCGTCTCGGCGTTGGACAGCACGAAGGCCGCGTCGTCGGCGCTGCCGCTCTTGACCGGGCGCTGCACCGCCGCGCCGCCGGCGCCGGCCGTGACCGCCTCGCCGCCGAAGCCGCCCAGGATCACGTTGAAGAAGCTGCGGTTCATCGCCTTGCACATGATGTAGCTCAGGATCGCCCCGGAGCTGCCCACCAGCGAGCCCGCGACGATGAGCATGGCGTTGTTCAGGCTGAAGCCGATGCCCGCGGCGGCCCAGCCCGAGTAGCTGTTGAGCATCGACACCACCACCGGCATGTCCGCCCCGCCGATGGGGATGATGATGAGCACGCCCATCACGAAGGCCAATGCCAGCATGGCGAAGAAGGCCGCCCAGCTCTCGGTCGCGACGAAGACCAGGCCCAGCGCCACGGTCGCGAGGCCCAGCACGAGGTTGAGCAGGTGCTGGCCCTTGAAGGCCACCGGCGCGCCCTGGAACAGGCGGAACTTGTATTTCCCCGAGAGCTTGCCGAAGGCGATGACCGAGCCGCTGAAGGTGATCGCGCCGATGGCCGCGCCCAGGAACAGCTCGAGCCGGTTGCCGTAGGGGATGGCGTAGCGCAGCACGCCGTCGACCAGCACCGCGCCGGTGGTGGTCGCCGTGGCCGCCACCGCCGCCACGGGCGGGGGCGTGATGCCGAAGGCCCACGGCTCGGCCACCGCCGCCACGCCGATGAACACCGCCGCCAGGCCGATCATGCTGTGCATGAAGGCCACCAGCTCGGGCATCTTGGTCATCTCGACCTTGTGGGCCATGAAAGCGCCCGCGCCGCCGCCGACCACCAGCGCGGCGAGCACCCAGGCGATGCCGCTGGCGAAGCCCACGCCCAGCATGGCGGCCTGGCCGTGGACGAGCGCGACGGTGGTGACCACCGCGATGGCCATGCCGCTCATGCCGAAGAGGTTGCCCCGGATCGAGGTGGTCGGATGGGACAGGCCCTTGAGCGCCTGGATGAAGCAGACGCTGGCCACCAGGTAGAGCAGCGTGACGACGTTCATGCTCACTTGGCGTCTCCCTTGGCGGCAGTGGAAGCGGGGCCGGACGCGGCGGGCGCCTTGCGCTCCTTCTTCCGGAACATCTCCAGCATCCGGCGCGTGACCAGGAAGCCGCCGAAGACGTTGACCGCCGCCAGCGCCACGGCCAGCACCCCCATGGTCTTGCCCAGGGGCGTGACCGTCAGCGCCGCGGCCAGCATGGCCCCCACGATGACGATGGCCGAGATGGCGTTGGTCACCGCCATGAGCGGCGTGTGCAGCGCGGGCGTGACCGTCCACACCACGTGGTAGCCCACGTAGAT